>NZ_JBVIKS010000004.1:775859-913771 GCF_055580825.1 Kribbella sp. NPDC031520
GTTTTTTCTCTCGCTGGCCTGTCGGGTCGACGGGGTGGGTGTGTGTGGTTGCTCTCCCGTTGGGGGGGGGCCGGGTTTGTTTACTCGGCTCCACACCCCCGGGGTCGGTACGCCGGTGCTGGTGCTGTCGGCGCGGAACAGTACCGAGGACCGCGTCGAAGGGCTGGACGCGGGCGCGGAGGACTATCTGACGAAGCCGTTCGAGCTGACCGAACTGCTGGCGCGCGTGCGGGCGCTACTGCGACGGCATCTCGATCACGCCGTGCAACTCGCCGTACCCGGAGGTCTGCTGGATCTCGCGAGCCGGACGGTGCAGCTGGCCACGGGTGGGCGGGTGGAACTCTCGGAGCGAGAGGCGGATCTGCTCGGACTGCTGGCGGCGCGGCCAGCGGTCGTGTTCAGCCGGGCCGATCTGCTGGACCGCGTCTTCGACGACGCCGAGTCGGAGACGGTCGTCGACACCTACGTGCACTACTGCCGGCGGAAGCTCGGGCAGGGCGTGATCAGTACGGTCCGCGGGCTCGGGTACCGGTTGGGCGGCACATGAGCGGGCGTCCGATCGGCGACGAGGTGCTGGTCCGGCGGGCGGCGCGTGGCGTCGCCGTCCAGGCCGCGGCGCTGGTGGCGGCCGCGATGCTGCTGCTGATCGCTCTCGTCACGGTCGTGATGGTGCGCGGGCAGGCGGGTGCGGCCGACGACCTGCTGCGGTCCGCGATCGCCACCGCCGACGACGTCGGCGATCCGCCCGCCGGGACCTGGCTGGTGATGGGCGGGTCGGCGTCCCCTGGGCTCCCGGCTGACCTGAAGCCCGATCTGGCGGCGCTCCGGTCCGACGCCGCGGTGAAGGTGGCGATGACGACGATCGAGGACGACGACGGGGAGTTCCGGATCGCGACCGGACTGGTGAAGGGACGGCCCGTACAGGCCGTCCTGAATCTGGCGTCCGCGCACAGGGAGCGGGTGCGGATGCTGCAGGCGATGGGCTTGGCGGCGGTGCTGGCGCTGGTACTCGCCGGATTGCTGGGCGTGCTGATCGGGCGTCGCGCCGTACGGCCTTTGGCGCAGGCGTTGACGCTGCAGCGCGCGTTCGTGGCCAACGCGGGGCACGAGCTGCGGACGCCGCTGACGTTGCTGAGTACGCGGGCGCAGTTGCTCGGGCGGGCGCTGCACCGCGACGGGGTAAGCGAGCAGGTCCTCGAGGACGCGGACGGCGTGATCCGCGACACGCGGCGGCTGACGGGCATCGTCGACGATCTCCTGGCCGCCGCTGATCCGCGACGGTCGGAGGCGCACGAGCCAGTGGACCTGGTGAGTGTCGCGCGGGAGGTGGTTGACGCGGCGAGCGCGCACGCGGAACAGGTCGGGGTACGGCTGCGGTCCGCGTCCGATCGCGACACCGCGCCTGCGCTCGGGTCCGCGAACGCGATCCGGCGGGCCGCGATCGCGCTGGTGGACAATGCGATCGATCACACCCCGCGTGGTGGCGAGGTGCGGCTCGCCGTACGCCGTCAGCGCCGGGACGTGATCCTCTCGGTCAGCGACACCGGCCCCGGCCTGGCGCCCGAAGCGGCCCAACGGGTCCTGCGCCGCTTCGACTCCAGCGGCCAACGCCGGGGTCGCGCACACTACGGGCTGGGCCTTGCCCTGGCCCACGACGTCGCCAATCGCCTGGGCGGGCAACTCCGGCTGGTCCCGAGCGAGGTTGGTGCCACCTTCGAGTTGGTCCTGCCCGCCCTCCAAGAACCGGCTAAGAATCCCCAGGCATCGTCGGAGGCATGACGACCCACAAACCACCCCCGGCACCGCCCGCCCGAGGTGCGTTTGCGGCGGGTGCGGGGGAGGCGCCTGGAGGTCGGAGCGGTGCGGGTGCGGCGGGTGAGCGGGGTCGGTCGCGGGTGCGGTTGCGGCGCCGGATCCGGCGCACCCCCGGGTGGTGGCGGGATCTGGTGGGCGTTCTGTGCTGGGGAAGTGTGCTGGTGGTCGTGGCGCTCTGGGTCTCTGGGCGTGGGCTGCAGAACCTGACGAGTGGACCGGCGGACTTGATCACGTCCCTCGGTCGGTTGTCGGGCCTGGTGGCGGCGGACCTGCTGCTTGTGCAGGTCTTCCTGATGGCGCGGGTCCCGATGATCGAACGCAGCTACGGTCAGGACGAGTTGGCGCGGCGGCATCGGCTGGTCGGGTTCTGGTCGTTCAACCTGCTGCTCGTCCACATCGCCCTGATCTTGGTCGGCTACACGTTGCGCGACCACAACGACCTGGTGCACGAGACCTGGACGGTGGTGACGACGTACGGCGGGATGCTGCTCGCGACCGCCGCGGCGATCGCGCTGACCGTCGTCGTGGTGACCTCGGTACGGGCCGCACGAAAGGTGCTGCGGTACGAGTCGTGGCATCTGCTACATCTGTACGCGTACGTGGGTGTCGGACTGTCGGTGCCGCACGAGATCTGGACCGGCGCCGACTTCACCACCTCGCACCTAGCGCGCCTGTACTGGTGGACGGCGTACGGGGTCGCCGCCGGAGCGATCGTCCTGTACCGCCTGCTGTTGCCGGCCTGGCGGACCTTGCGGCACGGGCTCACGGTGCGTGAGGTGATCCACGAGGCGCCCGGCGTCGTCACCGTCGTACTGGGTGGCCGCGGGCTGCACCGGATGCCGGTGCGGGCCGGGCAGTACTTCGTCTTCCGCTTCCTCGACGGGCCGGGCTGGTCGCGCGGCAACCCGTACTCGTTGTCGGCGTCGCCGGCGCCCGACCGGCTTCGGGTCACCGCGAAGGCCGCCGGGGACGGGAGCAGCCGGCTGGCGTGGTTGCGCCCGGGTACCCGCGTCGTGGTCGAGGGACCGTACGGCCGGCTGACCGCCGAGCGGCGGGTCACCGACCGGGTCGCGATGTTTGCCTGCGGCATCGGAATCACGCCGCTGCGCGCGCTGCTGGAGGAACTCGAGTACGAACCGGGGAACGCGGTCCTCGTCTACCGAGCGCACAGTGCCGAGGATCTGGTGTTCCGCGAGGAGCTGGAGCAGCTCGCCGGACGACGGGGGATCGCGGTGCACTACCTGCTCGGTCCGCGGCTGCGTCGCCGGGTGTCGTGGCTGCCGGACGGCGCGTCGGCGTGGTCGGACGAGTACGCCGTACGACGGCTGGTGCCGGGGATCGAGTCGTACGACGTGTACGTCTGCGGGCCGGACCGCTGGATGGACGCCGTCGCGAAGGCGGTCGTCGCGGTCGGGCTGCCGGCGAACCAGCTGCACCAGGAACGGTTCTCATGGTGAGAGGAGAAACCGCGTGAGGCGCGGAACCAGACTGCTGATGACGGTGGCGACGACGGCGGTGGTCGCGGTGGCGTTCAAGGCCAGCATGCAGCCCGGCACCACGACGACCGGACAGGCCGCGATCGTGAGCACCGGGACACCGGTGCACAGGTCGGCTCGCTCCGCACGCCCGGCCAGCCGCGACGCCAGGCGCTCCGCACCACCGACGCAGACCTCCACACCGGCGCCGGCAACAACTCCTGCGGGAACTCCGGAGAAGACCCCGACGAGAACTCCGGCGGCGACGACGCCTGCGAGCACCTCGATCGTCGTGGCGGGGGCTGTTGTGCAGACGCAGTACGGGCCCGTTCAGGTGGAGATCACCGTGCGGGGATCGCGGATCGTGAAGGCTCACACGTTGCAGCATCCGAGTGGCGACGGGCAGACCGACCGGATCAACGGATACGCCGTACCGCAGCTCGACCAGGAGACGATGGCGGCGCAGAACGCCCACATCGACACGGTTTCCGGGGCGACCTTCACCTCCGGCGGCTACCGGCAGTCGCTGCAGTCCGCGCTCGACGCCGCGCACTTAGGCCCTGTCAGGTGATCCATCGCCTACTGCGGGGCACTCGGCACGGCACCTCGCCGCACGGGTGCAAAGGCCACGATGCTCCGCATCGAGACCTTCGCCCCCGCGCGGCGATGCACCGCACCGAGCACCTCCTCGCTACGGCGCTGGACCACCAGACAGGACCTGGCCGATGACCCGGCTGCGGCGCAACCTCGTCGTCGGCGGGAGTACCGGTGTCCTGCTGGTGTTGCTGTTCCTCTACCCGACGAGCACGAACCGGGTCGATCATCCGGCGGCCGTCGCGGCCGCGCCCGGGGTCGTGCATTCCGGTACCGGCGACGTGACGGTGAACGGTACGTCGGAGGGTACGCGGTACGGACCCGTCCAGGTCCGGATCACCGTCCGCGCGCACCGGCTGGTCGCGGTCGAAGCGCTTGTCTACCCGTCGTCCGGCGGCCGGGACCGGGAGATCAGTTCGTTCGCGCTGCCGCAGCTCCGGCAGGAAGCGCTGGCCGCGCAGGGCGCGCACATCGACACGGTGTCGGGGGCAACGTTCACCTCCGACGGATACCGTCGCTCCCTGCAGTCGGCCTTGGACGCCGCACACTTCCGGACGTGATGTTCGCCGCAGTTCGCTGACGGTTCAGCGGGCCGTGTGAAAGGTGCCGACCGGGGGTGGTACCTGATAGACACGGGACCGGTACGTGTTTGCGAACAGGGAAGCGGCTTCCGATGGTGATGGCATGGCGGTTCGGCGCCGTTGGCGTGGACGCTGTCATGGCAGTCATCCAGGACCCGGCGACCTTCGCCGAATGGATGGTCGCCGTACCACCACAGGTGCGCGCCGGACCGAACTGGCCGCAGAAGGGCAGTGTCGTCCAGCGGTACGACGGCCGTGAACCGCGGATGCGGCACGCCGAGAACCGGCACCTGACCGTCGCCCTGGTCGAACGCTGGCGCCCCGAGGACGAACTGATCCTCCGGCTCCGCAGCGGCCTCGGCGGCTGGGTCCGGATCTGGATCAAGGTGCAGGCACGCCCGGGCGGCGCGATCATCGAGGTCCGCGCCGAACCCCTCACCGCCACGGCCCGGCTCCGCTTCACCAGCGGCTCCCGCGGCGCCGAGGAACGCTGCGCCTTGGTGGCCGAACGGCTGATCGAGCTCGCCACGTCCGAACCGGCCGAAGCGGACTAGATCCCTTGCTGTGCGGGCGTTCCGGGCCCTGAGTACGCCAGAGGCGGCCGTGGACGTCTCCACGACCGCCTCGGTCACGACATGCGATCAGCCCTGGTAGCCGCCCTCGGACGAACGCTCGTTCTCGTCACTCGAGCCATAGCCGCTACCCGAGTCCTCGCGCTGACCGTAGTCGCCACCGGTCGAGTCGTCGCCGGAGCGGTCGGAATCCCCGCCCTGGTTGTACTCGCTGTCGCCACCGCGGTCGTTGCCGTACGAGTCCGCGCCGGATTCCCCTCCGCTGGAATCCTGGCCGAAGTCGTTGCCCTGGTCCCCGGAACCGTAGTTGTCGCCGGAATCCTCCCGACCACCTTGCTCGCCGTACTGGCTCTCGTTGGGCTGATCTTCTTCGTACGAGTTGCTCATGCGATATCTCCCCGTGAGATATGAATTGATTGGGCCCGCATTTTCCTACCGGAAGGTAGGAGGTGGCGCAAGGACTGCCGTCCCGTGTTTCGGGTGCCTTCACGAACCGGCCACTCGAAGACTCAGCGGTCTCTCAGGCCGTGCGCCGCGGACGCCTTCCGTTGCTCGACGGACGGCGATCCTTCGATGCCGCGAGCGGTTCCTGGAGATCCTGCAGGAGTTCGGCCTGCCCGGACAGCATGCCGGTCAGGATCGACCGCGCGACCCGCAACAGCTCCGCGACCTCCGGACTCGTGAGCGAGTAGATGACGGTCGACCCGTTCTTGCTGCTCGTCACCAGCCCGGACCTGCGCAGTACGGCGAGTTGCTGTGACAGGCTGGTCGGCTCGATCCCGACGTCGGTGAGGATCTCGGCGACCGAGTGGTCCCGTTCGCTGAGCAGTTCGAGCACGCGGATCCGCGCCGGATGACCGAGTGTCTTGAAGAACTCGGCCTTGACCCGGTACAGCGGCGTTTCCACGGCTCCACAATAGTGGTCGTCTAGAGCTCCTCGAGGATTCGCCGCAGCCTGTTGGTGGCGCGGAACTGGAGTTGTTTGATCGCGCCGTCGGTGCGGTCCATCGCGGCGGCCGTCTCGCTGATCGACAGACCGGCGAAGAACCGCAGCAACAGACACTCGCGCTGGTCGTCCGGCAGCCGGGTCATGGCGCCGCGCAGCGACGCCTCACCGACCGAGGCCAGCGCGGCCTGTTCGGGCCCGATCGCGTCGTCGACCCGCGGGTCGACCTCGTCGGTGACGATCGCCAGCCGGCTCCAGCCGGAGCGGTGATGGTCGATCACCACGTTCCTCGCGATCGTGACCAGCCAGGCCGCGAAGTTCAGCTGGGCCCGCGGCCGGCGGGCGATCGCGCGGAACGCCCGCAGGAACGTCTCGCTGGTCAGGTCCTCGGCCGCACTGCGGGACGAGGTCTTGCTGTAGGTGTACCGGTAGATCGACGGCAGGTACCGATCGTAGAGCTGCCCGAAGGCGGCCGTGTCGCCCGCCTGGGCGAGCCGGATCAGATCGTGTTCGTCGTCATCGGTCTGGACGGTGGCGGTGCTCGCGGCCGTCTGTGCGGCCATCTGTATGGACATGTGTCGGTTACGCACCGCCCGGTGCGAAGGTGTTGATGTGCATGCGCTTCCCAAGCCCCGTTCTCAGTCAGCTACGCGTTGAACATCACGAAAAGATTACCGAAAGTCGCGCACGGTGTCACCACCCTTCCGCTGAGTGTTTGGTCCGGGCAGCGGGGCAAGATGGGCCGCATGGATCTGTCTCTCGCCACGACCTACGACGCCTCTCCGGAGGAAGTCTTCGCGATGATCACCGACGTCACCTTCCAGGAGCAGGTGTTTCAGCAGTTGCGGGTTCAGTCGTACGACGTGTCGGTGGGGGACAAGGGTGACGACGTCGCGGTGCAGGTCCACTGGCAGGTCCCGGAGGTGCCGGTGGTGGCGCGCCGGTTCGTCGGGCCGAAGCTCGTCCTGGCGCAGTCCAAGCTGTGGCACCGGGCCGGCGTCGACGGAGCGCGGGAGGCGGACGTCGACGGTGGCCTGACCGGAGCCCCCGGCGTCACCGGCGCGTCGGTGAAGGTGACGGGTTCGACCCGCATCCTCCCGGCGGGACGCGGCACCACCCAGGCGTTCGACCTGCACATCACCGCCTCGGTCCCGGTCGTCCGCGGCACCCTCGAGCAACTGGTCGCCGACGCCGTCCGGGCCCGCCTGGAAAACAAGTTCAAGGTCGCCGCCCGCTGGCTCTCCGGCTCACTCTGACGGATCCGCGGGGACGCTGACGCCGTTCTCCCGGGCGAGCCGCACGAGGCTGTCGAGCTCACCGGCGTACACGCGCTCGGCATCCAGGTCGCCGGCCTCCCGGGCGGACCGAAGTGCGGCCCGGGCCGCGGTGATCCGTTGCCCCAGTTCGGCGCTGAACGTGTCCATCGCGGGCTCACTCCGATCACGAGTTGCAGAATTCTTCAATTCATGATCGCATGCATTGCGCAGCGTGTGGAGGGTGGTTCGTTGAGAGGCCTGTTACGGAAGATCCGGGCGACCGGCCGGGTCGCGGAGTCCGCGCCGGACGCGGAGCCGAGGCGCGATGCCGTGTTCCGTGGGTCCGTTCAGGTGCGGCACGTCGACGCCGGCTCGTGCAACGGGTGTGAGATCGAGATCGGTTCCGCCTTCGGTCCGGTGTACGACGCGGAGCGGTACGGCGCCCGCCTGGTCGCCTCGCCCCGGCACGCCGACGTACTGCTGGTGACCGGTCCGGTGACGCGGAACATGGCCGATCCGCTGCGCAAGGCGTACGACGCGACGCCGGCGCCGAAGCAGGTCGTCGCGGTCGGCGACTGCGCGCACAACTGCGGCGTGTTCGCCGGCGGGTACGGCGTCGAAGGTGCGGTGAGCGACGTGATCCCGGTGGACGTCGTGGTCCGCGGTTGCCCACCGGAGCCGCCGCAGATCGTCGAAGCGCTCCGCGACCTGACCGGGCGATGACGATCGGGTGGGTGTTGCTCGGCGTACCGACCGTCGCCGGGCTCGGAGCGTCGGCAGCTGCACTGCTCGGGCCGCGTCCGCGCGCGGTGGTCGCGGGGGTCTCGACGGCGCTCGTCGGCGCGCTGGGCGTTGTGGCCGGAGTCGCGGCGCTGAGCGGCGAGACGTACGACGTACGGGTACGCCAGCTGTTGCCGTTGAGCGAGGCATCGATCCACGTCGACGCGTTGTCCGGGATGTTCTGCGCGCTGATCGGTGGCGTGGCGGTCGTCGCCGGGCTGTACGCCATCGGGTACGCCGACCACGCCTCGCGGACCGAACACGCCTTGCTGCCGCTGTTCGCCGCCGCGATGATCCTGGTCCCGGCCGCCGCGAACGTCACGACCTTCCTGGTCCTCTGGGAGCTGATGGCGCTCACCTCGCTGGCGCTGGTCCTGGCCGAACACCGCCTCCGCCCGGCGGTCCGTGATGCGGGTGTCTGGTACGGGGCAATGACCCACGCCGGCCTGGTCGCGATCCTGCTCGCTCTCGTCCTGTTCGCCGCCAAGGCCGGCGACGAGTCCTTCGACGCCCTGCGGACGGCGCACCTGACGCCGGTAACGCGCTCGGTCGTCTTCGTGCTGATCCTGATCGGCTTCGGCTCCAAGGCCGGTCTGGTGCCGCTGCACGTCTGGTTGCCCAAGGCCCATCCCGAGGCGCCGAGCCACGTGTCCGCGTTGATGTCGGCGGCGATGGTGAACCTCGGTGTGTACGGCGTACTCCGCGTCGGCCTCGACCTGCTCGGCGGCGGTCCGCGCTGGTGGTGGCTGCTCGTCCTGATCATCGGCGCGTTGTCGGCGGTGTACGGCGTACTGCAGGCGAGCGTTGCGACCGACCTGAAACGTCTCCTCGCGTACTCGACCACCGAGAACCTCGGGCTGATCATGCTCGCCGTCGGCGCGGGCGGGATGTTCGCGTCCGGCGGCAACCGCACTCTCGCGAGCCTGCTGATCGCGGCGGGCGTACTGCACGCGGTGAACCACGCCGGCTTCAAGACACTGCTGTTCCTCGGCGCAGGGTCCGTACTGCGATCGACCGGGACCCGCGACCTCGACGCACTCGGCGGGCTCGTGTCGCGGATGCCCGTGACCACGGCGCTGTTCGGCGTCGGTGCGCTCGCGGCCGCGGCGCTTCCACCTGGCAACGGGTTCGTGTCCGAATGGCTGCTCGTCCAGGGTTTGATCCACGGGCTGCCCGGCGCGGACACGGTGGTCGCGGTCGCGATGCCGCTCGCGGTCGGGGTGGTCGCGTTGACGGCCGGCCTCGGCGTCGCGACCTTTGTGAAGGCGTTCGGTGTCGGGTTCCTCGCGCGACCGCGTTCCGTGCAGGCCGCCGACGCGCGCGAATCGCCCGTGACCATGAGGTTTGCGATGGGCCTGGCCGCGGTCGCGTGTGCCGTGCTTGCGATCGTCCCGGCGGCGCTCGGCCCGGCCCTGACCGCCCTGCTCGGCACGTTGCCAACCGTCCGCGGCGAGGATCCGTTGCGCGGCGTGGTGACGCTCCGCCTCAACGGTGTCGAAGGGCGGATGTCGCCGCTGCTCATCCTCGTCGGCCTGGTCGTGGCGGCGGCGCTGGTGGCCGTGGTCATCCGGCGCGGCCTGCCGCGGCGGCGGTCGCTGGTGTGGGGCTGCGGTGGCACGCGGCTCGATCCGCGGATGGAGTACACCGCGACCTCGTTCGCGGAGCCGCTGACGCGGGTGTTCGACGACGTACTGCGGCCCGAGTCCGACGTCGACGTGACGCATCACGCGGAATCGGAGTACCTGATCCAGAGCGTGAGGTACCGGCAGCGGGTCGACGACCGCCTCGAGGACCTGCTGTACCCGCCGGTGCTGGCGGGCGGTCTGCGCGTCGGGCGCTGGCTCAGCCGGTTGCAGAACGGGAGCGTGCACCGCTACCTCGCGCTGGGGCTGCTCGGGCTGATCGCCGTACTGGTCGTCGTGGGGCTGGTGACATGAGCGCGGTGATTCAGCTGGTGGTGCTGATCGTGCTGGCGCCGTACCTCGTCGGGTTGCTGCGGCAGGTGCGCGCGTCGATGGAAGGACGGGCGGGCGCCGGGATCGGACAGCCGTGGCGGGATCTGCGGAAGCTGTTCCGAAAGGAGCCCATCTCGCCGGAGGGGTCGAGCTGGGTGTTCGTCGCGGCGCCCGCCGTACTGACCGCGACGACGTTGGTGATCGCGGCGGTCGGCCCGTTCGTGGCGACGGTTTCGCCGTTGGACGGGGTTGCGGATCTGTTCGCGGTGGTCGCGCTGCTGCTGCTCGGGACGGTCGCGCTCGCGCTCGCGGGCCTGGACACCGGTACGGCGTTCGGCGGGATGGGCGCGAGCCGGGCGATCACGGTCGCTGCGTTGGCCGAGCCGACGATTCTGCTCGCCGGGTTCGCCTTGTCGGCGCGGGTCGGGTCGACGAACCTCGCGGCCATCGTCGAGCGCGGCAACCGGTCGCCGGCGGACGTGTTGTCGCCGGCAACGTTGCTCGCGGCGGTCGCGCTGGCCGTGGTGGTGATCGCCGAGGCGGGACGGTTGCCGGTCGACAACCCGTCGACCCACCTCGAGCTGACGATGATCCACGAGGCGATGGTGCTGGAGTACTCCGGGCGCGACCTCGCGCTGGTCGAGTTCGCATCGGCGCTGCGGCTGACGCTGCTGCTCGGGTTGTGGGTGAACCTGTTCGTTCCGTGGGGGATCGCCACCTCTGCCTCGCCGGTCGCGTTGGTCATCGGTGTTGTCGCGTTCGTCGTGAAGGTCGCGGTGTTGGGAGCGTTGCTGGCGGCGGGCGAGGTGTTCATGGCGAAGCTGCGGTTGTTCCGGGTGCCGGAGTTGCTCGCGGGGTCGTTCGTGTTCGGTGTTCTGGCCGTTTCGTCGTCCTTCTTCCTGGCGTGATCGCGATGACCCAATGGCTCTATCTCATCTGCGGCGGGCTGTTGCTGACGTCGGTGCTGGTGTTGTGGCGCCGCGAGTTCTCCCCGATCGTGCGGTTGCTCGCGGTCCAGGGAAAGCTGCTCGGTGGGTTGGCCGGGACGCTCGCCCTACGGCTGGAAAGCGCCGAGCTCGGTGTGGTCGCAGTCGGCGTCGTCGGGTTGAAGGCCGTTCTGGTGCCGGGGATTCTGCGGCGGGTGCTGCGGGACAGCGGGGAGGCGCGGGAGACGGAGCCGTTGGTGAACGTGACCGCGTCGATCGTCGCGGCAGCCCTGCTGACGCTGCTTGCGTACGCCGCCAGCCGGCCGATCGTCCGGTTGTCGCCGACGGCGCAGACGCAGGCGGTGCCGGTCGGGTTCGCGATGGTGCTGATCGGGTTCTTCGTACTGGTGACGCGGCGGCGGGCGTTGTCGCAGATCGTGGGGTTCCTGCTGCTGGACAACGGGATCGCGGCGACGGCGTTCCTGATCACGAGTGGGGTCCCGGGGATGGTCGAGCTTGCGGTCTCGCTCGACGTACTGCTGGTGGTCCTGGTGCTGCAGGTGCTGACGGCCAGGCTGCGGGCGACGTACGGCGGGACGGATCTCGACGAGCTGCGGGAGTTGCACGACTGATGAGCGCGTTGTTGCTCGCTGTGCCGGTCGCGGCTCCTGTGCTCGCGGCCGTCGCGGCCTGGTGGTGGGGGTGGCGGCGGTCGGTCGCGGTCGCGGATGTCGTCGCGGCGGGGGTTGTGCTCGCGGTCGGCGTCTGGACCGCCGGTGGCGGTGTGGTTGCTGCTGGCAACTGGTTTCGGATCGACGCGTTGTCGAGCGTGATGCTGATCGTGATCGGTGCGGTCGGGGTGGTCGCGACGTGGTACGGGATCGGGTACGTCGAGGACGAGGTGGCCGGTGGGCACACCGATGCGGCCGGGGCGCGGCGGTACGGCGTACTCGTGCCGCTGTTCCTGGCGGCGATGGTGGTCGCGGTGCTGGCGAACAACCTCGGACTGCTGTGGGCCGCGATCGAGGCGACGACGATCGTGACCGCGTTCCTGGTCGGGCACCGGCGGTCGCGGCGGTCGTTGGAGGCGACCTGGAAGTACGTGGTGATCTGCTCGGTGGGGATCGCGCTCGCGTATCTCGGGACCGTGCTGGTGAACTACGCGGCGAAGCAGGCCGAGGTCGCTTCTGGCGGCACGCTGGACTGGACGGTGCTCGCCGGGCACGCGGGACAGTTGGATCCCGGGGTGATGCGGCTCGCCTTCGGGCTGCTGGTGCTCGGTTTCGGGACCAAGGCCGGTTTGGTCCCTCTGCACAGCTGGCTCCCCGACGCCCACAGCCAGGCGCCGGCGCCGGTCTCCGCGCTGATGTCCGGCGTCCTGCTGCCGGTCGCCGTCTACGCCCTCGCCCGCTACCGCGTGATCGCTGTCGAGAGCGCCGGCCCCGGCTTCGTCCGCGCCCTTCTTCTCACGGTCGCCCTTCTGTCGCTCGCCCTGGCCGCCGGACTGCTGCTGGCCCAACGCGACTACAAACGTCTGCTCGCGTACTCGAGCATCGAACACATGGCCCTGGCAACCATCGGCCTGGCGATCGGCACACCGCTGGCGATAGCCGCTGTCCTCCTCCACATCGTCGGTCACGGCCTGACCAAAGCAGTCCTCTTCTGCACCGCCGGCCAGATCCTGACCCAAGAAGGCACCACCGTCATCGATGCAGTACGCGGCCTGTTCAGCCGTACACCGGTCGTCGCGGGCGTGTTCGCAACCGGCCTGGTCGCACTCCTGGGCCTCCCACCCTTCTCTCTGTTCCCGAGCGAACTGGCCCTCATCCGATCGGGCATCACCGCACACCTGACCTGGGCGATGGCTGTGGTGCTGGTGCTGCTGCTCGTGGCGTTCGTCGCGATCACCACCAAAGCAGCAGGCATCCTCCTCGGAACCGCGCCACTGGAACGCCCCGCGGCGGCGAAGGTGCCGGTCGGGAAGCCGCCCGTGCCCGCAGTGGTGGGGCTTGCGGTGGTTGGGATGTTGGGGGTTCTGGACTGGCCGTTCGCGGGGTTGCTCGGGGCTGCTGCGCGGATTGTGGGGAAGGGATGAACGCGGACGTGCGGACCTATCCGGGCCGGCGGCAGGTGGCCGTCGCGCCGGGAGAGCTGGTGAAGCGGGCGAGTGGGCTGCTGGGGGACGGGTATCGGCTGGCGTTGGTCGCCGGGCACGACGACGGCGGCGGCGTGGTTCGGGTCGTCTACCTGTTCGTGCGGCCTGGCGCGCGGGTCGAGTTGGTGTTGAACACCGACGGGGTGGTGCCCAGTTCGGCGGGGGTCTCGTTCTCGGCGGGGCGGTTCGAGCGGGAGTTGCGGGACTTGTTCGGCGTCGAAGTGGTGGGACATCCGCGGCCGCGGAGGCTGGTACTGCATCAGCACTGGCCGGAGGGTTGGCATCCGCTGCGGCGGGACGCGGGGGAGCCGCCGGCGTTCGGGGACGTGGACGAGCCGTACCCGTTCCTGACCGTCGACGGCGCCGGCGTGTACGAGATCCCGGTCGGACCGATTCATGCCGGGCTGATCGAGCCGGGGCACTTCCGGTTCTCCGTCGTCGGCGAGACGATCCTCAAGCTCAAGGCGCGCCTCTGGTTCGTCCACAAAGGCATCGAGAAGCTTGCCGAGGGCAAGCTGATTGCCGACGTCCTGCCGTTGGCCGAACGCGTTTCCGGTGACACCGCCGTGGGGCACGCACTGGCCTTCTGTCTGGCCGTCGAGGAGGCCAGGGACTGGGCAGTTCAGCCGCAGACGCAGACAGTACGCGCGGTTCTCGTCGAGCTGGAGCGTATCTACAACCACGTCACCGACATCGGTGCGCTGTGCAACGACGTCGGGTACGGGATCGCGAACGCGCACGCGCAGCGGATCCGCGAGCAGCTCCTCAGGATCAACAAGGACACCACCGGCCACCGCCTGCTCCGCGGCGCCGTCGCACCCGGCGCCGCGCGCGTCCTGAGCCTCCCGGACCTCGACGTACTCACAGCAGTCGCCGCCGACATCCAGGAAGTCGTCGACCTCGCGCTCGCGAACAGCGTCGTCCGCGACCGGATGACCGGCACCGCGGTACTCTCACCGGCCCAGGCGCGCGACCTCGGCACCCTCGGGTACGTCGCCCGCGCCAGCGGCGTCGACCACGACGGCCGGCGTGACAGCCCGCTGACTGCGAGTGTCCGAGCCCCGCAGCACACCACGGGCGACGTTCTGGCGCGCCTGCTCACCCGCCTCGACGAGATCCACTACTCGGTTGAGCTGATCGGCCGGCTCCTGCAGTCCGGTCCGCCGCTCATCTCGGAGACACCGAAGCCGACCTGGCTGCCGGCCGGCCGGAGCTCGGGGGTCGGGCTGGTCGAGGGCTGGCGAGGTACGATCGCCCACCGGGTCGAGTTCGCGCCGGACGGCACCGTGTCCCGCTGGAAGATCGTCGACCCGTCGTTCTTCAACTGGCCTGCGCTCCCGGTGGCGCTGGCGGACACGATCGTGCCGGACTTCCCACTCACCAACAAGAGCTTCAACCTCTCCTACGCAGGGAACGACCTATGAAACGCCGCCAGCCGAAGCCGATGCACATCGAGACGGTCCAGAAGTGGGTCGCCTCGGTCATCCTGTTCCACGTCGGCAGTGTCCCGGCGGTGTCGCTCGCGGTCTACAGCATCGGCTTCGCCAAGCACGACCGGGGCCGGGGGATCGGCCTGTGGCTGATGTCCGGTGTCATCGGCCTGCTCACGATCGCCGGCATGCGGCTGATCCACCGCCGCAGCCCGTTCACGTTCTGGCTGCTCTTCGGCATCCTGCCGACAGTCGTCACCGGTTTCTGGATCTTCTAGGCGAACGCCGACAGCCCGGTGATCGAGCGGCCGACGATCAGCGTGTTCATCTCCCGGGTGCCTTCGTAGGAGTAGATCGCCTCGGCGTCGGCGACGTACCGGCCGACGTTGTGTTCGAGCAGGATCCCGTTGCCGCCGAGCAGTTCGCGCGCGTACCCGACCGTCTCCCGCATCCGGGTCGTACAGAACGCCTTCGCCAGCGAGGCATGTTCGTCGTACGCGACCCCGCCGTCCTGCAGCTGCGACAACCGTGCGCACAGCGTCGCCGAGGCGGTCGTGTTCGCGAGCATCTTCACCAGCAGGTCCTGGACGAGCTGGAACCCGGCGATCGGCCGTCCGAACTGCTGCCGGTCCCGCGCGTACGCCAGCGCGTTGCGGTACGCACCGCGCGCACATCCGACCGACATCCACGCGACTCCGGCCCGTGTCATCAGCAGCACCTTCGCGGTGTCGCGGAACGAGTTCGCCCGCGCGAGCCGGTTCGCCTCCGGTACCCGTACGTCGTCCAGCGTGATCAGCGCGTTCTGTACGACGCGGAGCGCCATCTTGTCCTCGAGCTTCGCCGTACTGAACCCGGGCGTGTCCTTCTCGACCACGAACCCCTTCACCTGGTCGTCCTCGACGTCACGGGCCCAGATCACGGTCAGGTCCGCGAACGTGGCGTTCCCGATCCACTTCTTCTGCCCGTTCAGCACCCAGGTGTCGCCGGCGCGCCGCGCCGTCGTCCGCAGACCGCGGGACGCCCCGGACCCGACGTCGGGTTCGGTCAGCCCGAACGCGCCGATCAGCTCCAGCCGCGCCATCGCCGGCAGCCAGCGCTGCTTCTGCTCCTCGGAGCCGCACAGGTAGATCGACCCCATCGACAGCCCGCTGTGGACGCCGAAGAACGTCGCGATCGACGGGTCCGCCGTACTGAGCTCCATCGCGATCAGCCCGTCCAGGAGGAAGCTCCGGCCGGGGCAGCCGTAGCCTTCGTATGGCGTACCGACGATGCCGAGGTCGCGCATCGCCGGGAGCAGCTCGAACGGGAACGCGGCCCGGGCCCAGTAGTCGTTGATGATCGGCGTGACCTGCTTGTCGCCGAACTCGCGGACCGCGTGCAGGCGTTCGCGGTCGTGCTGGCCGAGCAGCATCTCGAGGCCGTAGAAGTCGATCGGGTCGGTGGTCATGACGGACTCCTCAAGAACGTGGTGATGACAGGCACCAGCGCGGGCGCCTCGGTGACGAGCTCGACGTGCCCGCCGCGGTAGACGTGCAGTTCGGCGTGCGGGATCAGGGCGGCCAGGATGCGGCCGTTGACGACCGGGACGATCGGGTCGTCGTCGCCGGTGAGGACGAGTGTCGGCTGCCGGATCAGCGGCAGGAACGGAAGGCTCGTCCAGCACGCCCCCGCGGCCAGCTGGTAGAGGTACCCGCGCCGCGAACCCGCGTGCACCTGCCGGCCGCACACGGTCCGGATCACGTCCGCGTGCCGCCGCGCGCTGCCGCCGTACAGGTAGCCGGCCATCCCCGCCGCGTACGACGGATCGCCGAAGCGGCGGGGCGTGACCATCTTGAACAGGGTGCTCGGCCGCCCCGGCACCATCAGTACGCCCGTACCGGTGCTGACGAGCACGAGCCGCCGGACGAGCCGCCGGTGCTGGAACGCCAACTGCTGCGCCAGCGCCCCACCCCACGACAACCCGAGTACGTCCACCTCCCGGTAGCCGAGCTCCGCCAGCATCCGGTCGACGATCCACGCCAGCCGCGGGATCCCGTCCGGGAACAACGCCGTCGGCGAACCACCGACCCCTGGTACGTCGAACCGGATCACCGTGCCGTCGAGCTCGTCCACCACGGGCTGCAGTACTTCGAGCCCGGCACCGATCCCGCAGCACAGGACGAGCGGGGTACGACGTGGATCGCCGGCGCGGACGTCGTACCGGATCTGCCGTCCCGCGACGGTCATCAGCTCCACGTCACGTCTCCCGTACATAACTACCCGGCGCATCCTCCAGCGGCTCCAAACCCCCACCACCCAGGCTCTTCGGCGCCGGCTTCATCCGCCCGCTCCGCGAACCCAACCATCCGACGTAATCCACCCACCATGACCCCTGCTCCGTAGTTGCCGTTCGCAACCACTCGTCGGGGTCGGACGGATTGCCGTCGTTGACCTGGTAGGTCGCCTTCGGATTCCCCGGAGGGTTGACCATGGAGGCGATATGTCCGGCGGTCGACAACACGAACCTGCTGTCACTGCCGAGCAGCTGGGTCGTGCGGTAGCAAGATTGCCAAGGGCAAATATGATCGGTGATTCCGGCAACCACATAGGAAGGCGTGGTCACCTTCGCCAGGTCGACGGGCGAGCCGAGCATCGTCGCCGTACCCGGCTGGGTCAGCGCGTTGGACATCGCCTGCTCGACGAACCCGCGGTGCAGCGCGGCAGTCATCCGGGTCGTGTCGGCGTTCCAGAACAGTACGTCGAACGCGGCCGGCGGCCGCCCCTGCAGGTAGTTGTTGACCCAGTAGCTCCAGATCAGATCGGTCGGCCGCAACCACGCGAACACCTCGGCCAGCGCGCGACCGTCCAGGAACCCCTTCGACGCCGACGACGCGATCGCGGCCGCGGCCATCCGCTCGTCCAGCGCCGCGGACGCCAGCCCGGCCCGGCTCTGGTCGAGCACCGACACGGCGAGCGTGCACGTGGCCACCCGGTCGAGCTCGCCGCGGTCCGCGAGGTGCCCGAGCAGCATCGACGCGAGGATCCCGCCGGAGCAGGTCGCGAACAGGTGCGTCGAGTCGGTCCGGGTGATCCGCCGTACCGCGTCCATCGCCTCCAGGATCGCGGCGCCGTACGTGTCGAAGTCCCAGTCGCGGTGCCGGGCGTCCGGGTTGCGCCAGGAGATCGTGAACACCTGCTGACCCTGCTGGACGAAGTACTCGACCATGCTGCGGCCGGGTGCGAGGTCGACGACGTAGTACTTGTTGATCACCGGCGGGACGATCAGCAGCGGTACCGTACGGACCTTCTCGGTCTGCGGGGTGTACTGGATCAGCTCCAGCACCTCGTTGCGGAACACCACCGCGCCGGGCGTGACCGCGACCGTCTTGCCGACCTCGAACGCGTTCGGGTCGACCATGCTCGGTACCCGCGGCGCGGTGGACAGGTCGCGGATCAGGTTCCGGGCACAGGCCACCGTACTCAGGCCGGCGGTGTCGATCAGCGCCTTCCAGGTCACCGGGTTCAGTACCGGATTGTTGCTCGGGGCGAGCGCTTCGACGAGGTTGTCGACCACGAACGTCATCCGTTGCTTGTCGCGCCAGTCCAGCTCGGCGTCCGCGGGCAGCGCCTCGGCGGTCTCGGCCGCGGCCAGGTATGCCTGGACGATCCGGCGCAGGACCGGGTTCTGCGTCCAGGCGGGGTCGGTGAAGCGACGGTCCCGGCGGGACGGGGTCCGGTCGGAGTGCCCGATCGCGATCCGGCCGAGCTCGCCGGCCAGGTTCGCGGCGCGGTGGCCGACGGTGCGGGGCCGGGCGGCGAGGCCGCCGGCCATCCGCGCCCAGGCCGTGTTCGGTGCGAACCGTCGCAGCGGTCCGATCGCCGCGCTCGTGAGCAGGAGGTCCAGCGGGGCAGCCAGGTCGTCGGCCGCAGTTGGCGCCGCCGTGCTCATTGCAGTGTTCCTTCGGGTACGGCGATGTCGCGGCGCTGGATCTTGCCGGTCGGACCCTTCGGCAGCTCGTCGACGATCCACACCGCGCGCGGGTACTTGTACGCCGCGATCCGGCTCTTGACGAAGTCGCGCAGCTCCTCGGGCGTGGCCGTCGCACCGTCCTTCAATGCCACGGCCGCACCGATCTCGTCGCCGAGGGACGCGTGCGGGATCCCGACGACCGCGGCCTCGGCGACCGCCGGGTGCTCGTACAGCACCTCCTCGACCTCGCGCGGGTAGACGTTGTAACCGCCGCGGATCAGCAGGTCCTTCTTCCGGTCGACGATGAAGTAGTACCCGTCCTCGTCCTGGCGGGCCAGGTCGCCAGTGCTCAGCCAGCCGTCGGCGTCGATCGTCGCCGCGGTCTCCTCGGGCTTGTTCCAGTAGGACTTCATCACGTTGTGGCCGCCGATCTGGATCTCGCCGATGTCACCAGGCTGCACCGGCCGGCGGCTCTCGTCGACGACTCGCATCCGGACGCCCTCGATCGGCGTACCGATCGACCCGGGCTTGCGGACCGCGTCCGGGTGGTTGAACGAAGCAACCGGCGAACTCTCGGACAGGCCGTAGCCCTCCAGGATGATGCAGCCGAACGCCTCCTCGAACCCGCGCAGCACCTCGACCGGCAGCGCGGCTCCACCCGAGACACACGTGCGCAGCGTGCTCACGTCGTACTGCTGCCGGTCGGGGACGCCGAGCATCGCGGCGTACATCGTCGGGACGCCTTCGAAGACCGTCACCTTGTCGCGCTGAATGACGTCCAGGGCCTTGGTGGGGGAGAAGCGCGGGATCAGCGTGAGGGTCGCGCCGTTGGCGATCGCGGCGTTCAGGCCGCAGGTCAGGCCGAAGACGTGGAACAGCGGCAGGCAGCCCATCACCACGTCGTCCGGGCCGACCAGGATCAGCGTTCGGGCGGTGACGGCCTGGTTCGTGTTCAGGCCCGCGTGGGTCAGCTCGGCGCCCTTGGGGCGGCCGGTGGTGCCGGAGGTGTAGAGGATGACAGCGGTGTCGAGGCCGTCACGACTGACCGGGTTCGCCAGCGGGCGGCGTTCGGCGACCAGCGCGCGGAAGTCGTTCGGCGCGACCTTGATCAGCTGGGCGCCCGCGTCCTCGGCCTCGCCGGCGACCTCGTGCCAGGCGAACACCAGCTTCGCACCGGAGTCTCCGAGGTAGTACTCGACCTCGCGCCGCTTCAGCATCGGGTTCATCGGTACGGCGACCCCGCCCGCCCGGAGGACCCCGTAGAAGACCATCGCGAACTCGGGGATGTTCGGCAGCATCAGCCCGACCCGGTCGCCGGGCCGGACGCCGTACTCCTGGAGCAGGGTCGCGACCCGGGAGGCCGCCTCGTCGAGGGCCGTATAGCTCAGGACGTCGTCGTCCAGGCGGATCGCGGGGTGGTCCGGGTACATCGCCGCGGACTCGGACAGGTTCAGGCTGAGGTTGGTCATCGCGTGCTCCGGGGTGGTCGGCTTGCTGTCCTTCCCAAGATCCGGCCGGCGGCGCCTCGAAGCGATGGGGGGGCGGCCAACGTCACGGCGCCGCGGGTGTGCACACGAACAAGACCCTCTTATGCTCCGAGGATGAGTGCACTCGGCGGGCTGGTGGACCGGATGAATGCGCGTGCGGACGAGCTGAGCGAGGCGATGGCGTCCCGGATCGAGGCCGAGATCGAGTTCTACCGGACCGGCGGCCTGGTGCCGCACGAGGCGCTGCGGGCGTCGTGCGCGGCGAACTTCCGTTACATGCTCGAGTCGTTGGGCGGCGCCAGTTCGGATCCGGTGTCGGCGCGGGAGACGGGCCGGTTGCGCGCCGAGCAGGGTGTGCCGCTGGCAGACGTGATGGCGGCGTACCGGGTCGGCACGCGGTACCTGTGGGACGCGGTGCTCGAGGAGGCGGCGTCGGCCGGGCTCAATGATCAGGCCGTGGTGGAGGCGTCGAGCCGGCTCTGGCAGGTGCAGTCGTCGTACACCGACGCGATGACGGATGCGTACCGCGATGTGCAGTCGCGGCGGCTGCTCGCGCAGGATCAGGAGCGGTCCGCGCTCGTCGAGGCGCTGCTCGAAGGCCGGATGCCCGGCGGCGGGACGGTCTGGGAAGCGGCCGAGCTGCTGCGGCTGCCGTACAAGGGCCCGTTCGTGGTCGTGGTGGCCGTCGTACCCGAGGTCGGGCGGCAAGCGCTCCCTGCCGCGGAGGAGCGGTTGCGGTCGGTCGGGCTCGCGTCGGCGTGGCGGTTGCTGCCCGAGCTGCAGATCGGCGTCGTCGCCGTACCGTCCGGGCGGCTCGGCGTCCTCGTGGAGTTCTTGGACAAGACCGCGACCGGCAAGGTCGGGGTCAGCCCGCCCTACGACGAACTCGACGGGACCGGTCAGGCCGTACGGTTCGCCCGCGTGGCGCTGGCCGGGTCGAAGGCCGTCACGTTGTTCGACGAGGCACCGCTGACGATGGTGGCCGCGGCCGCGCCGGACGTGATGCAGTACTTCGTCCGCACGGTGCTCGGCGGCCTCGACGACCTCGCGCCCGACGACCGCGAAGTACTGCTCGACACCCTGGCCGCGTGGTCCACGCACAACGGCTCGGCGACCGAGACCGGCGAATTCCTGTACTGCCACCCGAACACCGTCCGGCACCGCCTGCACCGGATCGAGGAACGCACCGGCCGCTCGCTCACCGATCGGCGCGCGATCGCCGAACTCCTGCTCGCTCTGGAGGCGTCGAGGACCAGGTCGTGATCACTCGCGCCAGCCGGTCAGGTCGACGGTCTTGCCGGTGTCGACACGGAAGCCGAGCTTGATCGTCGACTCGGCGCCGGGGGCGAGGTCGAGCTTCCAGGTGAGGACGCCGAGATCCGTCGTCTCGGCCGGCTCCGGGTCCGCGGTCACGGGCTTGACCGTGATCTCGTGGTCGCGGGCGACCGGAAGCTGGTCGAGGACCGTGATGCGGGCCTGGCGTGGCGTGTGGTTCTCGATCTTGGTCTCGTACTCGACCTGGCGGCGGCGGGTCGATCCGAGCGTGGCCTTGGTCGCTTCGCGGCGTACCAGCTTGCGTTCGACGCGGATGCGGTCGTCGAGACCGAGCGCCAGTTCGACGTCCTCACCCGGCGCCCACAGCGGGAGCGCGGCCGAGCCGACGAAGTCCGCGTCGTGGAAGACCGCGGCCTTTCCGGCCGGGAGCGTGTGCTCGGAGGAGTTGACGACGGTTGCCCGCAGGTGGACGTCGGTGGAGCGGACGGGTGCGGTGACGTAGTCGAGCTCGGCGTCGAGGTCGACGGCAGCGATCGTCGCGCGGTGGGTCGCGCCGTCGGCCGGTACGGCAACCGGCCGCGGCGGGGTGTACGTCGCCGCCGTCACCCCCTGCTCGACCGTCGCGGCGAGGTCTGCGAATGCGGCCTGCTGTGCCTGTTCGACGAACGCCATCGAGTCCATCCGTGCAGACTCACGACCTCGGGCCAGCGGCACCGCACCCGGTGCGTGCGGCATCGGCGGGCGGGCGCGGTCGAGGAACCACGGGTCCAGCTCCGGGACCTCCGCGGTCACCGTCGGACGGGCGGTCGACAACGTCAGCTCACACTCCGGCCAGTCCTCGCCGGTGTGCTGGGTGATCAGCCCGTACCAGTTCAGCACCAGCCGATCTCCGGTGAGCCGGACGTCGTACGAGCTGGTCCAGCCCGCGAGCGGAACGACGTACGAAAGCTCGATCTCCACCTCCGCCTCGGACTGCAGCTCCAACGCAACGGCCGCCGAACGCCGATCCGGCGCCTTCTGGTCCCGGCGCTTCGCGAGCTGACGCTCGACAGCCGCGAGCCGCTGATCCGCGTCCCGGCGCTGCGCCACGAGCTCCCGGCGGGTCGCGCGTACGGCGGACAACCGCCCGGCGAGCGACTCGGTGAACCCGCCCAGCTCCGCATCGGGCTCACCCGACGCGAGCGCCTTCGCGAAACTCCCACCGGCCCGCTTCGCCAACTGCCCGAGGAACGTCTCCAGCTGCGCCTGTACGTCGTCCGCGTCGGCGACCGCGGCGACCGCGTCCTGCGCCTCGCCCCGCCGGCGCTCCAGCTCGGCCACCGAAACGTCCGGCGCCTGCGGGTGATGCCGCGTCAGGACGTCCACCCCGAGCACCGTCGCCGGACCACGCCCGGACACCCGCACGCTGTCGTCCTCGAGCAGCATCGACAGCGGCTCGACGTACACGGTCCGGTCCCCGGCGGGTACGGTGATCCGCCCACGCCGGGTGACCCGCGCCCGATCCGGGTACACGGACACCGCGACAATGGGCGCATCCACCACGAGTTCGCTCATGCCGTCGAGGTTAGCCCTGCGTAGCGGTCTCGAGCTTGTACTTCGGTACCGCGACCCGCACCTTCGCGGCGGTCGTGTCGGACGGTACGTCGATGGCGCCGCGCGACACCCACTCGGTGATGTTGCCGACGATCGTCGCGACGGCCTGCTGTTCGGCAGGGTCCACGGTCACGTTCCAGTTGGACGGGCACTGGGCGACCAGGAAGCAGCCGTACGCGAACGTGGATCCGTTCAGTACGCGCGCACCGGACGGAGCCGTGTAGACGGTCGTCTCCATCGGCGCGACCCGGCCGTTCGTATGGCAGATCGCGCTCCCGGTGGCCACCGTGGTCTGCCCGGGCTGCTTGTAGAGCAGCGGCCAGACGTCGTCGACCTCACCGGCGATGAAGCCCGTCAGCTTGGTGCCGGTCGGAACACCGTTGAAGAACCAGCCGCTCGTCGTGGTCAGGTCGCCGGCGTTGACCGCACAGATGTAGTCCGCACCGAGCAGCGGCTGCGACGCGTACGCATCGCCCTGGTACCGCCAGGTCGTGGAGTTGTAGCCGTCGGTGTACCGGTCGATGTCCCACGAACGCCGTGACTCGTCGGTGAAGGTGATCAGGCGGTACGCGGTGTTCGCGCCGAGGTTGGCGACGTTCACGCCGCGCGCGATCGCCTGGCTGATCGCGGCCCGCATCCGCAGCGAGTAGTACTCGTCGTGGCCGGGCAGGAACAACGTACCGGCGCGGTCCTTCACCTGGCCGCCGTACTGGTCGAGGTCGTTGTCGGTCCAGTACGTGACGTCCAGGCCCTTCGACTCGGCCCAGAAGACCAGGCCCTGCTCGAGCGTGAGGTACTGCCCCGAGCCCTGGCCCTCGTTGTACGGACGGTCGAACGTCAGCCGGCCCGAGCCCGCGGACAGGCTGGTGTAGAAGCTGACGCCGCCGTAGCTGTTGTACGCCTGCCAGGTCGCGGTCGCCTGCTGGATGAGCAGGGCGTGCTTGGTGCCGGTGTCGTCGCGAACGGTCAACGGCGCGTATGTCGCCGACGTACCGTCGACCACCTTGATCAGGTACGTCCCGGGGACCCAGTCCTTGTCGATCGGGATCGTCAGCGTCTTGGACCAGTTCTCCGCCGTCGTCATGTTCAGCGGCTTGCCGTCCGCCGTCGTACCGCCCGTGGTCGGCTTCGGCTGCACCACGGTCGGTACGCCATCGGCACGCCAGACCTCCCGGGCGCCGAGGCCGCCGTAGTACCCCATCCGGTAGGCGACGACGCTGACGTTGTTGCCGGAGGTGACCTTGAGATCGACGGTGTCGCCGCAGGCGGCCGAGACCTCGGTCAGGTAGGCGGCCAGGTCCGGGTTCGCGGCCGTCGCGATCACCCAGTCGCCGGTGCCGGTCTTGGCGTTCTCGACGGTCGTGGTCGGCCAGGTCTTCGGGCAGTTGGCTGCCGCTCCGGCGATCGCGTCCTCCTCCAGGACGGGCATGTCGGCGGGCGGCGCGATGTAGGTGACGGTGGTGGAGCCGGAGGTCAGTACGGTCCCGGTGGACGTGGTCGCCGACACGTTCAGGCTCATGGTGCCGCCGAACCGGGACAGCTGCACGCCGTTCACCGGGATCCCGAGCCGGGCGCCGGCCGCGACGTTGAGCGGCGCCTTCGGCTTCCAGGTCGCGAACCCGTCACTGACCGCGAGCGTGCCGTTGACGGTCGTGTACGTACCGGTCGCGTCGGTTGGGAGCTGCATGCGTACGGCGGCCAGCGTGCCGGCGCGGGTGATCGTGGCCTGGTAGACGAGATTCGTCGTCTGCCCGGGGATCGGGTTGGACGTGACCACCGCGACCTGCGGCGTGTACGTACGGATCGGCTGCAGGACGCCCGCGCCGGAGGTGATCACCTGGTTCGCCGTACCGATCGCCTTGAAGCCCAGAGTCCACGGGCCGCCGGCGGGCAGCTTGAGGCCGTACAACGGGATCGCCAGCCGGGCGCCGACCGCGACGTTGGTGACCCGCGCCGGGCGCCAGCGCAGCACGGTCCGGGTCACCGAGCTGACGGTGCCGTTGATCGACGTGACGCGGCCGGTCGTACCGGCCGGGATCGCCATCGTGACCTCGCGGATCGTGCCGGCCTTCACGACGGTCGCGCGGTAGGTCAGCGTGGTGGTCCCGGTGGTGGCTTGGGTCGCGGTGATCGAGACGCTCGCTGCGGCCGCGTCGGCGGCCCGATCGACGAACACGAACGCGACCGCGGCCACGACCAGAGCAAGGGCTGCCACAAGCAGCTTGCGGAACATTTGTTCCCCCCCAGGAACTACAGATGGTGACGACTTCCCCCTGGCCGGAAGGGTAAGGAACAAAAAGCGCCTGTGGTGGTTTCGTTGCCGATCCGAGACCAAAACGGTCCAGACCGAAACTGAGTGTGTCGGCACGGCTGCGGAAAGCGCAGGAATTCCCTACGCTGCAACAAGTTTCAACTGTTCCCGGTAGTCGTCGAGTCCGCTGATCGCCAGCCTGCAGACGAGGTGGCGGGCGCCCGCGTCGACGTACCTCTGCAGGTACTCGGTCACGTACGAGCGCGGTCCGGCGACGACGGCCTGGACGCGCCGGAGGTCGTCCAGGTCCATGCCGTAGTTCGCACGGGCGTACCGGCCGAGCCGCTCCTCGCCTTCCTCGACGGTGTCGGTGATCGCGACGGACACGAACAACGCCGGTGTCACCGGCTTTCGGATGGCCTCCAGGCCGGTTGCGTAGTCGTCGGCGCTCGGCGGGTACGGGAGCCAGCCGTCGTACAGCCGGCTGACCCGCTCCAGCGCCGTGGGTGTCGCTCCACCGAGCCAGATCGGCGGGCCGCCTTTCGTGTACGGACGGATCGTCGGCGGTACGTCGTCCAGCCGCAGGACGCTGCCGTGGAACGTAACGGGTCCGTCCGCCGTCCACAGTTGCCGCCAGAGTGCGACCGTCTCGTCGAGGCGCGTAAACCGCCGCTCCCAGGGCACGTCCGACCATTGGTGCAGCGGTACGCCGAAGCGCCCGGGGAAGCCCGCGCCGACACCGACCACGAGCCGCCCCTCGGACAGGAGGTCGAGGGACGCGAGACTGTGCGCCGCGTTGACCGGGCGGCGTGTCACCGGTATCAACGTCGCCGTACCGATGGTCACTCGCTCGGTCAGCGCCGCGGCCGCGGTGAGGATCGTCAGTGCTTCGACTCGTGGCGTGAGGATCGAGTCGTTGGCCCAGACGGAGTCGTAGCCGAGCTGCTCCGCCTCCACCGCGATCCGCGCGATCTGCTTGGGGTCGTCGGTGGGGCTCAGCTGTGCTTGTACGGTCGGCAGCAGGACGCCGACCTTCGCGTTCAGATTCATACCGGAGATCGTCGCCGCGGGCCATACGGCCAACAATTCCCGCGGGGGAATACTGTCGGTGGGCATCCTCATACTGGAGACATGAAGACCCTCGAGCGGTTGATCGTCGCCCTGCTGACGACGTTCGTCCTGCTCGTCACCGCCGTCGCTGTCGGTGGCACCGCCCGCGCCTGGGCCATGCACGCCCGCGTCCCACCGTCCACCCAGACCGACGTCGCCACCTCCCAGCCGTCCGGCGGCACGACCCTCGCCACCGTCCTGATCATCGCGATCTGGCTTGCCTGGTGCGCGCTCCTGCTCGCCAGCATCAAAGGCGGCCGCTTCCTGATCGCGACCTTCACCCGCTCGGGCAGAACAACCCCGACCCGTCGGGCCCCGCGGAGGCCTTCGCCGGATTCCAAGGCCCATCGTGACCGAGAGCATGGGGCGGACAACTCATGAGGGTGCGAATGCTGACCGAGGAGACCTGGGCCGCGTTCGCCGAGCTGGTCGAGGCGAACAACGGGGTGTGGGGCGGCTGCTGGTGCATGGGCTTCCACGTGAAGCTCGGCAAGGACCGGCCGGCGGCACAGAACCGCGCCGACAAGGAGGAACGCGTCCGTGCCGGCACGACACACAACGCGCTGGTCTTCGACGGCGACCGCTGCCTCGGGTGGTGCCAGTTCGGTACGCCCGACGAGGTCCCGCTGATCAAGAGCCGGCGGCTGTACGACAAGGAGCTCGTCGCGCTGCCCGACTGGCGGATCACATGCTTCTTCACCGGCAAGGGCCTGCGCGGGCGCGGGGTCGCCGACGCCGCGCTGGGCGGGGCGCTCGCGGAGATCGCGCGGAACGGCGGCGGGGTCGTCGAGGGCTACCCGGAGGAGACCGACGACCGCAAGGTGTCCGGCTCGTTCCTGCACACCGGACCGATGGCCGCGTTCGAGCGCCACGGGTTCACTCGAACGCGGCAGATCTCACCCCACCGCTGGGTCGTGACGTTGACTGTCTAGTCGACGACCGCCTCGTCGGCCTGGTTAGCGACCGGCGCCACCGCCCGTTTGCGCGGGAGCAGCAGGGCCGGGATCAGCGTCAGCAGCACGAGCGACCACGCGACCCAGTAGGTGTGCGCGAACGACGACGCCGCGTCGACCAGACCGCGTCCGACCGCGGCCGGGTCGAGGTGCAGTTGGGCGACGTTCTGCGGGCGGGTGTTGGTCAGGATCGCGGCATAGGTCTCGCGGAGCCCGCCGCTCAGGCCGGGGATGTTCTGCGTGCCGGGGATGACCGGCGAGTTGTTCAGGTGGTTGGTCAGGATCACCGACATCGTCGCGACCCCGCACGACGACGCGATCTGCTGACTGATGTTCAGCAGCGTCGAACCGCGGGCGACCTGAACGCCGGACAGCGTCCGCAGCGCCGTCGTGAACAGCGGCATCATCGTCCCGCCCATCCCGAACCCCATCACCACCAGCATCGCGATGATCACGCCGTACGGGGTCGTCGAGGTGATCTGGGTGAGGCCGAACATGCCGATCACGATCCCGGCGATCCCGAACGGCACGATCCGGCCGACCGGGATCTTGTCGACCAGCCGGCCGGCGATCGGCATCGTCACCATCGCGCCGAGGCCCTGCGGCGCGACCAGCAGGCCGGCGTGCAGCGTGGACTCGCCGCGGATCTGCTGGAAGTACGTCGGGACCAGCAGCAGGCCGCCGAAGAACGCCGCCGCGAACAGGAACATCGTGACGATCGAGACGGTCAGGTTGCGGTCCCGGAACAGCCGCAGGTCGAGCAGCGGATGCTCCGGCCGGAACGAGTGCAGTACGAACGCACCCATCAGGATCACGCCGATCAGCATCGACACCCACACCCGCGGTGCGCCGAAGTCACCGCCCTTGGCCGGCAGCGAGGAGACGCCGAACAGGAACAGCGCGAGACCGGGCGACATCAGCAGCACGCCGAGGAAGTCGAACGACTCCGACCGGTGCGGATGGTCCCGCTCGAGCGCGAACCAGGCGTAGACCAGCGCGATCGCGCCGAGCGGCACGTTGATCAGGAAGATCCAGTGCCAGCTCGCCACCTGGATCAGCCAGCCGCCGAGGATCGGGCCCAGGATCGGGCCGAGCAGCATCGGTACGCCGAGGATCGCCATCAGCCGGCCCATCCGGTGCGGACCGGCGGCGCGGGTCATGATCGTCATCCCGAGCGGCATCAGCATGCCGCCGCCGAGGCCCTGCAGCACCCGGAAGCTGATCAGCATGTTGATGCTGGTGGCGGTCGCGCAGAGCGCCGATCCGGCGGTGAACAGGAAGATCGCCGTCATGTACAAACGCTTGGTGCCGAACCGGTCCGCCGCCCATCCGGTCAGCGGGATCACGGTCGCCAGCGCCAGCGTGTACGCCGTGACGGTCCAGGCGACGGTCGAGTACGGCACCGGGCTCTGCGGCGTACCGAACTCGTCCTGGAACGTCGGCAATGCGACGTTGACGACGGTGATGTCGAGGATCGACATGATTGCCCCGAGCACCACCACGCCGGCGATCTTCAGTACGGCCGCGTCGATGTTGTCGGGATACTGCGGACTGTCGGGCTGGGTCGCGGACTGGCTCACGATCGGTCCCCCCTCGGGCACGCTTCTCCGTTGGAGCCGAGCCTACGCCCCTGTTTCAGCGGGGGAGGAGATCCGCCTGCTGAAGTTCTTGCCAAATCTCCGACTGGTCGACGACCGTGACGCCGAGCTTCTCCGCCTTCGCGAGCTTGGACGCACCGACGTCGGCACCCGTGATCAGCAGGTCCGTACTCGCCGACACCGACGACGCGATCGTCGCACCGGCGCGCTCGCACAGGCGCTGGAAGGCGGGCCGGGCGACCTTCTCGCCGGAGCGTGGATCGCTGATCGCGCCGGTGACCACGACTGTCTTGCCCGCCAGCGGAGCGCCCGCGGCGACGACCGGAGGCAGGTCCTCCTCACGAACGTCGAGCGAAACGCCCGCGGCGCGTAGCCGTTCGAGTTCGGGGCGCAGCCGGGTGAGGTGCTCGGTCAGCGACGCGGCGACCTTCGGCCCGATGTCCTCGACCGCGACGAGGCCGTCCTCGCCGGCGTCGGCGACCTCCTCCAGCGAGCCGAATCCGGCCCGGCACAGGCGGGCCGCCGTACCTTCAGAGGCCATCGGGATCGCGAGACCGATCAGCGCGCGGCGCAGACCGACCTGGCGGCTGGTGTCGATCGACTCGATCATCCGGGCCGCCGAGATCTCGCCGATCCGGTCGAACTCGAGCAGCCGTTCGGCCGTCAGCTGGTAGAAGTCCGACGGGTTCTCCAGGATGCCCGCCTCGGCGAGCCGCTCGATCCAGACGCCGCCGATCGCGTCGATGTCCGCGGCCGCGCGGGAGGCCCAGTGGATCAGGCGCCGGACCGTCTGGGCCGGGCAGGACACGTTCGTGCAGTACAGCTCGCGGCTGTTGCCCTGCTCGATCAGCGGCTGCTCGCACGACGGGCAGACCGTCGGCGGCACGATGTCGCGTTCCGCGCCGGTGCGCTTCGACGCGTCGAGTACGCCGGCCACGAACGGGATCACGTCACCGGCCCGGCGGACCAGGACGGTGTCGCCGATCTTGATGTCCCGGGCGCGGATCACCTCCTGGTTCGCGAGGGTGGCCCGGGTGACCGTCGTACCGCCGACGAACACCGGCTCGAGCCAGGCGACCGGCGCGACCTTGCCGATCTTGCCGACGTCCCAGACCACGTCGGCGAGCACGGTGGTCTTCTCCTCGGCGGCGAACTTGTACGCCAGCGCGCCGCGGGGCGAGCTGGACCGCGTCCCCGCCGCGGCGAACGCGTCCCGGTCGGCGAGCCGCAGTACGGCGCCGTCGAGGTCGTAGTCGAGCTCGTTGCGCTGCTGCTCGATCGCGGAGATCGCTTCCTGCGCTTCGGCGGCGCCGGCGCAGTGCCGCATGTCGGCCGCGGTGAAACCCATCGTCTGCAGGGCACGTTCGAGGTCGGTCTCGGTGCTCTCGCGCTCGGTCAGCAGGTCGAACGCGAGGAACTGCAGCCGCCGCTCGGCGACCGTCGCCGGATCCTTCGCCCGGAGCGTGCCGGCCGCCGCGTTCCGCGGGTTGATCAGCGGCTTGTCCGGGTGGGCGGCGTTGTAGGCCGCGAACGTCGACCGCAACATGACGGCCTCGCCGCGGACCTCGATCCGGTCCGGTACGCCGAGCCGGTCCGGGACGCCGTCGGCGAGCGCGCGGACGAGCGGCGTGACGTCGTCACCGGTCGTCCCGTCGCCGCGGGTGATCGCGCGGGCGAGCTGACCGTTCTCGTACACGAGGGCGAGCGAGAGCCCGTCGAGCTTCGGCATCACCACCACCGACTGCCCCGGGAACCGCGCGAAGAACGCCTCGACCTGCTCCGGTTTGGTCGCCTTCTCCAGCGACAGCATCGGCCGCGAGTGCCGTACCGGCGCGTGCAGCACCGTCGGCGCGCCGACCTGATCCAGCGGGTTCGGCTCCGGTGTCAGCTCCGGGTGGCTCGCGATCAGCCCCCGCAGCTCGTCCTCCACCACGTCGTACTCCGCGTCCGCCACGACCGGCTCACCCCGGTAGTACGCGTCCCGCAGTACGACGATCCGCTCCGCCAGCTGCTGAATCCGCTCCCCAACGTCCACGGCGAGACCCTACCCGGAAGGCGCGGTTGCGGGTGGCAACCACCGGCTAACGTTCGCGGCCGACGTACCGGATGACTTCGCAGTCGTCGAGGATGACCAGGCCTTCGTGGACGAGCTCGTCCAGTTGGGGGAGGAAGGCGTCGACGCGCTCGTGGGTGTCGACGATCAGGATCACCATCGGCAGGTCGTCGGACAGGCTGAGCAGGCGGCTGGTGTGGATCAGGTTCGAGGCGCCGTACCCCTCGACGCCCCGCAGTACCGTCGCGCCGGCCAGCCCCGCCTGGTGCGCACGATGGACGATCTCGGTGTACAGCGGCTTGTGATGCCAGCGGTCCGTCTCGCCGACCATGATCGTGAGCCGGACCGCGGTCCCGGTGAGCCTCATCGTCTCGACCTCCAGGTCGCTATCGTGATCGCACAAGTCCACCACGAGGGAAGCCGCCCATGCTCAAAGTTCTTCGTGTTGTTTTGGTGACGACTGCCGTACTGGCGGGGGTGACGGCGCCGGCCGCGGCGACGACGTCCGCCGCGTCCGATCCGGCCCGCGCACAACTGCGGGGGATCGTCGAGAACGTGGTTGGTGCCACCGGCAAGCGGTACGCCGTGAAGGACGACGCCGGTCACGTGATGGACACGGTCAAGATCATCCAGGACACGACCGGTGGATACCTCGCGGTCTCGCACCACCTGGCCTCCGACGGGCACTTCCGGGTGAACCTGGCGACGTCGAGCGACCTGCTCAACTGGCACTGGGTGCGGGAGCTCGCGGGCAGCAACACCGGGCCGGCTTCGCAACCGACGATCATCCAGGCCTCGAACGGCGGCTTCGTGCTCGCCTGGGAGCAGGAACAACCCGGCGGCGGCAACAATCACCTCGCCTTCCGGTACTTCGCCGGCCGCACGGACCTCCTGGCTGGCAAGGTCAGTCGCTCGTACGACGCACCGCGCACGCTCTCGTCCTGCGCCGAGGGGACGCCGAACATCTACAGCGTCACCCTGTCGCCCGACATCGACCATTCGACGATCGACATCGGCGGCCACTACTGGTGGAACTGCGACCGCGACCGCCAGCAGCGCGGCACGCTCACGAACTTCAACTCGTGGTCCACCTCCGCCCAGCCGAACTTCGACAACGCGCTGCTCTACTGGGGTGTCAACGGCAACATCGGCGACCGCGACGACACCACCTTCCAGGGCTACAAGTTCGGCCTGATCGAGGGGCAGTACACCAAGGGCGACTTCGGTTCCTGGCGGACCTTCCTGTACGACTACCAGACCGGCAACGCGGACCGGACCGCGATCACCACCGACGGCGGGAGTACGGCGTTCGCGAACCCGACCATCACCAGCTTGAAGGCGCCCAATGGACAACAGGCCTTCGTTGTCACGCTGTTCATCCCGAGCGAAGGCGCGGCGGTCGGTGAATCCGGCGAACTGATCTACTACAAGACATACTGATGGCTCTCAGCGTTCTCTCAGTGCTTGCTCGCGAGGATGACCATCGTCCTGCTCAGCGCGCACGGGAAGAGGCAGACAGCATGGGTGGGCCCAGGTTCAGTGTGGTGATCCCCGCGTACAACGAGGAACGGTTGATCGGGGAGTGCCTGGAGTCGCTGTCCCGGCAGGATTTCACCGGCGGCTACGAGGTGATCGTGGTCGACAACAACTGCACCGACCGGACCGCTGAGATCGCCCGCCTGCACGGCGCGACCGTCGTACCGGAGGCGATGCCCGGCGTGTGCGCGGCCCGGAACCGTGGCACGCTCGCGGCGCGTGGCGAGATCGTGGTGTCGACCGACGCCGACACCGTGTTCGGCACCGGGTGGCTCGCGGGGATCGACCGGACGTTCCGCCAGACGCCGGGGCGGGTCGCGGTCGCGGGTCCGTGCCGGTACCCGGAAGGCCCGTGGTGGGGCAAGGTCTACGTCCGGGTGCTGTTCGAGTTCGTGTACCTGACGTACCAGTTGACCGGCCGGGTCGGGTACGTGACCGCGACGAACATCGCCTTCCGCAAGGACGCCTGGACCGGGTACGACGTGACCGGTACGCAGGGCGCCGACGAACTCGGACTGCTCCGTCAGTTGCGGTCCCGCGGCAAGGTCGTCTTCGACCGCGACAACCCGACGTCGACGTCGGCGCGCCGGCTCGCGCAGGGGCTGACGTACAACGTGGTCGTGTCGTTCTTGTACTACTACGCACTCGCCGTCATGCTGAACCGGATGGCCGGGCGCACTGTCATCGGCACGGCCCCGTGCTTCCGGGCCGACAAGGCCTGGCCGCCGGCGCGGCGGTACCGGGCCCGGCTCCTCGCGATCGCCTGGCTGATCGTTGCCGCGGGCGCCACCGTTCTGACCGACCGGCTGATGGACAGTTGATGCGCAGGGCAACGAAACTTCTGGCCGGTACGGCGGCCGGCGCCGGAGCGGCGTACTGGCTGATGATGTCGCCGTACTCGCAGGCCTTCGGGCGGTTCCCGTACCGCGGGCGGACCGGCGAGCGGGTGGTAGCGCTGACCTTCGACGACGGGCCGAACGAGCCGTACACGTCGGAGCTCGCCGACTACCTCGACGCCGAGGGCATCCGGGCGACGTTCTTCCAGGTGGGCCGAGCGGTAGAGCACTATCCGGAGGTGACGAAGCGGCTGGCGGACACGGGCCATGTGATCGGGCTGCACGGGTACACGCACGACTTCACCCAGTCCCTCCGCCGCGACCGGGTCGCCGACGAGCTGAAACGAGGGCTGGCCGCGTTCGAGGGCGTCGGTATCAGGCCTGCCCTCTACCGCCCGCCCTGGCTGCTGCGAATTCCCGCACTGCACAGCCTCGTCCGCGAACACGACCTCCAACTGGTCTCCGGCGAGTTCTGTCACCCGCTCGAGGTGGCTCAACCGAGCCCCGAGCGCATCGCCAAACTCGCCGTCCGCATCACCCGCCCGGGCTCCATCCTCATCTTCCACGACGGCCGTGACGGCAAAGGCGGCCCTCGAGCCGCCACCGTCGAATCGGTCAAGCTCGTCGTCGAGGGCCTCCGCGCGAAGAACTACACCTTCACCACCGCCGACCAACTCCTCGGCGTACCGGCCTACAGTCACACGACGGCATGACCTCGAGGAGGGGCTGACATGGCTGTGCACACGAAGGCGGAGATACTCGCGATCATTCGGCGCGCGTACGGACCGGACGTCGCCGAGTCGGTGGCCGGCAGCTTGCCCGACCGGATCGATCCCGAGAGCGACGCCGACGCAGGACTCCTGATGCGGCTCGGCATCACCCGGGAAGGCCTCGCCAACGCCCTCGGCGGCGAACTCTGATGGCAGCGCTGCTCGAGGATCTCGGCTGGTAAGTCGCGTCGTTGTGCATTGCTGCGCGTATCTGCATGATTGAGGCCAGGATTACGCACCCCTAGGCCTGGAGGAGTGGTCTGCTTGACCGCGACGTGGGAGTTCGTGCTGTGCGATGCGCTCGTGAAGGTTCATCCGGTGCGGGAACCGCGGCCGGTCGCCGGTGAGACCAGGTTCCAGGCGTTCCTGGGGGAGCCGGCGTCGTTCCAGTTGGCGTATCGGCCGCCGCTCGATCCGGGGTTCCGGGATCCTTCGCCGTTGAGCGTTCGGGTCGAGGGCGAGGCGGCCGACCTGGTCGCGGTGTCGAGTGTCGACCTCGTACCCTGTACGTTCGTCGCTCTGCCGGGGCACGACGACGGGTACGAGTTCGACGAACCGGGGCTGTATCCGGACGTCCTGCGCCCGGTGCCGGACGGCGAGGCGCGGGTGCGGTTCGGGAGCTGGAGTGCGTTGTGGTTCGACGTGATCACGACGGATCCGGCGCGGGCAGGCGTACACGAGCTCACGATCGTGATGGATGCGCCGGACGGCTCCGAGCTGCACCGGGTGTCGGTGAGCGTCGAGCTCACCGGGATCGAGTTGCCGCCCCTGGACATCGTGTCGAGTCACTGGATGCATCTCGACGCGCTCGCGGACCACTACGGCGTCGAGGTGTTCAGCGAGGAGCACTGGACGCTCGTCGAGCGGTTCATGGCGTCCGCGGTCGAGATGGGTGCGACGTCGCTGCTCGCCCCGGTCTGGACGCCGCCGCTGGACACCGCGGTCGGGACGTACCGGACCGTCGTGCAGCTGATCGACATCACAAAGTCGGGGCACGGGTACGAGTTCGGCTTCGATCGGCTGCGTCGTTGGCTCGACGTATGCCGCCGTACGGGGATCCGCGGGGTCGAGGTCGCGCATCTGTTCACCCAGTGGGGCGCGCGGGCGACGCCGGGCATTGTCGTCGACGGCGGGCGTGCCTTCGGGTGGGACGTCGAGGCGACCGACCCGCGGTACCGGACGTTGATGGAAGCGCTGCTGCCGGCGCTGCAGGCCGTACTCGACGAGGAGTGGGACCGCGAGTACGTCGTCTTCCACATCTCCGACGAGCCGTCCGGGGAGGACGGTCTGGCGAGCTACCTGGCCGCGAAGGCGGTCGTCTCGGACCTGCTGAAGGGCTGGACGGTTGTCGACGCGCTGAGCGAGCACTCGTTCTACACGTCGGGCGCCGTACCGGTGCCGATCGTCGCGACCGATCACGTCGAGCCGTTCCTCGCGCAGCGTCCGGAGCGCCTGTTCGTGTACTACTGCGTCAGCCAGGACCGCGACGTCGCCAACCGCTTCGTCGGGATGCCGTCGGCGCGGAACCGGGCGATCGGGCATCAGTTGTTCGCGTCCGGCGTCGACGGCTTCCTGCACTGGGGCTTCAACTTCTGGTACACCTGGCACGCCCTGCGCCGGATCGACCCGTTCGCGGACACGTCGGCCGGCGGCGCGTTCCCGTCCGGGGACTCGTTCGCCGTCTACCCGGGTCCGGACGGTACGCCGTGGCCGTCCATCCGGCACCGGGTCTTCGCCCAGGCGATGTGGGACCACCGTGCGCTGCAGGCCGTACGTGTTGCCCTGGGCAACGAGGCCGCGCTGGACCTCGTCGACCCGGACCGGACCCTGCGGTTCGACCGTCCGGTGCTCGACCCGGCGCACTACTACACGTCCCGGGCGCGGATGGTCGCGGCGTTGTCGACCGACAATCCGTAGTGCCGCGGACGCGCTCCGTACCGGCTGAGAGGGTACGGAGCGCGTTCTCGGTGCGGGTTCGGTCTGCGGTCATGTCGGTGTTGCCTTCCGTACGCCGACGGGTGTTTGTTTTTTACCTATGACTGACGTTGCCATGAATGCCATCACCCGGCGGGGCCTGCTGACCGCGGCCGGCGCCGGGACGATCGTCGCGCTGTCGCCGATCAGCTTCGCCGCGGCCGCGAGCGGTTCCTCCACGCAGGTGGTGGAGGGGCACATCGCGCCAGGGCCGACGGACTTCGTGTACCTGCCGGTCAACATTCCCCGGGGTGTGCAGCAGATCTCGGTCTCCTACAGCTACTCCAAACCCGCGGTCCCGTCCGGTACGCCGGGCAACTCCTGCGACATCGGGGTCTTCGACGCGCGCGGCTTCGACTTCGACGGCTCCGGGTTCCGCGGCTGGTCGGGTGGCTTCCGTACGTCGTTCAGCATCAGCCGTACCGAGGCGACGCCCGGGTACCTGCCCGGCGACGTGATGCCCGGTACGTGGCACGTCGTCCTCGGTCCGTACCAGGTCGCGCCGCAGGGGCTGGACTACCACGTCGAGGTCACGCTGACGTACGGCGATCCCGGTCCGCGCTACGTACCGTCGTACCCGCCGGCCAAGGCGAAGGGCCGCGGACGGGACTGGTACCGCGGCGACTGCCACCTGCACACCGTGTACTCCGACGGGCGCAACCAGCCCGCCGACGTCGCCGCCGGTGCCCGCGCGGCCGGCCTGGACTTCATGGTGTCGACCGACCACAACACGAGCGCGTCGCACGGAGCGTGGGGTCCGCTGGCCGGCGACGACCTGCTGATCGTCACCGGTGAGGAGGTGACGACGCGCAACGGCCACTGGCTCGCGCTCGGCACCAAGCCCGGCGAGTGGATCGACTGGCGGTTCCGGGCCCGCGACGGGGTGTTCGACCGGATCCAGAAGCAGGTCCACCGGGCCGGCGAGCTGTGCGTGTCGGCGCACCTGTACTGCCCGTGGATCGGCAGCGAGTGGAAGTTCGGGTTCGAGGGACTCGACGCCACCGAGGTGTGGACCGGCCCGTGGGGCTGGGACGACGACGCCGCGGTGTCGACCTGGGCGAACCTGTTGACTGCCGCCGTACGGGAGAAGAAGCCGTGGCTGCCCGCGATGGGTAACAGCGACGCGCACAACCCGGGCAACGTGATCGGGCTGCCGCACAACGTGGTCCTCGCCGACGACCTCAGCCGGGACGCGGTGCTGGCCGGCATCCGGGCCGGCAGGAGCTGGATCGCCGAGTCGGCACACGTCGACCTCGAGTTCACGGCGATGTCGGCGCTCGGGCGGAAGGCCGGCATCGGTGAGCGGCTGATCGCGGGGTCCACCGAACAGGTGACGGTCAGCGTACGGGTCAGCGGCGTACCGAACGGCACCGTGCGGATCCTGACCGACGAGGGTCAGATGTTGCAGAGCAGCCTCGACGCGAGTGGAGCCGGAACGGTGACCTGGCTGACGACTCCGCAGGCGGCGGCGTTCGTACGGGCCGAGGTTCGGCACCCGCTCGCGGACGGGAGCGCCGGGCACACCTCGATGGATCCGGGTCTGACGTTCGGCCCGATGGCCGCGCTGACCAACCCGATCTTCCTGGGTCGCGCCTGACTCAGGCCCCGGCGAGTTCGGCCACGATGGCGTCGATGTTCTTCATCAGCGACAGGTGGCCCTCGCCGGGGACCAGGTGGGTGGTCGCACCGGCGACGTGCTCGCCGAGCCAGCGGCCGTGGTCGCGGGGGACCATGCGGTCCTGGTCGCCCTGCCAGATCGAGACCGGGACCCGGATGCTCGCGAGGTCGACGCCCCAGTCGGCGATGAACGCGAGGTCGTCGTCCCGCCAGCCGTCGTACCCGTGTGAGACTGCCGCCCGGCAGCCTTCCGCGAGATATCCGGCCAGCCCGTCGCGGAGCGCCTGCTGGTCGACCGCCGACAACAGGTCGCCGAACGCGGCGATGAGGTCTGCGGGCTGCACGTCCTTCAGGTCCGCACCCGTCTCCGCGAGGAATCCGTCGAGCGCCTCGACGCTGGTCGCGGCAGCACCGAACTCGGCGACGTTCTCGGCACCCATTCCGGCCAGCCAGTCCAGCCCTTCGGCGTTGTACGGCGCTACGCCCGCGATGATCGCCGCCGCCCGGCACCGCTGCGGGAGCAGCGCCGCGCAAGCAAGGGCATGTGGTCCACCGCCGGACCAGCCGATCGTGACGAACCCGTCGGCGTTGATTGCGTCGAGCAACAGACTCACGTCGCCCGCGACATCGGCGACGGTACGGTCGGCCCGCGGAGTGCTCGTCCGGTATCCGGGCCGGCTGTGCGAGACGAACCGCAGCCCGTACTTCGTTGCCGCCTCCGCGAGCGGATCGAGCACCATGCCGACTCCGGGCGTCCCGTGATGCAGAACCAACGGCGTACCGTCCGCCGGGCCCGTGACGACGTACTCCAGAACCCGCCCGTCACCTACCTCGAGGGTCTCCACTCTGCCGAGCTTAGATCACGGTGATGACGGATCGGCCTCGTTCGGTGAAGGCGGCGGGTGCGTCCGCGAGTGGGCGGACCGCGCTGACCAGCGGGGCCAGGCGTCCGTCGCGGAGGCGGGCTGCCAGCTGGGTGAGCTGTTCCCGGTCGGGCTCGACGACGAAGAAGATCGCCCGGCCGTCGTCCGGCTGAGTGGCTGGGGGTTCGTTGACCGTGACCAGGGTGCCGCCGGGTCGCAGCAGCGCGATGGAACGGTTGAGGATGTCGCCGCCGACCACGTCGAACACCACGTCGACCTCGCCCGCGTCCTCGAGCCGGTCGCTGTCCAGGTCGATGAAGTCGTGGGCGCCGAGCGAGCCGGCCAGGTCCCGGTCCGCCTTACGGCCGGTGCCGATGATGTGCGCTCCGGCTTCACGGGCCAGCTGTACGCCGACCGAGCCGACGGAGCCGCCCGCGCCATGGATGAGAACGGTCTGGCCCGCTTGAAGGTGAGCGTGGTCGAACAACGCCTGCCACGCCGTCAGCCCAGGCATCACCACGGCGGCCGCGGTGACGTGGTCGATGTCGGCCGGAAGCGGCGCGAGATTGCGCGCCTCGACGGCGGTGTACTCGGCGAGCGATCCGTTCCGGGCCCAGTCGGTCAGGCCGAACACCCGCTGCCCGATGGTCAGGCCGGTCGTTCCGTACCCGAGCTCGACCACCACTCCCGACACCTCGTGCCCGAGCACACTGGGCGCCCGGTCCCGTCCGGCCCGATCGGTCCAGGTAGAAGGCCAGTCCAGCTCGCCCTTCAGGAAACCGGCGGCATGGACCCGCATCACAACATCGTTCTCCGCGGCCCGCGGATACGGCAGCTCGGTCAGCGAGATCCCGCCAACGCCCGCCTCACGATCCGACGCCGCAACGGCACGCATACTTGTTCGTTCCATACCCCCGACCGTACGACGCCCGACACCCGATCGCCCGGGCCAATTCCCACCCGAGATCATGGGCCGGTTGAGAACCGCCGACTGTGAACGGATTCACGTCATTCGATGACGAGGCGGCTGGCGCGTGCCGGTGAGATAAGCCAGGTCACCCATCCGCAAGGTGTCGTCCTGCAGGGGCGGGAGGTTGCTGGCAGCAAGCAAATCCCGGATCGTCACCGTGTCGAGCGTCCAGCCGCGGCCTGCCAGGTAGGGCGCTGCCTCGTTGCGTTCGCCGAAGTAGCGCAGATCCGACATGTCTTTGGTGCGCAGGCGTTCTGACATCTGTTGCAGGCGTTCCTTGGCCTTGGTCTCGTCGCCCGGCTCCGGGTTGGGCCTGCTCTCGGTGGCCAGCCTGCTTCCCGGGGCGCTGAGTTCGGTGATCGTGTCGAGCAGCCGATCCTGCGCATCCGGCGGTAAGTACCCGAGCAGCCCCTCGGCGCTCCACGCGGTGGGTACCGCGGGATCGAATCCGGCGGCACGCAGCGCCCTCGGCCAGTCATCACGCAGATCGACGGGCACCACCCGCCGGTCTGCGGTCGGTTCCGCGCCCAGCTCGGCCAACGTACGTGTCTTGAAGTCGATGACCTCCGGCTGGTCGAGCTCGTACACGACAGTCCCCGCCGGCCAAGTCAGCCGATAGGCGCGGGAGTCCAGTCCGGACGCGAGAATCACCACCTGCCCGATGCCTGATCCGGTCGCCGCGCGGAAGAAGTCGTCGTAGTACTTCGTGCGGATCTTGGCGATGTCGATCCACACCTGCTCGACCAGTTCGCCCGGCGGCTCCGCACCGGTCGCCAGCCGGGTCAGCAGGTCGACCCCAACGGCCTGTACGAGCGGCGCCGCGAACGGATCGTCGATCAACCGCGGGGCGGTCCGGGTCGCGATCGCCCTGGCCGTGGCGGCCATCGTCGCGGTCGACCCGACGCTCGACGACAGGTCCCAGGAGTCTCCGTCGTACCTGGTTGAACTCATGCCCGGCAGCTTAGAAGTTGCCGCCGACAATTCGTGGATCGAGCTGTTCACGAGGGCGGCGGCGCGGGTTCACAATGAGTTATTCGGAGCCTAGGGGGGCTGTCATGGCGGTAGTGCGGAACGTTGCGGTTGTGAGTGAGTCCAAGTCGGTGAAGGTGGCCGACCTCGTCGGGCCGGTGGCGGCGATGCAGATCCAGATCACCCGGGACTTCGCGCCGGCCTGGCGGCGCCCGGCGACGATCGCGGTGTTCGACAAGCTGACGAACGTACCGGTGGACCACTGGCCGGTGATCGTCCGCGACGACATCCCGTACGACGCCCAGGGCATCCACCTGGACCGGGACGGATCGCCGTTCGCGCTGGTGCTCTACAGCCCGGACTGGTCGCTGACGACGAGCCACGAAGTACTCGAGATGCTCGGCGATCCACTGGGTACCCGGACGAAGACCGCGCCGTCGATCAAGGCGGGGCAGGGGAAGGTGAAGTACCTGGTCGAGGTGTGCGACCCGTCGGAGGCCAGCGATTTCGCCTACGACATCAACGGTTCGACGGTGTCGGACTTCTACCTGCCGTCGTTCTTCGACGCGGAGAAGGTGGACGGTCGTCAGTACAGCTTCACGAGCTCGATCAAGTCGCCGCGCTCGATCCTGAAGGGCGGCTACATCTCCTGGCAGGTGCCGTCGACGCGCGAGTGGTGGCAGCAGACGTGGTTCGGTACGAAGAAGTTCCGCAGTCTCGGCGTCTTCAGTCGCGGTACGAACCCACGCCGCGGCACGGACGGCGACACCGCGGTACCCGCATCGTTCATGCAAGGTGCCCCCTCGACGTCCCGGGAATTCGCCGCCGCGAACGGCGCACCGAAGGAGCGCGCGGACTTCCTGCGGGCCGAAGTACGGCGGATCGTCGCCGCGGCTACGCCATGAGCGACGACGACGAGGAGGACGAGCGTCGCGCCAGAGCCGCCCGGATCCATGAACAGATAGAGGAGCTGGTGGAGGGCCGAGAGCCCTCCACCCCGGCCGAAGCCGCCGACCGAGCCGCCACCGAAGAGGCCCGCAAAGCAGCTGAAAAGGCGAAGGCCGAGAAGGAGAAAGCGGAAGAGGAAGACGAGGACTGAGCTACAGGCTGATGACCTGACCCCGCTCGACGAGCCGTGTCTGCAAAGCGGGAAGGTCGAGATCCTGTACGGCGGCCCGCGTGCGGACGGACTGTACGGCGGCCACCGCCGCGGACTCGGCGAGTACGCAGAACACTGGCTCCATCCGGGTCGCGGCGTACCCGATGTGGGTGGCCGACAGGCAGACCGGGACGAGCAGGTTGCCGCAGTCGGCCGGCTTCGGCGTGATCGCCCGGTACGGGATCGGGTACGGCCGGCCTGTTCCGAGATGGCCGCCGATGAACATGTCGCCCTCGGTCGCGACGCCGAGTTGTCCGGTGGCGGCGTCGCGATGCGCGATCCGTCGTACCGGATAGACATCGACTCCGAAGAGCGCGAGGCCGATGCTGTCGCCGGGGTCGGTCCGGTTGGCGACGTCCGCCTGGGTGACAGTGTACGGCCCGTCGAGGCGACGCGAGACCCGCACGTAGAGCTGGGGCGGCCAGCCGTCGGTCTCCGGGAAGACGCTCGCATCCATCCCGTACGCCGCGACCTCCGCGCGGAACTCAGCCGGTACGCCGGGATCCGTCGACAGGAAGTAGTGCAGACCGCGCAGGTAGTCGATGTGTTGGCGCCACACCCGCGAGCGCGTATCCCAGTCGCCGTCCTGGTACGCACGGCTCACGCCGAGTGGGGCGTTCGTGATCAGGGACGCGCGCTGGTAGTTGTACTCGCCGGAGTTGAGCCAGCCGGGGAAGATGCCACGTAGCGCGTCGAGGTCGGCGCCGAGATGAGCGACGTACCACCGTACGAGTTCGTAGTCGGCGGGGGAGTAGCTGTCCGGCGGAGTGATCTCCTTGCGTGCCGCCGGGTCGGTCGTGACGTAGAAGCGGAAGTTGTACGCCTGCGCGTAGTCGTCCGCCGCGCCGAGCGGGCGGCCGTGGTCCGGGTCGATCAGCGGGAGGAGACCGCCGTCGCCGTACGGGTCGATCGGCGTCCAGTTGGTGACCGGCTGGACCCCGGCGTACTCCTCGCCGAACTCATCCCGCGACTCACGCCCGGTGCGATACGGCACCCCGGCGAGTGCCATCAGGTCACCCTCGTACGACGCATCGATGAAGACCGAGGCCTGTACGTCGACATCCGGCGTCGACTCGCCCGCCGGCAGCGGAACACCCCACCGGTCGGGCGTCGACGTCTCCAGGTGGATCGCGGTGATGCGGTTCCCGTCGCGGGTGACCGAGCGGACCCGGCGTTCGAAGTACACCTCGATCCCCGCGCCGGCGATCCAGTCCCGGAAGGCCCGCTGGACGCCGTACGGATGCTCGCCGAAGCCGAACACCGCGTCCTTCGTCAGCCCACCGACCGCGGCCGGAACCGGGCAGTCCTGCCGGGGCTTGATCCCCGCACCGAGCATGCCGCCCAGCCACCGGCTGGGTTCGATCAGGACGACGGACGCGCCTTCCTGATGCGCGGTGATCGCCGCGACACAACCCGCGGCGGTTCCGCCGTACACACAGACATCGACCATGCCATGCACTCTGCCGCTGCGACTACTTCTTCGACATAGCCGATCTGAGCATTCGCATGTACTTTCTTGCCGTGCTCACGATCGACGGATACCTGCTGGCGCCACGCCGCGAACAGTTCAGCCTGGCCGTCGACACGTACGAAACCTGGAGCCTGTTACTGCCCCGGAGCGGTGCATTCAGCTTCGAAGTCACCGGCGTACCCGGCGGAACGGCGAAGTTCGGCGACATCGTCATCTGCCCACCCGGCGGCGCGCTGTACCGCCGGATGCGGACGCCCACCGCGTTCTTCCACGCCCGCTTCACCACGTCGCTCGAGCCACCGATCGGCCGGACCCGCCTGCAGGACCTCGACCGCCTCCGCACCGACCTGACCATGCTCGAGGACGGCCTCACCGAGCTGATCGCGACCCACGTAGTCACCGACCTCGTCCTGATGACACTGCGCGCCCACCGCGCGGCGCCCACCGACAAGTTGGTGCACCAGGCAACGACCTACCTCCACACCCACTACACCGCGCCGGACCTCGCGCTGGGTGAGCTGGCCGACCGGCTGGGCATCAGCCCCGCCCAGCTCTCCCGCCGCTTCAAAGCCGTCCACGGCGTAACGCCGGCCGGTCACCTTCGCCGACTGCGTCTACGGCGCGCCCGCGAACTCCTCGCCGAAACCGACGAAACCCTGCAAACGATCGCCGAACAATCCGGCTACCGAAGCGCGTTCTACCTGAGCCGCGTCTTCAGCAACCACACAGGCCAGTCCCCGTCCCACTACCGCCGAACGAACCGCGTCTGACGGGAAGCAGCAGGCGTCATCCGAGCATGACCACCGTGTAGCCGCCGAAGACCTGGCCCTGTTGTGCTGCGGTGACTCGGTAGACGTGGGCCTCGCCGGGCGCCGGTGGGTCGTCCGTGGTGTGGAACGCGACCTGTTGGTGGTCGTGGGAGACCTCGTGCTGGGTGGCTCCGCCGTCCAGGCCGGTGCCGGTTCCGATCGGGCGGGGCGCGCCGAGGAGAGCGACGCCCGTCGGAGCGGCCTGGCTGGGGAACTGGCCCCGGACACCGGTGCGCAGTTGCAGCCATGGCATCTCGTGGGGCGCTGCGCGCTGTACGGCGACGGTCGCAGGTTCGCCGTACAGTGGTCCGACCTCGAGCGTCAGCGGCGCCGGGAGGATCAGCGGTCCCGCCATGGCGAGGTTGGACTGACCGGCGGCGATCACGTGGATGTTGCGCTGGGCAACGTGCCGGTTGAGCGCCGCGTCCCGCTCGGGCGTGCCGAGCCCGTCCGAGGTCTCGTCCCAGACGCGGACGACGAGGCACTCGTGGCCGCCGTTCAGGAACGTCGGTACCCACGCCTGCGGGCAGCGGACGACAGCGTGCGAGCGAGCGCTCCCGCGGGCGCCGAGAGCGACGGTCGTCTGACCGATCAGGTGCGCGCTGCCGGGGCCGATCCCGAGCGTCGGGTCGCACCAGTAGAACTCGACGACGACGCTCGGGGCCTGGCTGATGCCGAAGTTCCAGACGTGCGCGTACAGGGTGTTGGGCTGACCGGCCAGTGCGGTCTGCCCGAGTTGGGGCGGCACCGCGGGCGCCGTACCGGGATCGACCCCGGCGAGCAGCAGGATGTCCGGGCTCTCCCAGAACGGTCCGGCCACGGGGCGGGCGCCGAGGTCGCCGGGATTCGCCCGCATGAACAGGAACGGCAGATACAGGTCGCCGCGCTGCCCGGGCCACTGGTTGGGTGGTTTGTCGCCGAAGTTGCCCGGGGTGAGGACGCCGCCGGGTACTTGACCGGTAGAGGTGCCGCAGTGCCTGCCCGGCCGGTTCGGGTTGTTCCAGCCGATCGACGTACCGTCGTCAGCCGGCCGGTCCGGACGGCAGTGCCGGCGGTGGTGATCGCAGCAACAGCGGTCGTCGTGGTGGTGATGGTGGTGGTGCTGGTCGTGATCGTGATGGTCGTGATCGTGATGGTCGTGATCGTGATGGTCGTCGCAGCAGTGGCGGTGCTTGCTCATCGGGGCTCTCCGTCCTCGCGGCCGATGATGATCGGCGGGGCGGGCGGGTCGACGTACCGCAGCTGCAACGGGGTGGCGCCGCCGTCCCAGCCGACCGTGTCACCCTGCGGCGGGACGACGGGTTTGCGGTACTTGAAGTTCATTCCCGCGGTGCCGATCTGCTCGCCGCGGATCCAGTCCCAGGTCAGGTACGCGTACGCGCGATCGGCGTCCAGGTTGAACTGCGCGTCGTAACCCGTCGGATTGGCCAGCCGGCCGATCAGGTACGCCGCGAACGGCACCGGGTCGCCGAGCGGACTTCGCCGGACCCGGGCCTTCCCGATGTGCTCCTCGTTCAGAAGGTCGGTCTGCCACGGCGATTGCGCATGCTCGTAGTCGTAGCGGCCGTTCGGGTCGTGACCGGCGCCGGTACGGAAGAACACCTGGTCCGGGCGGGATCCCTCCGGGTACGGGCCGGGTCGCATCGGACGGAACGCCGTCGACGGTGCGGCCGGGTCCGACTTCGACGGGTCGTACGTCTCGGTCGGCGTCGGTACCTCGAAGTTCGTACCGCCGCTCTCGAACTCCGAGATCGACGGGTACGCCCACGGCCGCCGGTACTCCCACTCGTCGGGCGTCGAGTTGTCGGCGTGGTACTGGAGCACCGGATAGAACGGCATCCGTCGGTCGCGGACCGAGTGGCTGACGATCACGTCCTCCGCGGTGTCCAGATGGCCGAGTGGATCGATCGCGTCCGCCAGTGCCTGCGCGAATGCACCGTCGATGGTCCCGCCGAGGGTGATCAGCGGCAGGTCGATCTCGTTCGGGAGCCGCAGCTCGCCGTCGGGGTAGCGCTGCTCCGAGTGCGGGATCAGCAGGCCGGTGTGGGTCATCACGTTGTGGGTCTTCATCGCGACGTCCCAGATCATCATCGCGAGTTCGTACAGGCCGAGCCGGAGCGGGTACGTGAGTGGGCTGAGCGTCATCTTGATCAGGTCACCGACGAGCTCGATGGCCGCGCCGACCTCCTTGATCACCCACTCGACCAACGCGACGAACACCGCGCAGGCGTCCTCGATCGGGTTGTCGCCGGTCACGCCGGAGAAGTCCGGCGGCTGCAGCAGGTTGGTGAAGTCCGATGCCGGCGGCATGATCACGAAGTCGGGTTTGCGTGGTTTCTGCAGTTCCCAGGTCCCGTTGAAGTTGAGCTTGTAGAGCGTGATCATCAGCCGGTACGCCGTACGCACCTCCCACGGCAGCGGGAACCCGCGCGGTACGTCGAACGGCGGCGGCGGCGCGATCCCGTCGAGGATCTCCTGGAAAGGCCGGTCGAGGCCGTGTCCGGTGACGGTCCGGACGACGTCGGTCAGTGTGCCCTGGTCGATCTGCTGCTGGAACGCGTCACCGAGGTAGATCTGTGGATGCGGGTGGTCCTCGAACGTCTCCTTCAGCGCGGCGACGATCGCTTCCGCGAGCCACAGGGGCAGCTCGCCGTCGACGTCGAGCGCCTCGGCCCGCTCGTCCGGGTCGTCCGGCAGCGGCGACGGTCGTTGTTCGCCGTGCGGGTCGTCGGGCGTCAGCTGCACGGCGAACCACAGCGCCGACATCGACAGCTCGGGGTAGTCCTCGGTCTTGCCCCACGGGTCTTCCGGGATCGTGCCGCCCGCACCGCTCTGGCTGTAGTTCCAGGCGTCGATGTGGTTCTCGATCAGATGGTGCCGGGTCGGGTGGTCGCGGTACGGGCCGCCGCACTGCTCGTTCACGAACGAGTGGGCGATGGTGTCGGTCCCGACGTGCACGATCCAGCCGAGCGCGAACGCCAGCATCTGCTGGAACCGCTCGCCGCCGTCCTCGGAGCCGTCGTGGAACGCCTCGGCCTGGCGGACCAGGGCCTGGCAGGTGGCCGACGTACGCCGGTAGTGACCCATGTCGCTCCACAGGAACGACTTCTCGTCCCACCCCTTCTGGATGCAGGTGTTCATCATTCCCCAGATGTCGGCGAAGGTGCTCAGCTCCTCCTCGCCGATGTTCACGATCGCGAGCTTGAGCTCCTCGAGCGCGACCTTGAACTGGCTCAGCAGCCCGCCGGTGAGGTCGTCGAGAATCTCGGACGCCGCGTCCACCAACGGCCCGATCGTCTTGTTCCACGCCTTGACGAAGTCCTGCCAGATCTTGTCCAGCTTGATCAGGAACCGGATGATGCCGGCCATCGTCGACGACACCTCGTCGAGGATGATCAGCAACGGCTCCCAGTCGTTCTCGGCCGCCATGTCGAAGTAGTAGTACGTCGCCAGCGCCAGCATGATCTGGTCCGAACGCGGCCCGAGCAGGTCGTTGCTCCAGTCCTGGCTGAAGAAGAACAGGTCGGGCCCGATCGCCCCGATCGCGGTGAACTTCTCCCAGTCCCGCATCACCTGCCCGCAGTACTCCGGCGGGTAGTGCCCGACCGCGGCACCGCCTTCGCCGAGATCCGGCCAGTCGTCGAACTCGCCACTGGCCAGCAGATCCGCGACGCGTCGGGCCGCGTAGATATGAGTGAAATGCCCAGGCATGATCGCCCCCCAAGAGATCAGGGTGCTCTCGCGACTTCAGGCGAGCAAGGGCTCAGGACCTTCGCGTTTCCGAACGATCGCCGCGGCGTAGCTCAGTTGCCCAGCCAGATGTACTCGTGTTCCGGGCGGCCTGTTGAGCCGTAGCGCAGGCTCAGGGTGGCGCGGCCGTCGTCGGTGAGGGCGGCGAGGTACCGCTGCGCCGTTGCCCTCGAGATGCCGAGTTGGTCGGCGAGGTCGGCCGCCGTACGAGGTTCTCCGGCCTGGCGCAGAGCGTCGGTGACGAGCCGTTCCGTCACCGGTGATCGGCCCTTCTGTACGGGAGGTTTGTCGGCCTCGTGCAAAGCGTCGACGGCGCGGTCGAGGCCTTGCTGGTTCAGCTCGGCCGATCCGCCGAGCAGCGTGGAGTAACGCACGTACGCACGGAGTCGCGCGGTGAGCTGATCCGGTCCGAAGGGCTTGATCAGGTAGTTGACCGCACCGGCCGCGAAGGCGGCCCGGACCGAACGCACCGACGAGTCCGCAGTCACCATGAAGACGTCGGCGGACAGGTCCGCGGCGAGCTCGACGCCGGCCCGGTCGGGCAGGTAGTTGTCGAGCAGTACGAGGCCGGGCTGCAGTTCCGCGACCGCGTCCAGCGCGGCGGCCGCAGTGTGGGCGACACCAACGACCTGGAGGCCGGTCACCTGGGCGACGTACGCCGAGTGCACCTGCGCGACCCGGAAGTCGTCGTCGACGATCAGTACGCCGATCATCAGTCCTCCTCGTTCTCGGCCAGGGCGGCGGGCAGTTCGGCGACGAACACGGTCTCGGTGCCGTCGAGCCCGGGGTTCGCGAGCACGACGTCGCCGCCGAGGACCTTCGCGGTCTGCCGGGTGATCGCCAGCCCGTACCCGCGATCGCTGCCCCGGGTGGACACGCCCTCCAGGAAGATGGTCTCGGCCTGCGCGGGCGAGATGCCGTCGCCGGTGTTCGCGACCGAGATCACCAGGCGGGTGCCGTCGGAGAGCAGGTCGACCTCGACGCGGGCAGGCCGGTGCGTGGACGCGTGCGCGGCGTCCAGGGCGTTGTCCACGAGGTTCGCCAGTACGGTGATCACCTCGACCGGCGCGACGAGCTTCCGCCGTACCCAGGAGGTCTCGGACAGCGTGAGGCTGACGCCGAGCTCCGCCGCCCGGGCGGTCTTGGCGGCCATGAACGCGCGGATGGTCGCGGACTTCAGGGCCGGCGACTCGCCGATCGACTCGACCTCGTGGAACTGCGTGACGGCGCTCAGGTACTCCACCGCGTCGGCGTAGGCGCCGGTGTTGAGCAGACCGAGGACCGTGTGCATCCGGTTCGCGAACTCGTGCCGCTGCGCCCGCAGCGCCGCAGTCAGGCTGCGTACGGCGTCCAGTTCGCTGGTCAGCTGTTCGACGTCGGTGCGGTCCCGCAGCGTCAGTACGCTGCCGAGGTTGCTGCCGTCACGATGCACCGGACGGCGGTTCGCGACCAGGATGCGCTTGCCGGTCACAGCCAGGACCGGCTCGGCCTCGTCCTCGTCGATCAATGCCCGCAGCCTCGGCGGCAGGTCGAGTTCGGCGACGGCCATGCCGGGACGTACCGGCCGGTCGAGCAGCCGGATCGCCTCGTCGTTGCACATCGTGACCCGGTGCTGGGTGTCGACCGCGAGCACGCCCTCACTGATCCCGTGCAGCACCGCCTCGCGTTCGCGCATCAGGTCGGTCAGGTCGGCCGGCTCGAGCCCGAGCGTACGGCGCTTCAGCATCCGTGCGAGCCAGCTCGACCCGGCGACGCCGACGAGCAGCGCACCGACCGCGAACACCGACGTCAGAGCTAGCAGACCGAGCATCGCGTTCTGGATCTCGGCGGCGTCGAAACCGACGCTGACTTCGCCGACCACGGCACCGGACGCGTCCTTGGCCGGTACCTTGCCCCGGGCCGACAGGCCTAGCGTGCCGCGCTCGATGTTCGCAACCTCGCGGCCGGACAGCGGACCGGACGGATCGGTGCTGACCGGCTTGCCGATCAGGTCGGGCGTGGGATGGGCCAGCCGGATGCCGTTGGCGTCGGTCACGACGACGAACAACGCTCCGGTGGCAGAGGCGTCGGCCAGTGCGATCTGCTGCACGGCCGCCGAGTCCTTCTTCCGGATCAGGCCGGCCAGCCGGTTGTCGGCCGCGACCGTCCGGGCGACGCTCAGCGCACGCTGCTCGTACTGATGCTCGAGCGTTCGTTCCAGCAGCCAGGCAACCAGTCCGAAGCCGACCCCGAGTACCAGCACCAGCAGCCCGATCTGGAGCAGAAGCAGTTGCCGCGTGAAGCGGATCCTGCGCAGACGAGCCACCATCCGCTCACCATAACGCCGCTCCGGCGACTCGGTGAGCTAAATGCGCGAAACGCGGAGTACGGGGCTTGGGCGGGTAACGCGAGCAACCGTTACAGCCGGGGTCCACCTTCCCTACGGTTCCTGCAACCGGGCCGTCATCGGCCGGTAAAACCGCCGCAACACCGAACGAGAGGTGGGTGAACCATGACCGCCCTGGTAGACCTCACAAACGCGACCAAACGCTTCCTCACCAGCGCGGGCACCGCGCACACCGCAGTCCAGGACATCACGCTCCAGGTCGACGCGGGCGAGTTCGTGGCCGTCGTCGGACCGACCGGCTGTGGCAAGTCCACGACGCTGTCGCTGGTCTCCGGCCTGGAGCCGCCGTCCGAAGGTACGGTCACCGTCGACGGGCAACCGGTCCGCGGGATCCCGGCCGGCGTCGGCTACATGTTCCAGGCCGACGCGATGCTCCCCTGGCGAACGGTCCTGGCCAACGTCGCGTCCGGCCCGATCTGGCGCGGACGGCCCAAGCCCGAGGCGAACGCCAAGGCCCGGGACTGGATCGCCCGCGTCGGCCTGGCCGGCTTCGAGGACTACTACATGCATCAGCTCTCCGGCGGTATGCGCAAGCGCGTCGCGCTCGCGCAGACCCTGGTGAACGAGCCGGAGATCCTGCTGATGGACGAGCCGTTCTCGGCACTCGACGTACAGACCCGGGCGCTGATGCAGAACGAACTGCTGCAGCTCTGGTCGGGTACGAACGCCGCGGTCATCTTCGTCACCCACGATCTCGAGGAGGCGATCACGCTCGCCGATCGCGTCGTCGTGATGACGGCCAGCCCCGCGCGGATCAAGGACGACTTCCGGATCCGGCTCGACCGGCCGCGGAACGTGGAGGAGATCCGGATGACACCGGAGTTCATCGAGATCTACCGCGAGATCTGGGGCTCGCTGTCAAGCGAGGTCGCCATCGCCCGGGAGGCAGGTGTTTCCCGTGTCGCCTGATGTCCGTACCGCAACCGTACCCGTGGCTCCTGTACTGCGCTTCGATCCGGCCGACGCCGGCCGATCCGCCCGGGCCACCCGGCGCCGGCACAAGACGGTGGTCTACAGCCTGCGAATCCTCTTGCTGGTCGCGATCCTGGCGCTGTGGGAGATCTCGGTCAGCCTCTGGCTCGACCCGTTCTTCTACTCCAAGCCCAGCCTGATCTGGCAGAAGCTCGTCACCTGGTTCACCGAAGGTACTGCGCAGGGCTCGATCTGGGCGCAGATCAGCGTCACGCTGCAGGAGGCGGTCGCCGGGTTCGTGCTCGGCGCGGTCGTCGGCGTGGTCCTCGGGATCCTGCTCGGCCGGTCCCGGCTGCTCGCCGAGGTCGCGTCGCCGTACATCCAGGCCCTGAACGCCGTACCGCGGATCGTGCTCGCCGCGCTGTTCGTGATCTGGTTCGGCCTCGGGATGGAGTCGAAGGTCGCGACCGCGTTCGTCCTGGTCTTCTTCCCGGTGTTCTTCAACGCGTTCCAGGGCGCGCGGGAGGTCGACCGGAACCTGGTGAACAACGCCCGGATCCTCGGTGCGAGCCGGGTGCAGGTGCTGTGGTCGATCGTCGTACCGAGTGCGACGTCGTGGATCCTCGCCTCGCTGCACACCGCGTTCGGATTCGCGCTGATCGGTGCGATCGTCGGCGAGTACACCGGCGCGACCCGTGGTCTCGGTCTGCTGATCAGTACGGCGCAGGGCTCGTTCGATGCCGCCGGCATCTATGCCGGGATGCTCGTCACCACGGTGCTCGCACTGCTCGCCGAAGTCGTCCTCGGGCTGGCCGAACGCCGCCTGCTGCGCTGGCGCCCACCGGCCCAGTCCACCGCCACCTCCGCCATCTGAAACCCCTTTCGGAGAACGATCATGAAGATTTCCCGTACCAGCACCCGGCTCGGCGCCGCCGCCCTGGCCGCCGCAGTCGTCCTCACCGGTTGCCAGACCCAGAAGAAGAACGGCAGCACCGACGCCGCGGGACAGCAGCTGACCATCATGGTTGGTGGCGCCAACAAGGTGATCTACCTGCCGGCCAAGCTCACCGAGCAGCTCGGCTACTTCAAGGACGAGGGCCTCGACGTGAAACTCGTCGACACGCCCGCCGGTGTGACTGCCGAGACGGCACTGCTCGCGAACCAGGCGCAGGGTGTGGTCGGCTTCTACGACCACACGATCGACATGCAGTCCAAGGGCAAGTGCCTGCAGAGCGTCGTACAGTTCGCCAACGTCCCCGGCGAGGTCGAGATGGTCTCGAAGGCGCAGGCCGGCTCGATCAAGTCCCCGAAGGACTTCAAGGGCCGCAAGCTGGGCGTCACCAGCGCGGGTTCGTCCACCGACTTCCTCACCCAGTACTTGGCCGGCAACTCCGGCGTCTCCACGTCGGACTACACCACCGTCAAGGCCGGCGCCGACTCGACCTTCATCGCCGCCATGAACTCCGGCGGCATCGACGCCGGCATGACCACCGACCCCACTGTCGCCCGCCTCCTCAAGACCGGCGACGGCAGCATCCTCCTGGACATGCGCTCCGAATCCGGTACGAAGTCCGCGCTCGGCGGCCTGTACCCGGCGAGCTCCCTCTACATGAGCTGCGACTACGTGTCCGCCCACAAGCCCGAAGTACAGAAGCTGGCGAACGCGTTCGTGAAGACCCTGTCCTTCATCAAGTCGAACGACGCGGCCACCATCGCGGGGAAGATGCCCGCCGACTACGCCGGCAGCGACAAAACCCTGTACACCAAGGCGATCAACGACTCCAAGGGAATGTTCACCACCGACGGCAAGATCGACGCCGACGGCGCCAAGAACGCCCTGACCGTCCTGGGCTCCTTCTCCCCATCGGTCAAGCCCAAGAAGGACTCCATCGACATCACCAAGACCTACACCACCGAATTCGTAGCCGCCGCCACCAAGTAGCCGAGCAAAGGCCGGGCCCGCGGGTCCGGCCTAGGCCGGATGACACTGCGGGCGCTGTACGATTTGGGCCCTTTGGTCCGTCCGGGTGAGCGGGGGAGCAGTGAGCAATCCGAAGGTACTGGTGGTGGGGGCGAGCATCGCGGGGCCTGCGTTGGCGCATTGGTTGCGGAGGCGGGGGGCTGAGGTGACCGTCGTCGAGCGGGCGCCGGGGCTGCGTCCCGGTGGGCAGGCGGTGGATGCGCGCGGGGTGTCCAAGGAAGTGATTCGGCGGATGGGGCTGGACGCGGCGGTACGCGCGGCGTGCACCGACACGGCCGGCGCGCGCACCGTCGACGCCGATGGGAACGTGCTGGAGACCTTCAACGCTGAAGACAACGGTGGCGACGGATACATCGCGGAGATCGAGATCCTGCGCGGGGATATGTCCGAGGTGCTGTACGACGACACCCGCGATGGTGTCGAGTACATCTTCGGCGACCGGACCGCGGAGCTCACCCAGGACGCGGACGGTGTCGACGTGATCTTCGCGAGCGGTGCCGAGCGGCGGTTCGACCTGGTCGTCGGAGCCGACGGTCTGCACTCGGCGCTGCGTGCGACGATCTTCGGTCCGCGCGAGCGGTTCGTCCACCACCTCGGGCTCGTACTGGCCTTCTACAGCGTGCCGAACGAGTTCGGCCTGGACCGCTGGATGGTCGAGTACCAGGACCGGGCGTCCGGGCGTTCCGCCGGCCTGCGGCCGATCCAGGACGCGACCCGGGCGATGGCCATCTTCTCCTTCCCGGCCGCCGAGCTGGACGTCGACTTCCGCGACATCGCGGCTCAGAAGCGGCTGCTGTCCGAGCAGATGGCCGACCTGGGCTGGCTGACCCCGCGCATTCTCGCGCACCTGGACGACACCCCGGACTTCTACCTCGACCAGGTTGCCCAGGTGGTGATGGACCGCTGGCACGACGGACGGGTGGGGCTGATCGGCGACGCGGCGTACTGCGCCTCGCCGATGTCCGGGCAGGGCACCGGACTCGCCCTGGTCGGCGCGTATCTGCTGGCCGGCGAGCTGGCCGCCGCCGATTGGGATCCCGAGGCCGGCTTCACGGCCTACCGGGCGCGGCTGCGCTCGATGGTCGAGGCCAGTCAGGAGATCGGCCGGATGCACGTGGACAGCCTCACCGCGCCTGGACCGGACGCCGAGCCCGGCCCGGAGCCCGACATGGAGGCGTTCATGGCGCTGGTCGAGCGCGCCCTGAACGGCGTCGACCTGCCGGACTATGCCGGCGTACCGGACTCCGGCCCCTCGAAGTCCTCCGCCAGACCGTAGCCCACCGACTCGCACGCGGCTGATCAGGCCGCCTTCTTGGTCGTGCTCCGCTTCTTCGTCGCGGCCTTCTTGGCTGTCGTCTTCTTGGCTGGGGTCTTCTTGGTCGTGGTCCGCTTCTTCGCGGTGCGTGCCTTGCGGGCGGATTCGACGCTGGCGCGCAGGGCGGCGACCAGGTCGGTCGGGTTGGTGGCCTGCGGTTCCTCCTCGGAGTACACGACCTCCTTGCCGGCGTGCTTGGCCTTGACCAGGTCCTTCACCCGCTCGGTGTAGGTGTCCTGGTACGCGGCTGGCTTCCATTCGCCGGACATCGCCTCGATCAGGTCGACGGCCATCGACAGCTGTTTGCCGGCCCCGGACTTGCGCGGGAGGCTGCCGAGTTCCTCCTCGGGATCGCGGATCTCGTCGGCGAAGAACATCGTCTCGAGTACGAGAACCTTGCCGTCGGCCCGGATCGTCGCCAGGTACTCCTTGCCGCGCATCACGAACTTCGCAATCCCGGCCCGGTTCGTCTTCGCCAGCGCGTCGCGCAGTAGTGCGTACGACGACGCGTTCTCGGCTTCCGACGGGCCAAGGTAGTAGCTCTTCTGGAAGTGCATCGGATCGATCTCGTCCAGGTCGACGAACGTGTCGATCTCGAGCGACCGGGACTTGCCCGGCGCGATGTCGTCCAGTTCGTCCGGCTCGACGATCACGTACTCGCCGCTGCCGACGTCGTGGCCCTTCACGATCTTGTCGTACGGGACCTCACGCCCCGTCCGCTCGTTCACCCGCTTGTACCGGATCCTGTCCGACGTACCTTTCTGGAACTGGTGGAAGTCGATCTCGTGCTCCTGGGTGGCGCTGTACATCCCGACCGGTACCGACACCAGCCCGAACGTGATGTACCCGGTCCAGATCGCCCGCGCCATCTCGTCTCCTCTCGCCGCCGGCCGTCAGCCGTCGGCCGATTCGGGGGAGATCTCCGGAGCAGACGGTCCGTCCGTTTCAGTCGCGGACAGCGGCCGTTCGAGGGGACACGTCTGCGGCTCGTGCACCGGCCCGCCGCCCAGGCGACGGAATTTCCACTGACGTTCGTCGTAGTCGTAATAGGTGTCCACGCCGCCTACTGTCATCATCGTCGCCCCCTCCCACAGGTTCCTGACCCGCCGGTTCCCGAGGTACACGGGTATGAAACCCAGGGGCTAGAACTGGTCGCCGAGGAAGTTCCGGGGGTCGCCGGCCGGGCTGGCGGCCGACTCGAGCCAGGCGTGCATTCCTTCGGGGTTGCGGCGTTCGAGCTCGTCCAGGCAGCGTTCGCGGGCGATCACGATGCGAAGCCGCGCGGTGGTCGTCGTCGCGTGACCGAGTGCCTCGAAACTGTCCTGCCATTCGCGGCACAGTTCGAGGGTCGGCCTCGCCTGCTCACGGTGGTCCGACGAGCTGAACTTCACGCAGTACCAGCGCACGGCGAGCGGTGAGGTCAGGGCGACGGCGACGCACAGGAGCAGTACGGCAGGGCCGAGGACGGTGCTGAGCCCGAACGCGACGCCCACCACCGCAGCTCCCACCATCGCGTTGCACACGACCCGTGCTCTCGAGCTGGACGGCACCGGCGTGCCCTCGGCTCCGTACGCGGTGGCCGCGGTCGCTCCGACCACGAGCACCAGAATGCCGACCACGGCCAGGACGACGCCTCGCAGAAGCAGGACGGCCGCGATCACTCCGACGACACCGACGGCGTAGCACGTGGTTCGCCAGACGGCCTCGTACCGCGCCAGCCGGGGACTGGAACGGTTCTCGCCCGAGGACCTCGTGGGCTGATCCATGCCGACCTCCCAGACCGGAACGATCGCCGACACGACCCGGTACCCGCCGCGGAGCCGGCCCATGCGTGATGCTGTTCTGGTGATCCCGCGACCGGAAGGACGACCATGACCGACGAGCGTTTCGAGGTACAGAGCCGGCCGGCCGAGTCCCGGTACGTCCTGATCGACCACGAGGCCGCGGACAAGGTCGTCGGCGAGGAGGACTACGTCGATGTCGAGGCCGCCGACGGCGTCCAGCGCGTCCTGTTCCACACCGGTGTCTCCGACGACTACAGCGGGCAGGGTTTGGCCTCCGTACTCGTTCGCGCCGTGGTCGAAGACGTGATCGCAAACGGCTACACCATCGTCCCGGTCTGCCCGTACGTCGCCGCCTGGCTCCCGAAACACCCCGAGTACGCCGACCACGTCCTCAAGCCCCACACCCAGCACCTACGCGCCGTCGCCGCCCGCCAGAAGTAGGAAGTCGACGACGGCCCGGGCGGTGGATTCGGGTTCTTGTTCGGCCGGGTAGTGGCCGGATCGTTCCAGGACGATGCCGGTGACGTCCGTTGCGAGGGTGCGCAGGCCGTCGGCGACGGCGGGACCGATTGCGTAGCGTCCGCCGATTGCGAGTACTGGGGTGTGCAGCGGGTTCTCTTCGAGTCGCCGTACGTCGCTGATGTCGTCGGCACGTGATCGGTAGTAGCCGAGCCCGGCCTCCAGAGCACCGTCCGTCGTGTAGGCGTCGATGTAGGCGCGTATCGTCTCCGGATCCAGCCCTTCCGGCCCGGCGCTCTGCCGGAGGAAGGTCCCGTAGTAGGCGTCCTCCCGCCCTGGGACGAGCTGCTCGGCGAGGCCCGGCACACGGTTGAACGGCCCGTGCCAGGACGGGTAGTGCGCGGCGCCCGGCGCAGGGATGCCGACGTCGATCCCGGGCAGGATCTCCTCTTCGATCACGACCGCGTTCACGGCCTGCGGCATCGCAGCGGCCAGGAGCAGCGCGACCGTCCCGCCCCAGTCATGACCGACCAGCGAGAACCGGTTGAGCCCCTCGAGCTCGTTCCCGAGCCAGAGGGCGAGCTCGCTCTTCCTGAAACTGGTCAGGCCGTCCGCCGGGCCGCCGAGCCCCGGCAGCGTGACCGGAACGGGCGTGAAACCGCTCTCACGCAGGACTGGTACCAGATATCGCCAGTGCCTCTCGGTGACCGGCCACCCGTGCACCAGCACCACCGGCCGACCACTCGAAGAACCGCTCACCACCCCATCATGAGCGCGACGGCCCGCCGAGACGACGGGCCGGCGCATGCAACCAACTTCGCGTCCGGAGGCGTGTCTAACCCGGTATCGAGGATGGGGAGGCCAGATGAGTGACCGGGACGAGGCGTTCGAGGCGTACTTCGCCGCACGTTCCGACGCCATGCGTGGTACGGCGTACCTGTTGTGCGGCGACTGGCATCGTGCGGAAGACCTGGTCCAGCAGGCGTTCACCAAGATTTATCTGGCGTGGCGCCGGATCCAGCGGCACGAGTCGATGGACAGCTACACCAGGCAGACGCTCGTCCGTACGTTCCTGTCCGAGCGGCGCCGGGGGTGGTTCCGGCACGAGTCGGTCGGCTCTCCGGAGACCGAACGTGCGACGCCGTCGTCCGGCCTCGCCGACGAACGGCTCGTCTTGCTGGAGGCGCTCGCGAAGGTGCCGCCGAGACAACGCGCCGTTCTGGTCCTGCGGTACTGGGAGGACCAGTCCGTGGAGCAGACGGCCGCGCTGCTCGATTGCTCGACAGGAACTGTCAAGAGCCAGGCCGCGCGCGGGCTGGCGACACTACGCGATCTGCTGGAAGAGGAGAGGGTTCGATGAAGGAAGAGGAGCTCAGCGAGGCGCTGCACGACCTCATGGTGCGCAGCAGTCCGCCGCCGTCGATGGACCCTGCGAGTGCGCTCGACCGCGGCCGGCGGGTGCGCAAGCGGCGTACGGCGACCTTGACCGGGGCCGCCGTCGTCACGCTGGTGGTCGGTATCGGAGCCGGTCCCGCGCTGGTCGCGCATTACGCCGCCGGCCGGTCGACGGGGCAGTTGGTGGCTGGTAGCCCCACCGCGACGCCGTCGGCGCCGGCGACGCGGAAGTCCGGTGACCCCTGGCCGGAGGGTCAGGTGGACCGTACGGCGAGCGCGGGTCCGCGCGCGGATCGGGCCGTGACGTTGATGAACGACCTGACCGCTTTGGTACCGGCGGGGTTCAGCTCGCCCAACCTGAAGTACCCGGACGGTAATCCGAGGAGATGGCCGCAGGCGCAGTACGCGTCCAACGACGGGGAGCAGGACTACTGGGAGTATCAGGCCAGCATCCCGGTGCAGAAAGACAACCGAGTGGGCCAGTTGCTGGTGCAGTCGACCACGCCCGACGGCAAGCCGGCGGCGGCGCCGTGCAAGCTGGCGAAGCGGTTCTCGGGCGCGACCGGAACCGGCACCGGCACCTGCACCGTCATGGACGTCAGCGGCAAGAAGGTCGGCGTACTGACGACGAACGGGCGGGGCAGCTACGACCAGTGGGCCGTCTACCGGTACGACGACGGCACCGTCGTGTTCCTCGCTCAGGCCAAGAAGACCAACGACGAGAGCCTGTCGCCGTTGACCCAACCGGTCTTCACCGCGCGTCAGCTGGCCGAGCTGGTGACGTCGCGGATGTTCAGGATCAGCGCCTGACCAGCTCGTTCGGGGCCGTGCCGCTGGAAGGGTAGCGGCGCGTCAGCCTTCGGCGGCAGCGGCGGGGATGACGGCGACCGGGCAGTCGGCGTGGTGGAGGACGGTCTGGCTGACGGAGCCGATCAGCATGCCGGCGAAGCCGCCGCGGCCGCGGGCGCCGAGGACGACGAGGGCGGCGTCGGCCGAGAGCCGCAGGATGTGTTCGGCCGGATGCCCGGTGATGTGGACCAGCTCGGCGTCGCCGCCGCCGTGGGCGTGGACGGCGGCGCGGAGCTCGTCCTCGGTGATCCGGTGCAGCTCGGTGCCGGTCGGCTGGGCGGCGATCACCCGGACGCCGAGGTGGTGGCGTTGCGCGTAGCTGATCCCGAAGGCCAGCGCGGCGTCGCCGGCCGATGAACCGTCGTACCCGACCACCACCCGGACACCGGCCATGGCTCCGAGATCGGGGCGGACGACGACCACCGGGCAGCGGGCGTTCGCGGCCAGGTCGAGCCCGGTGGAGCCGACCAGCGCGCCGGCCATCACCCCGAGCCCGCGGCTGCCGATCACGACGACCGCCGCCGTGCCGGACGCCTTGACGAGCGCCGCGGACGGCGAGATGTTCTCGATCCGGGAGTCGATGACGATCCCGGGCTCGAGCTCCCGCGCCTGCGCGACCGCCTTGGAGACGACCTCGTCGGCAAGCCCCGGCGATCCGGCCGGCGTGACTGCGTACACCAGCTGCAGCGGGCTGCGTAGCGCGGCGGCCTCGATCGCGCCCCACTTGATCGCGACAGACGCGGCGGGCGACCCGTCGACGCCGACGACAACAGGCTTGTGGTTCATACCGGCTCCTTCAGTCCCGCAGGTGGGCCGCGTGGTCGGGGATCTGGGTCTGCATGTCGCGGGGCGGGCGCTCGTAGCCCTTGGACGGCGGCCGCGGCGGGAGCTCGAGCGGCGGCCGCTGGACCTCGTGGTACGGGATCGTGGACAGCAGGTGCGCGATCATGTTGATCCGGGCAGAGCGCTTGTCCTCGCTCTCCACGACGTACCACGGCGCCTCGGGGATGTCGGTGTGGACGAACATCTCGTCCTTGGCGCGCGAGTAGTCCTCCCAGCGGGTGATCGACTCCAGGTCCATCGGGGAGAGTTTCCAGCGCCGCATCGGGTCCTCGAGCCGGCTGCGGAAACGGTTCTCCTGCTCGCCGTCGCTGACCGAGAACCAGTACTTGCGCAGCAGTACGCCGTCCTCGACCAGCAGCCGCTCGAAGATCGGGCACTGGTGCAGGAACCGTGAGTACTCCCGGCTGGTGCAGAAGCCCATCACGCGTTCGACCCCGGCGCGGTTGTACCAGCTGCGATCGAACAGCACGATCTCGCCGGCGGCCGGCAGGTGTTCGACGTACCGCTGGAAGTACCACTGCGTCCGCTGCCGCTCGGTCGGCGCGGGCAGCGCGGCGATCCGGGCGACGCGCGGATTCAGGAACTCCGTGACGCGCTTGATCGTGCTGCCCTTGCCGGCCGCGTCCCGGCCCTCGAACACGACCACGACGCGCGCCTGCTCGACCCGCACCCACTCCTGCAGCTTCACCAGGTCCGCCTGCAGCCGCAGCAACTCCCGCTCGTACGTCTTCTTCGGCAGCCTCTTCGTCATCCCCCCACGATGCCGCAGCTGTCGCCGACAGCACAGCGGTCACACGCCGGACGGGCCTTTCGGCTCTATCCGCGTCCGGGCCGTCCGCTGTTCGCTCGAAGGGGTGACGCCCCGGTTGCCGAAGGAGGCCGAGATGGACGAGCTGTCGAGCGCCGAGCGCAACGAGTTGCTCAGCGCGGCGGTGCTGGCGCCGTCGATGCACAACACGCAACCGTGGCGGTTCCGCTTCGCTGGCCGGAGCGTAGAGGTGTACCGCGACCGCTCGCGCGAGTTGCCGGCCGAAGACCCGTCGCGGCGGATGCTGTACGTCTCCCTCGGCGCGGCGATCTTCAACCTGCGGGTGGCGGCCGCGGCGCAGGGTCTGGGGTCAGCAGTACGGCATCTCGTCGATCAGCAGCGCCCGGACCTGATCGCGGTCGTGGAGCTGGGCGGGCCGCCGAGCGAGACCCTGGCGACGCTGGCGCCGTACCTGAGCCGGCGCCGGACGAACCGCGAACCGTTCACGGACGAGCGTCTGCCGGCGCAGCTGCGCGTCGAGCTCGACCTGTGCGCCCGCGTCGAAGGCGCCGTCCTGCAATGGATCGACAGCAGTATCCGGCACTGGTGGTTGCGGATAGCAACGAACGACGCGGTGGCCGCGGACGACGACAGTGCGGCCCGGACAGCCGAGCGGCGGCGCTGGGTCGGTGGCGACCGGGAACACGACGGGGTGCCGTCGAGCGCGCTGGGTTCGCGCGACGCGGGCGCCGGTCCGGTGGTCCGCGACCTGGCCGCGACCGCGGCCGATTCCGTACGGCCTGTCGCCGGGTTCGAGCGCGAACCGCAGTTCGCCGTCCTCGCGACGCGGTACGACGGCCCGATCGAGTGGTTGCGGGCCGGACAGGCGCTGGAACACGTTCTGCTGGAGGCGACCTCGCGCGGACTGGCGACCTCGCTGCTGAACCAGGCGATCGAGCACCAGGAGCTGCGGATGGAGGTCAACGACCCGCTCGGAGCCTGGCGACGGCCGCAGGTGATCATCCGGTTCGGGTACGGCCCGCAGGTTCCGCCGACGCCGCGACGCGCGGCGGCGGACGTGCTGATCCACGAGTGAGCGGGCCGGGTGGTCGGGGCGATCCAGGACTTTGGGCCCTGACCAGGCCGTCCCCGCGGGGACGACTCTGGAAGTACAGCGGACCACCGTCTCGCCGCGGTAGGAGGAGTGATGAACACCGAGTACGTCGTACGCATCGAAGGCGCTGTGGATCCTGCGCAGGTCGGGGTGAAGACCGCCCGGCTGGCTCTGCTGGCGGGGGAGGGCGTGCGGATTCCGGAAGGCTTCGCGGTCACGGCTGCGGCGTACCAGGAGTTCGTGGCCCACGCGCGGCTGGAGCCGGAGATCGCGCACGCGATCCGCAGGTACCGGGCCGGTCGCGACCTGGCCGTGGTGTCGGCAGAGATCCGTTCGGCGTTCCGGGACGCCGAGCTGCCCGGCGACGAGATCAGGGCTGCCTACCAGGAGCTCGGCGGCGACGGCACGGAGGTTGCGGTCCGGTGCAGCCCGGTCGCGTTCGACGACATAGGCCAGGACGAGGCGTTCCTGCACCTGAACACCGCGGACGACGTACTCGCGGCCTGCCGGCGGTGCTTCGCGTCCCTGTACAGCACTGTTGCTATCGGCAACCGTGAGGCCGCCGGGATCGATCAGTCGACCGCGGTCATGCCGGTCGTCGTGCAACGGATGGTCCGGGCTGACCTCGGCGGCTCGGGCACGGCCCGCGGCGAGAGCACTTTCGTCCGCGTCCAGGCGTCCTGGGGCCTCGGCGACCCGGCGGCGGGCGACGCCGACCTGTACTCGGTCCATCCGGGCGACCGCCCGCTGATCGTCAGGCACTGCGGCGGCAAACCCTCTAAGACCGTGTACGCCGGCCCACGCGGGACCCGGCAGGTTCCGACAACGGCGGACGAACGCGCCGCACTGGTGCTGACCGACGAGGAACTGCAGGTACTCGCCCGCTGGTCGGTGCTGGCGGACAAGCAGTTCCGCCGCCCGACGACCCTCGAATGGGCGAAGGACGGCCCGAGCGGCCGGCTGTTCCTGGTCGAGGTCCACCCCGGCCCGGCCCCGGCGGTGACGATCCGGCCGCGCGACCTGACCGTTCTCGAGTCACAGTTCGGCTGAGCCGAAGGTCCCGAGTTGGTCGGGACTGTGGTCCCTGGTTCGGTGCGATGTGGCAGGGCATGCTGGAGCCGGACCCGTTCGGGACGGGGTGGAACCGATAGGAGACGGCGATGGCGATCAAGGTGTTCCTGCTCGACGACCACGAGGTGGTGCGGCTGGGGTTGCATCAGCTGTTGGACGCGGAGCCGGACATCGAGGTGGTCGGGGACGCGGGGACCGCGGCGGAGGCGATCGCGCGGATTCCTGCGGTACGGCCGGATGTGGCCGTACTGGACGTTCGGCTGCCGGACGGTGACGGGATCAGTGTGTGCCGGGAGGTTCGTTCGCGGATGGACGAGCCGCCGGCGTGTTTGATGTTGACGTCGTTCTCCGATGACGAGGCGTTGTTCACCGCGATCATGGCCGGTGCTTCGGGGTACCTGCTCAAGCAGGTGAATGGTTTGGCGTTGATCGACGCGGTACGGCGGTTGGCGGCGGGGGAGTCTCTCCTCGACCCGTCGATGACTGCGAAGGTGCTGGACCGGTTGCGGCGTCCGGCCGCGGTGGAGGATCCGCGGTACGCCTCGCTGACCGAGCAAGAGCGTCGGATTCTTGCCGAGATCGCCGAGGGGAAGACCAACCGTCAGATCGCGCAGTCGTTGTTCCTGGCCGAGAAGACCGTGAAGAACTACGTGTCCTCGCTGTTGCGGAAGCTCGCGCTGGAGCGGCGTACGGAGGCGGCCGTCTTCGCGGTCGAACACGCCAGGAAGCAACAGCAACGCGGCTAGCTGGTCCGCTCGAAGCGGGCGGCCAGTTTCGTGAGTGCCCGGAGCGCCACGATGGTGTCCGCGATCGCATGGTGCGACTCGACCGGGTGGACCGTCCGGAGCAGGTCGTTTCGGAGGTCCCCGAGCCCGTCGAGCAGGTGCTCGATCTCGTCGACGACGATCACGTCGTGCGGCTGCTCGGCGGCCAGCGCCGGCAGGATCCGGCCGCGGAACGCGACGAGCGTGTGCTGGGCTTCGGCCAGCCGGCGTTCCTCGAGGAACCAGTCGTCGTTCGAGCTGGTCTCGGCGATGCTCGCGAGGTCGGCCTCCCAGCGGTCGATCTCCTGATCCAGCGTGGTCATGGTGGTCATGACGGCTCCTTCGGGAGGAAGTCGGCGACCGGCCGGCGGGCGGTGCCGGTGTGTGGCCGGCTGTGGCCGAAGCGGATGATCATGTGAGCGTGCCCGGGACGGCCGGTGAGGCGCTGCACCGCGCGGCGCAGGTCGTCGTACTCGAGTGGCTGGTTGAGGAACGACGCGCTGACGCCGGCCCGGGTTGCGGTCAGCAGCACGCGTTCCAGCGCGGCGCCCGCGGTGACCTGATCGGCGGGCTCGTCGAAGTCCGTCGAGAGCACGGCGAGATCCGGTTGCTGCTCGAAGGAACGCTCGGCCCGCTGCCGGTCGGCCGGCCGGGTGCCGAGATCCCGGACTGCCGCCGGGTAGGCGGCAGAGCGGGGACCGAGGGCCGAGCTCGGGACGCCTTCGGCGGAACGGTCGCCGCCGACCCAATGCGCTCGTTCGGCGCGGCGGTGCCAGTCGTGGATCTCCCGCAGGTCGGTGTCGACGACCAGGTCGAGCACGCGCCGTACCTCGTTGTCGCCCAGCCAGGTGAGCTCGGCGCCTCCGGCGTACGCCGCCTGCATGAGCTCCACGCGGACGTTCTCGGCGATCGGTACGGCGTCCGACGGCTCCCGGTCCGTGTGCCGGTACGGGATCTGCCGGGCGAGGTCGTACAACTCGTCGTCGCGCGCCTGAGTCGGTTCGAGCACGATCCGGGCGAGCAGGTCCGGCTCGTCGACCGGGTACGGCGCCAGCCCGAACCAGGTCGCGTATCCGAGAGTCTCGGCCGCGCACCGCAAGTTGAAGGCGGCCGCGCCGGCGGCGATCCGCATCGCCCGGCCGGTCGGGTCCTCGGCGGGGAGCGTGCGCGATCCGTCCAGGTACACGTCGACCACGTGGCCCTCGACCTCGAACCGCCACGGTTGCGTGTTGTGCATGCTGGGGGCCGCGACGGCGGCGGTGAGCAGTACGTCGACATCCTTCGACGGCAGCTGATCGGACACTGGAGGCTCCTCCCACTGGTTCTCCGGTTCCAGCTTCGCCGGAGGGGAGTGGATGCCGCTGCGGCCGAGAGTCCCGACGTGTAGGGCCGTTCGGCTCGTCAGGTCCCGTTCAGCGGTGCCCGGAGCTCGACGATCGTGCCGTGCGGCTGGTTGTCCGTGATCAGCACCGTCCCGCCGAGCGCCTCGGCACGTTCGGTCAGGTTGCGCAGGCCGCTGTTGCGGTGCCGCTCGCCGATCCCCACGCCGTTGTCGGTCGTCCGGGCGACGACCCCGGCGCTGTCGGCGCTGAGCTCGACGGTCACCTCCGTCGCCTGGGCGTGCCGGACGACGTTGGACAGCGACTCGCGCACGACGGCGAGGATCTGCGGTCGGACGGAGGCCGGTACGACGGTGTCGATCGGGCCGCTGATGACCAGCCGGGGCCGGAAGCCGAGCGCTTCGGCGTACTCGGTGACCAGGGCCTGGACGTCGCCCCGCAGCGAGTTGGCGCCGGACGCCTGCTGGAGTTCGAAGATCGCCGCGCGGAGGTCGTGGATGGTGGTGTCGATGTCGTCGACCGCGCGGCTGATGCGCTCCTGGTGCTCCGGCCGCGTGAGCCGGTGCAGGCCCTGGAGTTGCAGGCCGGTCGCGAACAGCCGCTGGATGACCAGGTCGTGCAGGTCGCGGGCGATCCGGTCGCGGTCTTCCAGTACCGCGAGCATGTCGCGGTCGCGCTGCGCCTGGGCACGTTCCAGGGCCAGGGTTGCCTGGCCGGCGAACAGCCGGACCAGGTCGGCCGCCACCGTGACCTGGTTGCTCGTGTCTTGTTCGAGCGCCGTGACCAGCAGGCCACCGGTGCCGGCACCGCCGGCCGGCAACGCGGCGACGATCGTCCGGCCGAGGGTCGACCCCTCGGGGAAATCGGTGAGACCGCCGGCGTCCTTGAGGACCTGGGCGAGGTCCTCGACCACGACGACCTGTCCGTCGTCGGCGAGCAGCCGCCGCAGGAGGGGCAGACCGGCCGGGATCCGGTGGCCGACGTACCGGCCGTAGTCCGCGGGACCGTCGATCGCGCGCACCACCAGTTCGTCGCCGTCGGCGATGAGCACGCCGGACACTTGTGCGTGGGAGATCTCACGACAGCGCTGGACGATCAACTGGAGCGCCTGATCGGCCTCGAACTCGCCGAGCATCAGCTGCGTGATCTCGGCCGTGACCTCGTGCCAGCGCCGGCGTTGTTCGGTGTCGGCGTACAGCCGCGCGTTGTCGATCACGACGCCGGCCGCGGCGGCGAGTGCGGTGACGGTCCGCTCGTCGTCCTCGGTGAAGTCGGCGCCGCCGGTCTTCTCGGTCAGGTACAGGTTGCCGTAGGCGTGCTCCCGGCTACGGATCGGGACCCCGAGGAAGGACTTCATCGGCGGGTGGTTCGACGGGAAGCCGTACGACCGCGGGTGCTCGGCCAGGTCTTGCAGGCGGATCGGCTCCGGATGTTCGATCAGCAACCCGAGAATGCCGTGCCCCTCGGGATACGGGCCGATCGCCGCGATCTCGTCGTCGGTCACGCCGTGCGTGATGAACCGGACCAGCCGTTTGCCGTCCGGGCCGACGACACCGAGGGCGCCGTACCGGGCGTCGGCCAGTTCGCAGGCCGCGGCGACGATCCGGTCCAGGGTGCTGTTCAGGTCGAGGTCCGCGCCGATCCCGACGACGGCGTCGAGTAGAGCGCGCAGCCGGTCCTGGTACTCCATGATCTCGTTGACCCGGCCGAGCAACTCCTGCAGCAGGGCATCGAGGCGTACCCGGGACAGGCCGGCGTACTCCAGCGCCCCCTCGTCCCACGTACCTCGCCCACCGCGCGAATCGCCCTCCACGGGCCCAGCCTAGGGATTGTCGCCACCGATGGGAACCCGGCCGCGCGCCGCGCTTTCGTTGCTGCAGGCAACCGCAGCGGCCGTGCCGTCCGGAACGACCTAGGATCGGTGGGTGAGCAAAGCCGAGATCGACCGTTTGACTGCCGACTTCTTCGGAGCCTTCGACAACCGCGACGGCCGGCGTGCGGACGTTGGCCGGATCCGCCGTCTTGTGCTTCCCGAGGGTGTCATCGTCTGCACGGCACCGCAGTTCGCCGTCTACACGGTGGAGAACTTCATCGAGCCCCGGAGGGCACTGCTGTCCGACGGCCGACTGACCGAGTTCTCCGAATGGGAGGTCTCCGAGCGCACCGACGTCGACGGAGACCTCGCCACCCGCTTCAGCGAGTACGCCAAGTCCGGCATCCTCGACGGCCGGCCGTACGAAGGAACCGGCACCAAGACACTGCAATTCGTACACACAAGCAACGGCTGGCAAATCTCAGCCGTCGCCTGGTACGACCACACCTGACGCCTGACGGCTATTGAGCTTGGTCCGGCGCGGGCGGCTTCTTGCGGCGGCGCGGTTGGGCCGATCGTGGCGGTGTCCGGCGCATGTGGTCTCGCGCGCGGCCGAGGATGTCGGCGAGCGTTTCGATGTCGTCGCGGGACAGTGGGGCGAACAGTAGGTCGTCGAGGATGCCGATGTGCCCGGGGAAGACGGCCGCGAGTACGGCACGTCCTTCCTCGGTGATGGTGACGGTGATGCTCCGCTCGTCGTCCGTCGACGGTGTGCGGCTCACCAGACCGCGCTTCTCGAGGGTCTGGGCCTGGTACGTCAGTCCGCTACGGCTGTAGACGACGCCGTCGGCCAGATCGGTCATCCGCCGGCTGCCGGTCGGGGAGTCGCCGAGGGTGGCCAGCAGCTGGAACTGCACGTAGCTGAGCTCTCCGACGTCCTGCAACTGCTGCTCGACGGCGTGCTTGAGCAGGCTGCTCGCCTCGATCAGCGCGAAGTACGCGCCGAGTTGCGTGGCATTCAGGGACGGCGTCATGAGCGGAGCGTATCAGTGCTTCTAACTCGAACTACTTGCTGCGAATTCGAAGCACTGCTAAAGTGAAGACAGTTGCTTCGAATCCGAAGCAACATCCTCGAAGGGAAGACATCATGAAGGCAGTACGGTTCCACCAGACGGGCGGCCCGGAGGTTCTGCGGTACGAGGACGCCGACCAGCCCGTTCCCGGCGCCGGTGAGGTGCGCATCCAGGTCGCCGGGTCGGCGTTCAACCCCGCCGACGGCGGCCTCCGCGGCGGTTTTCTGCCGATCCCGGTGACGCTGCCGCATGTTCCGGGCTACGACGTTTCGGGCACCATCGACGCGGTCGGCGACGGAGTGGAAGGCCTGACCGTGGGGGAGAACGTCGTCGGATTCATCCCGATGGACGCCGACGGCTCAGCCGCGCAGTACGTCGTCGCGCCGGCCAGCGCCTTGGTGAAGGCGCCGACCCGGATCGCGCTCGCCGACGCCGCCGGGCTGCCGTCGGTCGGGCTCACCGCCTCGCAGGCGCTGTTCGAAGCGGGCGGGCTGACGGCGGGTCAGCGGGTGCTGATCAACGGTGCTGGTGGTCCCGTGGGCGGATACGCCGTCCAGTTGGCGAAGCGTGCCGGCGCGTACGTCGTCGCCACCGCGAGCCCGCGCAGTACCGGGATCGTCAAGTCGGCGGGCGCGGACGAGATCATCGATCACACGACGACTTCACTGCTGGACGCGGTGACCGAGCCGGTCGACGTACTCCTCAACCTCGCCCCGATCACGCCTGACGGGTTCACCGACCTGGTGGGACTGGTCCGCGACGGCGGAGTGGTCGTCTCGACGACGCCGACCGTACCGACGCCCGGCGACGAGAAGCGCAACGTACGCGCCGTCACCATCTTCGTCCACCCCGACGCCGCCGTGCTCTCGCAGCTCGTCGCTCTCATCGACAGCGGCGACCTCCACGTCGAGATCGCCCAGCGCGTACCGCTGAGCGAACTGCCCGCCATCCACCAGCAGGCCGACGCCGGACAGATCCACGGCAAGGTCGTCGCCATCCCGCCCGCCATCTGACCTCATCGCGGTGGGGCAGTAGATTGCGAGGGTGACTGTAGGTGTTGCCGAGATCGAAAAGGCGGTCGGCGTACTGCGTGCCGGCGGACTGGTCGCCCTTCCGACCGAGACGGTGTACGGCCTTGCGGCGAACGTCGAGGACACTGCCGCCGTCGCGCGGATCTTCGAGGTCAAGGGACGCCCGCCCAGCCATCCGCTGATCGTCCACCTCGGTGGTGCGGAGGCGCTCGACGACTGGGTCGCGGAGGTGCCGGCGCCTGCTCGCCTGCTGGCGCAGACCTTCTGGCCAGGTCCGCTCACGCTGGTACTTCGCCGGGGTGCACGCGTACCTCTCGAGGTGACGGGTGGTCTCGAGACCGTGGCTGTTCGCGTCCCCGACCACCCGGTCGCGCTCCAACTTCTGTCGGCGTTCGGTGGCGGTGTGGCGGCGCCGTCGGCGAACCGCTTCGGATCGGTCAGCCCGACGACCGCGGAGCACGTACGGCTCGAGCTCGGTGATGCTGTCGACTTCGTGCTCGACGGCGGACCGTGCACGGTTGGCGTCGAGTCGACCATCGTCGACGTCACGGGTGATCACCTGAGCATCCTGCGGCCGGGTGGAGTGAGCCGCGAGGACCTGGAGGCCGTACTCGGAGGTCCTGTCGGCGTTCCCTCGACGAGTCACGTCCGCGTACCGGGACAACACCCGTCGCACTACGCACCGCGGGCGAGAGTGGTACTCGTCGATCCGGACGAGGTCGTCCTCGAGGCCGAGCGCATGCAGGAGCTAGGGCACCGCGTAGGCGTCTTCCTTCCTGCATCCATCGCGAACCGTCCCGTCAAGGTGCACGCCGTCGTCCACGTACCGGATTCACCCGAGGCATATGCGCGCCGTCTCTACGGTTTCCTACGCGAACTCGACGAGCGGGGCTGCGACCTCATCGTCGCCTCTCTACCCACCAACGAAGGCCTCGGCCTAGCCATCTCCAACCGCCTCCACCGCGCCGCAGGCCCACGCGCCTAGTCAGGGGTTTCGCCGATGCCTACCGTTCGCCCGCGCCGCCTCCGGCCGCCCGATATGACAGTGCCTGTTGGTGCGCGGTCGGTGTTCACCGACGGTGCGTGCTCCGGTAACCCCGGGCCCGGAGGATGGGCGTGGGCGTTGTCGAAAACGGAGTACGCGGCCGGTCACGAGGCTGTCTCGACGAATCAGCGGATGGAGATCCGGGCCGCGCTCGAGGCGGTCCAGGCGAACGACGGTCCGTTGCTGGTGGTCTCGGATTCGACGTACGTCGTCAACTGCTTCCGCGACCGGTGGCACGCGGGTTGGCTCGAACGCGGCTGGCTCACGTCGGCGAAGAAGCCGGTGGCCAACAGGGACCTCTGGGAACCGTTGGTGGCGTTGGTGATCGAGCGCGGGGACGTCGCGTTCCAGTGGGTGAAGGGCCATTCCGGTCACGAGATGAACGACTTCGTCGACAGCCTGGCCGTCGCCGCTTGCTCGAGCCCGTAGCACCCCGGCGAGCGGTCCTTGGTTCGACAGGGACTGGCTGTAGGCCTCGAGCGGGGTAGAACGTTCTGTCTTGACAGGGTCCGGCCAGAGCACGATGCTGTAGATGGAACGTTCAGTCTACTTATCGAGCCGCGTCGGCTTTCAAACCCTCGAGAGGATCCTCGTGACCACCGTTGACTCAACCACCGCCGGAGGAGTCGCGTCGGCGCTGCGCCGGCTGTACTTCGTGAGGTTCGCGTTCGCCATCGTCTGGGCCGTCCTGCTGTTCACCACCAAAACGCATCTCGGGCCCCTCGCCGTCGTTCTGGTCGTCGTATACCCCCTGTTCGACGTCGCTGCGGCCGTCGTGGACGCTCGTTCGTCCGGTGCCACCGGGTCGGCTCGTGGCCTGTACGTGAACATCGCGATCAGCCTGCTCGCCACCGTCGGCCTGGCGATCGCCGGCGCTTCCGGTGTGCCTGCGGTCCTGCGGGTCTGGGGTGCGTGGGCGATCGTCGCCGGGCTGATCCAGTTGGTCGTGGCCGTCGGCCGCCGCAAGCTGGGTGGTCAGTGGCCGATGATTCTCAGCGGCGGCCTGTCCGTGCTGGCCGGCGGATCGTTCGTCGGGGCCGCCTCCGCATCGAACCCGGCGCTGACCAACGTCGGCGGGTACGCAGTTCTCGGCGGCATCTTCTTCCTTGTCTCGGCGATCCGCCTCGGCCGCGCAGCCAAGGGGAACTGACATGACCGCCCCTTACGACGTCGTCGTCATCGGCGCTGGGCCGGTCGGGGAGAACGTCGCCGACCGAGTCGTACAGGGTGGTCTGAGCGCCGCCGTCGTCGAGCGTGAACTGGTCGGAGGTGAATGTTCCTACTGGGCCTGCATGCCGACCAAAGCCTTGCTGCGGAGCGCCGCGGCGTTACGTACGGCCCGGCAGGTGCCCGGCGCACGGGAAGCGGTGACGGGTGACCTCGACGTGGCCGCGGTGCTCCGCCGCCGCGACTCCTTCGCGTCGAACTGGGAGGACGACGGACAGGCGTCCTGGCTCGAGTCGGTGGGTGTTCCGCTGTACCGAGGACATGGCCGGCTCAGCTCCGAGCGGGTTGTCGAGGTGACCGCAACGGACGGAACCACGACGACGCTGACCGCACGGCACGCGGTCGTCGTCGCGACCGGGAGCGGCGCACTGGTCCCGGACATCGAAGGCCTGCGCGCGGCTGCACCGTGGACCAGCCGGGAGGCGGTCGCGGCGAAAGAGGTTCCGGGCCGGCTCGCCATCATCGGTGGCGGAGTGGTCGCATCGGAAATGGCGACTGCCTTCTCCGACCTGGGGTCGTCGGTGACGATGCTGGCTCGTGACGGAGTCCTGCACCTGGCGGAGCCGTTCGTCGGCGAGCGAGTCGCGGAATCGTTGCAGGAAAAGGGTGTTTCGGTGCGCATCGGAGCCGAAGCCGCTGCCGTGAAACGCAACGACGACGGGACGGTCTCCATCACGCTGGCCGACGGCGTGCAGATCGACGCCGACGAGCTCCTCGTTGCGATCGGCCGCACTCCGAACACGCAGGACATCGGATTGGACACCGTCGGCCTGACGCCGGGTGCGTGGCTCCTCGTCGACGGCACGATGCGGGTCGTCGGGGAGGACGGCGGGCTGATCGGCGACGGGTGGCTCTACGCCGCCGGGGATGTGAACCACCGCGCTCTGCTGACGCATCAGGGCAAGTACCAGGCCCGTGCCGTGGGTGACGTCATCGTGGCGCGTGCCAAGGGGGAAGAGGTCGACGACGGCCGGTGGGGCCGGCACGCGGCCACCGCCGACGAGCGCGCGGTGCCGCAGGTGGTGTTCACCGATCCGGAGGTCGCGTCGGTCGGACAGACCGCAGCCGCTGCCGAGGCCGCCGGGCTGCGGATCCGGGTCATCGACTACGACCTGGCCGCCACTGCTGGATCCTCCCTGCAGGCCGAGGGTTACCGCGGTCACGCCCGGATGGTCGTCGACGAGGATCGTCAGGTGATCGTCGGGTTCACCCTCGTCGGCCCGGACGTCGCGGAAATGCTGCATGCGGCGACCATCGCCGTGGTCGGCGAGGTTCCGCTGGACCGGCTCTGGCACGCGGTCCCGGCCTTCCCCACCGTCAGCGAGGTATGGCTGAGGCTGCTCGAAGCCCACGGCCGCTGACTCGTCCGACTGGCTCCAGGTAGGTGAAGGCGGTGTCCGATGCCCGGTCCCGGCTACGCGGCACAACAGCGCGACGACACTTGCCGCCGTGGAACTAGCGGGCGGATTCTGTCGACTGGCGCTCGGCGTTGACCCGTAGGAGTCCCTCGATCCCGCGGAGGAAGGTCCCGGACACCAACGCGGGGTCGAAAAGGCAGCCGGCTGCCATCGCGCCGTCGCGCAGCATGACGAAGTGGTGGGCTGCGGGCACCGCCGTCGGCTCGTGGACCCGCGCCATCATCGTGGTGAGGGTGTCCAGGAACCACTGCCGATGGGCGAGGATCTCCTGGTGGATGGGCTGGTCGACAGCGGGATACTCCGCCGCGGCGTTCAAGAAGGCGCATCCACGGAACCCGGGGGACTGGATGGAGTCAGCGATCGAGTTCGCAATGGCCAGGAGCCCGTCGACTGGTGACGGGTTGTCGGCGATCGCCTTTTCGACCCCGGCGCGCTCCATGCGGTGAACTTCGCGCAGGTACGTGAGTACCAGGTCTTCCTTGCTGGGGAAGTGCCGGTAGAAGGTGGCGCGGGTCACCTTTGCCTCGGCGATGACACGATCGACTCCGACCGAGTGGATGCCCTCCGCGTAGAAGATCCTGGTCGCCGTACCGAGTAGGCGGAGCCGTGCCTCGGAGGGCCTGGTTCCGGGTTCGCTTGGAGTCATGGTCCCATCATAGAGATGGAACGTTCGGTCTACGAGCTGAGCGCGGCCGAGGCGGTCAGGCTGCGGTTGCGCCGAGTTGGTGGAGGAAGCTGCGGTTGTCGGTGCGAACGTACTCCGCCACGAGGCGGCCGGTGGCGTCGAACTTGAAGATGTTCATCAGGTCCATCACGACTCGAGTGCCGGTCGGCTCGAGGGGGCCGACGGGGGAGTGCGTGAAGGGCCGGACGAAGGTCCCTTCGATCCAGGTCTGGCAGGCGATGTAGTCGCCTTCGGCAACGATGATGCCGCGGCGGATCGTCCGGTCGGCGAACGCGGCGCGGAGTGAGCGGAAGTACTCCGTCGGGCCGGCGTAGTCGGCGTCGAAGCCGTCGGGACCGTGGAACGCGAATTTCTCGGTGTCGAAGTACGTGTCGACTTCCTCCGGGTGCTCGCCCGAGACCTCCAGCTCTCCGGCGCGGACCAGCCGCGCGTTCAGCGCCGCGGCCGAGCGACTCGGCTACACCCAGTCGGCTGTGTCGCGACAGGTAGCGGCTACCGAGAAGGTCGCCGGTACGCCGTTGTTCGAACGTCATGCCCGCGGTGTCCGGCCGACCGCGGCGGGGGAGGTGCTGGTTCGCCACGCCGCGAAGGTGATCGACGATGTCGAGGCAGCGGGCCAGGAGCTCGCCGGACTCCGTGACCGGCTGGCCGGCCGGCTCGTCGTCGGCGGCTTCCCGACCGTGACGGCAGTGTTGTTGCCTCGGGCAATCGCACGGTTGGCGAGCGCGCACCCCGGCTTGCGGATCCGCTTGTTCGAGGGCTCGACCCCGGCTCAGTTGGCGGCCCTACGACGCGGGCGGCTGGAGGTCGCGATCGTGGCTGTCGGCGAAGGCCTGCCGGCTTACGACCTGACAGGCCTGAGCCGGACCGAGCTGCGCACTGGACGCGGCGCGGGCGTGGCCGTGGCGGAGTCCCATCCGTTCGCGGTCCGGGAGTGGGTCGAACCGGCCGACCTCGTCGACCAGAAGTGGGTGGTCGGCGCCCGGACCGGCGACGGACCGGAGTTCGGCGCGTGGCCCGGGATCGCCGACCCGAAGGTCTCCTTCGCGGTACGTGACTGGCCGACGCGCCTCGGCCTCGTCGCCGCCGGGATGGGAATCGCGCTGGTCCCAGGGGTGGCCGCCGAGTCGCTGCCACGCGGCGTCCGGTGGGTGCCAGTACGCGACCCTGGCGCGCTGCGCCGTACTGCCTGGGCTGTCACCAACAAGCGACCGAGCCCAGCGGCGACCGCCATGATCCAGGCCCTGTCGGAAGAGCTTGGCCGGTAGGCGGCGGTATTGGGGGTGACCGCCCGGTGACACACGGTCAAAAGCCTGGTGACTTTTAGGGTTATGTACACCGAGATGTCATGTCCAAGCACCTGACGCGGCGCTACGGCCGGGATCCAATGGCGCCGTTGTGCATTGTCAGGTTACTTGGGAGGGGCTAGATGAGTTCGAGCAGATCAATTGCCGGCATGAGCGCCGTCGCCGTCTTCGGCGTGGTAGCTGTCACCGGTGCCGTCGCGTCCGGAGCGCAGGCGGACCGTGGGTCCGGAAGTGGTACGTCCGCGGCCGGCCTGACCTCGGTCCCGGCGAACGCGAAGACGGCCGGCACGACGGTCCCGAACGTCCTGTCACCTCAGTTGGTTCAGCAGGTCGTCGCGCAGGGCTCGATGAGGCTCGAGAACGGTACGGCGGATCTTCCGTACTACGGCTACCGGGGCGACGGGCCGCTGATGCCCGCGCCGGGCGACCTGCCCACGGCGACCCACAAGGTCGAGGCCTCGAAGACAGAACCGGACAAGAACACGTACCTGGTCCTGAAGGGTCAGCACGGCGCCGACCCGGCGTACGACTACGGCAGCCATTTCCTGTTCCAGGGGCACGAGGGCGGTGGCAACGGCCTGATCACCCGGATCAACCTGGACGCCGACGCCGCGCATCGGGTGACGCTGCTGGCCACGACCACGACGGACGGCAAAGCGTTGCCGCCGTTCGACGGCTCCACGTGGGACCCGTGGTCGCACCGGTTGCTGTTCACAGCTGAGAACGGCGCGAGCGGCGGGGTCTTCCAGGCCACGCTGGACGGGAAGACGCAGGACATCTCGGCGGCGACCGGCCGGGCGGGGTACGAGGGCGTCCAGAACGACTCGGCCGGCAACCTCTGGCTGGCCGAGGACGCCGGCGGCGCCACCGTTGCCGGCGACAAGGCCAAGGTGGCCAACAGCTTCATCTTCCGGTTCGTGCCGAAGAGCAAGGGCGACCTGACGCACGGCAAGCTGCAGGCTCTCCAGGTGATCTCGCGCCGGACCGGCGACCCGATCGCCTTCCAGGGCATCGACGCCACGCATCCGACCGGTAACGCGTTCACGGACGACACGAAGGACCTGCACACCTACGGGCTGTCGTTCACCACCCACTGGGTGACCGTTCACGACACCGCCACCGACACGTCCGGCGTAGCGTTCGACGCCAACGCGCTGGCGAAGGCCGCCAAGGCGACGCCGTTCAAGCGTCCGGAGAACGGCCAGTTCCGGCCGGGTACGAACTTCCGCGAGTTCTTCTTCGAGGAGACCGGCGACACCAACGCCGACAGCTCCGCGAACAACGGCTACGGCGGCTGGGGGGCCGTCCTGAAGGTCACCCAGACCGACCCGACGGCCGACTCCGGCAAGCTGTCCCTGGTCTACAACGGCGACAAGGCGCACACCGGCCTCGACAACGTGACCTTCGTCGACACCAATCACGTCGCGTACGTAGAGGACGCCGGCGACACCCTGCACACCCAGCGCGGACTACTGGATTCGGGCTACCTGTTCGACCTACGGGCCGATTACGCCCACGGCGCCCAGCCGGTCCGGTTCCTCGCCGAGGGGCGCGACCCGTCGGCCACCCTCGATTCCGGGTTCTCGGGCATGACCGGCTTCCAGAACGACGGCGACAACGAGATCACCGGGATCCACATGTCCGACGGTGACCCGTCCGCGAACGGAATCCTCGGCGCGAAGCCGCCCACTCCGTTCCGCCACGGCTGGCGCTTGTTCTGGACCGCGCAGCACGGTGACAACATCACCTGGGAAATCCTCCCGGCCAACCACTGAGAGATCTCGCTTCGAGTCGAAGCTGAAGGTATGCGCCCCCGGCGGCGATCGTCGCCGGGGGCGCTACCGTATGCCCTGCCAGTCGTTGAGAGCCTGCTAAGGAGAAATTGTGGGACATTTCCGCCGTCGCCGCGGTTACCTGTTGATGATCTGCGCAGTGGCTCTTGGACTGGTCGCCGCACCGGGCCTGACCGCGAATGCCGCGCCCGGACGAGCGTCGCTGTTCACCCCTGGCGCACCAGGCGCCGGGGATCCGTACTTCCCTGACATGGGCAACGGCGGCTACGACGTCAGTCACTACGACATCAAGCTGGCGTTCGATCCCAAAACCAAGGCGATCAACGCGACCACGACGATCCTTGCCAGAGCCACGCAGAATCTCTCCCGGTTCGACCTGGATTTCCAGGGACCGCTGAAGATCAGCAAGCTCTCTGTCAACGGGCGCGAGGCGTCGTTCGCCCGCAGCGGTGCGCAGGAGTTGGTGATCACTCCACGGCACGGCCTGTGGCGGGGGAGCACGTTCCTCGTCTCGGTGACCTATGCAGGCATCCCGCAGAAGATCGACGACCCGGCGCTGGGCGTTTCCGGCTGGGTCGCCACCAAGGACGGCGCGGTCGCACTCAACCAGCCCATCGGCGCGGCGACCTACTACCCGGTGAACGACACCACCGACGACAAGGCGACGTACACCCAGACGATTACCGTGCCGACCGGACTGACCGTCCTGGCCAACGGCGAACCCGGACCGACCACCAAGCACAACGGCCGGACCACCTTTCGCTGGCAGATGAACCAGCCGATGGCCAGCGAGCTGGCCATGCTGGCGATCGGGAAGTACAACGTCACTCGCAGCGTGACTGCCGGCCTGCCGGACATCACTGCGATCGGCCAGTCGATCGACACGAAACCCGGGCAGGACAAGCTGTTCAACCAGACCACGGCACAGATCGTTCAGTGGGAGTCGTCGATGTACGGGCGCTACCCGTTCGGCTCGACCGGTGGCATCCTCGCCGACGTCGGCGTCCACTACGCCCTGGAGACGCAGGGCCGACCGGTGTACGACCAGCGCACCAGCAAGGTCAGCGGCGATCTGCTCGCCCACGAACTCGGCCACCAGTGGTTCGGTGACAGCCTCACTCCGGTGCACTGGTCGGACATCTGGCTGAACGAAGGCTTCGCCACCTACTCGGAGTGGCTCTACCAGGAGAAGTTCAACGGCATCCCGGTGCAGCAGAGCTTCGCGGAGACCTACGCCGATGAGAAGGACTGGTCCGGCAAGGTGGCCGACCCCGGACGGGATCACATCTTCGACGACCTGGTCTACAACCGCGGCGCGATGACGTTGCAGGCGCTCCGCCTGAAGATCGGCGACCGCGCGTTCTTCCAGGTGCTCGAACAGTGGCCGGCGACCTACCGGTACGGCAACGTCTCGACGCAGACCTTCATCCGGTTCGTCGAGCGACTGACCCACCGCGACCTCGACGCGTTCTTCCACACCTGGCTCTACCAGCCAGGCAAGCCGGCTCTCTGACGATCCGGACGTCGCGGCTCGGCCTGCTGTAGTGGTCGGATAGCGTCGGGGCGTGTTGCTGCCTGAGTCGTCGGTGCCAGGGGCTGATCTGCCGGTCCGGGCGGTTTTGCCCACCACGGTCGAAGCGGTGCGTTCGCGCGGTACTGCCGTACTGGTTGCGCCGCCCGGATCGGGAAAGACCTCGCTGCTGCCGCTTGCGTTGGGCGACGCCCTCGGCGGGACGATCATCGTGGCCGAGCCGCGAAGGCTGGCAACCCGCGCGGCTGCGGCCCGGCTGGCGATGCTGGTCGGCGAGCCTCTCGGGCAACGGATCGGCTACGCGATGCGCGGTGAACGCAGCGGCGGACAAGGACTACGTGTCGAGGTGGTGACGACCGGGCTCCTCGTACGGCGTCTGCAGCAGAACCCGGAGCTGCCCGGCGTGTCGGCGATTGTCATCGACGAATGCCATGAGCGGCACCTGGATGCCGATCTGCTGCTGGCGTTCTGCGTCGACATCCGGGCGAACCTTCGGGAGGACCTGGCGATCGTTGCGACCTCGGCCACGCCGGACACGGTCAGGCTGAGTCACGCACTGGGCACTGACGTTCCGGCGTCCGTGATCACCGCGTCTGCTGCGCTGTTCGACGTGGCCGTCGAATGGGCCCCACCACCGGTGCCCGTACCGCTGCTTCCTGGTGGGCGGGTCGACCCGCGCCTGCTGGATCACGTCGCGGCCGTCGTCGAGCGTGCCTGGACCGAGAACGACGGCGACATCCTCGTGTTCGTCCCGGGGGAGGCGGAGATCAACGGCGTGACTCGCAGGTTGGCCGGTCAGAATGTCCTGCCGTTGTTCGGTCGCCAGTCGCGGGTTGAACAGGACCGCGCGCTGGCCGCGACCGCCACTCGCCGGATCGTGGTCACGACGTCGGTCGCGGAGAGTTCGCTGACTGTGCCGGGGATCAGGGTTGTGGTCGACGCGGGGCTTGCCCGGGAGCCGCGGACCGATCAGTCCCGTGGCCTCGGTACGTTGGTCACCTGCCGGGTGTCGAGATCGTCGGCCGACCAGCGAGCGGGTCGCGCCGGGCGGGAGGCACCTGGCCGGGTCTATCGGTGCTGGTCTGCCATCGATCACCTGCATCTCGACGATCATCCGGCGCCGGAGATCGCGACCGCCGATCTGGCAGCGTTCGCTCTCGACCTCGCGGCGTGGGGTACGCCCGCCGGCGACGGTTTGACCTTGCTGGAGGCGCCGCCGGCCGTGGCGATGACCGCGGCCACCGAATTGCTTCGCCGCCTCGATGCCGTCGACGACAGCGGCCGGATCACCGAACGGGGACGGCGGATGGCGGCGATCGGGGCGCATCCCCGATTGGCTCGTGCGCTGTTGGACGCGACGCCGCGAATCGGCGCCGACCGGGCCCGGGAGATCGTCGCGATGCTCTCGGACGACTCCGGCCGGGACTTCGGCGACGATCTACCGGCTCGCTGGCGAGCCCTGCGCCGCGGCGTCGATCGCGGAGCTTCGGCCCGCTGGCGAGAAGAAACAAAGCGCCTCGGCCGAGGCTCACCTGACTCGTTGGGAAGGCCAACGGATGTCGTATCGGACGACCTGGCCGTGGGGATCGTGGTGGGGCTGGCGTATCCGGATCGGATCGCACGGGTCCGGGGAGCCGGCTCGGCGACGTACCAGATGTCCGGTGGTACGGGGGCCACCCTGGATCCGCAGTCGCCGTTGCGGACCACGCCCTGGCTGGCGATCGCGGTTGCCGACCGGGCACCCGGTCGCGCCGACGCCAGGATCCGTTCCGCGGCGCCGATCGATGAACAGACCGCGCGAGACGTCGCCGGCGAGCTCGTCTCGACCACCGACCAGATCCGCTGGGACGACGGCCGGATAGTGACGCGGCGCGTGGAGACACTCGGCGCGATCGTGCTCAACGACGTCCCGCTGGCAAAGCCCGATCCACTGCTCGTCCAAGCGGCCGTCCGTGACGGTATCCGGCGGAGCGGTCTGTCCGTACTGCGTTGGTCGGAGGCTGCTCTCGCCTTGCGGCAGCGCCTCGCGTTCTGTCACGCCCACCTCGGAGCCCCGTGGCCCGCGGTCGACGACAAAGCCTTGCTGGCCGGTCTCGACGAATGGCTTGGTCCCGAGCTCACCTCGGTACGCGATGTTGCCCAGATCGACGTGACTTCCGCGCTCCGGCGACTACTGCCATGGCCGGCCGCAACCCGGTTCGACGAACTCGCGCCGGAACGGCTCCAGGTCCCATCAGGCTCACACGTGCGACTCGCGTACGACGGCGTCGAGCCGCCGGTCCTCGCAGTGAAGCTGCAGGAAGTTTTCGGCTGGACTGCCACTCCGGCCGTCGCAGACGGCCGTGTCCCAGTCGTTCTGCACCTACTGTCGCCTGCACGGCGCCCGGTCGCGATCACGAGCGACCTCGCCTCATTCTGGAAGCAGGGCTATCCCCAGGTCCGCGCAGACCTGCGAGCCCGTTATCCCCGCCATGCATGGCCGGAAGACCCACTCACCGCCACCCCGACCAAGCGCCCAAAACCCCGCAAATGAACCGAGCGGCGGTCAGTATGCGCTATCGGCGCGTTGTGCCAAAGCCGCGACAGCGGCGGCGATCTCTTCCGGGAAGTCCTCCTGGAGGAAATGCTTTCCGGGCACACTCGGGATGTCGTCGAGCCGCGCGGCGAGGCGTGCCTGCACGCCATAGGTGCGCAGCGGGAGGGCTGGGTCTTTGCTGCCCCACAACAGTCCCACCGGATACGTACCGGAGCCGACAACGGTTTCGTATTGGCGCCTCTTCCCGGTGGTTCGCTCGAACGAGCGCATGATCCGCAGGAACGCCTGCCCTGAGTCATCGCCCAGAAGTAGGCGCAGGTGCGCGTCGAGCTCGGCGGCCGGCACGCTCGGACCGACGCCGATCGTCCGCATCAGCGTGCGGAACACGACCGGTACCCGGGCTGCTGTGAGCCAGGCCCGCCCGAGTGGACGATGTGCGAAGGGTTCCATCACCCACGGCCGGCGGAAGGTGTCGACGGCAACGATGGTGTTCAGCAGCAGCAATGAGCGGATGCGGTCAGGTGCCGCAGCTGCGATCTCGAACCCGACGGGCCCGCCGATGTCATGGACCACGAGGTGTACCCGGTCCAGCCCGAGCGCGTCGAGCGCCGCCGTCGCCCATCGCCCCAGGCCCGTCCAGGAGTAGTCGAAGTCGTCCGGCCGTGCCGCCAGCCCGAGGCCAGGAAGGTCGAAGGCGATCCCGCGCAGTCCGCGGTGCGCCAGCTCGGGCAGTACCGCACGATAGACGAAGGACGAAGCCGGTACGCCGTGCAGACAGACGACCGCTTCCGCGTCTGACGGTCCCTCGTCCAGTACGAAGCTGCGCACCCCAGCCGCGGCGAACTCCCGACCGCGGCCGCGGTGAGCGGCCAGCACCTCGTCCACGCTCACACCATGACGATACGGCTGGGTGGGCAGAACCTCAGTGATTCGGGACGTGCTGGCCGTGCCTTCGCCGGGGCCGCGAGGTCGCTGCGGGGTGGCCGGGTGGAGGACCGGCAAGCCGGCCGCGAGCCACGCGTCGAATCCGCCGATCATGTCGGTGCTGCGGACAAGACCGATCTGACGCAGGGAGTGCGCGGCGAGGCTGGACGAGAAGCCGCTCTGGCAGATGATGATCCAGCGAACGTCCCGGTCGGCTGCCTCGGGGATCCGCGCGTCGTTGCGGGGATCCAGGCGCCACTCCAACTGGTTGCGTTCGACGACGATTCCGCCCGGCAGCTCGCCGTCGCGACGCCGCTGAGACTCCGGCCGGATATCGACGAGATACGTCATCGGCTCGCCTGCTGCCGCCGCAGCCGCGGTAGGTTCCAGTCTGCTCAGTTCGGCCTGGACGCGGGCCAACGTCTCGTCGATGCCCATCAACTCGCTCCCAGAGGCTGATCCGTCCGGGGTCGGTCGGCGACAAGACGATGTACGTTGTCGACCCGGCGGGTCAGGTTCGCACGGTCGAGCAACTGGAGGAGCGGCACGGCGACGCGACGGCTGGTGGCGAGCGCCGTCCGTGCGTCGCTGACGGTGAACGGCTGGGGGAGCTCGGCGAGTCGTTGGACGGCGAGGTCGACGGACTCGGGGGCGAGGTAGACGCCGTCGCCGATCTGGAGGAGTGATCCACTGCGGACCGCGGCAGCGAGCTTCGCCGGGGTCAGGCCGAGGGCCGCCAGCCGTCCGGTGTCGGGTGCGGCAAACGGGGACCTGGCCAGGTCGGCGCGGAGCGTCTCGACCGCTACGGCCACATCCCGGGGAAGGGTGTCTCTGTTCGCGTTCGGCAACACCCGTCCGGCGTTGGCGACGAGGGGCGGCGTCACGAGAGCCTCGACGAGCCGGCGGTCGGGCAGGCCGAGCAGCCGGCGGGCCGCCTCGACCGGCAGACCGGGTTCCAGCGGGTGGGCAGTCAGATAGGTCTCGACGTCGGTGGCGAGCCGTGCTCTCAGGAGGTCTCGGTACGCGGGGTCGAGCAGCCAATCGCCCGCAACCGGGGCGATTCCGGACGGGGCCGGGCAGCCCATCCGGCGTAGGTCGGCAACTGTGACGAGGCGCCTTCGGCGCAACTCGGAGACTGCGTCCGGTCGACCTGTCATCGCTGTCAGCTCGGTACGCCGGAGCGCACCGGAACCGCGGCGAACAAGCTCCGGAGGTCGTACGTCGAGCACGGTGGCGCCGATGATTCGTCTGCTGCCCGGGTCGCGCAGCAGCAGCCGGTCCCCGATCCGCAGCGGCAGTGGCGTCGCGAGCGTCAGCCGGGCCAGGTCCGCGTCGAAGGGTCGCACCCGGGCGGGTACGGCCGCGGATCCGATGTGAACGAGGACTTGCGCCGGTAGCTGTTCGGAGGACCGTACGTCGAGCAAGGTGGTCGGGTCCCACGCGTCCGGTGTGAGCAGCGCGCTGCCACGTCGTACCTGACTCACCGGAAGGTTGCGCAGGTTGACCGCGACTCGAGCCACTGCATGCACCGAGGACGCGGGCGCTTTCAGCGATTCGATGCCGCGCAGGCGCACACGATGGCCTCCGGGCGCGATCGTGAAGCTCTCTCCGGTGGAGATGGCTCCTGCGGTCAGGGTGCCGGTCACCACGGTGCCGGCACCCCGGATCGTGAACGCGCGGTCCACCCAGAGCCGCACCGCGCTGTCTGGCTCGGGCGGCGGCAGGGTCGCGACCAGGCGCGACAGCGCGGCGCGGAGGTCGTCCATGCCCGTCCCGGTGGTGGCGCTGACGCAGACCGACTCGATCCCGCCCAGCGACGTGCTGCCGAACTCCTGACGAGCGCCGGCCAATGCCGATGCGGGCTCGCTGAGGTCGCAGCGACTGATCACCAGGATCCCGTGGCTGACCCCGAGCGCATCGAGCGCGGCAAGGTGCTCGGCAGATTGGGGCATCCAGCCTTCGTCCGCGGCGACGACGAACATAACGGCCGGCGCGGGCCCGATGCCGGCGAGCATGTTGCCGATGAATCGCTCATGGCCGGGTACGTCGACGAACGCAACAGTTGCCCCTGGCCCCAGAGTCGTCCAGGCGAAGCCGAGATCGTTGGTCATGCCGCGCCGGCGCTCCTCGGCCCATCGATCGGGTTCCATCCCCGTCAGGGCGCGGAGCAGCGTGGACTTGCCATGGTCGACGTGTCCGGCGGTCGCGATGACGTGCATGTCATACCTGTCCGGCGACGCGGACGATCGCGTCGTACAGCAGGTGATCCAGTTCGGGTGGGACGCTGCGCAGGTCGAGCAGCAGTCGCCCGGCGTGGATTCGCCCGACGACGGCGGGGTCGTTGGTGCGGAGTGCCTGTGCGTACTCGGCGGGCAGGCTGAGCGCCGTACTGGTGAGAATCAGCCCGGGCGCCCCGCCACCCCCGGTACTGGCCTGGCTCGGCACCTGTTGTACGTCGAGGTCGAGCGATGTCAGGAGGGCCAGCATTGACGTCGCGCGTGCCTGCAGTTCCTCGGCGTCCGCGTGCAGCATGCGCGAGGTCGGTGGCGTCGGTCCGCGCAGGGTGGCTTCCAGCGCGGCGAGGGTGAGCTTGTCGACGCGCATCGCCCGGGCGAGCGGATGGCGACGGAGCCGCTCGACGTATGTGCGATCGCCGAGCAGGAGGCCGCATTGCGGTCCGCCGAGTAGCTTGTCTCCGCTGGCGGTGACCAGGGTGGCCCCGTCGGCGAGCGTCGTCGCGGCGTCAGGCTCGGCGGGCAGCGATGTGTCGGGGCAGAGCAGCCCGGAGCCGATGTCGACCACGAGGGGTGCGTCCAGGGCGGCGAGGTCTCGCACCGAGACCCCGGCGGTGAAACCTGTCACCACGAAGTTCGACGGGTGCACCTTCAAGACGAAACCGGTCCGCGGTCCGAGAGCCTCGGCGTAGTCACGCAGCGTGGTGCGGTTGGTGGTTCCGACCTCGCGCAGGCGCGCCCCGGTGGACGTGAGCAGGTCGGGGATGCGGAACCCGTCACCGATCTCCACCATCTCGCCTCGGCTCAGCACGATGTCCCGGCCTGCCGCCAGCACCGTCGCAGCGAGCGCCAGCGCGGCGGCGTTGTTGTTGACCACGTGCGCAGCCTCGGCCACGGGCACGGCCGCCAGGAGAGCGTCCAGAAGTTGGCGCCCACGCCGAGCCCGCCGGCCGGTGTCCAGGTCGAACTCGACGTCGACGCATCCCGCTGCCGCCACAACCGCGTCGACGGCGGCCGGGGACAGCGGCGCCCGGCCGAGGTTGGTGTGCAGCAGCACCCCGGTCGCATTCACGACCGGCCGCACGCCGCAGGCGCGCGGTGGCAGCGCTGCCACGACTGTGTCCGGCACCTGCTCGGGGGTGATCTCACCACGGCGCGCCCGGTCCTGGACCTCGGTGACCACCTGCCTGACCAGAGCCCGCCCCAGCCGTTCCTGCGCGTCGACCAGCCTCGGGTCCGCAAGCAGACCGTCGACTCGTGGGATCCCGCGCCGTACGTCGGTCACTCCTCGACGGTACGGCGACCGGCCCGATTCGTCATCGGCTTCGCGACGAGGTGGCGGAGGCGGACGGGAATCGAACCCGCCGGACCGAGATCCTCGGTCCCGAACGGCTTTGAAGACCGCGGGGGCCACCAGACACCCTGACGCCTCCGCTCGACAGCATAGGGCTGACCCGAATCGGCGAGCGAGGGCTCGCGCGAAACCAGCGGCGCCTCGGTATTCAATCGCGGTGCAGCTCGGCTCTACGCTGAGCGCACCGGCTGCGCCGGCGGGGAGAGTGGGACATGAGCACCGACAAACGCACCTACCGGCTGACTCAGTACGCGCACGGTGGCGGTTGCGCCTGCAAGATTCCTCCCGGCGAACTGGAGGCGGTCGTCGCCGGCCTGCTCGGTGGCCCGGTGGACGACGACCTGCTGGTCGGGCTCGAGACGGGCGACGATGCCGCCGTCGTACGGCTGAGCGCTGACCTGGCTGTCGTCGCCACCGCCGACTTCTTCACTCCGGTCGTCGATGACCCGTACGACTGGGGCCGGATCGCCGTCGCCAATGCGCTGTCGGACGTCTACGCCATGGGCGGGCGACCGCTGGTCGGTGTGAACCTGCTGGCGTGGCCGCGGGAGGTGCTGCCCTTCGAACTTGCCAAAGAGGTACTGCGCGGCGGCCTCGACGTCGCCCGCGAGGCGCATTGCCACGTGGGTGGTGGGCACAGCATCGACGACCCCGAGCCCAAGTACGGGATGGCGGTCACCGGCCTCGTGGATCCCACCCGGCTGCTGCGCAACGACGCGGGGGCGGCGGGGGATCCGCTGTCGCTGAGCAAGCCACTCGGGTTGGGAGTGCTCAACAATCGGCACAAGCAGACCGGCGAGGTGTTCCCGGACGCGGTCGCGGCGATGACAGCACTCAATCAGGCGGCCGCACAGGCGGCGTTGGCCGCGGGCGCTCGCTGCGCGACCGACATCACCGGCTTCGGACTGCTCGGCCATCTCGCCAAGCTCGCACGGGCCAGCGGCGTGACCGCGGTGATCGACGCTGCGGCCGTGCCGTATCTGGACGCCGCCCGCGAGTCCGCCACTGCCGGCTACGTCAGCGGTGGTACCCGCCGCAACCTCGCCTGGGTCCGGTCGTGTACCGACTTCGGATCACTACCGGAGGTTGAGCAACTACTGCTCGCCGATGCCCAGACGTCGGGTGGCCTGCTGGTCGCCGCCGAGCTTCCAGGGTGCCCAGTCATCGGTGAGCTGGTCGAGCGGACGGCGTACGACGTGGTGGTGCGTGGCTGAGCGGCTACCCCTTGTACAGGACACATTCTGAGGTCATCGACGGTGTGGCGCGGGGCCAGGTCCGGGCGTATGGTCGAAAACGCTGGAGGGGGTGGCCGGAATGTTGCCTAGAGCCACACGAACCGCGATGAACGACGAGACGCCGCATCAGCGCCAGGGGTTGGGCCGACGTCACTTCGTGTTCGGCGCCGCCGGACTGACCGGCACCGCGGTCGGTGGAGGTTGGCTGGCCGCGCCTGCCGCATCCGCGCACCCGGCGCAGAACCACCATCTCTCGACTGCTGCGGCGCGCCATATTCCGGGAGGCTTCCAGCTCGCCCCGGGAGGCGAGGTCTACCACGTCTTCTTCCCCGGCGAAGGCGAGCCCAGCACGATCACCGATTTCAAGGGGAAGGTCGCGGCCGCCGTGATCGACGGGCGGGGAACCGGCGCCAACGCGGCACGCGCCTTCGAGGTCGACGTTCGGTTCATGGACGGCACGTTCATCGGCCTTGACGGCCGGCAGAGCGTGGGCACGTTCACGTTCTATTGAGTCGACGTCTTCGAGGGGCCGGTCGACCCCACCTTCGCAACACAGATCCACGACTTCAACCCCGGGATATCCGCGAGCGGCTTGTTCTGGACGAACCGGGCGCACCCGAACAACGTCTGGGCCGACACCGTGCACGGCCGCGCGACGATGAAGGTCGCGGACGTCATCCTGCCCGACTTCCACGACACGATCTCCGCACTGCAGCACAAGCCTCCGGTGGCGATCAGCAGTTTGACGCTGAACCTCACCTGGAAGGGCGGCGGCAAACTCGAGCGCGTCGACGACAACGAGAAGGACGTCGGCGGGACCGTCGTACGAGGCCCTGCATCAGTCTGGTTCCACGTCGAGAGCGATGACGGATTCAGCTACACCTCGGACCGCCACGGGCAGAAGACCGTTGTCGCCGAGGTACGGAGCGAACGCAACGGCGCCTTCCACCGTTGACGCTGACCTCGTCTCGCCTGGGTGCACGATGAAGGCGGCAGCGGGCGGTCCAGGATCGCCCGCCCGCCGAGTCAGTCGGTGGCGGGGAGCTTTGCCGCGATGATGTCGGTGAAGGTGAACGACGGCGGTTCGGCGAGCAACTCCTGCATCGATTGCTGACCGACCCGGATCTGGCCTGCCTCGAGATGGAACTGCCGGCCCTCGTCGTGCGGAAACGCATCGACCACCGCGAAGCTGGTCGGTCCGAGACGGATCGCGAACCATGCCGTGGTGTCCGGCTCCTCGAGGACCGCGGCGCGGGCAGCCCGTAGGCGCTCCTCCAGTTCGGTCTCGTCCATCTCCCTATCCGTCGTCAGCGGGCAGGCTCGTAGAGTCGGTACGTCGCGAGGATGTTCAGCCGGTGCAGGTTGCGGCACAGCTCGAGCATGCCGTTGACGGCTCGTTCTCTCGGGACCTGGTACTGGGACAGCGCCTCCACGAGTGCCGGATCCAGGTCGCCCGCCCACGGATCGGTACAGGCGGCCTCGGTCTCCGCCAGCGTGCGGCCTGCCGTCACGGAGGCGTCGACCTCTTCGTGGAGCCGTTCCAGGTAGGTGACGAGCGTGTCGATGGCGGCGTGGCCGTCGCCCATCGGTCCGTGCCCCGGCACGATGGTTCGCAGCTCGGGGAGGGCTTCCTTCATCCGGCGCAGGGAGCCGACGTAGGGCTCGGGTCCGCCCTGCAGGAGCATGTGGGCGATGTTCGCGTGGCAGAGGAAGTTCCCGGTCCAGGCGATGCGCGTATCGGGTACGTACACGATCGTGTCGCCGGGGCCGTTGCCGGGGCCGAAGTGCCAGAGTTGTACCAAGCGGCCGCCGAGATCGATTTCGGCGAACGAGTCGAAGACGATCTCCGGTGTGCGCCAGTGGTCCACCGCGTCGAGCAGGCCCTCGTCGCCGTACATGTTGCCGGCGCGGATCCGCTTCTCGTAGGCCAGATCGGCCATGTGCTCCTTGTTGACCCGCGACGACACGATCACGACCTCGGCGGGGAAGGCAAGGTTCCCGAAGGTGTGGTCGCCGTGGTACGTCGTGTTGACCAGGTATCGCAGCGGCTGGTCGACCAGTTCGCCGGCGAGCGCCTGAATCGCGGCCGAGACCTTCGGGGTGATGCCGGCGTCGACGACGAGGGCGGCGTCGCGGCCGGCGATCAGGCCGTTGTTGTCCTTGGGCGGGATGTTCGCCATCAGCGCGTACACGCCGTCGGCAAGGGGCTGTGGCATCAGGGCGAGGCCGTTCGGGGACAGGTTCGGGCCCTGGTAGCCGTCGGGGCGTTCGGCGAGCTCGCGGGCCGGAAGCGTCTGGTCGGACATCGGTCACTCCTTGTCAGGTCGGTGATACTTCTATCTAATAGATCGATCGATTATTTATCAAGGCGTGATTGGATACGGTGGTGACCACGACATCCGGCGACCGGCCCAGGCGCGGCCCTGGGCGCCCGCCGAAGGCGGAGGCGGGGGATACCAAGGCGCTTCTCGTCCAGGCCGCGCTGCGGTTGTTCGCGCGCCACGGCTTCTCGGGTACCTCGATCAGGGCGATCGCGCGCGAGGTCGGGTTGAGCGAGAGCGTCCTGTACGCGCACTTCTCGAACAAGCAGGCGATCTACGAGGCGGCGACAGCTGCGGCCGGGCCGCGGGTAGCGCTCGTGGCGCTCGAGGAGGCGCCGGTGAAGGCCGATCCCGCCGAGTTCGTACACGCGTTCGCGGACCGCCTCCTGGCCGGTTGGGACACGCCGGACGCGAGGCAACTCATCAGCCTCGTCGTCCGGGACGGCAAGATCCACGAGCACGAACTCGCGGAAGGCATCGAGCGGGCGATCGACGGCTTGGCCGCGGTGTTCGCTCGATGGATCGACGAGGGGCGGATTCGTAACGACCTCGGGTCGCCGGAGGATCTGGCGTACGCACTGCTGTCACCGATCGCGCATGCCCGGCTGTTGTCGCTGCACGCCGACGCCACCCCCGAGCAACGCCGTACCGCGCGCCTGCGAGTAACCCGGCACGCCGACCTGTTCGCGAAAGCCTTGACAACGCCGGCTACCGGCCCGGATCGCAACGTCGGCTGAGTAGTGCGGGTCAGATGGTCCAGGTGATCGGGTAGTTGGTGTACGTCGCGGTCTCTGCTGTGAACGTCACGCCTACTGCTCGGAAGTCCTCGCGCGCTCTGACCCTCATCTCGGCCAGGTGGTCCATCTGCGCCGCGTGCTCCTCGGAGTCCCAGATGCTCACCTGCGAGAGCGAGCCTTCGGGGGAGACCCCTGAGTACCAGTGGATGAGTCCCGGCAGTTGCTTGATCGCCGGGATCAGGTACTCCGAGGTCTCCTTGTCCGCAACGAGGACTGCGTCGTACAGGCTCGGGTCGAAGGTGACCCGTCCGACCCGGACCACCGCGGTTGCCGGCAAGGGTTCGGTCATGGCGGTTCCTGCCTCTCGGGGAGCTCGTGATCCGGCGCGGGACCGATCATAGATCCGCCTGCCGGCGGGACGCATTCGAGACTCTGACGGCTGCGAACATCGCGCCACGGCGCCGGTTCCCGCGAGGTGTGAGTTACTTCTTGTTGCCGGAGGCACCGCCGAGTACCGCTCCGATCAGTGTGACGAGCAGGACCGCCGCGACCGCGATCAGCGCCGCCCGCGTCCGATCGGTCTCGGTGACGGGTAGCGCCGGCCAGTCGATGTTCGCCACGAGTTCCTGGTGCCGGACGGCCAGGTAACCCAGTCCGGCCAGGACGGCGGCCGCGCACCAACTGAAGAACCAGACCTCGAGGCCTTGCTGGGCGCCGTGCGCCGGCACCATCCGCCCGCCGGCGTACCCGCCTGAGTAGGCACCGATGCCCAACGACACAACGAGAAGAGTCCACAGGCCGACGAACAACCAGCCGCTCGCCCAGTCCTGGAGCCTGTCCCAGCCGATCCACACGCAGACAGCGCCGACCAGCGCCATCAGGAGTACCGACGTACCGCTGGCCACCAGCCATCCGAAGAACGCGACACCGAACGTTGCTCCCGGCTCATGCTCGTCCTCGTCCTCGTCGGCGTCGGCGTCGGCGTCCTGCGGGATGTCCGCGTCGCTGTCGTCGACCGTGCTCACGCCGGGCCAGAACAGCTCATCCAGCCCGACCTGCTCGGACCGTCTGTCTCGGTGGACCGTGTCTCGCCGACGCAACATGGCGACTCCCTGCCAAGCGCACCCCGACCGCGACGGTGCGCTCAACCTTCCGGTACCCCGGAGTACTCCTCACCCCGGCGACACGCTCTACGACACTCGGCGCACGGCGTGTCTGGCTCAGCCTCAGGGCGGGGTTGAGAATCGATCGATTCTCAACGTTTGTATTTCTGCGTACTGGCGGCTTCTACTCTCCGTGGACCCAGCCGATCACCCGAACACTGCGACCTCCGATAGCGCCACCGTCAAGTCCGCATGGATCAGTGGTTGGCTCGGAGTCGTCGCCGCGATCGTCACCGCGCTTGCCAGCCTGCTCGCCGGCCTGGTCGCCGGAAACCGGGGAGTCGGCGACAGGGTCCTGGGGAACAAGCCCACTGCCCCCGAGACGGTCACGACCATCACGACCACGGTCACGGCACCGGGCAGTACCTCTCCCACCGGCACCGACTCGTCGTCCCCGACCACCAGCGCCTCGTCCGGCGCCGCGCCGGAGGTCATGCACGCCGGGCAGCTCGACCTGGCGTTCAACTCCGCGGCCGACCTCGACAGCCCGCCGAGCGACGCGACGTGGCGAGTAGTCTCCCTTCCCCAAGGGGCGTCCGCCGACGTCAGGTGGCAGGGCGGGGGACTGTTCCTGGAACGCGGCGCACAAGGCTTCGTCAGCGGCACGAAGAGGCCCAGCTGTCAAACCTCGTCAGGCTACGGAACGTACTTCGTGAGTCTGCAGAGCAAGCCGCTCGGAACGTTCTTGTGCATCTATACCAACGAGAAGCACTACTCGCTCTTGAAGTTGACGAGGGACGACGGGAACGACGGTGCCTCGTTCGCCGTGACGACGTACAACTGAGCGAGCCGATCCGCCTGCGCCGGATCAGCCGAGGCGCTCGGGCAGCGCCGCGGCGAACGTCTCGATGTCTTGCTGCTGCCGCTTGAGTACTGCACGTTGCCACAGCTGGATGATCCCGTCCGGGAAGCCGGAGATGTTCGTGATCCGGTAGGTGATGGCGGTCCCGGTGGGATGCGGGTCGAAGGTGTAGTCACCGCGGTACCAGAACTGACCGTGCATCCCGAGAGAGGGGGTCGCCGGGTCCGCGTCGACGCTCACGCCGGCCGCACCCGACCCGTCGACTCCGAGGATCCGCGCGCAGTGCTCCGCAGTGAGGAACGGCCGCACCTGCTCGAACGGTACGTCGGCAACCGCAGTCACGACTCCGAGAACACCCATAACATCAAGAGTAGCCTGCCTACATGTCACGCCAATGAGAGCGCACTCCGCGGGGTCCTTCCGGGCGAACAGACCCAGATCAGCGCGATGGCGCCGAGCGGCGCATTGATCAGGAAGATCCAGTGCCAGCTCGCGACCTGGATCAGCCAGCGGCCGAGGATCGGGCGGAGTGGCATCGGTACGCCGAGGACGGCCATGGCCATGAGCATGCCGCAGCCGAGGCCTTGCAGGACCCGGAAGCCGACGACCGTGTCGACCCTGGTCGCGGTGGCGCACGGGCTCGCAAGCACCCAGCGCACAATCCGGCTTGTCCCGGCCCGTCCCTACCGATGACTCCTAGTACTCCAGCCGTAGATCGTGACCATGGATGTCAAGATCGCTCGCCGGTAGCCTGCGCGTGTGGCTGAGACCTGGGACGAAGTGCAGCTGATCGCGGACGGCTTCGAGCGTGTGTATGCCGAGTTGGAGTGGCATGACGGGCCGCGTGCCGGTCTGGCCGACGTCGAGGGCAAGCCTCACTACTTCCAGTGCAACGATTGGGATGCCGCCGACGAGGTGGACGAGTACAGCGTCTGGCCCGCGAGCAACACGGCGGTGCAGCTGGAGCGCGAGCAGTGGGCGATCTTCGCCAGGTGGAACGAGGGCTATGAGGCAGGGATGGTGGGGCCGGAGACCCATCCGGGCCAGGGCGGGATCGATGCCCGCTACGACGAGCTGGACCTGCTGCTGGTGCCGTACCGGCAGGCGCCGCACGGCCCGAGGCGATTGGTGGGCGAGCTGCGGTTCGACGCCGGGGACCGCTATCGGGTCGACGGCCTGGACTACTGGTTCCGGTGGCGCCAAGTAGGTGAGGCCGCCGTTGATCATTAGGTGTTGTGTGGACAACCAATGATCGCGCGGCGACCTCGGACGTCAGCGTAGTGCCTGCCTACTGGCAGGAGGCATTCGAGGGCTTGATGAGCCGGATCGCGGGTCGGTACGCCCGAGTTGAGCCGCGCCGTCGGGTGCGGCGGTTGGTCTCCGGGCTGCTGTCGGACCTGCCGCGGAAGAACTGTTGGACCCTGGCCGAGCACGCGGGCGACGCCACTCCGGATGGCATGCAGCACCTGCTTCATAGGGCGAGATGGGACGCCGACGCGATCCGCGACGACATACGCGCCTACGTGGTTGAGAACCTGCACGACACCGAGGCCGTGCTCGTGGTGGACGAGACGGGCGATCTGAAGAAGGGCATGGCGACCGTCGGCGTCCAGCGCCAGTACACGGGCACGGCCGGCCGCATCGAGAACGCCCAGGTCGCCGTCTATCTCGTGTACTCCGCTACCCACGGACACGCCGCCATCGACCGAGCCCTGTATGTGCCGCGCTCATGGACGGAAGACCCGGACCGCTGCCGGAGCGCGGGTATCCCCGACAATCTGGCCTTCGCCACCAAGCCCCAACTTGCCGCCCGAATGGTCGAGCGCGCCCTGGACGCGGGAACCCCCGCTCGCTGGATCGCGGGCGACGAGGTCTACGGTGACAACCCGCACCTGCGGACCGCCCTGGAACACCGTCAGACCGGCTATGTCCTCGCCGTCTCCAGTACCCACCCCGTCATCACGCGGAGGGAAGTTCCAGGCGAAGACCCTGGCCGCGCGAGTCCCGAAGCGGGCCTGGCAACGGCTGTCGGCGGGAGCGGGCGCGAAGGGCGAGCGGTACTACGACTGGGCACAGATCGATATTCACGGCCCCACCGGTCGGCCCGGCCGCTCGTGCCTGCTGGTCCGCCGCAACCGACGTACTGGTGAACTCGCCTTCTATCGCTGCTTCTCACCGAGTCCAGTGGCAATGTCCGAGTTGGTACGGGTGGCCGGACGGCGCTGGACGATCGAGGAGACGTTCCAGGCAAGCAAGGGCCTGACCGGTCTGGATGAGCACCAGGTCCGCCGCTGGACTTCCTGGCACCGTTGGGTCACCCTCGCGATGCTCGCCCACGCCTTCCTCGCCGTCACCGCTGCCACCGAACGCCGTGATCGCCCCACCCCTGACCGCCTGATCCCCTTGACCGGCAACGAGATCCAGCACCTGTTCGCCGCACTGATCAGCCCCGTCCACGACCTCGCACACCGCCTTCGCTGGTCACAATGGCGACGCCAGCACCAAGCTCGCGCATGCCAGTGCTACTACCGTCGGCAGGCGGCCATCCAGCCATGAAGATGACGATCTACGGCTGGAGTACTAGGCGCCCCTATCTGCATCCTTGAACCGCAGCACTGCAAGGTTGCCCCAGTTGACGAAGATCTGGGCACCGGTGTTCAAATCCGTATGGATCGTCACCTTCTGCGTCAGATTGTTAAATCCATAGATAGCCTCACCGAAGATGTCGGTAACGATTCGGTACGACTGATTACCCACTTCAAACTCGATTTCCTTGCGAGAACCCATTGCCAGTTACCCACCCATCGGTTGTTCTGTTCGAGGACGATTCCGGGCAGTCAGGACGTCATCCAGGTTCGCGGATCGTGGACATTCGGCACAGGTGGCGGCCAGCAGGCCAGCTCCCAGGACGTCCAGTTGTCACCAATCGATACGCCGAGCCGCACATGGCTGCAGTCAAGAGCGAGGCCCTCCTCGCCGCGTCTTCCGCTCAGGATGAGATCGCGTACGTAGCTGTAGAGAGACTGAGGCATCGCATGGTCCCAGTCAGCCACGCGTGTCGACGAACCGGGGGGCGCCGTAGCATTCATCTCGACCACAAAATCCGCAGCCGGTGTCCAGGACGGTACTGCCAACCAAGTAATGCGGCCGGTTTTGCCGTCCCCCGGCTCCCAGAAGAGCGCCGTGAGGTGCGCCGGGCCACGCGGTCCAGCGACCTCGTCGAACAGTTGCCTGAGGATCTTCTGCCGATTCTGGCTCGGCTGGCTCTGTTCCATGTCGGTCCGGTCTCTACTCCCAGTGGCCTTCGTGCCTGGGGCAGAGCCAGCCAGTGGATCGACAGGTGGTGCAGGTCAGTTTGTCGCCGAGGAAGCTTGTTCTTGTTTGGCCGTTGCAGTCCGGGCATTCGTGGAGCTGTTCGTGACATTTTCTACATTCGCGCATTGCGGATCTCCCCTTGAATTCAAGCGTGCGCAACCGAGGCAAGGCCAGGCGAGTCGGTCTGCGCAGCTGGCGTCAGGTCAACTGAGATGAAATGGCTGGCGCACTGCGTCGCCGTGCCGAAATGCAACGGCGTAAATCAACCCCCCGCAAGTATGCGGAGCCTGGCGTTGTCTCCGATTGGCGACAGATGCCCCCCACTCCGCGTAATGACCATGCTCTCCCGGATGACAGATCGCAAGTATTGGCATGAATTATCTGCGACGAGGACAAGTCCGTGAACGATCTTCGGATCAAGCGATTGCGCAGGTAAGTAGGTCTATGGCTGGTGATGATGAGCGTTGGTGAGGCGCGGGCGCAGCTGCGGAAGCCGGACTGAAGGCTGCGGATCCAATGCCCCAACTGACCGCAGACGACATCCGCGCCGCGGTGACGCACCTTGGTGACATGGCCAAGGCGCTCGATCACGCGGACCGCAACGATCTGGCCGAGCTGTATAGCCTTGGGCCTGGCGATCGCCTATGACCACCGACTGCAGGTTGCGGCAGTGTCGGTAACCCCCGCCCTGCGTGGGGTTAAGAAGTGTGTCCGAGGCTGGACGCGCGCCTTAACCACACGGCTGGAGCTCGACGCCGATCCCGTCGGCCGAACGCTGTAATTGCTGACGGCCGGTCGCCGCGTAGTGAAGGGACCATCCGGCGGCTGCCGTCAGCTTCGGCTCGGGAGCGGCCGCGGCCTACACCAACGTCAGGGTTTTGTCCTGCCAACAGTGGGCCGAGGTGATGACCAGCGACGACCACGAAGCATGCTGGGTCCAAGTTGATGCCTGACACGTTCGCCGGGCGCCGAGACCTCGAGAACTTCCTACAGAGTGGCGACGGCTTGAGGGAACTGCAACGCCCGGGCCGCACTCGCGGCCACCGTGAACGCTGCCTGCCGGCGCCGGTGCAGATACTTAGTCGTGCGCTGGCGCCTCGCGGCACCGCAGCCGGACGTGTGGACGCGGCGGCCATCGCCGCCGCGTCCACGCTCCTGCGGAGCTCCTCGAGCCGCTGCCCGTCGAGGTGACCGAACAGACGGTCCGGTGGTTCAGGCCGTACCGGCGCGGCGGGCTTGGTCCGGTCGAGCAGCGCTGCGCCGGCCAAGAGGACATCGCGGTCGCAAGGCGAGCCGCGCGGCCAGGTACACGCGAGAGGGCGGCCCACGAGTTCGTGCATGTGGTCGCAGATCCAGTCGCGGTCGACCCAGCGGGAGCCGTTGAGCTGGATGCAGTCGGAGTCGGTGCCGTCGAGCGAGGCGGTGTACGGTCGACAACCACTCCGGCGGGCAGTCCTGGCGCCGCTCAAACCAGCAGCGGCCCGGACCGCCACCTATCAGCGGTGTCGCCGGACCGGCTGACCGGCGTACTGATTCTCACTATCAGCTGAGTGCTGCGAAGAGGGGTTGGATCAGGACTGCGTTGGGGTGACCCATCGGGACCGTGAGGACGGCCTGGTCGGAGGTGGTCGCGTAGATGTAGATGAAGCCGGCGTCTGGCTCGGGTGGGTGGATCGAGTTCCAGCCCAGGGACAGCTTCGGGCGCTTGCAGCTGATGCCCTGCTGGTTCACCTTGATGCTGCCGCCGATCGTGACGGTCTCGCCTTGGTGGACCCGGTTGACGAGGTCGATGAGCAGGCGTGGTTCGACGACCTTCGCGGACAGGTTCACGAGGTAGGTCCACCAGTCCGGCAGTTCGTCGTGGCGGCCCATGCGCGAGTCGGTCACGATGACCGCCGGCGCCGCCTTGTGTGGGTACTTGCCGACCTCGAAGTGCCAGTAGGTCGTGTACGTGGTCGGGAACATGAAGCGCTTCTCGGTGACCTGCTCGACCCAGTAGCCGACCCATTCGATCTCGCCGAGCGGCATGGACCGCCGGCCGTAACTGATCTGCTGCGCGTCGGCGTGGAGCGAGCTCCAGCCGACCTTGGTGTCGAGAACCGGGATCTGGCCGGGCTGCGGTTGCCGGTCGTGCTCGCTCACGTGATGAGCCTTTCGGGTCGGTAGGGCTGATCGCGCGTGAGACGCGCACCGGGTACGTCTGGTTCCGCTGTACCTGCGGGTACATTTCACGAGCTCGCTTGGATCTGAGGCTGGATCGGGCCTGAGGTAGCCGGCGTCACCGACCCTGCGGACCAGGCATGGCTGCGCACCATGCTTTCCGACGACGCAGTCCGCTGTTTCCAGCAGCCGGTCCGGTTGGACAACCCTGCCACGACGCGGATTCCGCGTACGCACATCCAGTGCACCGTCGGCGCTCCGCCGAACCGGCGGCCGGTGCCCCCGTTCGAGCCCAACGGCGCCCCGGCAGACGTCTGGGAGCTGCCCACAGGTCACGACTGCATGATCACGATGCCGGTCGAACTCACCGATCTCCTACTCAAACTCAGCTGATCGACTACGCGGGGGCCTTACCGGAAGCTTGTCATCGCCGAAATCGTCGACGAGATCTTCCTCCCCCTCGTGGCCGGCACCTGATCCGGGAATCGGTGGCGACCGCATCCGGCGGCAGGTAGGCTGCCACAACTAAGCGGACGATATCGTCCGCCAACAGCGCAACACCTACTGCGTCGGCCGACTTAGCTCGTTGAAGCGGATGATTTCGTCCGGTAATGGTTGATTGGAGTCAGCAATGAGCATGGCCTACATCGCGCAACCGCAGCAGCAACAGCAACTCGAATGGTTGGCCGGCGGCACCCTGGCGGTGCTGCTCGACGGGTCGGCCACGGACGGCCAACTGATGATGGGCCGCTTCGACGTCCAGGAGGGCGAGGCGCCGCCGTACCACCAGCACACCAACGAGGACGAGATCTTCCTGCTGATCAAGGGAACCGCGCTGGTCTGGTGCGACGGTGAGGAGTACGAACTGGCCGAGGGGGGAGTGGTGTTCCTGCCCAAGCGGATACCGCATGCGTACCGGATCACCTCGAAGACGGCGGACCTGCTGATGATCAACACCCCAGCCGGGATCGAAGGGATGTTCCGCGAAACCGGCTGGGACAAGTCCACACCGCGTCCGCCTGGTCACGAGGTGAAGCCCGATGCGGCGATCGCCACGAAGTACGGGAACGTCATCGTCGGGCCACCACGCTGATGACCACCGACCGCAACAACCGGGGGAGCGAGGAACTTCGCCCCGGCGTCGCAGTGACCCCACGCACCGACATCCGGAAGGAGACAGCCCTATGAGCCGCCGGCAACGCGAGCAGCTCGACCAGATTCTGCGGCACGGCGACTTCGACATCGGGGGAGATGTCGACGAGCAGCGGGTGATCTTCCACGAGATGATCTCCTCGGTGCCGTTGCCCGACGACATCGTCACGACGCCGGGCGAACTGGGCGGTGTACCGGTGATCACGGTCGAGACTCCGGACAACGATCGTTCGGTCGTCGTGCTGTACTTCCACGGCGGTGGATACGCCCTCGGGTCAGCGCGGGACTCGGTCGGGTTGGCGGCCGACGTGGCTCGGCGGGTCGGCGCGCGTGTGATCACCGTCGATTACCGGCTCGCTCCCGAGCATCGGTATCCCGCCGCGGTCACAGACGCGGTCGCCGCGTATCGATCGCTGATCGACAGTGGTGTGCCGAATTCCAAGATCGCGTTCGTAGGTGAGTCTGCGGGGGGTGGTCTGGTGGTCGCGACACTTGTCGCTCTCAAGGAGGCCGGTTTGCCGCAGCCGTCGTCGGCAGCGGTCTTCTCACCGTTCGTCGACCTCACCTTGTCCGGTGACAGCATGAAGACCAAGGCCGAGGTCGACCCAGCCCTGACCCCTGACGGTCTTCGCCGCCGGGTCGGCGACTACTTGGCAGGCGGGGATCCTGCGATCGGCACAGTGAGCCCGATCTTCGCCGACCTCATCGGTCTGCCTCCGTTGCTCATCCAGGCCGGCTCCCACGAGATACTTCTCGACGACGCCGCCCGTCTTGCGGCGCGAGCCGCCGCGTACAACGTACTGGTCCAGCTGCAGGTGTGGCCGGAGGTGCCGCACGTGTTCCAAGGCTTTGCCGCACTTCTCGACGAGGGTGCCGAGGCGCTCGACTCCGCTGCCGACTTTACCAAGGCGCATTGGGCCGCTGGATAGCCGACGAGTTGGCGCCTCGGTCTGCGATCATTGCGCCGTGAGCGAGCCAGTTTCGAAAGCTGCCGGACGGCGGCGCGACGCGCTCGACAACCGCGACCGTGTCCTGGCGGCCGCCACCATCGCGGTCCGGCGTGAGGGCGCCGCTGTTCCGATGGCGACCATCGCGGCCGACGCCGGCGTCGGAGTCGGGACGGTCTATCGCCACTTCCCTTCCCGCGATGCGCTCCTCGGAGCCCTGGCGCACCGATCCGCCGAGATGGTCCTGGACGCCGCGCGTTCAGCTGCCGCCGACGACCGGCCTCCGCTCGATGCCATTCATGCCTTCCTCTACCAGACCATCAGGCACGGCAGGGAGCTTGTTCTGCCGATGCACGGTGGTCAGCCGCTGACCGATGGCGGCACCAAGGCGGTGATGGCCGAGGTGCACCGCATCCTCGACTCGCTGGTCAGTCAGGGTCACGACGACGGCACGATCCGGGCGGAGGTCAGCAGGGGCGATGTTGTCGTGTTCGGTGCCCTGCTGGCTCAGCAACTCCCGCAGGTCAGAAACTGGACCCAGGCGGCCCGCCGCCTCGCAGACATCTTCATCGCCGGTCTTCGGCCCTGATTGCAGTTGTGAAGGTTGAGATCGCGCGGTCGTGCCCTCGATCCAGTGCGACTGCTTGTCGTCGGCAGCGAGGTTGTCGAACATCGTCTGTACGTCGGAGGGCTCGGTCAGCATCGCCGCGAAGGTCGAGCTCGCACCGAGGCAGCGGCTGAACAACGCGATCGCGGCATCGCTGGTGTCCTCTCGCCCGCGTACGGAACGTCGTTCGAGGATGTCGTTCAGATCTTGCCGCGAGCAACGATGCATCGGCTCGCCGGCCAGGTGGAACCAGCATGGGTCAGACGAGATCTTGGGGATGCAGCACGATGCGACCGTGGACCTTGCGATCGGCCAAGGCCCGATAGGCCTCGCGCACGGCAGCGAGTGGATACGTTGCGGCGATGGGGATGCACAGGTCACCGGTCGCGGCGAGGGCGACGAGTTCAGCCAGCGCCGGGCGACCGCCGGCGTCGGCCGTTCCCAGAGATTTGACGCCCTTCTCCTTCGCTCCGCGATAGTCGACGACGGTGTCGATCCGGTCTGCCGGAACGCCGAGGTTGATGGCGAGGTCGATGTAGTCGCCACCGACAGCGTCGATGAAGGCATCAACTCGATCAGTCATGGCGAGGATCCGTTCCCGTTCGCCGTCGCCGTATCGGACAGGCTCGATGCCGTGGTGCCGCAGCAGGTCGAAATGTGCGTCGCTGGTCAGACCGATCACCGTCGCTCCGGCGCGAAGTCCGAGCTGGGCGGCCGTGAACCCGACGCCGCCCGATGCGCCTGAGATCACGATGGTCTCGCCGGGCCGGGGTTCAACCGCCCGGATGGCGCCGAGGCCCGCCATCGGTGTGGTGTAAAGCGAGCCTGCCACGTCCCAGGAGAGGGCTTGCGGCTTGCTCACCAGCTGGTCTGCGGGGATGGCGACGAACTGGGCGTGGGCGTCCCAGCTCTGCAAGCGGCCCAGCACTGCGTCACCGACGATGAAGTCGGGCACGTCGGCACCGACCGTCACGACTTCACCGGCGAGGTCGCGACCCGGCGTGTATGAACTGCCGCGCAGCGCCGGTAGCGCTCCAGGGTTGAGGGCACCGGCTTCCACCCGTACGACCACTTCGCCCGGGCCGGCCACGGGCTCGGGGACGTCCGCGAGGTAGATCCCGTCGATGCCTGAGAATCGGTCGTAACGTACTGCTTTCATCGTGCCTCCTGGTTTGCCAATGATTCGAGTCGGCCGGATCGCAGGTGCGGACGGTCAACGGGGTTCGGGGGGGCGCGGTGGGTCAAGGTGTCAGTTTCCGTCGACAGCGGTGTAGAAGGAGCGGAGGACGGCCGCGAGTTGGCCGGGGGCTTCCATCGCCACGTAGTGGCCGATCCCTTCGATTCGCACCGCGGTCACGTTGGTGGCGACCTGCCGCAACGTCGCAGGTGTGAAGTCACGCGAGCGGCCCGCGACTGCGAGTACGGGCATCTCCAGCTTCCGGGTCGCGAGCTCGCGGAGTTCTTCGCCCTCCGCGAGCAGGGATCGGTACAGGCCTGCGGCGCCGAGGAACGCATCGGGTCGTGCGTACGTGCGGACGAGTTCGTCGACGTCGATGTCGGTGAATGCGTCGGGACTCGCCGTGAGAGAAGGGATCGCGTAGTCGGTGAGGAATGCGCGCTCGCGTCCGGTCAGGAGCATCTCCGGGATGCCGGGGGCGGCGAGCACGCCGATGTGCCAGGCACCGCCGTGGGTGACGTCGGCGAGCGTCTCGGCGCCGAATCCGGGCAGCCCGGTCTCGATTCCGGTGTAGCTGCGGACGAGCTCGGGGTAGGTGGCGGCAACGCGGAACGTCGTGGGACCGCTGATGTCCTGGCCGGTGAGGTGGACGGGTCCGACGTCCAGGAAGGTGATCAGGTCGCTGAGATCCTTCGCCGAGGTCGCGCTGTCGTGCTCGCGCGTGGCGGTGGCGGAATCGCCGAAACCGCGCAGGTCGACGGCGAACACCCGGTGCTGCTCGCTCAACAGGGGGATCAGCTTGTGGAAGACCCACCAGCTCTCCGGGAAGCCGTGAACCAGCAGGACGGGAGATCCTGCGGTGCCGGCGGCGACGTAGTGCAACTCGGTGCCGTTGAGACGGACACTGCGGTGGTCGACATCGGGGAGGGTGGCGGCGAACTGGGTCATCAGGGTCCTTCGAGGCAATAGACAAGCGGCTTGTCGGATCCTAGAGGATAGACAAGACCCTTGTCCATCTGCGGGAGCCTCGTATGATCGAGCCCATGACGCGATCAAGGGGCGCCGAGCTCGCGCTTCTGCTGCTCGGCGGGTTCCACACAATGGTCGACGAGGTGCACGTAGAGCTCTCCAAGCGCGGCCACGAGGGCGTCCGCCCCGCGCACGAGTTCGCCCTGCGTGCCGTGGCCGCGGGCGCGGACACCGCGTCCGAACTCGGTCGCCGGCTATCGGTCACCAAGCAGGCCGCCGCGCAAACCATCGCCGCGTTGGAGGAGTTCGGCTACGTCAACCGCGAGCCCGATCCCGGCGACGCACGCCGCAAGCGCGTGCTCGTCACTGCCCGGGGTCGTGAGCTGATGGCCATCGGCGGTGCGCTGTTCGACGACGTGCGCAGCCGCTGGGCAGTCCGAATTGGACCCGAGCAGCTCGACACCCTGGAGACATACTTGGCCCAGCTCACCGAGCACCGCTCGTTCACTGCCGAGGACCTACAGGACTGATCTCGCGAAACCCGCTCATTGGCCCATACCGCCCCATCGGCAGATCGTGTCGAGGAACTTCGTGCGTGTGTCCGCGCGGCAACGATCACGATGGATCGGGCCCGGAAGGCCCTGGATGCGGGCTGGGATCAGGTCGAGCTGCGAGAGCAGTACAACTCGGCTGCGGCGGAGAAGCAGATGGCGGAGAAGGCACTGCCCTCACTGCAACCTCAGGCGAAGATCACACGGGCACAACTGGAGACGTGGATCGAAGAAGTGGGTGACATTGGAGCGTAAGCGTGTGGATAAGATCTGTGTCCGAGGAGGGATACGCACCTTAACCACACGTCTCGGCCTAGGCCTCGATCACGATGCGGCCAGCCACGAACCTCACACCCTCTGATCTGGATAAAGATATGCCCGGGAACCTCAGGCATCCGTTGCCCCGTGGCTAGCCGAGGGTCATCGTCTGAACATAGGTGTCCTCCGACGGGATGTACTCGTACAAAACGGTGGTCGGCATCATGTTCCAGTAGTGGCCGAGCATCAGCGCCGTTCCTGCGGGCGCGGCGAGGAACAAGTGAACGCGCCTGGCTGTAGTGCTGGTGGCGGCCTGGCGGATGGTCTCGCGAGCAGCACGTGTCCACCCGGCGGACCAATCCCCGCCGGGTACTGCGGTGTGGCTGGGATCGTGGTCGGGGCCAAGGACGAGCAGGCGGCCAGGCGCCGGGCTATTGGCCCGTGCCCAGTTCTCGATGCTGGTGGTCGGGTCGGAGGTGAGCGCGATCGCGACGGCGAGGTCAGTGCCCTTGGCTAGTTGACGATCGCTGAGTACTCGAGGTGTGACGCTCGAGGGATCGGCTGTCGTCCACTCTTCGCCGTGCTGATCCCAGCTGAGGAGCCATCTCCGGACGTCCGGAAGCGCGCGGCCCACCGCGAAGAGCATCGGCAGGCGCATCGCGCCGGTCACCTCGACCCGCCGAGGACCGTATGCCTCGAGTTCGCGGACCCTCTCGTGCAGGAGGGGCAGAACGCGGACGTCCCAGTCGGCGGGTTCGCGCAACTGGCGCCGTGCGAACGGCTCGTCACCGTCGTACAGGTCGACGATGTCAAGCTCGACGGTCGGCTGCACCCGGTTCGGCGTCCGGTCGATGGCGTGCACTGCGAAAACGACCGTTCCAGAGCGGGCCAGAAGGCCGTTGTCGGCGACCTGGCGCCGGAGGTCGTCCCTGGTCTGTGGGCCGAGACCCTGTTTGACCCACTCCCGCACCATCGCCTTGCCGATGACCACGGCGTCCGGGTCTGCGCGGAGGCCGACGTTTCGCATCGTCGCCTGCGCCAGCTTGTCGACCGACGACTCGCTGCCCTCCTGTAGGAGCTTCAGGTCGCTGAGAAAGTCGAGTAGCTCATCGGTGGCGATCGCGAGGTGTTTCGCCCAGCGGTCGCGCGCCTTGCCCAGGTCGGAGCGAGATCCCGCGACGCGGATGCTGTCGACCTGCACGTGGCCGTCGTACAGGCTGCGGGATGCCCCGAGAATGGGGTCGTGGGCGTCGAATCCGCGGTTGGTGACGAGGGCGAGTTCGAACGATCCTCCGGCACTCCGCAGGGTCCGCCAGGTGGCGTAGAAGTGTTGCAGTGGGCTGGAACCATTCTTGGTCTTCTTGGTGAACAGCCAATCCTCGTTGACGATGGTGTCGCCGTAGTTCGAGCTCTTGACCTGCCAGTAGATCGTCGGCTTCGTGCGCCGCCGGACGACGATGTCGTCGAACGCTCCGCCCTCCTTGTCCTCGATGCTCACTGATTCGACATCTGGATCATCGAGCGCTTCACACACCCACTTCCAGCCGATGGCGTGCTGGTAGTCGTCGCCGCGGAGTGCGGCCGCGCGTGCGGGAAGCGTCATGAGCGAGTCCTAGGATCCTGGCGGGAGACGGAGACGGAACAGGGGTGGCCACGGTGGGCGGCGCGGACGTCGAGCGTCCGGTCCGGTAGGTGCACGACGAGGACCAGCGGGTCGGCGTACTGCAGGGACGTGGCGGCGAGCGACTGGGTGTCGCGACCACTTGCGCCGCACACTTCGGGGTGGGAGTGCCAGTCGCCGATGTAGCCGAGCAGAGGGTGATCCAGCTCCTCCAGGGCGATGTTCAGCGCGTGCTTCGCGACTTCGGGGCGGCGATTCCAGGAGGAGCGGCTCGCCTGGCGGTCGGGTGCTTCCACAGCGTGCCGTACCACCAAGGCACCGTCGTCCCACCATCCCAACAGCAGGCCACCGGTTTCCCGTGGCGTGGCGGCGGTGGCGAGGTCGGTGAGCTCCGTCGTGACTGGTCCGGCGAGCCACACCCGAACGTGGCGTCCCGTCACCGATTCAACCCCGGAGCTGCAGTCAAGGTGGTCAGTGTGTCGTAGGGCGCGTCGGGTTGCGGTCGGAGCACGCGAACAACGGTGGCTGGCAGCCGTCTCTCGAGTGTCAGCACGTCGATAGTCAGTGCCGTTGCGAGTTCAGCGGCAGCCACGACAGCAGACGGCGGAGTGGGGGACACGATGTCCCCGCAGCCACGCTCGCGGTACGGGCCGGGCGCATCGTCGTGGGGTGGCACTGGCGGCAAGTGCTGCTCGTCGCCTTGGAGCGGGAACCGGTCGACGCGGGCGACTCCGCCGTCGCGCATGACCGCCACAGAGACAAGCGAGCGATGGGTCTGCTCGGCCGCCCAGCGGAGCAGAGCGGTAGCGCGCTCGTCGGCCGTGGCGTCGATCACGACGTCGTGCGTACGCAGCAGGTTGATCGCGACAGTCGGATCTGTGACTGCGGAGACGTGGATGTCGACGTGTGCCACGTCGAGGCCGGTTGCGGCGAGACTGGCCTTCGTCGCCGCGACCTTCGGGAGTCCCACGAAGGCGTCAGCGGCGAGGTGCCGAACGACGTTTCCCGGTCGCAGGATCTGCGGATCGCGTAGCTCGAGGTGAGATACGCCGTCTCGGAACAGCAGATCGGCCACGAACGAGCCGGCGGCGCCGCAGCCGACGATGGCCACCGTACGGTCGCTGACCTGTGACGAGGTCGCAGCGGAGCGTAGCCTCCGCGACCCTTCGCTGGTGTCGGCGGCCTCACAGCGTCGAACGGTGGGTTTCCCATCACGTTTGACCGTGCTTAGAGCGAGTACGCCCGGCCGGCCGGCGCGCCGGTAGCGCAGCAGGAGCAGATCAAGTGCCCCTTGCATCACCAGTCGTCGCACCGTCTTCGCGTCGTCTCCCAGGGCGGCTTCGGTGTCGTCCCATCCGGTCAGTGGGCGCGTGAGCTCCCCTAGATCGGCGTGCCAGGCGAGGTGTTCGCTGCGGCGTGGCATGCCCTTCTTGGGGCGATGGCTGGGCGGCACTATGCGAGGTACCGGCAGCACGGTGATCGTCGTCTCGAGTTGGTCGATCTTCGTGTCCAGGCAGCCAGATAGGCCCTCGAGTTCCGTGTCGTCGTACAGAACCAGACGCGCGTCGGTATCGGCCTCGATGTATCGCTCCAGGTCAGTGTCGTCGTCGCCTGGCCACCCGAGCGCAGTCTGGGTGAGCCAGCCCGCTATCTGGCCAAGGAGCCGTTCCGGATCCGTCCACGGAGCGTCGGCCACCGGCTCGGTGGTGTCCCACAGGCACAAGGCGCCGTCCTGGATGTGGAAGGTGATGTCCAGCGCCGTGCCCGCATCGAGCAGTACGATCCGCGGCGGCCCGAACGGGTACTGATCGAGGATCGTGATGTCGACTGTGGCGGTGGCGGGCCCGGTGATGGGGTGCGCCCACACCACAGGTCCGCGCAGGAACTCACCGTCATCGGCGAAGCCGAGAGTCTGGAGACCACGGCGCAGTGCTGCGCGCGCGGCTGCGAGTTCGCGACCCGGCTGTTCCATCACGCGTAGCGGCCGGTCCCTGCCGGCGACCCGGCGCCCTTGATTGTTGTCGCGGTCGCGCGATGCGTGCCGTCGGTGTTGCAGTACTCCGGGGTCGGGAACACCTGTTCCTCCTCGGTGGTCTCGCCGACGAGGCGCTGCCACAGGACGGCGGCCGGGCAATCGTCCTCCTCGTCAAAGGCCTCGCGCGCGAGCTCGGCGGCCTCCTCGAACCTCTTGATCGCGACATCGAAGTCGTCCTCGGTTGCGCGTGTCGCGATCTTCTTGCCGTCGATGGTCGGGTCGTCGAGGCCGTTCTCGGCGACGGTCGGCATCGCCTCAGCGATGTGTTCGAGGACGAGGGTCAGGTACTCGGCCTGGCTGTGGCCTGAGGGCTTGTGATCGCGAAATGCCCAGTACGTCATGAGCTCGAGGAACAAGCCTCCCGGCTGGTCGTCGAGCCAAGTGCGCCGAACCTGCCGGACCAGCTTGATCGTCGGTACGTAGATGCCATTGCCGTTGAGCGTGAAGTCCGCGTTCATCTGGTTCGTGAGGTCGTTGAGCTTCAGCGGATTGGTCTCGATCCAGCTCGCACGGTTGTCCTGGTCGGTCTTTTTCGGGATCTCCCAGTTGTCGCCGGCCCTGCGAGCGGGAACGACGTCGACCGCGAGGTCGTAGTCGGGAAAATCGACCTTTAACGACCGATGCTGGGCTTCGACGCGGTCCTCGTTGTATTCGGCCAGGAGAGCGTCGTGGAACAGGGTCAGGGCGTACCCGGGGCGCAGGGAATCGTCCGCGTCGTCCAGACGGCCGAAGACGTCGACGTCCTTCACCCGGCGGATCGAGACCTGGCGCTTGTACGAGCCGATCAGAACCGGGTTGATCCCGAGGTTCTTCAGGTCCTGCGACTTCTGCAGGACCGCGCGCACCTCGGCGTGGGCGTCACGTGCGTGGTCGGCGTCCTCGCCGGGCTCGATGTTCTGCAGTGCTTCGCGAAAGTAGCTGGCAAGGGTCGCCATGGATCCTCCTGGTCGAGCGTGCACGGTAGAGCTTGGTTCCGGTGCCGTGCCACCTGTTGGTCAGTCCTACGAACGAACCTGATAATCAGCCTATCCGCGAGCTCCGACAATTCCTCGGCACCCGCCGAGAGGACACGCTCGTACGGCCCTCGGTGAATCTGCCGCGACGACGCACCGGGCTTCTCCTTCTGATCGCACACCCGGCATACGCCTGCTGCCGGGTACGGTTTCGGCGGACATCGGCTGAGTAGCAGAAGAAGGGCCTTCTACTCGACCGGGATGATGCCGCCAGGGCCTTCCGGCCGTTGTACGGTGCCCATGCCGTGATTGCGATCGAGTGACGAGACGAGGGACTTCAGCCAGTCAGGATCCTCAGCGGACCAGTGGTCGCTGACGTTGTAATGATTGGGTCGATGGGATTGGCTCGCTGCTCCCTGACCTCCACCGGGTTCCCACACCGAAGCTCGCAACGTTGTTGTGCTCGGGCCGCCCGGCGTTGGGAAGAACCCCTGGCAACCGCGCTCCGAGTCTCCGCGGGACTTGATCTCGTATTGGTTGGTGCTGGGAGCGCCCTCGCCTGCGGCGAACGAGTCGCCGAAACTGATCATCCGGCCGTCGTCTCCGATCGGCAGATCCTCAAGCTTGCCCGGACCTGGGGCCGGGGACATGAACGGCCGTCCCAGGATTGGCCCACCGCAATGCTTCTCGATCCATGCACCCGTGACGAGGCTCTTGGACATCAGGGCATAGGCAATGTTGCCACGACCCCGATCCCAACGCAGACCAAACAGACAGCAACAATCAGCAAGATCCACCGACGCATACGTCCCCTCGTGGCCCAACCTCGCTACCCCGGCCACCACCTCCTACATCGCACGGGCTAAACAGGCGTTACATCAAATGCTGCTTGAATCCTTGAACTGGAGGCTTACCTCGGTGGCGATTCTCGCGAACGGCCACCTGGGCGCGGCACGGCGAGAGGAAGGCGCGGCGACGGCACCGTAGCAATTGGGGCAGCGGCTGGACGACAGCACGAGCACGGCGGTTGTCCGAGCCAGCAGGCCGGTCCCAAGTGAGGATGGCGGCGATCCGGGACACCGGCCGTCGGCGGTTTCGTGCGTGCTCGAGGGAGCATCTCGCCACGATGAGACGGCGCTGTGCCGTAACGGTGCCATCTCGGGTAGCGATACGCACAGTGTCTGGCGAATGTGCCGGACATCCGCGGGCGAGACGGAGGCATGCACCGGGTGCCTGGGTATGGGGATGAGGTGTCGGGGGAGTCGGGTGAAGACCTTGGTGGGACGAGCTTGCGGATCTCGTTAATGCTGTGCGAGACCGTGTTGATGACGATGTGCCTGGCAAGCACGGCTCTGCCAACGAGATCAGGGAATAGGGCGCTGCATGGGGAAGTCCCACAAGAGGGGTAAGAAGCCGCCGAAGGAAGTGCGATCGCGGCCGACTCTGGCTGAGACCCGGAAGCTGGCCCTCGCAGCCCAACGTGCTGCGGACGATACAAGGAAGGAACTCGAGAGACATCGGACTGCGCAGCCGCCGTCGCCCAAGCGCTTCTGGGTTCTGCTGGCAACCTTGACCGCCTGTCTGACCGCAGTCGTGGTGTCGTCAGTCCTCGTTCCTCCTGCTTTTACTACACCATCAGCGAACCTGACTGACTTCGGAACCGTCGACGTCTACGTCTTCGGCTTAGGTCTTGATGAGAAGCAACGATCATTGCTGGACGGCAATGGCGTCACTTTGACGACCTATGTCAGTCAGGGTGATCCCGAGGTCAGGTACGAGATCGAATTCCCGAAGGAGTTCGCCGGCAGACCGTTCGCGGTGGGAATGGTCGGCTCAGCCGTTCTGCGGGATGTCCGATCAGAAGAGGTGACCTTCACCAACGAGTACCCGAGCTGCACGTCGGGGTCCGACGTAGCGACCTGCGAGATGGTGACCGGGACTGTGCCTGTCCCTGGCGACGAGCACGAGGTGGTCGGGGCCTCCGCCTGCTTCGCCTGGCAAAAGGACCTGGAGGTCATCAGGGTGGCTTTCACAGGGAACGCGCGGATGGAGTCGTCGCCGGACTGGGCGCATCACCTGACGAGCTTGCCCTACCTAGGAGACCAGCCGGACATGCCTGGCGCTGACAGCATCGTCCAAGGCTCGCTGGGCTTGGACTATCTGCGTCCTCATGTTGCCGGCTGTCAATTCTTGACCCGGAATCATCAGTGGACGGACTCTGTGTCGAGTTGGCCACCAAGCTCGGATAAAGGCGACGTCATGATGTGGACGCCGAACGACAGCCGTGCGGTGGTCTCGGTGGCAAGCACCGAACGCAGCGCAGCGTGGAAGGGAAACATGTTGCTAGCCATCCTCGGAATTGTCGGTGGTGGCGCACTGTCCCTGCTCGTTGCCACCTATCGGGCACGCCCATCCCGTCGAGCCTCTGCACCCCTTAGTGCTCCGGATGAGGCTGCAGACCAATAGCGTGGCCGAGTCGGCAGTCGGCAGTGTCCGTGAGCGCGGCGATCTGACGGTTGATAGCCAAAGGGCAGAAGGCCGCCCCCAGCCGATCACGTTCGCCGCGAGAATGAGCAGGCGCACCTGACGGGGTGGTAGGCCGCCTCCGCCACTCGGCTTTAGGCTCACGAGTGAACCTCCGTTCTGGATTGAGTCCCGGGACTGGTCGTTCGTTGGACGCGGTTCGGGTGCCAGCCCGGATCGCCTCCGCCCTCTGGTACAACAAGCAGCGCTTCGCTGCTCGACCACCAGCATGTGCCAGCGGACCGCTAACGTCGCGTCGAGAAGCAGGAGAGGCTATCTGCGGATCATTCTCCAGAGCTTGTGTTCCGGTTGGCCACCAACCGCCCCGGCGCAACACCAACTCGTACTCATTGAACCAGTAGCGACCGCGCCGCCAAGGCGCCCACCATCGAAGTGGCGGCAATATGTGAAGTCCGCCAGAGCCATCGCGTCTACAGCGATGACGCCGGCCATCAGTGAATGCAACAACGACCTGCTGAAGACCTGGGTCGAGATCACGCGGGCGGGCATCATCCAGGGCCTTGAGCGGCAACCGAACGGTCTCTCCTGGCCGCAAGATCTGGATGGATTCCACGCGGTAGCTCGCAACGTGAACGAATTCTGACTCTCGCACTGAACAGACCGCGACGCTTAGACGACCACGTCGGAGCCGTTCTGCACGACGAGCACCGGCGCTGCGTACTTCATCCGTATCCGTCTTTGCTCAATCCACGGAGCAATCCGAAAATGCGGATCATCATCGAGGCGTCTTCTGACGACCGCGGAGTGCTCAACCCAGCATCGGACCGATGGAACGTCCTGACGCATGCGGTCCAGCTGCTCAAGCCGCAGTACTCGCAAGGCGACGATGAGGGTGGCAAGTGTTCCGACCGCCGCCCCTGTCGACGACGCTTGAAAACAGGCCATAGCGACGGTCGAAAACGAGGCCACCCAGACAGATTGGATGGGTGATCTCAGTGGAGGATTGGGCTCAGATCCGGCGGCTGGTCGCGGACGGTGTTCCGCAGCGTCAGGTTGCGCGGGATCTGGGGATCGGCAGGTCGACGGTGGCGCGGGCGTTGGCATCGGATCGGCCGCCGAAGTACGAGCGTGCGGCGGTGCCGACGGCGTTCACGCCGTTCGAGCCGTTGGTGCGTCAACTGCTGGCGACGACGCCGGACATGCCGGCCACGGTGATCGCCGAGCGGGTTGGGTGGACCGGGTCGATCACGTGGTTTCGGGACAATGTCCGGCGGCTGCGGCCTGACCATCGGCCGGTCGACCCGTCGGATCGGTTGACCTGGTTGCCGGGTGACGCGGTGCAGTGCGACTTGTGGTTCCCGCCGAAGAAGATCCCGCTCGAGGACGGCACCAAGGTCTTGCTGCCGGTGATGGTGATGACCGCGGCGCACTCACGCTTCATGGTCGCGAAGATGATCCCCACCAGACACACCCAAGACCTGCTGTTGGCGATGTGGGTGCTGCTGCGGGAGCTCGGCGGGGTGCCGCGCCGGTTGATCTGGGACAACGAGTCCGGCATCGGTCGCGGCAAGCGGCACGCTGATGGAGTGGGTGCGTTCGCGGGCACCCTGCCACGACCCTGCAGCGGCTCAAGCCCTACGACCCCGAGTCGAAGGGGGTGGTCGAGCGACGCAACGGGTTCTTCGAGACCTCCTTCATGTCCGGCCGCGAGTTCACGTCGCCGGCGGACTTCAACGCCCAGTTCACCGAGTGGCTCACGAAGGCGAATGCCCGGACCGTGCGCACGATCAAGGCCCGTCCGATCGACCTGCTCGACGCCGACAGGGCTGCGATGCTGCCGTTGCCGCCGGTCGCGCCGGCACTCGGCTGGGTCAACCGGATCCGGCTGGGACGCGACTACTACGTCCGCGTCGACTCCTCGGACTACTCGGTCGATCCGGCGGTGATCGGCCGGTTCGTCGACGTTCACGCGGATCTGTCCCGGATCGAGGCGCGCCATGAGGGACGGCTCGTCGCCGTCCACGATCGGGTCTGGGCACGTGGCATGACGATCACCGACCCCACCCACGTCGCGGCCGCGAAGGTGCTGCGTGAGCAATATCAGCGGCCCCGACCCACGCCCGATCCATTCGAGGGACTGGTGCGAGACCTGACTGATTACGACCGCGCCTTCGGGCTCATCGACGGCGGCCTGACCGGGGACCTGACCGGGGACCTGACCGGGGACCTGACCGGGGAGGAGGTGGCCTGATGGCGACCAGCACAGGCAAGACGAAGAACGACACCAGCGATGCGCTCAAGCAACTGGCCTATCTGGCCGCGGCGTTGAAGGCACCCCGGATCATCGAAGCAGCCGGCCGGCTGGCTGATCATGCCCGTGACACCGGCTGGACGCATGAGGAATATCTCGCCGCGGTGCTCGACCGTGAGGTCGCCGCCCGCAACGCCTCCGGCGCTCAACTGCGGATCCGGGCCGCCGGGTTCGCTGCCCGCAAGACGATCGAGGAGTTCGACTGGGACGCCCAACCCGCGGTCCGCCAGCAGATCGCCGCCCTCGCATCCGGCGGGTTCCTCACCGAAGCTCGCAACGTCGTACTGCTCGGCCCGCCCGGCACCGGCAAGACCCACCTGGCCACCGGCCTGGGCATCGCTGCGGCCAACCACGGCCACCGGGTCCTGTTCGCGACCGCGACCGACTGGGTCACCCGGCTCACCGACGCCCACCGCGCCGGCAAGCTCCCTCACGAACTGGCCAGATTGCGGCGCTACGGGCTGATCATCGTCGACGAAGTCGGCTACCTGCCCTTCGAACAAGACGCCGCGAACCTGTTCTTCCAGCTCGTCTCATCCCGCTACGAACACGCCTCGCTGATCCTCACCAGCAACCTGCCCTTCTCAGGCTGGGGCGGCGTCTTCGGCGACCAAGCCGTCGCCGCCGCGATGATCGACCGCATCGTCCACCACGCCGACGTCCTCACCCTCAAAGGCGCCAGCTACCGGCTACGCAACCGCGGCATCGACACCCTGCCCAGCATCAGAACCCAAGACACGGCAAACTAGAAACCGACGAACCGGTGGCCTCGTTTTCGAGCGTCGGATCGGCCTCATTTTCGAGCGTTGCCGACACCACGAGACCAGATCGGCTGAAGTCGCCATCAGCCCCGCTCTGCGTGGCTTTAGCGTTGGTGTCCGAGGGGGGACTTGAACCCCCACGCCCCGCGAAGGGCACTAGCACCTCAAGCTAGCGCGTCTGCCTATTCCGCCACCCGGACGAGTGGTCTGACCGCTTGTGCGGTGCCGACCGGAGAACAGTAGCAAACTCCAAGGGTGGAATTCACATCGGGGCGTTGGGGTGGTGACGGTCGCGTGTCGGGGGCGTAGTTTGAAATTGAAGCATCGGCCTCGCAGGTGGAGGTGAGGGCGCCGTGGACGCGTGGAACGGGATGACGTTCGAGGGTAAGGACACGATGCTCCGGGTCGTTCGGGACGAGGCGGAGCTGTTCTTCGGGATGGTGGACGGGGCGGACGTGTGGGAGGCGCCGACCGGGGCCGGGCACTGGGAAGTGCGGGATGTGGTGGCGCATCTCACCGACACGACCGAGGCGTACTTCGTGGCGTTCGACGCGGCGCGGTCGCACACGGAGGTGCCGGCGGCGTACGGGCTCCCGGGGATGGCCGAGCGGGTGGACAAGCAGGCGCTCGCGCTCCGCGGGGTGCCGCAGGACGAGCTCGTCGAGCGGCTGCGGACCGACTTCGACAAGATCATGGGGATGTTCGACGCGCTCGGGCCGGACGACTGGGCCGGGTTCACGGTGCCGCACTTCTACATGGGGCCGCTGCCCGCGTTCTTCTACCCGGCGTTCCAGTTGATGGATTACGGCGTGCACTCGTGGGACATCCGGCAGGGCACCGGCCGGGCGCACGGGCTGTCGGGCGAGGCGGCCGATCTGCTCGTACCGTTCATGTTCGTGCTGTGGAAGTACACGACCGGTGCGAAGGACCCGTGCGAGCTCGGGATCCGGATCACCAGCGGACCGAACGCGGGCGACACCCGGGTCACCGTCGGGCCGGACGGCATGGACTACGCGGCGGGCGATGTCGGTGACCTGCCGACCGTGATCGAGTTCGACCCGGGAAGCTTCGTCCTGACCGCGTTCGGCCGCAGCAACGCCGGTACGATCCGTGGAGACCGGGCTGTCGCGGACCGGTACCTGAACCTGTTCTTCCGGATCTGAGGGGGACTCGGCATGACCGACATCGATCTGCCCGGCATCGAGGCCGAGCGGGACCGGATCCGGACGGCGTACCTGAAGCCCGGCGGGAAGTCGTCAGCGCGTGGGCTTCATCACACAGCGTTACTGTGTGCGGACGTCGAGCGGACGGTGCGGTTCTACCAGGAGGTGCTCGGGTTTCCGTTGACCGAGATGGTGGGGAACCGGGACTACGAGGGGTCCACGCACTTCTTCTTCGACATCGGGAACGGGAACCTGCTCGCGTTCTTCGACTTCCCGGGGCTCGACCTCGGGCCGTACGCCGAAGTGCTCGGCGGGCTGCACCACCTGGCGATCTCGGTGGAGCCGGCGCGCTGGGAGGAGCTGAAGGGGCGGCTGACCGACTACGGCGTGGAGTTCCAGGAGGAGAGCGGTACGTCGATCTACTTCCGCGACCCCGACGGCGCCCGGATCGAGCTGATCGCGGACCCGCTCGGGGAGATGTACGGGCTGAAGGTCCTCTGACCCCCTGGGCTGCCGCTCCGAACGAAGCGGCAGCCGACCGTCCGCGCGTCAGTCCTTGAACGCGTCCTTGACCTTCTCGCCGGCCTGCTTCAGGTCTTCCTTGCTCTTCTCGGCCTGACCTTCCGCCTGCAGGTCCCGGTTGTCAGTCGCGTCGCCGACCATCGCCTTGGCCTTGCCCTTGGCGGCCTTGGCAGCGTGCTTCGCCTTGTCTCCGGCACTCATCCGCGATCACCCCTTCGTACTGCGATCCGTCGGACCTGCGGTACCCGCGGGCAAGGCCTATATGCGTGCGTGCTCAGCGTGGCCGTGCACCGTCGGCTGGGTGTTCGACGAGTGCGACCACCCGGGCCGTGAGGAAGCGGGCGGTGCGGATCGGGGTGCCGGAGCGGGTGACCTCGGTGACCTCGGTGAGGTTGCGGGAACTGGTGATCTCGACGCGGCGGCCGGCCTTGGTGGCCGTGATCTCGTACGTCGCCACGCCGTTGCCCGTGTCGACCACGATCTCCACCCGATCACCTTTCACACTCTCCACATACCCGGTGCGGCGGCGGTCATTCGAAATGGGGGAGGATGGGACCCATGACGACCTCCAGCGACCGTCCGTCGTACAGCCCTGACGCCGAGGTGGTGGAGCTGTGCGGTGAGCTGATCCGGATCGACACCACGAACTACGGCAACGGCAAGAGCAACGGCGAGCGGGTCGCGGCCGAGTACGTCGCAGCGAAGCTGGACGAGGTCGGGATCGAGTCGACGATCTACGAGTCCGAGCCGGGCCGCGCGACGCTGGTCGCGCAGTGGGACGGCGAGGACCAGAATGCGGACCCACTGCTGGTCCACGGGCACCTGGACGTCGTACCCGCCGACCCGAAGGACTGGAAGGTCGACCCGTTCGCGGGAGAGATCTTCGACGGCTGCGTGTGGGGCCGTGGCGCGGTCGACATGAAGGACTTCGACGCGATGGTGCTGTCGGTCGTACGGGCCCGCCAGCGGGCCGGGGTGAAACCGCGGCGGCCCGTGCGGCTGGTGTTCACGGCCGACGAAGAGGCCGGCGGTGTGTACGGCGCGCAGTGGCTGATCAACAACCACCCGGACACGATCGCCGACTGCACCGAGGCGATCGGCGAGGTCGGCGGGTTCTCGATCACGGTCAAGGACGACCTGCGGCTGTACCTGATCGAGACCGCCGAGAAGGGCATGAACTGGATGCGGCTCAAGGCCCGCGGTACGGCGGGACACGGGTCGATGGTGAACACCGACAACGCGGTCACCAACCTGGTCGAGGCGGTCACCCGGATCGGCTCACACGAATGGCCGCTGCGGGTCACGCCGACGGTGCGCGAGTTCCTGAAGACGCTCGAGGACGTGCTCGGTACGGAGCTCGACCCGGACGACATGACGACCACGCTGGCCAAGCTCGGCAGCTTCAGCCGGATGTTCGGGGCAACGATCCGCAACACCGCGAACCCGACGATGCTGAACGCCGGCTACAAGGTGAACGTGATCCCGGGCGACGCCGAGGCGCATGTCGACGGGCGCTTCCTTCCCGGGTACGAGGACGAGTTCTACGCGACCATCGACGAGCTGATCGGCGACAAGGTGCAGCGGGAGACCGTGGTCACGGACATCGCGCTGGAGACCGAGTTCAGCGGCGGGCTCGTCGAGGCGATGAAGGCGTGCGTACAGGCCGAGGACGCACAGGCCCGGTTCGCTCCGCTGCTGATGTCGGGCGGTACGGACGCCAAGTCGTGGAGCCGGTTGGGCGTACGGTGCTTCGGGTTCGTGCCGTTGCAGCTGCCGCCGGAGCTGGACTTCATGGGGATGTTCCACGGGATCGACGAGCGGGTGCCGACGGCGTCGCTGGAGTTCGGGTCGCGGGTGCTGGATCGGTTCCTGTCTCAGGCCTGACGGTCTCAGGTTTGGCGGAGGATTCGCGGTACGGCGAGCAGGCCGGAGTTCAAGTAGTCGGCCGCATGCTCGATGTGCTGCAGGTCGAAGCGGCGGCCGTACTGCTTGGTGACTTCAGCCGCCGTGTCCAGCAGGTGCTGGTCGGCGGACAGGGCATTGGCGGCGGTGTTGTGTACGACGATCCGCAGCTCGTTGCTGCCCGGTCGCGCGGCGTCGGTGAGCTCGACCTCGTACGGCGGCGCCCAGAGCGAACCGCAGTGCGTGTCGTTGAGGTAGACGTCCGCGGCCACACCGACCGGCGGGGTGATGAGGGCACGGTACGAGTTGCCCGGTAGGTACGGCTCGCTGTCCGGCGCGACAGGTTCACCCGGGCCGAGGTCGAGGACGATACGGCCGGTGGTGTCGGTGAGCTCCAGCTCGGTGCGGTAGGTGGCGGACCCGGAGTACGTCGCCAGCGCCGGCTCGTCCTCCCAGCGGTGCGGGAGCTCGACGGGTCGAACGTCGTTGCCAAAAGCAACCGTCCAGCTCTCCGGCTGCGCGGCGACGGACCGGCCGCCGGAAGACGTCTCCTCACCATCGACGGGGCCGACGAGGACGGCCGACTGATAGGGGTGAAGCGTCGTCGTGAGGCCGACCGAGGTCTCGGCCGAGTGCGGATCCCAACGCTCCATGGGCCGGGCGAAGGTGAGTGTGCGGACCTCGGTGGCGGTGTTGGCCACGAAGTAGAAGTCCCCGTCGTCGAGGCGCCGGCGTACGACGCCGACGTCGGTCACCGGAGCGAACGGTGCGGTCGGCAACTGACCGGCGAGCTCCGCGAGGTCCGTGACGACCACACCGCCCACCGCGCGAACCGCGTCGAGCCAGCGGCGCGTGTCGTCAGGGACCGTGGTCCCGTCCGGTACGACGATCAGCCCGACGTCGGCCGGCTTCAGGACCGTGATCGCGTCGTCGTCGACCAGATCGAAGTCGAGGCCGGCCTCGCGGATCGTCCGCGGGATCTCCTCCGGTATCAGTCGCCGAACGACGCGGTACAAGTTGAGCGGCTCGGGGCCGCCGGCGACGTACGCGTCCGAGGCCGGGATGTAGATCTTGACCGGGCGGACCGGCATACCTTGCTGCAACACCCACGACAGACGGTGGAGGGACCTGAACAAGGAGGTTGCCGTCGGCCACCAAGGGTTGCGGTCGTCCAGGGCTCCGGACGCGTAGAAGATCCAGCCGAGACCGGGCCCGTCGGTGGGTGAGTACGGCCAGCCGTGGCCGATGAGCTGGTTGACGCCGGAGAGGAAGTGTTCGTGGGCCTCACCCTGCAGGTCGAGCGGTGTCGCGCGGAACGACGGCGAATGGACCCACGTCCAGACTTCTGCCGACACCACGGACCGGCCGTAGATGCTCGCCGCGGACGACGCCCAGCGTGTCTCCGGGATCCCCTTCCAGGCCCAGCCCTCGCCCTCGAAGATGTCCGCGTGCCGGTAGCTGCTCATCGTCGCCGGCGGTTCGCCGTAGCTCTGGATCCGGAACGGTACGCCGTACCCGGCCGCCCACTCCCGGAACACCTTCAGGAAGTTGTCCTCGTACAACTCCGACAACGTCCGCCCGAAGTCGATCCGCAACTCCCGCGCGCCCGGAACGTCCACCAGCAACTGGTAGAGCCGCGGTCGCAGGTCGTACCCGCGCCGCTCGAGGAACTCGGAGAAGATCGCCGGCGTCCAGTCCCCGCCGTACACCTCGAGGGAGTCGCAGAAGACCGACCCGAGCAGCTCCGGCCCGGCGGCCTTCACCAACGGCTCAGCCACGCAGCGGATGTGCTCGAGGGTGGCCGCCTCCGAGTAGTGATCGAGGGTGTGCCCCTCAGCTCCGACAGCGGTCCGCTTGACCTGCTGCCCGGTCACCCGCGACATGGCGATCACTACCTCACGCGGCTGCCCGCCCGCCGGTACGTGGATCACCCCGTCGCTCACCGGTACCTCGACGTACGACGAAGGCGCGTTGCCGTCGCCGACGTACGCCGCCACGAACTCGTCGCCGGGCCAGCCCGGAGCAATCGGTACGTCGTACGCGGCCGCCCCGATCTCCCGCCGGTCCCAGTGCAGCTTCCGCGCCGCGAACTCCGGCCCGATGTGCGGACCCCCGTACGACCACCCGCTCCCGAGCGTCACGTCGAACCGCAACCCGAGTGACTTCGCGGTCCGCGCCGCGTGGCCGACCAGCTCGAGGAACTCCGGCGAACCGAACGGCGCTGTCACCGGCCCCATCGGGTACACGAACGCGACCTCCGCCCCGCCGAGTCCCGCGGCGGCCATCGCGTTCAGCTCGCGGTCGATCTCGTCTCGCTCGATGGACGGCCCGAACCACCACCAGCGCATCATCGGCCGCCCCTCGGGCGGCGGGTTCCGGAACTGTCGCCGGACGTCGTCGACGGTCGCCATACCGTCAACCCCACAGCGGCGGGCGCCGGGCGTCAACGAGGATGACCACTACCGGTCAGGTTGTTTCCCCGCGAGTTCGCTGCACGGGTTCGGCGCACCCGCCGACACCCATACTGAGCGGATGACACTGCAGAGCGACCGCCGGACTCGACCGGGCCGCACCATCGCCGGCAGCGTGTGGCGTACCGTCGTCGTCCTGGCGGCCGCGGCGTGCGCGATCGCCGCCGCCGGGTGGCTGGGATCGCACCTCGTCGGCTACGACGATCGCCTGGCGATGGTTCCTGCCGTGCCGGCAGCGTTCGCGATCGGCATCCTGACCGTCGGGTACCTGCGTGCCCGGATCGGCTTCATCGCCGTTCCGGTGCTGGGCACGTTGTTCGCCGCACTGGGCGGAGCGGTCCTGCTGCACAGCCACAGTGGCCGGCCAGGTTCGACCCTGTCGACGTACGAGGAAGTGCTGTTCGCCATCGGCATCGCCGCAGTGCTGGTGTCCATCCTGGTGGCAGCCATCGACGGACACCGTCGCCCACGTGATTCGGCCGGCACCCCGAGCTGATCACGCCACGGCCCCGAGCGAGCTACCGGTCAGATCTGGTCACCCCTGACGCCAGCAAGTACTGCCCGGCGGCGTACGTCGCCATCGTCAGCGCGCCGCGCCCCGGAAAGTCGCGGCCCGACATCCGCAGCGCGATCAGCGCGTCGGACACCAGGAAGAGCGCACCGCCGGCCCCACTGCGCGCGTTGTGCCACCGCGACGCCACCGCGGTTGCCGTCAGCAACAACGCGTAGACCGCGACCGGTACCCGCTGGCCACCGAGGCCGGGGGAGAGGACCGCGATCAACGCCGCCGACAGCGCCGAGTACGCCGCCAGTACGCGCCACGACCGCTGCGCCGGATCGGCCAGGAACACCGCGAGATAACACGCATGCGCCGCCGCGAACGCCGCCATCCCGGCGTACTGCAGATCCGTCTCCAGCAGCAGGTCACCCGCCGCCGACGCGAGCAACGCAGCCTGCAACAGCGGCGGCGCGTCCTGCGTCCTGGACCACTGCCACAGCAACGGCATCAACGTCACCTTGCTGGCCTGCTTCAGGATCCCGACGTCAAAGGCAACCGCGGCAACCTGCACCACCGTCGCACCCCAAAACCCCGCCAGCACCCGCTGCCCACGTGCCAACCGCCCCAGGTTCACACCCCGAGTCTGCCCTATCAAGCCCCCCGACGAGCCTTTGTTCACGACAAGTTCAACGTTGCGCGGAGGTGGGGGAGGTAGGACATGAGGGGCTCGGGTGGGGTCGGGGTCGTGACGACGGAGAGGGTCAGGCGGTAGCGGAACGGGGCCACGGTCAGGTGTTCGCCGGGGCGGAGTTCGGTGGCGAGTGCGGTGCGCGGGACCAGGGCCAGGTGCGAACTGCGGCGAGCCATGGCGACAGTGGTGCTGAGGTTGACCCCGCGGCGCGGGATGGCGCCGAGGGCGACCAGCCGGGCGTGGATCTCGTCGAACCCGCGGTCGTATGTCGAGAACACGATCGGCCGGCGCTTCAGCGGCTCCCTGCCGCGGCCGGGTGGGCGAGCCCCGGACGGTACGAACAGTACGAGGTCGTCGTAGCCGACCCGGCGCGCGACGGTGCCGCGGGGCAGCGTCATCTGCTCGGCGATCGCGATGAAGGCGGCGTCCATCGTTCCTTCGGCGACGCGCTCGACCAGGAAGTGGCCGTGGTCGATCTGCTGCTCGATGTCGACGTCGGGGAGCGCGGTGTCCAGGACCGGGAACAGGATCGGTGCGAGGCCGCCGAACGTGCCGATCATCAGGCGCTGACCGGCCGCGGCCGCGCGGGTCGCGTCGTACACCTCCTCGAGGTGCCGCAGGATGTGGTCGGCACGGCGGCTGAGCTCGGCGCCGGCGGGGGTGGCGCGAGCGCCGCGGGTGTCGCGTTCGAAGAGCTTGGTACCGCACGTCCGTTCCAGCCTGCTCAGGCGTTGCGACGCCGACGGCTGCGAGATGCGCAGTTCGCGGGCGGCGGTGGCGACGGCGCCGGTGCGGCTGATCGCCTGTACGAGTCGCAGGTCCTCGACCGATGGTAATGAGGCCATAGGTTCAGCCTATGGCAACCACGCAACGGTCGCCGGGTACCCGGGGCGTTCGGGTTCGCCAAGAATCGAAGGCATGAGAGCCCGGACCGAAGCGATCGCGTTGCTGACCGGCGGGGGAGTGGCGGACTTCGCGCTCCGGTTCACCCAGGTCGCGCTGCCGCTGGTGATCCTGCGGGAGACCGGGTCGGTGGCCGCGACCGGGCTGGTGAGCGGCGTCGCCGGCATACCGATGTTGCTGTCGCCGTGGTGGGCGCGGAGGGCACGTCAATGGGTGGACTCGGGGCCGCGGCTGGCGGTGGTCGCGGCGATCTCCGCGCTCGCGCTCGCCGCCGTGCCGGCATCTGCCGAGCTGGGTCTGCTAACACCGGAAGTACTCGTCCTGAGCGGATTGCTCCTCGGCTTCGGCGACGCATTGTCGAGTCCAGGACGATCCGCCCTCCTGGCCGATACCGGTGACCGCTGGCGCGAGGGCAAGGCTGTCGTACTGCTGACCTGGCAGGACGGCTTGCGGCGCGTCGGGATGCTGCTCGGTCCGTCCACGGCTGCGTTCGCGGTGTCGACCGGACTCACCAACGGGTTGTTGTGGATCGAAGCGGCCGCCGTACTCGTAGCCGGGCTGCTCGCCTGCACTGTGCGGGCCGAGCGTGCTCCTGAAGCGTCCGCGACCCCGTCCATCCGCGCGAGTCTCAAGGGCCGCTCTGATGTGTTCTACGGCTGGATCGTCCGTGGTACGGGCTGTGTGATGTGGTTCGCTTTCACGCTCGGCCTGTCGATCATCGGCGAGCAGCGCGGGCGTCCTGGGGTGTACCTGGCCGCGGGCATGACCGGGTACGGCATCGGCTCGCTGCTCGGAGCAGCGGTGTCGCTCGCGATCATCCGCCGGACCAAGCCGGTGCCGTTGGCATCGATCGCGTGGGCCGGCGGCGGCCTGTGCTTCGTCGGCATGGGACTGTGGACCACGCCATCGGCGATCGCGGTGCTCGGCGCGGGCGCCGGTCTGACCGTGGCGATCGGGATCGCGGCGATCTCGTTGCTGATCACGCGGGAGTCGTCCGGGGCCGAGCGGCGGGCACTGCTATCGGGGCAGACGGTGGTGGTGAACGCGGGCAGCTCCGCGGGCATGCTGTCCGGCGGTCCGATCATCGCCACGTTCGGCGCCGAACACACCCTGATCGGTGCCGGGCTCGTCACCGCAATCGTGTCGCTGCTGGTGCTGTTGGCCTGCCAGACTGCACCCCATGCCCGAGATCGTGATCACCACGCTGGCCGAACGGCCTGAGTACCTGGAGCGGATGTACGACTTCTCCGACGCCTGGCCGAAGTTCATGCACAACGACCCGATCGGGAACGCGTTCATGAGCCAGGTCCCGGTGCACTTCCCGGACCAGTGCGTGGTCGCGACCGAGGACGGTGAACTGGTCGCGCACGGCCGCAGCATCCCGTTCGTGTTCCCGGACGAGAACCGCACCGACCTTCCCACCGGCGGCTGGGACCGCGTCCTGCACTGGGGCTTCTACGATCTGCGCAACGGCCGTACGACGAACGTCTCGAGCGCGCTGGAGATCCTGATCCGGCCGACCCACCTCGGTCGCGGCCTCTCCCACGAGATGCTCGCCGCGATGCGCCAGGCCGTACAGGCGAAGGGCCACACCGCGCTCTACGCCCCGGTCCGCCCGAACGGGAAGACGGACGCCCACCAGCCGATGACGGAGTACGTCGACCAGCTCCGGCCCGACGGGCTGCCTCAGGACCCGTGGCTCCGGGTCCACGTGAAGGCCGGCGGCAAGATCGTCCAGGTCGCACCGCGCTCGATGGTGATCGCCGGCACGCTCGACGAGTGGCGCGAGTGGACCGGCCTCCCGTTCGACCGCACCGGCGCCGTCGTCGTACCGAAGGCGCTCGTTCCGGTCCACGTCGACGTCGTGCACAACCATGCCGTCTACGTGGAACCGAACGTGTGGGTCAGGCACGACCTCTAACGCGCGAGCCGCCCGAGTAGCGCCGAGGCGGCGCAGATGCCGGCGAAGGCGGCCACGATCAGGACGGTGAAGTCGAGCCAGTACGTCGTCGGCTGGCCAATCAGGAGCCCGCGCAGTGCGCTCACCTCGTACGTCAGTGGGTTGACATGGGAGACCGCGCGCAGCCAACCCGGCATCAGCGAGACGGGATACAGCGCGTTCGACGCGAAGAACAGCGGCATCGTGATCGCTTGGCCGATGCCCATCAGGCGGTCGCGGCGCAGGACCAGGCCCGCGATCGTCATCGACAGGCACGAGAAGAACGCCGCGCCGAGGACGACCACGACCAGGACCGCGAGCAGCTTCAGCGGGTTCCACGTCAGGCTGACGCCCAGCAAAGCGGCGACGATCAGTACGACGATGGCCTGCGCGATCGTCCGTACTCCGGCCGCGAACGCCTTGCCCGCGACCAGGGCGGACCGCGGCGACGGGGTGACCAGGAGCTTGGTGAGGATGCCTGCGTCACGTTCCCAGATGATCTGGATGCCGTAGAAGATCGCGACGAACAACGCCGACTGCGCGATGATCCCGGGCGCCAGGTAGTCGAGGTACGGCACGTTGCCGGTCGGGATCGCCCGGATCCGGCTGAACGTCTGGCCGAAGATCACCAGCCACAACACCGGCTGGATCGCCCGCGTAATCAGCTCGGTCCGGTCGTGCCGCAGCTTCTGCAACTCGACCAGGCAGAATATGCCGATCCGCGAGATCAGCCGAAGCGGTCGCGACTCACCCCAGACGCTGGGCCGTACGACGGGTGCCACGGACATCGCGCAGACCTCCCTTCGCGGAAGCCTCAAGGCTCTCGCCGGTGTAATGGCGGAACACGTCCTCCAGGCTTGCGTCGGGTCGCAGCTCGGCCTTCAGCTCCGCCGGCGTACCCACCGCCCGTAGCTGCCCCAGGTGCATCAGGGCGACCCGGTCGCAGAGGATGTCGGCCTCTTCCATGTAGTGCGTGGTCAGCAGCACGGTCATCCCGTACCGCTCCTGCATCTCCTGCACCCGCGCCCAGACCGAGTCTCGCGCGACCGGGTCGAGCCCGACCGTCGGCTCATCGAGGACGAGCAGCGCGGGCCGGTTCACCAGCGCCTGCGCGAGCTCGAGCCGGCGCACCATGCCGCCCGAGTACGTCGAGGCGAGCCGGTCGGCCGCGTCGGTCAGGTCGACGAGCTCCAGTACCTCGGCCACCCGCGCGGCTCGTTCCCGCCGCGGTACGTCGAACAGCCGCGCGAACCACGACACGTTCTCCCGACCGGACAGCGCGCCCTCGATGGACAGCTGCTGCGGTACGTACCCGAGCATCCGCCGTACCGCCATGGCATCGGCCTTCACGTCCAGCCCGAACACGCGAACCGAACCCGACTGCGGCCGATACAGCGTGTTGAGAACGCGCAAGGTGGTCGTCTTGCCGGCACCGTTCGGACCGAGCAGCCCGAAACACTCACCGGGGTCGACGGTCAGGTCGAAGTTGTCGACCGCGAGCTGATCGCCGAACCGGTGACTCAACCCGCTCACGTCGACAGCAGGCTCCGCAGTCATACGGGATCCTTCTGCTCTTCGGGATGGAGGCGTTCCGCCAGGACGGCGAGTACCGGTAGCGCGGCCCGCAGCGCGTCACGGTCCGTGGGGGAGAGGTCGTCGAGCGCGCGGGTGACCAGAGCGGTACGGCGGTCGCGCCAGGCCTCGACCTGTTCGCGGGCCGGGTCGGTCAGGGTCAGCCGGGCGACGCGGCGGTCGGTCTGGTCGGGGGTCCGTTGCAGCAGACCGCGTTCGGTCAGCTGGCCGACCAGGGTGGAGACCGTGTTGGCGACCAGCCCGAGCTCGGCCGCGGCCTCGGCGACCGAGATGCCCGGATTGCGCCGGACGGTCCGGATCAGCTCGCCCTGCGAGTCGGTCAACGCCCCCTCGGGGAACGGCCGGCCGACGGATCGTCGCAGATGCCGGCGAACCAGCCCGATCGCGGCCAGCAGATCTTCGGTCAGCGCCTCACTCATATCCGAAGAATACCTCTGCCGCAGAGATATTGCGCCGGCAGAACCCCAACTAATCGGGGTAGTTCGCGGCGCGGGAGCAGCCGAGCATCGAGGCATGAGCACAACAGAGAGCAACAAAGCCGTCGTCAAGGACTTCATCGACGAGCTGTTCAGCAAAGGCGACCTCGGAGCCGTGGACACGTACCTGGCCGAGGACTTCGTCGCACACAACCCACCCGGATTCGGCGCCACGCCGGACCGCGAGGGTTTCCGGCACGCAGGCACAGTGATCCGGGCCGCTTTCCCGGACTGGCACAGCGAGCTGCACGAGCTGATCGCCGAGGACGACCTGGTCGTCGAGCGGTTCACGGCGAGCGGCACCCACCGCGGCGAGGTGATGGGCGTCGCGCCCACCGGTAAGACGGTGACGATGCCCGGTATCAACATCTTCCGCCTCCGCGACGGCCTGATCGTCGAGCGCTGGGGACAGCTCGACGAGCTCGGTCTGCTCCGGCAACTCGGCGTCGTACCGGCGTAGCATTCGAACCATGGGGGCGGATCGCCTGGACGTGCTGATCCAGCACTGTTACGCAGGGCTGGACGCCGATCAACTGCGGGCCGACGTGCTCACCCGGCTGCGACGGCTGCTGACGGTCGACGTGGCGTTCTTCGCGACGGTCGACCCAGGCACCGTGCTCTTCACCTCGGCGGTCGCCGACGAACCGCTCGGCGCGATCACCGAGCAGTTCATCGCGAACGAGTTCGGGCAGGACGACGTGAACAAGTTCGCCGTACTCGCGGGTGGGCCCGAGCCGGTGCGGTCGCTCGGGCAGGCCACCCGCGGAGACTGGCGGGCGAGTCCGCGGTACGTCGAACTGATGCGGCCGCTCGGCCTCGGCGACGAACTGCGCGCGGCGCTGATGTCGAACGGACGCTGCTGGGGCGTCCTCTGTCTGCACCGGGAGACCGCCGAAGCGGGCTTCGCCGAGCAGGAGATCCAGCTCGTACGGCGCCTCGCGCCGCACCTCGGTGAAGGCCTGCGCCGAGGTCTGCGGGAACGCCCGGCAGACGCCGGGCGGACTGTGGCTGACGAACCGGGGTCCGGGGCAGGCGGCGGGCCGCAGATCGGGCCTGGGGTCGCCGTGCTCGATGCGAGTCTCCGGCTGGAGTCGGTGAATGCCGAAGCGGTGTCCTGGCTCGACGAGCTGGGGCCGGCGGTGGACCTGCCGGTTGCGGTGCGGGCCGTGGCCGCCCGGACGCAGATCGACGGTACAACCACGAGGCTGAAGCTGCGGACACGGCGCGGTGTGTGGCTCCAGTTGCAGGCCTCCAGGCTCGGCGGCAACGGGCAGACGGTGGTCGTCATCGAGCCGGTGACGCCCGCTCAGCTCGGCTCGTTGCTGCTCGACCTGCACGGACTGACGCCGGCCCAGCAGCGGGTGACCGAACTGGTGCTCCGCGGCTACTCGACCCGGCAGATCGTCGAGCAGCTCTGCCTCTCACCGCACACCGTGCAGGAGCACGTACGGGCGGCGTTCGACAAGGTCGGCGTGGGAAGCCGGCGCGAACTGGTGAGCGTCCTGCTCAGAGGGTCCGCATCACCCGGATGATCCGGCGCCGCAACCACACGCGGCGGGAACCGTCGGGATAACGCCGCAGCCGGGTGAGCTCCCAGCCGCCGTACTCGGCGTGTTCGGTGAGCAGTTTGCGCACCGCGCCGCGCGACTCCGTCCTGGACACCTCGAACTGCTGCAGTTCGTATTCGGCCATCCGCACCTCCAACTTCAGGAAACGTCCTCCAGAGCCGCGACGATGGCGGGCGGCAATGTGAGCTCCTCCACACCGAGCACCGGCTTCAATTGCAGCGCAGTCCGGGCCCCGACGATCGCCGCCGACACGCCGGGCCGGTCCCGCACCCAGGTGAGTGCCACCTCGAGCGGGGTCCAGCCGAGCCCGTCGGCGGCGCGCGCGACCGCTTCCACGATGCCCGATGAGCGGGCGTCGAGATAGGGGTCGACGAACCTGGACAGATGCTGAGACGCCGCGCGCGAGTCCGCGGGGATCCCGGTGCGGTACTTGCCGGTCAGCACGCCGCGGCCGAGCGGGGACCAGGCGATGATGCCGATCCCGAGCCCGGCGGCGGCCCGGATCGCGTCCACCTCGGCGTCCCGGGCGAGCAGCGAGTACTCCACCTGGTTGGCGACCGGGACCGCGCGGCCCGGCCAGGCCTGCTGCCAGGTGACGGCCCGGGCGGCCTTCCAGCCGGCGTAGTTCGAGATGCCGACGTACCGCACCTTGCCGGAGCTGACCGCGTGGTCGAGCGCCGACAGCGTCTCCTCCAGCGGTACGTCGTCGGACCAGGTGTGCAGCTGCCAGAGGTCGATGTAGTCGGTGTTCAGCCGGCGCAGTGAACCGTCCAGGTCGCGGAGCAGCGCGCCCCGCGAGGTGTCGGTGATCCGCTCGCCCCGGCGCACGCTGAAGCCGGCCTTGGTCGCAATCACCACGTCGTCGCGGTCCACCACGTCACCGAGCAGCGACCCGATCAGCTCCTCGCTGTCACCGTCGCCGTACGCTGCGGCGGTGTCGATCAGCGTGCCGCCGGCGGACACGAACGCGGCCAGCTGCTCGCGCGCCTCGTGCTCGTCGGTGTCCCGGCCCCACGACATCGTGCCCAGGCCGAGCCTGCTCACCGCGAGTCCACTGTGACCGAGATAGCGCTGTTGCATACCCCGAGCCTATTGCGGGCCACCGACAACCTCTCGCTAGGCTCGCCAGTCATGCGACTCGGACTCAACATCGGCTTCGTCTACGGCGGCGACGACCATCTGGACCACCTGAGGCTGGTGAAGGAGGCCGAGGCACTCGGTTTCGCGGTCACCTGGGCCGCGGAGGCGTACGGCTCGGACGCCGCGACCCTGCTCAGCTGGATCGCCGCCCAGACCACCACGATCGACGTCGGCGCGGCGGTCTTCCAGATCCCGGCCCGGACTCCGGCGATGACCGCGATGACCGCTGCCACCCTCGACCGGCTGTCGAACGGCCGGTTCCGGCTCGGTCTCGGCGTGTCCGGGCCGCAGGTCTCGGAGGGCTGGCACGGCGTACGGTTCTCTCAGCCTCTGCTCAGGACCCGTGAGTACGTTGACATCGTGAACGCGGCCCTCCGGCGTGAGACGGTCGCGTACGAGGGGAAGTACTTCACGCTGCCGCTGCCCGACGGTCCGGGCAAGGCGCTCAAACTGACCGTGCGGCCGATCCGCGACCACGTACCGGTGTACCTGGCGGCGGTCGGCCCGAAGAACCTCGAGCTGGCCGGCGAGATCGCCGACGGCTGGCTCGGGATCCTCAACGACCCCGGCTTCCTTGGAGAGCAGTTGACGCACATCAGGACGGGCCGCGCGGTTCGTGAGAAGGACCTCGACGGCTTCGACGTCGTCGTGACCACCCCGCTGATGACCGGGGAGGACATCCAGGCGGCCGCGGACCCGATCCGTGGGTACGCCGCCCTGTACGTCGGTGGCATGGGCAGCCGGGAGAAGAACTTCTACAACGCGCTCGCGGTCCGGATGGGCTACGCCGACGAGGCCAAGGAGATCCAGGACCTGTACCTGGACAAGAAGCACCGCGAGGCGATGGCCGCCGTACCGTTCGGCTTCCTCGACTCGATCTCGCTGCTCGGCGGCAAGGAGCGGATCGCCGAGAAGCTCACCGCGTACGCCGAGGCGGGTGCGACCACCGTCGCGCTGACGCCGTTCGCGTCGACGCTCGAGCAGCGGATCGCCGACCTGCGGACCGCCGCGGAGGCGCTGGAGCTGTCCGGGGTCGGTCACTGATGACGATCTGGGACTCCATCATCCTCGGCATCGTCGAGGGCCTGACCGAATTCCTGCCGGTGTCCAGTACCGGGCATCTGACCATCGTGTCGAAGATGCTCGGGCTGAAGATCGACGATCCGTCGATCACCGGGTTCACCGCGGTGATCCAGGTCGGCGCGATCATCGCGGTCGTCCTGTACTTCTGGAAGGACATCGTCCGGATCATCGGCGCCTGGGTGAGCGGCCTCGCGAAGCCGGAGCGGCGCGACGAGTTCGACTACCGGATGGGCTGGTACGTGATCGTCGGCTCGCTGCCGATCGGCATCGTCGGCTTCCTCGCCAAGGACCTGATCTCCGGCCCGCTGCGCAGCCTGTGGTGGGTGGCCGGCGCGCTGATCGTCTGGTCGGCCGTGATGGTCGCGGCCGAACGCCTGAGCAGCAAGGCGCGGCCGCTGACCCGGATCACGTTCCTGGACTCGCTGGTGATGGGCCTGGTCCAGTGCCTGGCGCTGATCCCGGGGGTGTCCCGGTCCGGGGCGACGATCTCGGCCGGCCTGTTCCGCGGCCTCGACCGGGTCGCCGCGACCAGGGTCTCGTTCCTGTTCGGCATCCCGGCGCTGGCCGGAGCGGGGGTCTACGAGTTGAAGGACGCCCTCAGCGGCACCGTCGGCGCGGTGCCGCTGCTCGTGGGCACCGTCGTCAGCTTCGTCGTCGCGTACGCCTCGATCGCCTGGCTGCTCCGCTTCGTCGCCAAGCACTCGATCGAGCTGTTCGCGTTCTACCGCGTACTGCTCGGCATCGTCCTGCTGATCCTGCTGTCGACCAGCACGATCACCGCCACCTGAGGACGTACGACCCGACGCGGGTCCCGAGGAGGAAACCTGCCCGATGGTCGACGCGGGTGTGGACGCCGGCGTAGATGCGGCTCAGCCCGGCCTCGACAGCGGCGTCGTGGAAGGTCCGGAACGATCGGGTCACACCGGGCAGCGTCGGTGAGGTGACGGTGAAGTCGACGTTGCCGTACAGCGTCGTCAGTACTTCGGCCGCGGCCGCGCTGAGGGCGCTGTGCGCTCCCGGGTACGACGGATCGGCGGGAGTCGCGGCGAGCGGTGTCCACGCCGGATCCGCCGTGGTCAGCCGATTCCGATCGGTGTCGGCGAGGCGGATCGCGGTGATCGGCCGCCAGAGCCGGTACGTGTACTTGGCGTCGTACAGCGCGATCGTGGAGTCGGCGAGGGCGAGGTCCAGCAGGGCGAGGGTCCGGGCCGATGCCTCGGTGCCGCTGCGCCGGGAGAGCAGGACCTGGTCGGCGATCTCGTTCCAGTAGTTCTGGATCGGCGCCGACCAGAACGTGCCGATCGTGGTCTGCTCGGCGGTCCGGGTACTGCTGTGGTCCCTGCCCAGACTCTTCACCTCGTTGAACGCGGTGGCGTACGCCCGGCTCGACAGGGCGGGTGGCGGACCGGGCCGGAACTGGTCAGCGCTGCGCAGCACGAAGGGGGTGACCGCGCCCCAGTGCGTGAAGACCGGTGTGGTGAAGCCGGGCGGGGTCGGCCGGAAGTCGCCCGGCCGTCCGGTGGTCACGTACTCCGGTGGCGTCGCGGCGGAGCCGTCACCCGCACGGGCCGCGAGGACGCCGGCGGCAGCCCGCGCGCCGTCCCGCACTCCCGCGTCCCGCGCATGGTGGGACGGGATATCGGCGAGATCGTCGGCGAGTTGCCGGTCGAGCCCGTCCGCGGAGGCGGGGAACATCGCGGTCAGGACGTCGTGCGCGGCCTGCGCGGCGGCGGCGCGCTGCTCGGACGTACGCCGTACTCCGATGACGTGGCTGGACGAGCTGACCGCCTCGTACACCGCCTTGCTCATGATCGCGAAGTCGCGCGTCGGCTGTACGGTCGCGGGTTGGGCGCCGGGGGTCCGTACGAGCGACAACAGGGTGCGGTTCCACTCCACGATCACGTTGGTCCGGGTAGTTGCCTTGGGCACCGATGCGTGCGCGGTGAGTGCGGTCGCGCCGAGGGCGGCCGCTGTCAGCGCCGCGGTCAGCGCCCGGCGGCGGCCCAGAACGGGAAGGTAGTTGGACATGACGAGGCTCCAGTCGTTCGAGGTGGCTTCGAGGTGGCTTCGAGGTGGCTTCGAGGTGGCTTCGAGGTGGCTTCGAGGTGGCGTGGTCAGAGTTCGGTGTCTTCGGCAACGGTGATCGCGGACGGTTCCGGCGCGGTGCCGCGTGCTCGCAGTTGCCAGGTCGCGATGGCAAGCACGAGCGTTTCGGTCGTGAGGGCGGCGATGCCGAGCGTGCAGCTCCAGTTGCCGATCTCGAGGCTGTCGGTCGGCAGGCCGGTCGTACGGCTCAGCAGGTACGCCGCGAGCGCACCGGCGGCGAGCAGGCCGACCGGACCCCAGACCCGCGGGCTGGGTACGGCGATCAGCGCTGCGGCGGCGATCACGGCAGTGGCGATGAGGGCGATGAACGCGTAGCCGACGAGTTTGTTCTCCGCGAGTTGATCCCCGAGCTCGAGGACGTGGACGACGGCGATCGCTCCGAGCAGGACGGCGGCGGTGGCACGGGCGAGGCGTTCGCCCGTTAGGTGGCGGGATTTCGTACTGGTGTTGTTCATGGGTGGCTCCCGGGGTGGTCAGGCGGCGAGTGAAGGGTGCAGTTGCCGGCGCAGCCGGCCGAGGGCGTAGTGCAGCCTGGAGCGGGCGGTCCCGGGTGGAACTCCGAGCTGCTCGGCCGCGACGTGCATCGGGCAGCCGAGGAAGAACGTGGCGACGACGATCTGGCGATGTTGCGGCGACAGGCCGCGGAGTGCCTCGACGAGGACCCGCCGGTCCATCAGCTGGTCGAAACCGCCGTCGGCGAACGGCTCCTGGTCGTAGCTGTCCGCCGCGAACTGCGGGCGTACGCCGGCCGAGCGGGCCGCGTCGATGAGCAGCCGCCGGGCGACCTGGAAGAGCCAGTGCCGGACCGGCCGGTCGTCCTCGAGCAGCCGGGGGAGATGACGCCAGGCGCGCAGGAACGTCTCCTGGACGATGTCCTCGGCGCGCCCACGATCGCCGGTGAAACGCTCCGCGAAGCCGAGCAGGGCCTTCGCGTGGTCGGCGTACAGGAGTGCCAGTGCGTGGTCGGCGGCGGCGCCGTCCATCATGGGTGGCGGATCGTTCCGCCGGGGTTCGATCGGCATGGCTACTAACACGCTTAGTAGATCGGATCCGTTCAGTGCTGCGGCGGATTGAACGTTTCGTGGTCGCGGTGCGTGTTAGCCCGCAGGACGACTCTCGGAAGGAGTGTTGCTCGTGGCCGCATCCCGACGGTTGCGTCCGTTCGGCGAGCTCGAAGCGGCGATCATGGAGCGGCTCTGGGAGGCGGGTGCGGAGCGGTCCGTCCGGGAGGTCGTGGATGCGCTGCAGACGCGCCGGCCACTCGCCTATACGACCGTGATGACCGTGCTGGACAACCTGTTCCGCAAGGGCTGGGTGACCCGCGAGCGGGACGGGCGGGCCTGGCGGTATCTGGCCGCGGTGAGCCGCCAGGAGTACGCCGCCGCGCTCATGAACGACGCGCTCGCCGGCACCAGCGACCGCGCCGGAGCGCTCGCGAAGTTCGCCGAGGAGATCGACGCCGAGGACGCCGAAGTACTGTCACGAGCCCTAGCCGAAGCCCTCGCCCACCGCCGCCGGGAGACAGGACGGTGACCGTCGGTGCGGTGTTGCTGTTCTATGCGCTGGGCCTGGGTGTCGGGGGTGGGTCGTTGTGCCGGCGAAGCGGGTGGCTGGAACGCGCTCCACGGCTCGGAGTGGCTCTGCTGTTGTCAGTGGCCTGGTCGGTGCCGGTGGCGCTGCTCCTTGCTGGGTTGACGATCGCGGTTCCGCACACTGCTCTGTCGAGTGGTGTCAGCGAGCTGCTCGGAGCCTGCATCATTCGGATCCGCTCGGCCTACAGCACCCCCGGCGGCACCGTGGTCGCAGTCGCCGGCCTCTGCCTGTCGGCAGTCATCGTCGTCCGTGCAAGCTGGGTAACCGGTCAGGTCGTCCAGCTCCGCCGTACGGAGCGTCGCAAACAGCAGGCACTGATCGCCGTCGCCGGCCGGCGGACACCGGCCTGGCCGGCGGTGATCGTAGACGACCCCCGACCCGCCGCCTACAGCCTGTCCGGCCGCACCGGCCGCACCGGCCGCACCGGCCGGACGAGCCGGATCGGCCGGACCGGTCGGGCTGGTCGGGCTGACCGGCTAGGCATCGTTGTCCTGACCAGCGGGCTTCTTGCGGCGCTTACGCGGGCACAGGTTGCTGCCGTGGTCGCTCATGAGCGGGCGCATGTGCGGTGCAGGCATCATAGTCTGCTGGCGAGTGCCGCGGTGGTTGCGGGCATGCTGCCGGCACTGCCGCTGATGCGCGAGCTGCTATCGGTGGTACGGCGGCTGATCGAGATGCAGGCCGACGACGTCGCCGCTCGTACGCACGCGCGGGAGACCATCGCGACAGCGCTGTTCACAGTCGCGACCGGACAACCGGCCGGCAGCGTGCCGATCGCCCCGGCGAGCGCGCTGGCCGCCGGGGACTCCGACGCGGTCGCGCGGGTCCGGCGGCTGCTACTTCCACCCGCAACGCTCAGCCGGCGGGGCCGCGGCGCGGTTCGGGCCGGTATCGCCGCCGCGCTCCTGGTCCCCGTACTGACCGCGTTCGCCCCGGCCGCCGTCGCCGCGAACCGCCCACCGGTCGCCACCGCCCAAACGGCAGCCCCGGCCCTCCACGCAGACGGCAGCTCCGGCCCACCGGGCTGACGTGGGTCAGAGCCAGCCGACCTTGCGGAAGAAGCGGTACATGGTGATGCAGACGAGGGCCATCACGATCAGGATCGCGTAGTAGCCGAAGTGCCAGCGGAGTTCGGGCATGTTGTCGAAGTTCATGCCGTAGATGCCGGCCAGCATCGTCGGTACGGCGGCGATCGCGACCCAGGCGGAGATCTTCCGCATGTCGTCGTTCTGCTGGACCGAGACGCGCGCGAGGTGCGCGTTCAGGGCGGACGTGAGCAGGGTGTCGATCGCCTCGGCCTGGTCGGACACCCGGCTCAGGTGGTCGGCGACGTCCCGGAAGAACGGGCTTGCCTTCGGGCCGAGACCGGCCACGCCGTGCGCGAACTGTTCCATCGGTTCGCGCAGCGGGTCGATCGCTCGGCGCATCTCCAGCACCTCGCGCTTCAGCCGGTAGATCCGCTCCGCGTCGCTGGTCCGCTCGGGGGAGAACACCGAACTCTCGATCTCGTCCACGTCCACGTCGACCTGTTCCGCGACCGTCTCGTAGTCGTCGACGATCGCGTCGCAGATCGCCCACAGCACCGCGGCCGGGCCGTGTCCCAGCATCGACGCCCGCTCCTCCAGCTCGTGCCGGGTGGTCGCCAGCTCGCCACCTTCACCGTGCCGCACGGTCACGACGTACCGCTGTCCGATGAACGCGGTCACCTGCCCGGTCTCGACCGCGTCGCCCTCGTCGACGTACCAGAGGGTGCGCAGTACGACGAGGATGGTGTCGCCGAACCGCTCGACCTTCGGGCGCTGGTGGATCTGCAGCGCGTCCTCGACCGCGAGGTCGTGCAGCCCGAACAGCCGCTGGACCCGCTCCATCTCGGCGTCCGACGGGTCGTGCAGGCCGATCCAGCCGAAGCTCTCGTGGTCGTCGTCGATGGCATGGGCAACGGTCTCCGGGTCCTTGGGCAGCTGCTGCCGCTCCCCGCCGGCGTACACCCCGCAGTCCACGATCACCCGACCATGATGACACTGGTATGCCGCACCGCTTGGTGAGACCCGCTAACGTGCAGTCCATGCCCACGGTGATTCTGGTCCGCCACGGCCGTAGCTCCGCGAACACTTCCGGCACGCTGGCCGGCCGTACGCCCGGCGTGAAACTCGACGACACCGGCGTCAAGCAGGCTGCGGCGGTCGCCGAGCGACTGGCCGGGCTACCGCTGGCCGCGATCGTCACGTCGCCGCTGGAGCGTTGCAAGCAGACCGCGGCCGCGATCGCGAAGCCGCACGACGGGTTGCGTCCGGCAACGGATCGCCGGCTGACCGAGTGCGGGTACGGCGACTGGACCGGGAAGAAGATCGCGACGCTGGCGAAGGACCCGTTGTGGACCGTCGTACAGCAGCACCCTTCGGCGGTGACGTTCCCCGGCGGCGAGTCGATGCGGGCGATGCAGCAACGAGCTGTCGACGCCGTACGGGCGCACGACGCGGAGCTGGCGAAGAGCCACGGTGACAGCGCGATCTGGGTGGCCGTCTCGCATGGCGACGTGATCAAGGCGATCGTCGCGGACGCGCTTGGTCAGCACCTGGACACGTTCCAGCGGATCGTCGTGGACACCGCGTCGACCACGATCATCACGTACACCGCGACCCGTCCGTTCCTGGTCCGGCTGAACGACTCCGGCAGCGAGCTGGCCTCGCTCGTCCCTAAGCCGTCAGCGAAAGCGAAGCCGAAGAAGCAGTCCTCGGACGCGGTCGTCGGCGGACGGTAATAGGGTCATAGGTATGGCGCGAGTTGTGCACTCCTACGACGACCCCGAGCGGTTCGTCGCCGGTACCGTCGGGGAACCAGGTGCGAGGACGTTCTTCCTGCAGGCCCGGGCCGGGCACCGGCTGACCTCGGTGGCGTGCGAGAAGGAACAGGTGATGGCGCTCGCGGAGCGGCTCGACGTGATGCTGGACGAGGTCGCCCGGCGGTTCGACCGCGACCCGGTGACCCAGACCGGCGCTGACGACACCGCCCCGCTGGAGCAGCCGATCGAGGAGGAGTTCCGGGCCGGCACCATGACGCTGGCCTGGGAGGCCGACGCCGAGCGGGTGGTGATCGAGGTGTTCGCGGTGGTCGCCGTCGACCCGGCCGAGCTCGAGGAGGAGCCCGACCCGGTCACTGCGGCGATGGAATCCGACGACGCTGAGGTGTTCGTGGTCCGGATCACCGAGGAGCAGGCACGGGCCTTTGCCCGCCGCGCGGTCGCGCTGGTGGCGTCGGGCCGGCCGAGCTGCCCGTTCTGCGGCCGGCCGATCGACGCGGACGGCCACATCTGTCCCCGGGCCAACGGCTACCGCAGGCACCTGCCCGAATGACGATCGACCCCGAGCTCCTCGCCCTGGGAGAGCTGTCGCTGCACGGCCGCCTGGTCGCGGCCTCGAACGGTACGTACCAGGGCTCGGTGAGCCTGTCCGGTGCGACCGCCACCGTTGTCTACAAGCCGGTCGAGGGCGAGCGTCCGCTGTGGGACTTCCCTGACGGCACACTCGCGCAGCGGGAGTTCGCGGCGTACGTCGTGTCCGAGGCGCTCGGGTGGCACGTCGTACCGCCGACCCTGCTCCGCGACGGTCCCCTCGGCGTCGGCATGGTCCAGCTGTGGATCGACGAGGCCGAGCTCGGGCCGGGGGAGACCGAGCTGGTCGACATCGTCCCGCAAGGGCGCGTACCGAAGGGCTGGGTCGGCGTACTCGAGGCGCTCGACGGGCGGCACAACCCGGTGACCCTGGTGCACGCGGACAACGAAGCGTTGCGGCGGATGGCGGTGTTCGATGCCGTGGTCAACAATGCCGACCGCAAGGGCGGCCACGTACTGAACCCGGGCGACGGACGCGTGTACGGAGTCGACCACGGCGTCACGTTCAACGCCGACGACAAGCTCCGTACGGTCCTGTGGGGCTGGGCCGGCGACCCGATCCCGGCCGAGCTGCTGGCCGACGTACGGCGGTTGGCGGACGAGCTGGCCGGCGCGCTCGGGCAGCAACTGTGCGAGCTGATCACCACGGTCGAGCTGACCGCGACCAGGGAACGCTGCGCGACGCTGCTCAAGACCGGGACCTTCCCGTACCCGAGCGACGACTGGCCGGCCATTCCCTGGCCCGCGTTCTGAGCCTTGGGTTTCTTTCTAAGCCTTGGGTGTTTCTAGGCCTTGGGTTGCACGCTGACGTCGGCGAGCCGGCCGAGTTCGTCCAAGGATGCGACGACGGCGCTGCCGTTGGCCGCAGTACCGCGGATCGAGTCCGGGCCCTCGTCGAACTGCAGGCCGAAGTGCTGGAAGTAGCCGCGGACGACCTGGCGGTGGTCGGACGGGAACACGCCGACCGCGGTCAGCAGCAGCCGCGGCGTGGCGATCGCGTCGAACCCGGCCTCGGGCAGCTGCTCGTCCGCGACGTGCAGGTACACGTGGCCGCGGCCCTCGTTGATCGCGGTCGACCAGACGCCGCGGCCGCCGAGCACCGTACCGGCCGTGATCGCGAGCATGGTCGCGGCCTGGGCCGGCTGCTCGAACCCGCTCAGGTCCGGGCTCTCGGCGGTGAACTCGGTGATCCCGTGCCGCTCGCCGAAGTCACGGATCGCGCCGGTCGGCACGACCGCGGGCGCGTCCGGCCCGAAGCCCGGGTTCGCCCATCCCCACAGCCAGGTCCCGTCGAGCTCGGAGAAGCTGCCGAGCAGCGTGATCCCGCCCAGCACGCCACGCTCGCTGCTCAGGGTCCGTTCGGTCAGGTCGGCCTGCAGCGAGTCCGCTCCGACGACCTCGTTGAACAGGTCCTGCTGCTGGATCGCGGCGGCGGCGATCCACGCGCCGTACGCGCGAAACTCGGAACTGAAGTCGGCAGTCATCGCCCGCGAGGCTATCCGTCCTGGGGGTGCACCGGGAACTGCGGACCACGGAATGGAACCGTGTCGCGTCATTGAAAAAGGGACTGGCATAAGCTCCGACACATGCAGGCGTGGACGAAACCAGACATCCCGGTCGTACCCGGGCCGGCCCGGCGGCTGCGCCTCTACGACACCGCGGCCCGCGGCCTGGTCGACGTGGAAGCCGGTGACGGGAAGACCGCCCGGATGTACGTGTGCGGCATCACGCCGTACGACGCGACGCACATGGGGCACGCGGCGACGTACGTCACGTTCGACCTGATCAACCGGCTGTGGCGGGACTCCGGGTACGACGTGGTCTACACGCAGAACATCACCGACGTCGACGACCCGCTGCTCGAGCGCGCGACCGCGACCGGGGTCGAGTGGACCGATCTGGCGGCCCAGGAGATCCAGCTGTTCCGCGACGACATGACCGCGCTGCGAGTGATTCCGCCGCAGCACTACATCGGGGTCGTCGAGTCGATCGACCTGGTCGCGTCAGCGGTCGAGGATCTGCGGCGGGTGGGTGCGGTGTACTCGGTCGACGGGGATCTGTACTTCGCGGTGAAGACCGATCCTGCTTTCGGTGGCGTGTCGGGGTACGACCGCGCGACGATGACCGAGCTGTTCGCCGAGCGTGGTGGGGATCCCGACCGCGAGGGCAAGCAGGATCCGCTGGACAGCCTGCTGTGGAGGCACGAGCGGCCCGGCGAGCCGGCGTGGGACTCGGCGCTCGGGCGCGGCCGGCCGGGGTGGCATGTGGAGTGCTCTGCGATCGCGCTGGAGTACCTGGGGATGACGTTCGACGTACAGGGCGGTGGGTCGGACCTGATCTTCCCGCACCACGAGATGTCGGCGAGCGGCGCGCAGGTGGCGACGGGAGAGCATCCGTTCGCGCGGGCGTACGTGCACCAGGCGATGGTCGGGCTGGACGGCGAGAAGATGTCGAAGTCCAAGGGCAACCTGGTACTCGTGTCGAAGGAGCGGCTCGGCGGCGCCGACCCGATGGCGATCCGGCTGGCGCTGCTCACCCACCACTACCGCACCGACTGGTTCTGGACATCGTCCGACCTCACCGACGCGCAGGCGCGGCTCGAGCGCTGGCGCACCGCGGTCGCCCGCCCGTCCGGGCCGGACGGCGCAGCTGCGGTAGACGCCGTACGCGCGGCCCTCACAAACGACCTGGACACCGTCTCAGCACTAGCAGCCGTGGACGCGTGGGCAGCAAGCGAAGGCGAAGATGCCGAAGCCCCCGCCCTGATAGCCCAGGCCTCTGATGCCTTGCTGGGCGTCAAGCTCTAGATGTGATGTCCAGGGAGGTTGTCCCGGTCGGTGGCGGTGAGTCTGTGTGACAGGTGAAGGCCTCCGGTTGTGAAGTGGAGCTGTCTAGTTCACCGC
>NZ_JBVIKS010000005.1:0-23409 GCF_055580825.1 Kribbella sp. NPDC031520
GGCTCCACTTCTACAATCACCACCGACCCCACTCCGCCATCGGAGGCCAACCACCCATCACCCGACTGACCAACCTCCCTGGACATCACATCTAGAGGTTCAGTACGAGGTCGTCGCCGTCGCGTTCGAAGCCGAGGTTGCGCAGGTACGGCGTGGAGTCGCGCATCCGGGGTGGGGCGATGACCTGGTGGAACCCCTGCTCGGTGAACACGTCACTGCGCCGGTACACGAACTCGCCCGGGGTGAAATCGCGGTACTTCGGCACCACGTAGTCGAGGTCGATCTGCGCCCGCCCCGCGCCGGCGTCGTGCGCGAGGACCACGCCGACGGTCCGGTCACCGTGCTGTACGAGGAACGCGTACGGGCTCGCACCGGACGTGAAGCCCGGGTTGAACCGGCTGATGTCCTTCCGGTGCCGCTCGAGGACGAACCCGAGGTACGCGTCGCCGTCGTTCACCTGCAACACCTGGTACTCCGTCTCGTCGTGCCGATGCCGGAGCAACCGCCACAGGTGTACGACGTTGATGACCGCGAGGACGGCGTTCATACCGACCATCGGCCAGACGCCGACCACCGCGTTGAACCCGACCAGAATCACGCAGCCGACCAGGTTCAGCACCCGCAACCGCAGGATCCGCGTCTGCAGCAACGACCACACCACCAGCGCGGACCCGCCCCACCCGATGACACTCCATACGTCCACAGCTGGAGACTAGGGGATGTGGACGAGTTTCTGGTGCTGGACGGGGCTCCGCTGCGGGCTGTCGACGTGACGTTGCTGCGCGCAACCAGTTTTGGGCATTTCACCTCGATGCAGGTCCGCGACGGCCGGGTCGACGGCCTCGATCTGCACTTCGAACGTCTGGACCGCAGCACCCGAGAGCTCTTCGACCAGCCGCTCCCCGAGCCGCGCGTCCGCGCCGAACTCCGCGCCGCCCTCGAGCACGCTCAGTCGGGCGACCTGTCGATCCGCGTCAACGTCTTCGCCACCGACGAGCTCCACCTGCTGACCCGCGTAGGCCCGCCCCTGGCTCCCGCGACCCAACCGGTCCGCCTACGCACCTACCAACACGAACGCGCCGTCCCGCACCTCAAGCACACCGGCACCTTCGACCTCACCTACTACGCCCGCAAGGCAAAGGCCGACGGTTACGACGACGCCCTCTTCCACACCCCCACCGGCCACATCTCCGAAGCCTCTATCTGGAACATCTGCTTCGCCCGAGGCCCCCACCTGACCTTCCCCGCGGCCCCGACCCTCCCCGGCATCCGCCGGCAAACCCTCCAACGAGCCCTACCCACCTACACCACAGAGCCCATCCCCCTCACAGCCCTGCCCACCTACGACGCCGCCTACCTCACCAACTCGATCGACCCAGCCCTACCTGTCGCGTCGATCAACGAGGTCACCTACGAACCCCACCCCGAATCGGCCAACGCAATCGCGACAGCGTACGCAGCGGTCACTGCCCAGCCGATCTGACCTCGGTCAGCTCTCCAGGTCCTCGCGCGCCAGCTCGTCAGCCTTCAACGACTGCCGGGTCGCCAGCAGCCGACTGACGGGAATCTCCACCGAGAACGGCGCATCTACCCGGAGCACGTCGCTCGACCGCGCGTGGACGACGGGCGAGCCGGACCTGAGATCGAGAACAACGATCTCGACACCGTCCGCCTCGAGCTCGATGCGCCACATCCACTGAATTCCTGCGGCCGCGTACAGCTGCGACTTGAAGATCCTGTCCATGGCTGCGTTCGACGGCGAAACCACCTCGACCACCAGATACACATCCGCCGGCTCGAGCGCTACTGAACCGGCGAAGATGCCTGCCGACCGGGCGACGATCACGTCCGGGATGAGCAGTCGCCGCGTGCTCAGCTGCAGATTGGTCGCCTCGACGACATCGGCTTCGTCCGGCGCCGACTCGCGCAGGAACACCGAAACTCGTCCGGCCACCAGTTGATGCAGGGTGCGGGCCCCGGTGTCACGATCAAACTCCCGTCGATGATCTCGTAGCGCTGCCCATCGGGCAGACCGGCGAGATCGGCCGTGGTCCACGGCCCGAAGTGAGAGAGCGACTCGGTCATCGAGATACCTGCTTTCTGGGTGCTTGGCACACGCCCCGGCACACACAGAGAATACGTGTTTCAGGCCCCGGTTCCGCGAGGAAATGGCGGCTGTGGAAAAACCCGATCAGGTGCGCTCGGACCACCAGTGGAGGAGTTTTTCGCGGGCCTGGGCTTCGTCGAGGGGGCCTTCGTCCAGGCGGAGGTTCATCAGGAACTTATAGGCCTCGCCGACCTCGCGGCCCGGGGGGATGCCGAGGATCTGCATGATCTGGTTGCCGTCGAGGTCGGGGCGCAGGGCGTCCAGTTCCTCCTGTTCCTGGAGGCGTTCGATGCGGGCCTCGAGGTCGTCGTACGCGGCGCGCAGGGAGTCGGCCTTGCGGCGGTTGCGGGTGGTGCAGTCGGCGCGGGTCAGTACGTGCAGACGCTCGAGCTGGTCGCCGGCGTCGCGGACGTAGCGCCGTACGGCGGAGTCGGTCCACTCGCCGTCGCCGTACCCGTGGAAGCGCAGGTGCAGTTCGATCAGCTTGCTGACCTGGTCGATCTGCTCGTTGCTGAACCGCAGTGCCTTCATCCGCTTGCGGGCCATCTTCGCGCCCTGGACGTCGTGGTGGTGGAACGTCACCTTCCCGCCGTCCTCGAAGCGCCGCGTCTTCGGTTTCCCGATGTCGTGGATCAACGCGGCGAACCGAACGACGAAATCGGGCGTCGGAACAGACAGACGGGATTCCAGATCGATGGCCTGGTCGAGGACGGTGAGCGAGTGCTGGTACACATCCTTGTGCCGGTGGTGCTCGTCCTTCTCGAGGATCAGCGCCGGCAGTTCGGGCAGTACGTGGTTGGCCAGCCCGGTGGCGACCAGCAGGTCCAGCCCGATCCGCGGGTGGTCGGAGCAGATCAGCTTCTCCAGCTCGTCCCGGACCCGTTCCGCGGAGACGATCGTGATCCGGTCGGCCATCGCCTTCATCGCCTGCACGACGGCCGGGTCCGGCGTGAACGCGAGCTGCGCGGCGAACCGGGCCGCCCGCATCATCCGCAGCGGGTCGTCACTGAACGAGTCCTCCGGCGTACCCGGTGTGCGGATTCGCTTGTGCGCGACGTCCTCGATACCGCCGTACGGGTCGACGAACTGCCGGGACGGCAGCCGGACCGCCATCGCGTTCATCGCGAAGTCCCGGCGGGCCAGGTCACCCTCAAGGCTGTCGCCGTAGGCCACCTCCGGTTTGCGCGAGGTGGGATCGTAGGTTTCCGACCTGTACGTCGTGACCTCCAGGACCCACTCGCCCTTGCGACAACCGATGGTGCCGAACGCCTTGCCGATGTCCCACACGTGGTCCGCCCAGCCGGACAGCAACCGCTCGATCACGTCCGGGTGCGCTGACGTGGTGAAGTCGAGGTCCTTGCTCCCCCGGCCGAGCAGAATGTCCCGGACGGGACCACCGACCAGGGCGATCTCGTGGCCGGCGTCGGCGAACCGGGAGCCCAGTTCGTCGACCACGGGAGCGAGTTCCAGCAGCGCCTGGACGGCGCGCCGCTGGACGCCGGACAACGATCCGGCGGAGGCTGACTGGTCGGCAAAGGGTGACACGGGGAACTAGGTTACGGTGACGGCGTGTTCAGACGGCGACTGAGGCTCCCGGCGGTGCTGGGTGCCTGCCTGCTGGTTGCTGCTTCGGCAGCGACTTCAGCCGCTCCGGCCAGTTCCGTACCGGCGGACGAGCCGGCCGTCCAGGTGACGATCGACCAGTTCGGTCCGGTCGCGCCGAAGCCCGGTGATCAGGTGGTGATCAAGGGCCGGGTGACGAACACCAGCTCGGTCACCTTCAACGCCCCGCAGGCGCTGGCGTGTATCGACCGGACCCGGCTGTCCAGTACGACGGCCCTGGACACGATCCCGACCGAGCAGAACATCCCGATGGACAACCGGGACAGCTGCCGGAACCTGACCAACGACAGCCAGACCTTCCAGCCGTTCGACCAGCCGCTGGCCCCGAAGCAGACCGTCGACTTCTCCCTGACGGTGCCGTGGAAGGAATGGGGTGTCACCGACCACACCGGCGTGTACGTCGTCGGCGTCACGTTCCGCGGCGACCCGCCGGACAGCGGCCGGGTGATGGCGGGCCGGGCCCGGATCCTGATGCCGGTGATCGGCAAGGAGCCGTTGCGGCGGCAGGTCAACACCGCTCTCGTCGTACCGCTACGGCACCGGCCGACCCAGCTCGGCGGCCGCAACTTCGCGAACGAGGCACTCGCGCAGGCGCTGGAGCCGACGGGCTCGCTCGGCCGGCTGCTTGCCCTGGGCAGGCAACGCAAGGTCACCTGGCTGGTCGACCCGGCGATGCTGGACGAGATCCGGCAGATGTCCAAGGGGTACGTGATCCTCGGCCAGAACGGCCAGACCCTCGGTTCCGGAGCGGCCATCGCGACGGCCTGGCTGAAGGAGTTCGACGCGAGCCGAGCGCGCGGCGACCAGGTCGTCCTGCTGCCGTACGCCGACCCGGACGTGGCCGGCCTGCTGGATGCGGGCGATCCGCTGAAGGACCTCGTCGGCGAGGCCCGGGTGCGGACCGAGCGGACCGGCGGCGAACAGGCTCCGAGCTTCACCAACGGGCTCTGGCTCGAGGGCGGAGCGGCCGCCAGCCGGTACCTGGGTGCCGCGTCCGGCGGCTTCGCCGGCGCCACGCCCGACGACCTGAACCTGGTCAGCAGCTCCTCCTGGACCGCGCGCACCCGTCCGGTCCTCACCAGCACCCCGGTGTACGACGTACGTACGCCGGAAAGCCCGGACAAGGCAGTCCGGACCGTCGTCGCGGACTCCTCGCTCACCGAGGGCGGCCCCGATCCGGAGACGGCGGACAGCGCGCTCCAGGTTCGCCAACGCTTCGCAGCGGTGACCGCACTGATCGCGGCCGCCGGGAAGACCACTGCCTCGGTGGTCGCCGTACCGCCGCGCGGCTGGGACCCGGACGGTACCGCCACCGCCGCGCTCGCGGGCAACCTGTCGCTGCCGTGGATCAAGTCGACCGACCTCAGCACGATCGTCGCGGCCACCCCGCGGCCGCAGCCCACCGACGCGCCGACCGCACCGAAGACCAACGGCGTGCTGTCCGAGGCGCAGATGCAGAGCATCTCCCAGCTCAACAGCACGACCAGCACCATGCAGAACCTGCTCGTCGACGGCAGCCAGCTGCCCGAAGTGATGACGCAGGCGCTGCTCCGGTCCACCTCGTTGGCCTGGAACGGCCACCCGGACGAGGCGCAGTACTTCACCAACATCGAGCTCGGCTCCGCGAACCAGCAGCTCGGCAAAGTGCACCTGGTGAACGCGAGCGTCGACCGCGGGCTGCGCAAGGAGATCAAGGTCAACCTGGCCGGCAGCAAAGGCACCTTCCCGCTGACGATCACGAACGAGACCGACTGGTCGGTCCGGGTCGGCATCGTGGTCACCTCGGTGAACCGGACCGACCTCAAGATCAAGACGCCGCAGACGGTCGTCCTCGGCCCCAAACAGAAGTGGACGCCGCGGATCAACGCGAGCGCCGAGCAGAACGGCCTGATCCGGGCGAACGCGCAGGTGGTCAACGCCGACGGCAAGCCGGTCGGCAAGTCCCAGGAGCTGCTGATCCAGGCCAGCCAGTACGGCAGTGTCGGCTGGATCCTGGTCGGCGCCGCCTGCGCCCTGCTGTTCGGTACGTCGTTCGTCCGGATCTACCGCCGGATCCGGATCGAGCGCCGCAACCCGGCCGCCGTCAGCACGACCGAACCCGGCGACCCGACCGAACCCGGCGACCCGACCGAACCCGGCGACGCGACCGACGAAACCCCTGATCCCGCCCACGGCCGCCATGCGGCACACGACGCACCGGAGGAAACTCCCGGCGCGTCCCTGAAAGAAGGAGTCGGTTCGAAGGATGGCTGACCGCACCCTGCGATCCGCGGCGGTGATGGCAGCCGGAACGGTGCTGTCCCGCCTGCTCGGATTCGTCCGGATCGCCCTGCTCGCGGCCGCCATCGGCACCGCGCTCCGCGGCGACATCTTCACCGCCGCGAACACCATCCCGAACAGCCTCTACATCCTGCTGGCCGGCGGTGTGTTCAACACCGTACTGGTCCCGCAGCTGGTCCGGGCGATCAAGAACCACGACGACGGTGGCCAGGACTTCACCAACCGGGTGCTCACCTTCGGGTTCGTCGTCCTCGCGGTCGTCACGGTCGGCTGTGTGCTGCTGGCGCCGGCGATCGCGGAGCTCTACCTGCCGAAGGAGCTGCACGACCCGTCCCGGGTGACCGAGAAGGCGAACATGGTGATGTTCGTCCGGCTGTGCCTGCCGCAGATCTTCTTCTACGGCGCGTTCGTGCTGGTCGGCCAGGTGCTGAACGCGCGCCGCCGGTTCGGCCCGATGATGTGGGCGCCGATCGCGAACAACATCGTCGCCTGCGCGTCGATCATCGTCTTCCTGGTGATCTACCGGGTCGGGGACACCCCGCCGACGTACAGCCACGGCGAGGAGCTGCTGCTCGGACTCGGGCACACGCTCGGCATCGCCGTACAGCTGCTCGTCCTGCTGCCGTACCTGAGGGCCAGCGGACATCGGTACCGGATGAAGTTCGGCCTCCGTGGGACCGGTCTGGGCCACACGGCCAAGCTGGGCACCTGGACCGTTCTGTTCGTCGCGGTGAACCAGGTGACGCTCGTCGTCGTCACACAGCTCGCGATCGCCGGTAGCGCCTCGGGCGACCCCGGCGCGAAGGCCGGTCTGTTCGCGTACAGCACCGCGATGCTGATCATCCTCGTGCCGCACGGCATCGTCACGGTCTCCCTCGCCACGGCGGCGCTGCCCCAGATGTCCGCTTTGGCGGCCGACGGTGACACGGCCGAGGTGGGACGGATGTCGGCCCGGTCGATCCGGCAGACGCTGGCGATCGTGGTCCCGGCGGCGGCCGCGATGATCGCGTTCGCGTACCCGATCGTGACGCTGATCGCCGGCTACGGCTCCGGTAAGAACAACCTGACGCTGATGTCGTACACGCTGATGACGCTCGCGCTCGGGATCGTGCCGTTCACCATCCAGTACTTCCAGCTCCGCACCTTCTACGCCTTCGAGGACACCCGGACGCCGTTCTTCCTGCAGTGCGTGATCGCGGCGACGAACATCGCGGCCGCGGTGATCGGGGTCCGGGTGCTGCTCGATCAGGCACACCTTCGGTTCAGCGGCGTGATGCTCGGGGCGGCGTACGCGCTCGCTTATCTGGTCGCCGTACTGATCTCGCGGCCGGTGCTGCGGCGGAAGGTACCGCGGGTGCCGGGCGCCGGGATCGGGCTGCCGCTGCTCGCGATGGTGATCGCGGCCGTCGCCGGAGCCGGCGCGGGGAAGGTGGTTGTGTGGGTGCTGAGCCTGGCGATCGATTGGTCCGGACCTCTGGGCGCGATCCTGGAGCTGGCGGTCGCGGCGATCGTGATGCTGCCGGTGTACGCCGCCGTGTCGCGGGTATTGCGTATCCACGAGGTCAACGATGTGGTGTCCATGGTCACATCGAAGCTGCCGATCCGGCGCTGATCCGGACCGCTTGTGCGTTAGTGCACCACCCGTCAGCTCACTGGGGCACTAACATGGGGCCTGCGATCAGGCCGCTGGGGCTTCAAGGAGGGCGAGAGACACCGTGTCGAACCAGACCGTGAGTCCTGGTGCCCTGCTGGCCGGACGGTACCGGATCGCCGAGTTGCTCGCGGAGATCGACGGAGCCCGGGTCTGGCGGGCCGTCGACGAGGTGCTCAGCCGGGCGGTCGTCGTCGACGTACTGCCGGTCGGTGACCCGCGGACGAACCTGCTCTTCGACGCCGCCCGCCGGGCCGCCGCGGCGAACGACCCGCGCTTCCTGCGGGTGCTCGATTGCGACATGCACGACGGCGTGACGTACTGCGTCCGCGAGTGGGCAGGCGGCCGGTCGCTCGAACGGATGCTCGGCAGCGGCCCGCTCACCGGGCAGCAGGCCGGCTGGCTGGCTCGTGAGGTGTCCGAGGCCCTCGAGAACCTGCACCGCACCGGCTACGCGCACGGCGCGATCAGCCCGGCGACCGTGGTGGTCACCGACGCGGGTGCGATCAAGGTCGTCGGGGTCGCGACCGAGGCGGCGCTGCGCTCGTCCGGCGCGGGCTCGCCGGAGGAGGACGTCCACTCGCTCGGTGAGCTGCTCTACGCGTCGCTGACCGGCCGCTGGCCCGGCCCTGCGCCCGCGTGGGGTCTCCAGCCCGCTCCGGTGGAGCACGGCCGGCTGCTGAGCCCGCGCCAGGTGCGCGCCGGCGTACCGCGTTCGCTGGACGACATCAGCGACCGGCTGCTCGGCGACCCGCCGCGGCACCACGCGCCGCCGATCACCAGCGCGGCCGGCCTGTCCGCCGCGCTGTCCGGGGTCGTCGGCAGTTCGCACGAGCCGCCGAACCAGATGGACGAGACCGTCCAGGTCGCAAGCCAGAACGGCAGCATCGACGACGCGACCCAGGTCGTACCGCAGGCCCCGCCGCCGGCGCTCGACCCGCAGTCGGCGTACAACTCCGAGCCGAACGGGTACCGCCCGTCGCAGTCGGCGTACGAACCGTCCACCGAGACCCGGCCGGTCCGCCGCCAGCCCAACCCGCCGAACGGGAACGGCCGGCGCCGCGACGAGCCGAAGCCGAAGGGCTCGTGGGGCGGCCGGATCCTGATCCTGCTCGCGATCCTGGCCCTGCTGTCGGTGGTCGCGATGGCGCAGTTCCTGCTCAAGGGCGCGATGAACAAGGACCAGGGCAACGGCGGCAACAACGGCGGCGGACAGACCAGCGCCCCGCCGCAGACGAGTACGACGCCGTCCACCGGCGGCGGCAAGGCGACGATCGCGAGCGCCAAGGACTTCGACCCGGACGGCGACCAGGTCGAGCATCCGAAGGACGTCAAGAACACGTACGACGGCGATCCGTCGACGACGTGGAAGACACAGTCCTACAAGAACAAGCCGACCCTCGGCGGTCTGAAGCCGGGCGTCGGTATCTACTACAACCTCGGCGCGAAGACCTCCGTGTCGAGCGTCGCGGTCGCGCTGGTCGGCGACGACACCAGCCTGCAGATCCTGATCCCGAGCGGTGACACCAGCACGCCGCCGTCGTCGATCGACGGCTGGAAGCCGGTGGCGACCAAGGCGGACCAGCCCGAGGGTACGGTGAACGTGACCCTCCCGGCCGGGACCCAGACGCAGTACGTGCTGGTGTGGCTGACCAAACTGCCGAAGGTGTCCGACGGCTACCAGGGCACCATCTCGGAGGTCACGATCCAGAAATGACCGCTCACGTCGACTCGGGCAATCCGCCGCCCCGTCCGGACGTCCCGCGTATCGGCGTGGACGACCCGGTCGCGCAGGGCGGCGCGGAGCATGCCCAGCCGGCGAGCTACGACCAGCTGGACGACCACGAGCTGCTCCGGATGCACGTGGCCGGCAACCCGGACTCGTTCGGCTTCCTGGTCAAGCGGCACCGGGACCGGATGTGGGCGGTCGCGATCCGTACCCTCGGCGAGCCCGAGGAAGCGGCCGACGCGCTCCAGGAGGCGTTCATCTCGGCGTTCCGCCGGGCGGACTCGTTCCGCGGCGACGCGAAGGTGACCACCTGGCTGCACCGGATCGTGGTGAACGCCTGTCTGGACCGGATCCGCCGCCGCCAGGTGCGCGCGGCCGACCCGCTGCCCGAGGACGAGGACCGTGCCGCCGAGCTGGCCGGCCCGGCCGAGGACGACCCGGCGGAAGTCCGCGAACGCCGGCTGGACGTACTGAACGCCCTGAAGCAGATCAACGAGGACCAGCGGGCCGCGCTGGTCCTGGTCGACATGGAGGGGTACTCGATCGAGGAGGCGGCCGCGATCCTGGACTGCGCTCCCGGTACGGTCAAGTCCCGGTGTGCGCGCGGTCGCGCGAAGCTGCTCCCGTTGCTCAGGCACTGGCAAACTTCCGGACAAGCCTCCACCGCGGAAGCGGTGGGAACCGAATGAACGGGTACACCGTCGAAGCGAAGTCGCCTGCCTCTGGCGACCGGACGTCTGCTGCCTTCGACCGGAGTTTCCTGATGACCATGTGGCTGTGGCCGCGCACCTCCCGTGAGGAGGCGAGCCCCTGATGACCGATCCCGGTCTGCCGACCAGTGAGCACCTCGAGCACCTGGACACGGACACGATCGCCGACCTGATCGAGAACCTGCTGCCTGCCCCCGAGGCGCACCGCGCTCGTGAGCATGTGAAGGCATGCCCGGAGTGTCAGCAGACGTACGACGCCCTCCTACAGCTGACCGAGGACCTGGCCGAGGAGGGCCGCAGCGACATCCCGATGCCGACCGAGGTCGCGGAGCACCTGGACGCGGTGATCGTGTCCGAGTCGGTGCTGCGCGCGTCCACCATCGGTGTCGCCTCGCTGGCCCAGCTCCGCGAGGAGCCGCGCCGGCATCTGCCGAAGCTGCTCGGCGCCGCCGCTGGTGTCGTGCTGATCGCCGCGCTCGGTGTCGGCGTGGTGTTCGCCACCAAGAACCAGGCGAACGAAGGCGCCGCTTCGACCGACTCGAACACGCCGCCGGCGGACTCGGTGAAGATCAGCAGCAAGGACATCGGCGCCGCGACCAAGCGCTGGCTGGACCACACCCCGAGCCCCATCCTGCACGGGTCGAGCGACGAGCAGGCCTGCGCCCGGGCGTTCGCGGCGGGCACGTCGAGCTCGAGCCTCCGGCTCGTCCAGCCCGCGAAGGTGGACGGCAAGCGGGCCACGATCATCGGACTGCAGGGCGCGTCGGTGAGCGAGATCCAGGTCTTCGCGGTCACCGGATGTAGCACTCCGGGCGGCGTCGGCACCTCGTTCTACGACACCACGGTGACGCTCAGCAACCGCTAGTGCCGAGATGCAGTACAGCGGGCTGTCGATGGGTACCGTGGGAATGGTCGGCCTCTAGGATCCGTTGAGTACGACGTCACTGTCTCGACGACACGAGGAACGCCTGAATGAGCGACTCCACCACAGTTCGCAACGTCATCATCGTCGGCTCCGGTCCGGCCGGTTACACCGCCGCCGTGTACGCCGCACGCGCGGCGCTGGAGCCGTTGGTCTTCGAAGGCTCCGTCACCGCCGGTGGCGCGCTGATGAACACCACCGAGGTGGAGAACTTCCCCGGCTTCTCGCAGGGCATCATGGGCCCGGCGCTGATGGACGAGATGCGTACCCAGGCCGAGCGGTTCGGTGCCGAACTGGTGCCGGACGACGTGATCAAGGTCGACCTGACCGGCGATATCAAGGTGGTCACGGACTCGGCCGGTACCGAGCACCGCGCGAAGGCCGTCATCCTGGCGATGGGTTCCGGATACCGCAAGCTCGGCCTGGCCGACGAGGACCGGATGTCCGGGCACGGGGTCTCCTGGTGTGCGACGTGTGACGGCTTCTTCTTCCGCAACCAGGAGATCGCGGTCGTCGGCGGTGGCGACTCCGCCGTCGAGGAGGCCACCTTCCTGACCAAGTTCGCGAAGAAGGTGCACCTGGTGCACCGCCGGGACGAGCTGCGCGCCTCGAAGATCATGGCCGACCGGGCGTACGCGAACGACAAGCTGGAGTTCCAGTGGAACTCCGAGGTCGACAAGATCCACGGTGAGGACAAGCTCAGCCACCTGACGCTGAAGGACACCGTCACCGGCGAGACCCGCGAACTCCCGGCCACCGGCCTGTTCATCGCGATCGGCCACGACCCGCGCTCGGAGCTGGTCAAGGGCCAGGTCGACCTGGACGAGGAAGGGTACGTTCTGGTCAAGCCGGACAGCACCGCCACCAACCTGCCGGGCGTGTTCGCGGCCGGCGATCTGGTGGACCACACCTACCGGCAGGCGATCACGGCGGCCGGCACCGGCTGCGCCGCCGCCCTGGATGCCGAGCGCTACCTCACCGCCCTGGAGGACGCCTCGCACGCGACCACCGCCGCGGCCACAAGCCAGCCCGTCTCTGTCTGAACCTCACACCACTCTGAAGGAGATACGCCCGTGGGCGAGAAGATGAACGCTGTCACCGACGCCGAGTTCGACCAGACCGTGCTGAAGAGCGACAAGCCGGTCCTGGTCGACTTCTGGGCCGAGTGGTGTGGCCCGTGCCGCCAGGTATCCCCCATCCTGGAGGAGCTGAACCAGGACCACGGCGACAAGATCACGTTCCTGAAGATGAACGTGGACGAGAACCCGGTCACCCCGAGCAACTACAGGGTCACTGGTATCCCTACCATCAACGTCTACGTGAACGGTGAGCTCGCGAAGTCCATCGTCGGCGCCAAGCCGAAGGCGGCGCTGCTGAAGGAGCTTGCCGACTTCACCGCCTGAGTTACCCGCCACACCGCCAAGGAGTTAGACCCTGATGGAATCCCCGCACGGCGTGTACCGGATCGGCGACAGCGGTGAGGCGGTTGCCGAGATCGTCGGGAAGTTGCAACGACTCGGACTGCTGCAGGGCGGTCACGACGTCTACGACGAGGCGACCGCACACGCTGTCCGGGGGTTCCAGCAGCAACGCGGGCTGATGATCGACGGCATCGTCGGCCCGCAGACGTACCGGGCGATCGACGACGCCCGCTGGCGGCTGGGCGACCGGCTGCTGACGTTCGTACCGACGCATCCGCTGAGCGGTGACGACGTGCTGAGCCTGCAGGCGAAGCTGCAGGAGCTCGGGTTCGCGGTCGCGCGGATCGACGGGATCTTCGGCGCGGACACCCAGCGCGCGGTGACCGAGTTCCAGCGGAACATGGGTCTGCCGGCCGACGGCACCTGTGGCCCGTCGACGTTCAAGGCGCTGCAGCGGATCCGCCCGATGGCGACCGGCGGCCGTCCGGACGCGCTCCGGGCCCGCGAGGCCGTCCGCGCCGCCGGACCGCGGCTGTCCGGCAAGACCGTGGTGATCGACCCGGGGCACGGAGGGTTCGACTACGGCTGGGAGGGCTACGGCCTGCGCGAGTCCGACATCGCGTACGACCTGGCCGCCCGGATCGAGGGCCGCCTCGGCGCCACCGGCGTCCGCGCGTACCTGTCCCGCGGCCGCGACCAGGGCCCGGACGAGCTGGCCCGGGCGGCGTTCGCGAACGAGACCGACGCGAATCTGTGCGTCTCGCTGCACACCGATGGTTCGATGAACCCGGACGCGCAGGGCGTCGCGACATACTTCTACGGCAACGACCTGCACGGCGCCTCTTCCAGCGTCGGCGAGCAGTTCGCCGGGCTGGTGCAGCGTGAGATCGTCGCCCGCACCGACCTGCTCGACTGCCGTACGCACGCGAAGACGTGGGACCTGCTGCGGCGGACCAAGATGCCGGCCGTCCGCCTCGAGATCGGGTACGTGACCAACCCGCACGACTCGGCCCGCCTGGCCGACCCGGCTTTCCGCGACGTGATCGCCGAGGCGATCGTCGTCGCGATCCAGCGCGTCTACCTACCGCCGGACCAGGACGCCGCCACCGGAATGCTCCGCTTCGGCCAACTCACGGTCTAGCGGCGGAGATTGTGGCTACAATGGGGTTATCAGAAGTAGCCACACAAGGGAGCCAAACGTGGACGTCGGCATTCGGGAACTGCGCGACAACCTCAGTCGCCATCTGGCCGAGGTCCGCTCCGGACACACGGTGACAGTCACAGACCACGGGCAGCCAGTAGCCCGTATCGTGCCCGTCGGGCAACCGACGCGGCTGGAGCAACTTCGCTCCGAGGGACGTGTGCAGCCTGCCCGTCAGAAGAAGCAGCCCGCGCCCGACCCGATTCGTGCCGAGGGATTGGTCGGGGAGCTCATCGACGAGCAGCGCCGGTGATCGGCTACCTCGATACGTCAGCGTTCGTACCGCTGCTGGTCAGCGAGCCGAGTAGTGCCGCCTGTCGCCGATTCTGGAATGACGCCGACGCTGTCGTGTCGAGCCGACTGCTGTATGTCGAGGCCGCGGCCGCGCTCGCGCAGGCGCATCGTATGGCGCGCCTGGACGACCAGGCGTATGCGTCGTGCCGACGGCTCCTGGACGAACTCTGGCCGCAACTCGAGATCACCGAGGTGGACGAGGCTTTGATCGGGCGCGCGGCGCAACTCACCGACCTCCTCGCGCTGCGCGGGTACGACGCCGTCCACTGCGCTTCCGCTGAGCAACTGGAGGACGCCGATCTTGTCGTCGCGTCCGGCGACAAGCGCCTCCTCGATGCCTGGAAGTCGTTGGGCTTGGCGACCTTCGACACCAACACGCCCGACGTTTTGCAGGACGCCGCCACCGGCATGCTCCGCTTCGGGCAACTCACCGTCTAGGAGTAGTCGATTTTGCGGTGAGCCGTTCGTCAGCTGAATGAACCCGGCGATCCCGCCGGCACTCATTCAGGGAGGGGCTCATGGCACATCCAGTCGTCCATGCCGAGATCCGATCGGCGGACCCCGACAAAACCCGGGAGTTCTTCGCGGACCTCTTCGGGTGGAAGGTCGCGTCCGAGGGAGGGTTCCCGGGCTACACGTTCATCGACACCGGCACCCCGGACGGACCGTACGTCGCGATCAGCCCGCGGCAGAGTACTGAGGACGAGGTGCTGTTCTTCGTCGCCGTGGAGGACGTGGCGGCCACGCTCGAGCGAGCCGAGCAGCTCGGCGGACGCATCGTCCAGCCGGTCCAGCAGGTCCCCGGCACGAGCTTCGGCGTGTTCGCCGACGCGCAGGGACACCGGATCGGAGTGGCCGCCACGCAATGATCACTCCTTCTCGAGCGCGATCTTCGGCAAGACGCGGTCCAGGCCTCGCGGCAACCACCACGCGTGGTTGCCGAAGAGGCGCATGATCGCCGGCACGATCACGCATCGGATCAGCAGGGCGTCGAGAAGTACGGCAGTGGCGAGACCCAGGCCGAACTGCTTCAGCATCCGGTCCGGGCTGAGCAGGAACGCGCCGAACACCACGATCATGATCGCGGCCGCCGCCGTGATCACGCTGCCCGTGGTCGCGAGGCCTTCGCGCACCGCCGCCCGGGCATCCTTGGTCCGCCGCCACTCCTCGTGGATCCGGGACACCAGGAAAACCTCGTAGTCCATCGACAACCCGAACACGATCGCGAAGATCATCACCGGGACGAACGCCTCGATCGGCCCGGCCTGCGCGCCGAACCAGCCCTGCTGGAACACCAGCGTGATGACACCGAGCGAGGCACCGATGCTGAGCAGGTTGAGTACCGCGGCCTTCAACGGGATCAGCACGGACCGGAACACCGCCATCAGCAGCAGCGCCGACAGTCCGACGACCACCAGTACGAAGATCGGCAGCCGGTTGCTGACCGCCGCCGCGAAGTCGTCCGCGGCCGCTGTCGATCCGCCGACCAGGTGGGTCCCTTCAAGCTTGGGCAACGTGTCCTTACGCAGCCGCTGGACGAGGTCGCTCGTCGCCGCGTCCTGCGGCGCCGACCTCGGAAACGCCAGTACCGTGGTGATCTTCCCGTCCGGCGTCACCTGCGGCGGCGTCACGGCGGCGATGTCGGGATCCTTCGCGAGTGTCTGCCCGAGCGACTGCCCGTCCCCCTCGGACACGATGACGAGCGGACCGTTGAACCCAGGACCGAACCCGTCCGCCAGCAGGTCGTACGCCTTCCGGCTCGTCTTCACCGGATCGTCGGTACCCGCGTCCGCGAACCCGAGCCGCATCCCCAACGCCGGCAGCGACAACGCCACCAACGCGATCACGCCGAGCACCAACGGCACCCAGGGTGCACGCTGTACGACGCCGGCCAGCTTGCGCCAGCCGTCGCCAGGAGTACGGCGCTGCTTCGCGGCGTGCTTGCGTACGCTGCGCTCGATCCGCTTGCCGAACAGCGTGAGCAACGACGGCAGCAACGTCACCGCCGCGAGCATCGTCATCAGTACGGTCATCGTGACGCCCAACGCGATGCCCTGCAGCGATCCGAGGCCCAACGCCAGCAGCCCGAGCAACGCGATGACGACCGTGCAGCCGGCGAACATCACCGAACGCCCAGCGGTGTCGAGGGCAACGATCTTAGGATCGGCCTCGCCCTTCAGGAGTTCGTGCCGGTACCGCGAGAAGATCAGCAACGCGTAGTCGATGCCGACACCGAGACCGACCAGCATCATCACCGGCGTCGTGTACTCCGGCACCTTGAACAGATGCGACGCGAGCATCAGCAAGGCGACGGTACTGCCGACCGCGAACACCGCGGTCAACAACGGAAGTGTTGCCGCGAGCAACGATCCGAACAGGAACACGAGGATCACAAGTGCGGCCAGGATTCCGGCGCCCTCGGCCGCACCACCCGAACTGTCCGACGCATTCCGGGCGAGATCGCCGCCGACCTCGACCTGGAAACCCGGCCGGGCGAACTCCTGCGCGCGATGGATGATCGTGCGGACGTCGTCGATCGGCATGTCCGGTTCCGCGACGTCGAGGTTCACGGTCGAGTACGCCGTACGTCGATCTGTCGACATTGCCGGCTCCGCGACCGAGGACACGTGCGGGAGCTCGCGCACCACAGCGAGCATCGACGCCATCCGGGACTGCTCCTGCTGGAGCCCGCCGTCGGCGCGGACGACGATTTGCACCGAGGCCGTGTCGCCCTTCGGCTGGTGCGCCTGGAAGGTGTCCGTCACCCGCTGGGAGTCGGTGCCCGGCAGTGAGTTGTCGCTGCGGTAGTTGGCGCCGACGACCGTCGCCGCAGCGGTAACCGCGGCCAGGACCAACACCCAGAGCAGCAACGCCAGGCCCGCGTGCCGCATCGCCCAGCCCGACACCCGGTGCAGCAGGCCGGGCCGGGTTACCTGTCGGATCGAGGTGTCCACTGTCATCGCGAATCCTTGATGAGTAGATTGGCTACATGTTGCCTCTCGACACTAGCAGCCGTATGGGTAGACTGGCTACATGAAGGCAGATGCGCTGCGTGGACACCTGGACCCGATGATCCTGGCGGTCGTCGAGCACGAGCCGCTGCACGGCTACGCGATCATGGAGGCACTGCTGGCCCGCAGCGGCGGCGAGCTCGACCTGCCGACCGGCACGCTCTACCCGGCGCTCCGGCGGCTCGAGCGGGCCGGCTACCTGGCCAGTGAGTGGAGCACGGTCGGCGGGCGGAAGCGCCGTACCTATCAGCTCACGAGTTCCGGCGCGAAGATGCTTGCCTCAGGCAAGCAGGAGTGGCTGACGTTCCGGGCCGTGGTGGAAGGCGTACTTGGTAATCCCTAGGCCCGGGACAGGCGTAGGCAGCGCTCGGCCTGGATGCTGACCAGGACCAGCGGCAGCACGACGAACGCCCCGACCACGCCGAACGCGGGCACGCCGGGAGCGTGCGAGCTGGTCGCAGCCATCAGTACGCCGATCCCCGCAACCAGCGCGGATCCGACCAGCGCAAAGAGCGCTGTCACCCGGCTCAGGTGCTCGCGCACCACGGGATAGCGGACCCCGATCCCGGTGCCGACCACGGCGAGGACCGCGCCGGCGATCACCACCATGCCGACGGCGCGGACCACGGTCTGCAGCAGGTCGTTCAGCGCGGTCGCCGACTCCGGCTCCTGCGTCCAGATCCACGCGCCGCCCTGCCACACGATCGGCTGGATCATCAGCGCGAACAGCAACATCATGGCGGTCCGGCGCGTCTGGCTGATCGCCAACTCGGCGCGGTACCCCGGCGCGACGTCCTCGATCGTCCCGAACTCGTCGACGGCGTGCTTCTCGGCCTCGTACCGATCCAGCCCGTCGCCCTCGAACGCCTCGGTGGCGTCGGTCAGATGGTCCCGCGCCTCTGCCAGCAGATCCGCCTTCCGACGCCGCGGTCCCCGGAGCTCATGACTCAACGAGGCCAGGTAGTCGTCGACCGGCGTACTGGTTCTGGACACCCCTCCAGTATGGGGAGAGCGCGCCGGGATCACGTCCGGGGTCCCACTGAATCACCCCTGACCTTCCTCCGGCGGTGCAGTGCGACGAAGTAGCCGGCGTACGCGATCAGAACGAGCGCGAAACCGACCTTCTCGACGATCGGGGTGGCGCCTTCGGGCCACAGGTGACCCTCCAGGTAGTGGTGGATGTAGCCGCGCTGGTACGGAGTCTCGCCGCCGAGGCGGCGGAAGTACTTCTCGGTGGCGGTCACCGGGCAGCCGAAGTCGACCAACGTGATGACGAGGTTCCACACCACGATCGCGAGGTGCAGCCAGATCAGCCGCGGCCACCGCCAGGCGAGGAAGCCGCCGACCAGGAAGAACAACAGCAGGGCGCCGTGCAGGACCATCACCGCATCGGCCAGCGCCCGCCAGATCATTCGGGGCCGGACCTCAGCGCGTCCCGGACCGTCACCGGCGCCGGCGGCGCCTTCTCCGGCCGGATCGCGCCCATCAGGCGCTCGACGGCCGCCTCCATCTCGCTGCGCCAGGTGATCGCCGAACGCAGGTCGAGCCGCAGCCGCGGGTTCCGCGGATGCTCCCGCACCACACTGAACCCGACCGCCCGCAAGAACTCGGTCGGCCACACGCAGCTCGGCCCGTCCCACCGCGAGTCCCCGAACGCCTCGACTGCCCGGAACCCGCGCTTCAGTACGTCCTTCGCGACCGCCTGGACGAGGATCTTCCCCAGCCCGAGCCCGAGGTACCGCGGCAGGATCCGCCCGGTGGCCAGTACGACGGCGTCCGGGCTGACGGGTGCCGTCGGGAACGCCTGGACCCGGGGCAGGTACTTCGCGGGGCCGTACACGGCAAACCCGGCCGGCTCGTCGTCGACGTACAGCACGATCCCCGCGCTCCCCCAGTCGAGCAGCAGCTGGGACAGCCACGCCTCCTTCTCGAGCGCGGTGTCCCCGTTGCGGATCGCCTGCCGGGCGGCTACCGGATCGAGCTCCCAGAACACGCAGTCGCGGCACGGGACCGGGAGCTCGTCGAGATTGGCGAGCGTCAGCGGTTCGAGCCGTCGGGCCATCAGCGCATCCGATCAGCAGTACTGGCTGTTACTTCGGTCACGGTGTGTCAGTGTGCCGCTGGTTCGGCTGCCGGTTCGGGTACCGGCGCCGGGGTCCGCGCGTCCGGCGTACGGGTCGCCTCCGGGGCGACGTACCTCTGCTGCACCTTCGCGGCCGGTTGCCGCCGGAACAGCTCGCCGGCGAACCCGGCCAGCACGCCCAGCAGCAGACCACCGAGCGTCCAGCCGGCTGTCCTGCCCACGCTCATCCTGAATCCTTCCGCTCCACCTCTCAGGCCGCACCAGACCAGCTGACTGTCTCAACAGCCAGATTCCGGCATGGTCGAACCTGCCCCTATAAGGCATGGTAGTGAGAGGTCACGCCGATCCCCAGCCCAGACTGGGGTATGTCGACGTAACCTGGTGACTTCCCCTCGATCACCGTTGGAGTGGCCCTCGTGAGTGTTGACGTGCCCGATGTCCGGCAGACCCGTCTCGACAACTACGTCGAGGCGTACGCAGCCCGGACCAAGGGCATGACCGCATCGGAGATCCGCGCCCTGTTCTCGGTCGCCAGCCGGCCCGAAGTGGTCTCCTTGGCGGGCGGGATGCCGAACATCGGCGGCCTGCCGCTCGACGTGGTCGGCGGAGCGGTCCGCGACCTGGTGATCGACAACGGCGCGGTCGCCATGCAGTACGGCTCCGGCCAGGGCGATCCGGCGCTGCGCGACCAGATCTGCGACATCATGCGGCTCGAGGGCATCGAGGCGCATCCCGACGACGTCGTCGTCACGGTCGGCAGCCAGCAGGCGGTCGACCTGGTGACACGAGTGTTCTGCGACCCGGGCGACGTCGTCATCTGCGAGGCGCCGTCGTACGTCGGCGCGCTCGGCGTCTTCCGTGCGTACCAGTGCGAGGTCGTGCACGTGGCGATGGACGACGACGGCGTCGTACCGGAGGCGCTGGAGCAGGCGATCGCCTCGGTACGGGCGGCCGGCAAGCGGATCAAGTTCTTCTACACGATCCCGAACTTCCACAACCCGGCCGGGGTATCGCTGTCCGACGAGCGGCGCCGGCGGGTGCTGGAGATCTGTCAGCGGGCGTCATTGCTGGTCCTCGAGGACAATCCTTATGGCCTGCTCGGCTTCGAGGGCGAGCCGCAGCGCGCGCTGCGTGCGGACGACCGCGAAGGCGTCATCTACCTCGGCTCGTTCTCGAAGACGTTCGCGCCCGGGTTCCGGGTCGGCTGGGCGGTCGCGCCGCACGCCGTCCGGGAGAAACTCGTGCTGGCGCAGGAGTCGGCGACGCTCTGCCCACCGACGTTCAGTCAGCTCGCCATCTCGTCGTACCTGGTCCGGCACGACTGGATGGGGCAGGTGAAGCAGTTCCGCGAGATGTACCGCGAGCGCCGGGACGCGATGCTCGCGGCGCTCACCGAGAAGATGCCGGCGGCAACGACCTGGACGCGGCCGCGGGGCGGCTTCTACGTCTGGCTGACGCTGCCCGAAGGGCTGGACGCGAAGGCGATGCTGCCGCGGGCGGTCACGGCGCGGGTCGCGTACGTGCCCGGAACCGCCTTCTTCGCCGACGGTTTCGGCTCCCACTGCATGCGGTTGTCGTACTGTCATCCGACGCCGGAGCGGATCACCGAAGGGATCAGCCGGCTGGCCGCAGTGATCCACGAGGAGCTCGAGCTGCGGCAGACGTTCGGCCCGCTGCCACCAGGCGCCGGCCGCGACTACGACGCTCCGGGGCCTGAGCTTTCGTAAGGAGGCGGGTGCCTCCCGGTTCGCAAAGGTTGCGCAAGGACCTGCGGGCGGCCGGGGGTCCGGGAATCGGTAGGGGTACCGTTCGAGTGGGCCTCGGGGCCGGCGACCGCGCCGGAGACGCCCACGAGTGATCGGGATATTTGTGATGAGTGATCTGGGTCGAGTGCTGGTACTGGCAGGTGGTCTGTCGCACGAGCGGGACGTCTCGCTGCGCTCCGGCCGCCGGGTCGCGGACGCCCTGCGCAGCGTTGGTGTCGAGGTCGAGCAGCGTGATGTCGACGCCTCCCTCGTCGACCGGCTGCGCTCGGATCCGCCGGACGCGGTGTTCCCCGTTCTGCACGGCGTCACCGGCGAGGACGGCGCCCTCCGGCAAGTCCTCGACCTGTACGGCGTTCCGTACGTCGGCGCCGACGCGGCCGCGTGCCGTACGGCGTTCGACAAGCCGGTCGCGTCGACGGTCGTCGGCAACGCGGGACTGCACACGCCGGCGTCGGTCGTGCTCGGGCACGACACGTTCCGCGAGCTGGGCGCTGCCGCGCTGATGGAGGCGGTCGTCGGTCAGATCGGGCTGCCGCTGGTGGTGAAGCCGGCGCGTGGTGGTTCGGCGCTGGGGGCGTCGATCGTGCGGTCGGCCGACGAGCTGCCGGCTGCAATGGTGAACTCCTACGCGTACGGTCCGGTCGCGCTGATCGAGCAGTACATCGACGGCACCGAGGTGGCCGTGACGGTCGTCGACACGGGCGACGGGCCGCGGGCGCTGCCGGCGGTGGAGATCCGGCCGGACTCCGGGTTCTACGACTACGAGGCGCGGTACACGGCCGGCGCGACGCAGTTCGTCGTACCCGCTCGGCTCGAGCCGGAGGCGGCGGGCGCGTGCGCTGCGGCCGCCGTACAGGCTCACCAGGCGCTGGGTCTGCGTGACTTGTCGCGGACGGACCTGGTCGTGGACGCAGCCGGGATTCCGTGGTTCCTGGAGGTCAACGTTGCGCCGGGGATGACGGAGACGTCGCTGGTACCGCTCGCCGCCGAGGCCGCTGGGGTCGAGCTCGGTGTGCTCTGCCGTGACCTGCTCGCCGCTGCCGCCGCGCGCTGATGCCTGAGCCTCGGCCCTGGTGGCGTACGGCCGTACAGCCGCGCTGGGTCGGGCTGCTCGCTCTTGCCCTGGTCATCGCCGGGGCGATGACGGTGATGGGCGTTTGGCAGCTGGGCGTCTACAAGTCCAAGACCGCCGAAGCCACCGCGCATCGTGCCGCCGAGGCGCCTGTCCCCCTTCAGTCGCTGTTCTCCATCGACGACGGGCTCCCGGCCAAGGCCGTGGGTCGGCAGGTCACCATCACCGGTACGTGGGGGCCGGCCGCCGACCAGGTCTATATGTCGGACCGCCAGCAGGACGGCAAGAACGGCTTCTGGGTCGTGACTCCGTTGAAGCTCTCCGACACGGACGCGGTGATGATCGTCCGCGGCTGGGTGCCGACCTTGTCCGACCCGGCGGCGAAGGCTCCGGTGGGTCCGGTTTCGCTGACCGGCGCGGTCGTCGCCTCCGAAGCCGAAGACTCCTCCGACGACGCCGCCAAAGGCCGAGTCCTCTCGTCCCTCCGCATCCCGACGATCGTTCACCTGGTCAAGTACCGCATCTACGACGCCTTCGTCGTACAGACCTCCCCAGCGGCCAACTCTCCCGCCCCCGCTGCCGTAACTCCCCCGCCACCACCCACCGACCACGCAGGCCTCCGCAATGTCGCCTACGCCTTCCAGTGGTGGATCTTCGCCGTCTTCACGCTCTGGATGTGGACCCGCATGGTCCTGGACGCCCACCGCACGCCAAACCCCCCTGCCCCACCCGACGGCACACCCCCTGACGACTCACCCACCTCCGGCAGTTCGCGACGCGAGGTTCGGGATGGAGAAGGTGACCGGGGCGGAGCGGGCGTGGGGACAGGCGGTACCGTTTCAGCGTGAATTCCTCCGCTGATCCCGCCACTTCCGCCGGCGTGCAGCCGATTAGCCCGGCCGTCCGTGGTGCGCTGACCCGCTACCGCGTGATCGCGTACGTGGTCGGCGTCATGCTGCTCCTGCTGGTGTTCCTCGCGATGCCGCTGAAGTACTTCGCCGACAACCCCGGCGCGATGAACATCATCGGCCCCCTCCACGGCTTCCTGTACGTCGTGTACCTCCTCCTGACCTTCGACCTCTTCCGCCGAGTCCGCTGGTCCCTCCCCCGCCTCATCCTGATGGCCCTCGCCGGCACCATCCCCTTCCTCTCGTTCTACGCCGAACGCAAAACCACCCACGAACTCCTCGGCCACTAACCCCTTTAGATCCGGGCGATTCCCCCGGCGAATCACGCTCCGGCGACCACCGGCTTCACCACCCCGCGGAACTCCATCACCGCCCGCAGCGGCTACATCTCGCACAGGTCCCCCGGTGACCGCACGCTCCACCTACCTGTCGGAGCCGCACGCGCCACACCGACCCGGCAGACCCGCACGCTCCGCCGATCTGCCGGAGGCCCAAGCCCACGACTGGCATCCACTCGATATTCGAACCGTGCAGTAGTCGACAGGCACGCCCAAGCTGACCTGCATCCGACATCTCGTGCAGGAGCGTTCGGTCAGTGTCCGCCGCCGTGTCCACCGCCGCCGTGTCCACC
>NZ_JBVIKS010000005.1:23507-744232 GCF_055580825.1 Kribbella sp. NPDC031520
CCACCGCCGTGTCCACCACCGCCGTGTCCACCACCGCCGTGTCCACCACCGCCGTGTCCACCACCGCCGTGTCCACCACCGCCGTGTCCACCACCGCCGTGTCCACCACCGTCCGAGCCGTGGCTGCCGCCGTCGTGACCGCCTGAGCCGTGTCCACCGGCGCCACCGTGCCCGCCGCCACCGTGCCCGCCGCCTGCGTGGCCTCCGCCCCAGGTGTCGCCCCAGGCGCCGAGGCCGCCTGACAGGCCGTCGAACCCCGAGATGGGGATGAAACTCGCACCCTCACCGGCGCTGGCGAAGTAGCCCTGACCGTAGGGCGCGAAGGCCCGGCCGGCCTCCCAGTACGGCACCTGGCGGGAGCCGAGCTGTACATAACGGATCTCGGGCTGGTCACCGACACCCACTCGCGCGGCGTCCTGCGCGCAGGCCGGCACGGTGCGCGTCCCGTGTCGGGGCCGGGTCCAGACCACGTCGCTGGTCGACGGACCGTGCTGTGGGTTGAAGAAGCACGGCACCCGCCGCACGGGCACGGCTACACCGGCGACCCGGGCGCGAACACAGGTCACCGCGTAGCGTCCGGTTGCCAGCGTGTCGGTGATCGTGCTGATCGCGTCGGCCGTGCGCAACCCGCCGACAGCCACCTGAGCCGAATCGTAGGCATCGAGCGCGGCTTGATAGTCACACCGGGTCTCGGCGTCGAACTCGCGCCCCGGCGACGTCCGTCCCGAGCCGCGACAACTCCTCACCGAGCAGCGTGATGTCCTCGTCCGCGACCTTCCGGATCTGACTCAGCTCCCCGACATCCTCACGTCGAGCAGCGCGCCGATCCCACAGATGGCGTGCCGCGAGCGCGACACCGCCACCGAACACCGCGAACAGCAACCACTCCATCCACTGACAGTACGGCTGATACGACCGTCCGGCCGTTGAAGGCCAGCAGCGCGATCAACTGCCGGGGACCGGACGGCAGTTCGAACCCTCTCTCGCTGACCGGGTCGCAATGTTTCACATGAAACATTGACCCAAGTCCGCAGATGACTTTGTCGACAAATCCCCATGCCGAGATAACGCTGTACTTGGAACCCCGAACTATCTCCAAGAGCGCGATCCTAAGCCGACCGGGGCGACTTACATTCCTGTGATTCCAAGCCCAAATCCGTCACCATCACGCCCCCAAGAGCCCGATTCCGGCCTCCGACCCGCATCTGAAGTGCTCGCGCGCCATCCACGGCAGCCGCCCTCCGTCGGCGGAAGGGGGCATCGGATCGGCGCTCCCTTCCTCCATGGCGCGAGTACGCCCACCGGACGAGCGGCGACCCTTCCGGGGGTGTCGACGCTGCCAACCCGTCGCGCGTCGGCCCTACCTGACTTCCTCTGCGGGACGACCCCGACGGACCTGCCGCTCCTCGCACGCGATCCTGGCGTCGACAGCCTCGCCCGTGATCGGGGATCTTCGGCCCGGCTGTCTCGCCCGAGCACGCACCGACTCGCGTGCCGCCAGCGCTCTCGCCGCCGCCCCTCTCGGCGCGGGCAGACCGCAGCACGTCGCGTCGGCCCAGTCGCCATGAGGCGGCTGAGTCGCCATAGGTCGGCCCAGTTGCCAGGGTGGGCCCAGTTGCCATGGGTGGGTCCAACCGCCACAACTCCGCCCAATCGCGATCAGGTTCCGCAGGGCCCCCACCCACTGGCCGGTCCGGTCGCGCGTACCTGTCCGCAGGTGTGCGGTGCAGGTTTGGTCAGGAGTCCTGGGTCTTGTTCGGGTCCATCAGGGTGACGATTCGTTCCAGATCGTCCAGTGAGGCGAACTCGACCGTGATCTTGCCCTTGGTTTTGCCCAGGTCGACCTTTACCCGGGTCTCGAAGCGATCCGAGAGGCGATCGGCGAGGTCCACCAGCCGCGGGGCCACCGGCTTGTTGCGGCGGCGGGGTGGAGTCGGGTCGTCGCCGTTCATGTCGCCCAGAGCGACGATCTCCTCGACGGTTCGGACGGAGAGGCCCTCGGCAACGATCCGCTGGGCGAGGCGCTCGATCGCGTCGCCACTCGGAAGGCCCAGCAGGGCTCGCGCGTGCCCCGCGGACAAGACACCGGCCGCGACGCGACGCTGGACGGAAGCCGGCAGCTTCAGCAGGCGCAGCGTGTTGGATATCTGCGGGCGCGAGCGACCGATGCGTGTAGCGAGGACTTCCTGCGTGCAGCCGAAGTCGTCGAGCATCTGCTGGTACGCCGCCGCCTCTTCCAGCGGGTTCAGCTGGCTGCGGTGCAGGTTCTCCAGCAGCGCGTCCCGGAGCATCGCATCGTCGGACGTCTCCCGGACGATCGCCGGGATCGTCTCCAGCCCGGCCGCCTGGGTCGCGCGCCACCGACGCTCGCCCATGACGAGCTCGTACTTGTCGTCCTCGAGTTTCCGCACGACGATCGGCTGCAGCAGGCCGATCTCCTTGACCGAATGGACGAGCTCGTCCATGGCCTCTTCGTCGAAGACCGTCCGCGGCTGCTTCGGGTTCGGCGTGATCTTCTCGACGTCGATCTCCGCGAACGACGCACCGGGTACGGCGGCGAGCTCCGGTCCCTGCTCAGCCGGCCTCGGTACCGGCGGTGCGCCGGGGATCGAGTTCGACTTGCTGCCGAGGGTCGTCGTGGTACCAGGCGCCGGCGAGCTGGGGATCAGCGCACCAAGTCCGCGTCCGAGTCGGGTGTTCATCGCGCTCCCTCGAGTTCGACATCCTGCTGAGCTACTGCTGGACTATCACAACGCCGAACGGACACCGCTGCTCCCGCACCGGCCCCCGTGTCTCGTTTCACGTGAAACGGGACCACACCACACATCCGTTTCACGTGGAACGGCTGCCTGTCACCGCGGACCTTCAGGCGTTGTTCCGCATCGCGATCTCTCGCGACGCCTCCAGGTACGACAATGCGCCGGCCGACGCCGGGTCGTACGCGAGCACGGTCTGCCCGTGGCTCGGCGCCTCCGAGATCCGCACCGAGCGCGGCACGGCGGTCCGCAGTACGGCGTCCTTGAAGTGACCTCGTACTTCGGCCGCGACCTCGCCGGCCAGCTTCGTCCGGGCGTCGTACATCGTCAGCAGGATCGTCGACACGTCGAGCCCCGGGTTCAGGTGGGACTTCACCATGTCGATGTGGCGTAGCAACTGGGACAGGCCCTCGAGCGCGTAGTACTCGCTCTGGATCGGGACCAGCACCTCGCGCGCGGCCGTCAGCGCGTTCACCGTCAGCAGGCCGAGCGACGGCGGGCAGTCGATGAAGACGTAGTCGTACTTCTCGCCCGCGGCCTCGGTCTCCGACAGGTAGGCCTCGAGGACACTCTTCAGCCGGCTTTCGCGGGCCACCAGGCTGACGAGCTCGATCTCGGCGCCGGCCAGGTCGATCGTCGCCGGGATGACCTGGATGCCGGGGTGCTCGGCGCACGGCTGGGTCAGCTTGCTCAGCGGCTCGCCCTCGATGATCGCCTCGTACACACCGGGCGTGCCCTCGGCGTGGTCGATGCCCAGGGCCGTCGACGCGTTGCCCTGCGGGTCCAGGTCGATCACGAGAATCTTCGCGCCGTAGAGCGCCAGCCCGGCGGCGACGTTTACGGTCGTGGTGGTCTTGCCGACACCGCCCTTCTGGTTGGCGACGACGAACACCCGGGTCTGAGCGGGCAGCGGGAACTCGCGGCCCATTGTGCGTCCTTCATTCACCAGCAGGGTCCGTTCGGTGGCGGCGGCGATCGGAGTCTCGAGAAGTCGTCGCTGAAGCTCGTCCGACGTGGCCCGCGCGGCGATCTGTGCGGCAGTCATAGCGCCCATTCCAATAGGTGCGGGACTTGGCCCGAAAAGGATGTCTGTAGGGGTCGGAGCGGGTCTACCCCCAGCTCCATCCACAGGCGTCTGTGGATGAATTCCCGTGTGCAGGGGCAGTTTCATGCGGTGGTCATCCACAGGCGGTGGAGATTCCGAAAGGTCCGGTTCGACGTCCACCAGAGACGCCGAACCGGGCCGGGAACCATCATCCCGCATCTCCGGCGTTTCACGTGAAACGGAGCCGGTTTCGTCAGCAGTTGGTCCGTCGAGGCCAGCCGCCGCGACCGCCCGGAGTCTCGAGGAGTCGATCGGTGGCTCGGTGACGACCGGGGGCGCCGGGGCCGGGGCGGGCTCGGGAGCAAGGTCCGGAGTCACCACGCGAACTGAAGAGTCCGCTTCGGTCGGCCAGCCGATGCCCTGTGAAGACCTCGGCTCACCGGTGCTCTTCTCGGGCCATCCGAGGGCACGACTCACCAACCCGCTCACCTCCCGTGTCGACCGTGCCCGGATCCCCCTGCAGCACGTCCGGCCACAATACTCACCACAGTCGTGGGGTGGGCCAGTTCATCGCCGCCGAGTTGGTGAATATGACAAAGCTCTGCGCCAAGCTTCATCAATTCGCGCTCTGAGCCGTCAAGTTCCTCCTCTGCGGAGGATCCCTTCATCGCGAGCATCAGCCCGCCTTCGACACAGAGCGGCAGGCACCAACGGGCCAGCTTCGCCAACGGGGCGACTGCCCGAGAGGTGACGACGTCGTACGACGCCGGCGGCAGCTCCTCCGCCCGGGCGCGGACCACCGTCGCGTTGTGGAGCTCGAGTGCGTCGACCGCCTCCTGGAGGAACGTCGTCCGCCGGAGCAGCGGCTCGACCAGGTCGACGTGCAGGTCGGGACGAACGATCGCCAGGACGATGCCCGGCAGACCCGCACCGGTGCCGATGTCGGCGACCGACGACTCCTCGGGGATCAGCCGTTCGACGACCGCGCAGTTCAACAGGTGCCGATCCCAGAGCCGCGGCACCTCCCGCGGGCCGATCAGTCCGCGGAGCGTGCCCTGCGTCGCGAGCAGCTCGGCGTACGCCGAAAGCCGAGCCGCCGCCCGTGGAAACAGCTTGTCCACGAGCGGCGGCGTTTCACGTGAAACTTCCTCGGTCATAGCGCCTTCACGGCTGGACCACCACGCGGCGCCGGGGCTCCTCGCCCTCGGACTCCGACGTCAGGCCGGCGGCCGCGACGACATCGTGGACGACCTTGCGCTCGAACGGCGTCATCGGGTCGAGCCGGACCGGCGTACCGGTGGCCTTCGCCTCCTCGACCGCCTTCCGGCCGACCTCTTCCAGTTCGGCCTTCCGGTTGGCCCGGTAGTTCGACACGTCCAGCATCAGTCGGGAACGTTCGCCGGTCTCCCGGTACACGGCGAGCCGGGTCAGCTCCTGGAGCGCCTCCAGGACCTTGCCGTTCTCGCCCACCAGGTTGTTCAGCTCGGCGCCGACGATCGAGACCGCGGCCCGGTCACCGTCGATGTCCATGTCGATGTCGCCGTCCAGGTCGGCGATGTCGAGCAACTCCTCGAGGTAGTCGGCGGCGATGTCGCTCTCCGCCTCAAGGGCCTTCAGGCGCTCCGATGCGGAGCCCTTCGGGCCGGCGGACTCTTCCGCCGTCTCGGTGTTCTGCATGCCGTCGGTCACGGCCACTCCTTAGACTTCTTCATAGTGTCAAGATCCGCCCCACGGGGACCTCGCAGTTCAAATGGCGCTGCAGTACAAGAAAGGGAATCGCTCGCGGACGCGCTGGGTCAGCGCGAGCCGCCGGAGCGCTTCTGGGCGGCCCGCTTCTGCGCGGCCGACTTCGCCGCGGGCTGGCGCTTGGCTCCCGAACCCTTCTTGGCGGCCGGCTGCTTCTTCGCGGCAGGGGCCTGAGTCTTCTTGGGTGCGTCCTGCTTGGCAGGCGTCTCGTCCTGGACCGGAGCCTCGTCCTCGGCGGCCGAGGTCTGACCGTTGCTCGCGGCCGGACCCGTCTTCCGGTCGCTGCGCGACTGGCGCTTCGGCTGCTGCCGCTGAGCCGGACGCCGGTCCGTGGTGTCGGTGGCGGTGGCGGCACCCGCAGTACCCGGGACGTTCTCGTCGGCCGGGCGGCCGTGGCGCAGGTTGTGCTCGCGCTTGCGGGCCTGCATCGCGTCGTACGCCGCGGTGCCCGGAGCCGGGTTGCGGCGGATCACGTAGAACTGCTGGCCCATCGTCCACAGGTTCGAGATGAACCAGTAGACCAGCACACCGATCGGGAAGTTGAAGCCACCGACCAGGAAGAAGATCGGGAAGACGTACAGCATGATCTTCTGCATCTGGGCGGCCTGGCCCTCGAGGGCCTCCTTCGGCATGTTCTTCCGCATCAGCTGCAGCTGCGTGGTGAACATGGTCGCCGTCATCAGGATGATCAGGACGATCGCGACGACCTTGACGTTGCCGGCGCCACTGCCGTTCGCCTTCAGGAAGGTCTGCGAGATCTCCGCGCCGAAGATCTTCGCGTGCTGCAGCGAGTTGACGTACGGCTTCATGATCTCGCTGTGCCACTGGCCCTTGGCGGCGTAGTCGAGCACCCGGAACAGCGCCAGGAAGATCGGCGACTGGAGCAGCAGCGGCAGGCACGAGGAGAACGGGTTGGTCCCGGTCTCCTTGTACAGCTTCATCATTTCCTGACCGAGCTTCTCCCGGTCGTGGCCGTACTTCTTCTGCAGCTCCTTCATCTTCGGCTGCAGCAACTGCATGTTCCGGCTGGAGCGGATCTGCCGCACGAACAGCGGGATCAGCAGGGTCCGGATGGTGACGGTCAGACCGACGATGGACAGCGCCCACGCCCAGCCGCTGTTCGGGTCGAGCACCTGGCTGAGGAGCCAGTGCCACCCGACCAGCAGTGCCGATACGGCCCAGTACAGCGGCGTCATGACCGTGTTGAACAGGTCTACGATCCCGTCCCACACCGCGAGCCCGGGGATGGCCAGAAGAGTCACTCACACACCTCGCTGCACAGGCCCGGCGTCGGCTGACGGTCCGGGCTGGTTGGCGGAGACAGACGCTCCGCGCTGGTCGACATCTTTGGGTGGAACGGGATCGTAGCCGCCGGGGTTCCACGGGTGGCAGCGGATGAGTCGCCTCATCGCCAGCCAGCTACCGCGCACCGCACCGTGGCGCTCGACCGCCTCCAGGGCGTACGCCGAACAACTCGGGTAGAACCTGCACACCTGCCCGTACATCGGGCTGATCAGCAGGCGGTACAGCTTCAGGAAACCGATGATCCCGCTGCGGACGGGATTGAACCGCATCATGGTGCCGACAATCGGCGAAGCGCGGCGTCGACGTCCGCGACCAGTTCGTCGTACGACGAAGCGGCGGACGACGGCAGTGCGCGAACGACCGTCAGGCTGCCGGCCGGCAGATCCGGGAGTCGCGATGCCAGCACAGCACGCAGACGGCGGTGGACCCGGTTCCGCAGAACCGCGTTGCCCACCGCCTTGTTCACAACGAATCCGACGCGTGGGGGGCCGGGCTGCCCGGCCTCCGTGAGCACATGCAGGACCACCGCGCGTCGCGCCGCGCGCCGACCGGAACGGACGGCGCGACGGAAGTCGTCGGACCGGCGTAACCGGTTCGACGCGGGCAACACGAGGTGGTCACCGTCAGACGGGTCGCTCAGGCCGCGAGGCGCTGACGACCCTTGCCACGGCGGGCGGCGATGATCGCGCGACCCGCACGGGTACGCATCCGAAGACGGAAGCCGTGCTTCTTGTGCCGGCGACGGTTGTTCGGCTGGAACGTCCGCTTGCTCACTGGAATGACTCCGGTTACTCGAGATCACAAATTTGTCGACAAATCCACTGATTGGATCTGCCCTGGTGCAGTCCTGCACCACCGCCGGAGGACCCAGAGGGTGGTCTCGCAGGGAGCGCAGCACGAAAGGGCCGGCTCAACACCGACCGATCCACGGTACGTGGCGCCCTGTGGACAGGTCAAACCAGGTATCCCCAGAGTTTTCCACAGACTTGTGGACAAGGTAGTGGGTAAGTGGTTGCCGCAGTCGTCGTCACTGTCCGGACCAAGTCGCCACAGAGAGCGATCGCCAACCATGACTACGCTCCGGCGTCCACCCGACACGCCGCAGGTTGCCCCCAATTTCCTGTTCATAGCCTGTGGATGACGGCTTGAAGGTGGCTGGTCAACCTTGTTAGCGTCACTCCCTCACACCAGAGGTCCCACACCCCGCAATCGGTAACCAATCCGCTCCGGCGGTCGTTCACAACTGTGGACAACCGTGTGGACAGAGCGGCGGCACGGTGTCGGGTCGAACGGTCGCGCCGCCCGGATCCCTCCGGAACGCGCCGGCCACCGCAGCGATGGATTCGGGGAGCAACGCGTGGTCGAGGACCATTCCGCCAGTGCGGAATTCACACCGGCGGAATTCACGGCGGCCGAGGACCGGACGGATCACGGCGCCGACCGCCGGCGGGACCTCCGGCCCGAGCCCGACGACATCCGGCCCGAACCCGAAGCGAACTTCCGGACCGAGGTACCACCCGCGCCGGAGCCCACGCCCCGTACCGAGTCCCTGCCGCGGAGCGAACCACTGCCCCGGATCGAGCCGGCACCTCGCGCGCAACAGGCGCCGACGCCGCGGATGGACCCGGGCGACTACCTGAGCCCGTCGCTCCCGATCCCGATGCCTGAGCCCTCGGCCTTCGGTTACCGTCCTGCGCCCCCGCCGGCGCCGTACGGCTACCGCTCCGAGCTCGAACGGGCGGCCACCGATCTTCCGGCCGGCCCACCCATGCCCACCGTAGGTACGACGTACTTCGGTGCGGCCCCGGCCGTCGGCAACTTCCGCCCACCTGCTCCGGGCAACGCCTGGGGTGCGGCGGAATGGGGTACCGGCAACGCCAACGCAGCTGGCTCGGTACCGAACGAGGGCGAGGCACGTGTGGACAACTCAACCACCAACCATTGGTCATCGGACGACGGACCAACTGCCGATCGACTTCCCGTCGAGCTCCCGTCTGCTGACGCAGCTGCACCACAGCTCCCGGAGCAGCACGTGTCGCAGCCACAGCAGGCCAACGCCCAGAGCTCTCACGAGCAGGAGCAGCCCGCACCAGGCCAGGCTGAGCCGCAACCAGTCGTGGAGCAACAGCACCGGCAGGAGCAGCCCCAACAGCAAGCGCCTCAACAGCAAGCGCCCCAGCAGCAAGTCCCACACCACCAGGTCCACCAACAGCAGGTGCATCAGCAGCCGCCCCCGCAGCAGCACGTGCCGCACCAGCCAGTGCAGCAGCCGGTGCAGCAGCGTCCAGCTGAGGCCGCGCCTGCTGTTACCGACCTAGGTGAAGGCTGGGCACGAGTACTGGCCGGCCTGCCGCCGAACCAGCGCGCCTGGCTGACCAATTCCCGTCCCGTCACCCTGCACGAGAGCACCGCGATCGTCGCCGTTCCCGACGACTTCACCCGCGGCCAGCTCGAGACGCGACTACGCCCCGACCTGGAGCGCATCCTCACCGAGAGCTTCGGCCGCGACATCCGGATCGCCGTCACCGTCGACCCGTCCCTCGACCCCGAGCTGCGCGACCAGCAGGCGCAACAGCACCAGCCCCAGCACCAGCCCGCACAGCCACAGCAGCAACCCCAACAGCAGCGGCAACCCCAGCAGCACCCGCAGCAGCCACTTCAGCAGTCCGCGCTGCAGCAGCCGCAGTACGCACAGCAGCCGGCCCAGCAGCAACCGCCGCCAGTACGTGAGCCGCTGCGCACCGACGGCGCCTACCAGCCGACGATCCAGTCCGCGCTGACCGACCCGGACAACGGTCCTCAGTTCAGCCGGCCGCAGTACGAACAACCTGCCCCGCAGCAGACGTTCGGGCAGCCGCTCGGCTCGGTCGCGCCGCCGCCCAACGGTTCGAGCCAGCCGGCCACCGAGGCACAGGGTGAGGCCCGGCTGAACCCGAAGTACACGTTCGAGACGTTCGTCATCGGTAGCTCGAACCGGTTCGCGCACGCGGCCGCCGTCGCGGTCGCGGAAGCACCGGGCAAGGCGTACAACCCGCAGCTGATCTACGGCGACTCCGGTCTGGGCAAGACCCACCTGCTGCACGCGATCGGCCACTACGTACGCAGCCTCTACACCGGCGCACGCGTTCGGTACGTCTCCAGCGAAGAGTTCACCAACGACTTCATCAACGCGATCCGCGACGACAAGGCGTCCCAGTTCCAGCGCCGGTACCGCGATGTCGACGTACTGCTGATCGACGACATCCAGTTCCTGGAAGGCAAGATCCAGACGCAGGAAGAGTTCTTCCACACCTTCAACACGCTGCACAACGCGAACAAGCAGATCGTGATCAGCTCCGACCGCGCGCCGAAACGCCTGGAGGCGCTGGAGGACCGGCTGCGGAACCGGTTCGAGTGGGGCCTGATCACCGACATCCAGCCGCCCGACCTGGAGACCCGGATCGCGATCCTCCGGAAGAAGGCGGCCACCGAGCGGCTGACCGCGCCGCCGGAGGTGCTGGAGTTCATCGCGTCCAAGGTCCAGACCAACATCCGGGAACTCGAGGGTGCACTGATCCGCGTCACCGCCTTCGCCAGCCTGAACCGGCAGCCCGTCGACCTGAGCCTGGCCGAGATCGTGCTGAAGGACCTGATCCCCGAGGGCAGCAAGCCCGAGGTGACCGCGAGCATGATCATGGGCCAGACCGCGTCGTACTTCGGTCTCTCGATCGACGACCTCTGCGGCTCGAGCCGTAGCCGCGTGCTGGTGACCGCCCGGCAGATCGCCATGTACCTGTGCCGCGAGCTCACCGATCTGTCACTGCCGAAGATCGGCCAGCAGTTCGGCGGCCGCGACCACACGACGGTGATGCACGCGGAGCGGAAGATCCGGCAGCTGATGTCCGAACGGCGCAGCGTTTTCAACCAGGTGACCGAGCTGACGAACCGGATCAAACACCAGGCGAAGCAGCAGTAATCGGGACGCACAGGCTGGGGACACAACTGTGGAAAACTGTGGGAAACCTCGGTCGAGGGTGTGGATCAGCTGTGGGGACAGAATTCTCCGTCCACGGCTGTCCTCAACCGAAGCGAGGACTGTCCACACGGCGTCCACATGGCAATTCGTGGTCTGACCTGCGAAGTCGGCGCTTTTCCACAGTATCCACCGGTGCTAAGAACACTATGGAATCTATAGAGAGCTCGAAAGCCACAAAACGATCGAGCGGCCCGATCTGGGGAAAACCCCGATCTCGCGCCGGCTTGCGGGACCTGTCAGGCTGTTCCCGAGAGCAGCAACCGAGGCAGTACGAGCACGACCGGCACGACGCCGACGCGACCCGCCCGAAGCGCCACGTCCGGCCTGATTGGCGCACAGCACACTTGTCCGTGGCAGGATCTGCCTGGCACACAGCCGAAACAGGAGGCACCCAGCGGTGAAGTTTCGCGTCGAGCGCGACGTACTGGCCGAGTCGGTGGCCTGGGCCGCGCGCAGTTTGCCCAGTCGTCCCAGCGTCCCGATCCTTGCCGGCCTTCTGGTCGAGGCCGAGGACGGGCAGATCACTCTGTCCGGCTTCGACTACGAGACCTCGGTCCGGGTCACTGTGCCCGCGCAGGTGGCGGACTCCGGCAAGTGCCTGATCTCCGGCCGGCTGGTCGCCGACATCTCCAAGAGCCTTCCGAACCAGCCCGTGGACTTCGCCGTGGACGGAGCGAAGGCTCAAGTCACCTGTGGCAGCTCGCGCTTCACGCTCCAGACGCTTCCCACCGAGGAATATCCGGCTCTGCCGGAGCTCCCGGCCGCCAGCGGCACGGTGAAGGCCGACGTCTTCGCCCAGGCCGTCTCGCAGGTGGTCACTGCGGCCGGCCGCGAAGACACCCTGCCGGTGCTGACCGGGGTCCGGGTCGAGATCGAGGGCTCCACGATCTCCCTGCTGGCCACCGACCGGTACCGGCTGGCCATCCGTGAGCTCGAGTGGAACCCGCAGTCCCCCGACGCGTCCGCTGCCGCGCTGGTGCCGGCCCGGGTGCTGTCCGAGACCGCGAAGGCGATGACCGGTTCTGACGTGATCGTGTCGCTGGCCGCTCCCGGTACCGGCGACGGCATCGTCGGCTTCGAGGGTCAGGTGTCCGGTGGCAACCGGCGCGCCACCACCCGACTGCTGGACGGCGAGTTCCCGAAGGTCCGCGGCATCATCCCGACCGACGCGGCGATCGCGACCCGGGTCCGGATCGACACCGCGACGCTGGTCGAGGCGGTCAAGCGCGTCGCCCTGGTCGCGGAACGGAACGCCCCGGTCCGGCTGACGTTCGACGAGGACAGCGTCACCCTCGACGCCGGCAGCGGCGACGAGGCGCAGGCGTCCGAGTCGCTGGAGGCCCGGGTGGTCGGCGATCCGGTGACCGTAGGCTTCAACCCGACGTACCTGCTCGACGGTCTCGGTGCGATCGGTACGCCGGTCGCGCACCTGGCCTTCACGCAGGCGACGAAGCCGGCCGAACTGACCGGTGTGCGGGACTTCGACGGCGAACCGATCAGCGAGTTCCGGTACGTGCTGATGCCGGTCCGCCTGAACAGCTGAAAAGCCAACAGAACAAGGGGATTCAGATGGAGCTCGGCCTTGTCGGTCTCGGCAGGATGGGCGGCAACATGCGCCAGCGGATCCGCAACGCCGGCCATACCGTGGTCGGTTTCGACAGTAACCAGGACATATCCGACTCCAAGGATCTTGCCGACATGGTCGGCAAGCTGACCGCCACTGACCAGCCGAAGGTCGTCTGGGTGATGGTGCCGGTGCAGGCCATCGACCCGGTCGTCACCGAGCTCGCCGAGCTGCTGTCCCCCGGCGACATCGTGATCGACGGCGGCAACAGCCGCTGGACCGACGACACCCGCCGCGCCGCGCAGCTCGCCGAGAAGAACATCCGCTTCGTCGACTGCGGTGTCTCCGGCGGCGTCTGGGGCCTGGAGAACGGCTACGCGCTGATGTGCGGCGGCGACAAGGACACCGTCGACGTCGTGATGCCGATCTTCGAGGCGCTGAAGCCCGAGGGCGAGTTCGGCTTCGTGCACGCCGGCAAGGTCGGCGCCGGGCACTTCTCGAAGATGGTCCACAACGGCATCGAGTACGGCATCATGCAGGCGTACGCCGAGGGCTACGAACTGCTCGAGGCCGCCGACATCGTGGAGAACGTGCCGGAGGCGTTCCAGTCCTGGCGCGAGGGCACCGTGATCCGGTCCTGGCTGCTGGACCTGCTGGTGAACGCGCTCGAGGACGACAACCACCTGGAGAAGATCCGCGGGTACGCCGACGACTCCGGCGAGGGCCGGTGGACCGTCGAGGCCGCGATCGACCTCGCCGTACCGGTGCCGGCCATCTCGGCGGCGCTGTTCGCGCGGTTCGCGTCCCGGCAGGAGGACTCGCCGGCGATGAAGGCGATCGCGGCGATGCGCAACCAGTTCGGTGGTCACGCGGTGAAGGGCGCCGAGGCCGCCGACCCGTCGTACGCCACCCCACCCACGCACTGAGGTGTACGTCACCGCCCTGGGTCTGCTCGACTTCCGGTCCTACCAGCAGGCGGAGGTCCAGCTCGCTCAGGGCGTGACGGCCTTCGTCGGGCCGAACGGCCACGGCAAGACCAACCTGGTCGAGGCGATCCACTACACCGCGACCCTCGGCTCGCACCGGGTGGCGAACGACGCGCCGCTGGTACGGGCCGGCGCCACCCGGGCGATCGTACGGACCGAGATCCGCAGCCAGTACGACCGGGACGTGGTGGTCGAGCTGGAGATCAACCCGGGCAAGGCGAACCGTGCCCGGATCAACCGCTCGCCGGTACCGCGGCCACGGGAAGTGCTCGGCCTGCTCCGGACGGTGCTGTTCGCGCCGGAGGACCTCGCGCTGGTGAAGGGCGACCCGTCCGAGCGTCGCCGGTTCCTCGACGAGCTGCTGACGTTGCGCGCGCCCCGGATGGCCGGCGTACGGCAGGACTACGACCGGGTGCTGAAGCAACGGAACTCGTTGCTCCGGAGCGCCTCACAGGCCCGCCGGCAGAACCGGTCGAGTGCCGCCGAGAGCCAACTCCGTACGCTCGAGGTCTGGGACTCGAACCTGGCCCGCAGTGGGGCCGAGCTGCTCGCAACCCGGCTCGAGTTGCTGGAAGCCCTGCGGCCGCTGGTTTCCAGCTCGTACGACGCTGTTGCCCGCGGCAAGGGTGACGCCCGGCTCGAGTACAAGTCGTCCGTACTGCTCGAGCCCGGCGTGACGTCGCGGGAGCAGCTCGAGAACGTCCTGCTCGCCGCCGTACAGGAGAAGCGGCAGGACGAGCTGGACCGCGGCGTCTCGCTGGTGGGACCGCACCGCGACGACGTCGTACTCGGGCTCGGGGACTTGCCCGCGAAGGGGTACGCGAGTCACGGTGAGTCCTGGTCGTTCGCGCTCGCGCTGCGACTGGCCTCGTACGAACTGCTTCGCGCGGACGGAGGTGAACCGGTGCTGATCCTCGACGACGTGTTCGCTGAGCTGGACTCGCAGCGCCGGGACCGGCTGGCCGAGCTGGTCGCACCGGCCGAGCAGGTACTGGTGACCGCGGCGGTCGGCGCTGACGTACCCGCTGAGCTCAGCGGGGTGCGCTTCGAGGTGGGTGAAGGGGTCGTTCGGCGTGCCTGAACCCCCGGATTCCTCTGACAACGTCCCTGAGAACGACGCAGCGAACGAAGAAGAGCACGACAAGCAGGGTCTGGACCTGGCCAAGTCGCTGGCGGGAAGACTCAAGCAACAGGCGGCCAAGGGCGGCATCAAGCCGGTCAAGCGCCGCCGCCGGCCGCGGATCGACGGCGCCCAGATCAGCAGCGCGCGTCCCGACGAGCGTGACCCACAAAAGCTGACCAACACCCTCGGCCGGCTGATGCGCGACCAGGGCTGGGAGGTCGACGTCGCCGTTCACGGCGTGATGGCCCGCTGGCAGACCATCGTCGGCCCCGAAATGGCCGAACACTGCACGCCGGAGTCGTACGACGACACCGTGCTCACGGTCCGTACGTCGTCCACCGCGTGGAAGGTCCAACTCGACCTCCTCGTCCCCCAACTCCTCTTCCGCCTGAACGCCGAACTGGGCGAAGGCACCGTCACCCAGGTCAAGGTCCTGGGCCCCAACACCTACACCTGGCGCAAGGGCACCCGCACCGTCCGCGGCGGCCGCGGCCCACGGGACACCTACGGATAACCGGGCTCGATTGCCGCGAGGACCCACGGCTCCCCTAGGATCGGGCGCGATGCGCACGCTCGTTGACGGTTTTCGCGAGATGGTCCACCTGATCGGGGATACGTTCCGGCTCTGGTGGAAGAACGTGCTGCCCATGAGCGCCTGGTGGGTGGCGGGGTTCCTCGGCTTCACGGTCTGCTCGCAGGGTGCGATCTGGCTGGCCAAGCACCTGCACTCGAGTCTTGGTACCGGTCTGTTCGCGGTCGGCGTGCTGCTGCAGATCGCCGCGACGGTCGGCATGATCCGGACCTGCGCGATGTCGCTGTACCGCTGGCGGGACGCGGCGAGCAGCGAGGCCGAGGAGACCTCGGACCCGACCCAGCGCGGGTTGCTGGAGCTGCTGGCCGTGACGCTCCTACCGCTGGTCGCGGTCTGGTCGGCCTGGGGCTTCTTCGACAAGCAGGTCAGTCAGCTGAGCGCGACCGATCTGGTCCAGAACGGCGCGCAGCAAGGTTCGGGATTCTTCAAGGTAGGAATCCACAGCTGGCACAGCTACCTCCCCGCGCTGATCACCCTGCTGGTGCTCCGCCGGGTGCTGCAGTCCGTCGACGACCGGTGGCCGAGCCGGCCGGTGAAGTTCGCCCAGGTCTGGGCGGAGTCCTTCTTCGTCCTGCTGACCGTGGTGATCACGCCGTTCGCGGTCTCCGAGGGCAAGCTGTGGTTCAAGGACCGGAGCTTCTGGTACTGGTCGCTGGACTGGTGGGACGGCTTCAAGGGCTTCTTCGAGAAGATCCACATCCCGATCCCGGCCGGCATCGAGTTCCTCTGGGGATTCTTCTGGGACTCGCTCTGGCCGCTGTTCAAGGACGGCATCGCGGAGCCACTGACCTGGCTCGCGATCACCACCGTGGTCTTCGGTCACCGGGTGCTGTCCAGCGGCGGCGTCTTCCGCGGCACGCGGCTCGAGCGCCGGCTCGGTGCGCAGGGCGCCCAGCAGGAGGAGGCGCAGCGCGGCCGGCTGGTCGGTCTGACCGCCAAGGCACCGGATCTGTTGCTGGGCGGTCTGCGGGAGAAGTTCTACCCGGCGCTCAACGCGCTCCGGCTGCTCGTCCGGGTCGGCCCGGTGTTCCTCGGGGTCGTGTGCCTGGTCTACACGTTCTGGTGGCTCGCCGACGACTGGGCCTTCGTCGCGATCGAGCGGCTGATCGGCATCCACGGGCAGTACTGGGGCCTGATGAACATGGAGATCTCCAGCCTGATCGAGGGCCTCGTCTTCGAGCCGCTGCGGATCGCCCTGCTGGCCGCCGCGTTCGACCTGTGCATCTCGGTCGGCAGCGAGCGCCGCGTCGAGGCGAAGGCGATCGCCGAGGCCAAGGCGCCGAAGAAGATCGTCCAGCCGGCGCCTGCCAACGCCTGAGCCTCGCGGGTCAGGGCGTGATCAGGACCCGCTTGTGCAGGTAGAAGTCCTCGGTGGTGATCCCGATCAGGTTCGGTACGTCGTCCTTCGGCACGATGTAGATCTTCGCGATCTGCGCCGGCTTGTCCATCGTGAACGGATGGTCGTCGTCACCGCAGTACGTCGGTAGCGGGTAGCCGTACGCCTGGGTGTCGTCCCAGGTGTTGCCCTTGCTGTCGCGCAGTACGGCGTCGCAGGTGAAGCTGTGGTCCTTGAGGTACGTGCCCCGTTTCGGAGTCACCGTGAGCGTGGCCACCACGATGGTGGTCCCGGCCGGGCCGGCGAGATCGATCGGCTCACCGTCGCCGTCCAGGAGGGTCGTGTAGGCCTTCATCGACTCGAGCTTCCACTCGACGTCCGAGACCGTCACCGGTCCCTTGCTGACGACCTGGTCGATCCGGCCCTCTTCGTACACCCGCTCGTCGTCGCTGAGGTACGGGCGCAGCATGACGAACGTCGCGACCGCCAGCAGCGCGGTCAGTACCAGGATCTGTACGACCAGCCGGGTCGCCCGGCCTCCGATGGTCATGACGCCACCCGGGTGACGGCGCCGTTCACGACGTACTGGTCCTTGGCGCTGTCGACCATCTGCTGAGCGATGGCCTCGGTCGGAATGCCCAGGTCGACGCGGATCTCGGAGCTGTAGACGTTGAAGAACAGGCTCGGCTTGAGTCTCAGGGTCAGGCCCTTCAGGTCGGCCGGGTTGGCCTCGAACACGACCGTCCCGGTCCGCGCGAAGCCGGCGTCCGGGAAGTCGATGCTGCTCTCGGTCGGGTCGCTCACCGGTGCGTACACGCTGCCGCTGTCGGTGGTCAGGGTCGGAGTGAACCCCATCGGCTTGGTGATGCCGCGGACCGAATCCCATTCGACCGCGACGTAGATGCCGTTGGTGTCGAGCGGCTTGTCGTCGTCACTCGCCTTTGCGCTGAGGATCTTCCGCGCGAACTCGATCCGGACCACCTTCATCGTCGAGCCACTGCCGGCGTACTCGAGCGACTTGCCGATCTGGCCGCTTACGATCGCCAGGTTCGGTGTGTCGTGGTAGACGTGGTCCGAGCCCGCCAGCCGGATCACGCCGCCCAGCAGCACGAACAGCAGGCCGACCAGGACGGTCGCGGGGCGGTACAGCTTCATTTGGTCTTCCCGTCGTCGACAACGACGGTCGGCTTCAGCCGGACGACCGCGGCCGCGTCCTCGTTGTGCCAGTACGGTTTCGGGTTCGCGCCGAGCGTCGCGTTGTCACCCTCGTAGTGCTCCTGTAGTACGCCGATCTCGACGACGTCGGCGGAGAAGTCCGGATCGACGTCGAACTTCGTACTGCAGTCCTCCGGTGGCAGTCCGTACACCAGCACCCAGTTCAGGTTGTCGCCGTTGCAGGCTCCGCCGTTCGACTCGACCAGGTCCTTGCCGCCGCCGGGGACGAGGCGGAGCAGATTGCCGCTCACCGATTCGCTGGTCTGCTCCTCGGAGTCGATGTTCTTCGCGGTGAAGTACACCTTGAGGCTGGTCTCGGCCTTGCTGTAGTCGGTCTTCGGCTTGCGGACGATCTCCGCCTTGGTGAAGGTGAACTCGAACCGCCCGGCCGTCACCGTCGCCGGCGCCTCCAGGGTCGGCACCGTACGGCCTTTCTTCTCTTTCCAGCCGCCGGTCGCCAGCACCACCAGGATCGCCGCCACGACGAGGGCGATCACAACCAGCCAGATCCGCCGGTGCCGGTGAATCACCCGGTCGGCGATCATCGCATCGATGACCTCGTCGAGACTTTCCACGGCTGCGATCCTAAGGGTCCGTGGGTGCGCGCCGGACAGGCCGCCCGGCACCCGGGTATGCGGACTGGACCGGTCGGTACCGAAACCGTCAGCCGCGAAACACCCGAAGGCCACTGAGTGCCCGTGAGGCCTTTCCGGCCCCCCTCCCGCGAGAGGGGACATGGCGACGAGGGAGAAAAGACGCCCTGAGGTGAGTTTCAGCCGCCTGGTGGCAGGTTCTGCTTCGGTCGACAGGTAGAATGGACGACGTAGAGCGAGCCGCACCTCTGCCATCACCGTGGAGGGCGGCTCTACTGTGCCGCGATGCCTCGCGAACGCGGGGTCCGAGGAGGACAACCACCGGTGACCGACGAGCCGATCGAGATCGACGCCAACCAGTCCGCCGACCCCATCGGCCCCAGTGACACCCCCGTAGCCGCGGAGCTTCCCGCGATGCTCGACGCGATCCCGTCGAACGTCGTCGAGCGGGAGTACGACGCGAGCGCGATCCAGGTCCTGGAGGGGCTGGACGCGGTCCGCAAGCGGCCGGGGATGTACATCGGGTCCACCGGTGAGCGTGGTCTGCACCACCTGGTCACCGAAGTGGTCGACAACGCCGTCGACGAGGCGATGGCGGGGTACGGCGATCGCATCGTCGTGACGCTGCTGGCCGACGGCGGTGTCCGCGTCGACGACAACGGCCGCGGTATCCCGGTCGACATCGTCGAGTCCGAGGGCAAGCCGGCCGTCACCGTCGTACTGACGGTCCTGCACGCCGGCGGCAAGTTCGGCGGCGGCGGTTACAAGGTGTCGGGCGGTCTGCACGGCGTTGGCGTCTCGGTCGTGAACGCGCTGTCCACCAGGCTGCAGGTCGACGTGAAGAAGAACGGCAAGCTGTACACGCAGTCCTTCACGAACGGCGTCCCGGACGCCGACCTCGCCGAGATCGGCACCTCGACCTCGAACGGTACGACGATCACGTTCTGGGCCAGCGAGGACGTCTTCGAGACCACGACGTACTCCTACGAGACGCTGGCGACCCGCTTCCGCGAGTACGCCTTCCTGAACAAGGGCCTCGAGCTGGTGATCCGGGACGAGCGTCCGGACCACTTCGACGAAGACGGCAAGCCGCTCCAGCAGTCGTTCCGGTACGACGACGGCCTGGTCGACTACGTGAAGTACCTGACCGGGATCCGCGAGACGGTGCACCGCGACGTGATCTCGTTCGAGGCGGCCGCCGCCGACGACACGATGAGCCTCGAGGTCGCGCTGCAGTGGAGCGGCTCGTTCCAGGAGTCCGTGCACACCTTCGCGAACGCGATCAACACCCACGAGGGCGGTACGCACGAAGAGGGCTTCCGGGCCGCGCTCACCTCACTGGTCAACGGCTTCGGCGAGGACCAGGGCATGATCAAGAAGAAAGAGGACAGGCTCACCGGTGACGACATCCGGGAAGGCCTGACCGCGATCATCTCGGTCAAGCTCGCCGAGCCGCAGTTCGAGGGCCAGACCAAGACCAAGCTCGGCAACACCGAGGTGAAGGGCTTCGTCCAGCGGGTCGTGAACGACCGGCTCGGCGCCTGGTTCGAGCAGAACCCGGCCGAGGGCCGCGAGATCATCCGCAAGGCGAGCGCCGCGGCGAGCGCCCGGATCGCGGCCCGCAAGGCCCGCGACCTGGCCCGCAACCGGAAGGGTCTGCTCGGCGGCGGCGGTCTGCCGGGCAAGCTGGCCGACTGCCAGTCGACGAACCCGGAGGAGTGCGAGGTCTACATCGTCGAGGGTGACTCGGCGGGTGGCTCCGCGAAGGGCGGCCGGGACCCGAAGTTCCAGGCCATCCTGCCGATCCGCGGCAAGATCCTGAACGTCGAGAAGGCCCGGATCGACAAGGTTCTGCAGAACAACGAGGTCCAGGCGATCATCTCCGCGCTGGGCACCGGTATCCACGAGGACTTCGACGAGGAGAAGCTCCGGTACCACAAGATCGTGATCATGGCCGACGCCGACGTCGACGGCCAGCACATCCGGACCCTGCTGCTGACGCTGCTGTTCCGGTTCATGCGGCCGCTGATCGAGCGCGGTCATGTGTACGCCGCGCAGCCGCCGCTGTACAAGATCCGCTGGAGCAACCAGCCGGACGAGCTCGCCTACACCGACCGTGAGCGCGACGGCCTGCTCGAGGCCGGCTACGAGGCCGGCAAGAAGCTGCCCAAGGAGAACCCGATCCAGCGCTACAAGGGTCTGGGTGAGATGAACGCGAACGAGCTGTGGGACACCACGATGGACCCGGCGAACCGGGTGCTGCTGCAGATCACCCTCGACGACGCGATCCGCGCCGACGAGACGTTCCAGACGCTGATGGGCGACGACATCGAGGCGCGGCGCAGCTTCATCCAGCGCAACGCCAAGGACGTTCGCTTCCTCGATATCTGATCTCGCCGCTGCTTACCGACGTACTGATCTGAACGGGACTTTTCATGACCGAGACCCCCACCTCGCCGGGCCACGACCGGGTCGAGCCGCTCGACCTGCAGACCGAGATGCAGCAGTCGTACCTCGACTACGCGATGGCCGTCATCGTCGGCCGCGCGCTGCCCGAGGTCCGCGACGGCCTCAAGCCGGTGCACCGCCGCATCCTTTATGCGATGTACGACGGCGGCTACCGGCCGGACCGTGGTTTCAACAAGTGCTCCCGCGTCGTCGGTGACGTCATGGGTCAGTACCACCCGCACGGCGACTCGGCGATCTACGACACCCTGGTCCGGCTCGCGCAGCCGTGGGTGATGCGCGCGCCGCTGATCCAGGGCCAGGGCAACTTCGGCTCCCCGGGCAACGACCCGGCGGCCGCGATGCGGTACACCGAGTGCCGGATGGCGCCGCTGGCGATGGAAATGGTCCGGGACATCGACCAGGACACGGTCGACTTCCGGCCGAACTACGATGGCAAGTCGCAGGAGCCGGTGATCTTGCCGGCCCGCTTCCCGAACCTGCTGGTCAACGGCTCGTCCGGTATCGCGGTCGGTATGGCGACGAACATCCCGCCGCACAACCTGCGTGAGGTCGCGGCCGCGGTCGACTGGGCGCTGGAGCACCCGGACGCGACCCGTGAGGAGCTGCTCGAGGCCTGCCTGCAGAACATCAAGGGCCCCGACTTCCCGAACGGCGCGCTGATCGTCGGCTACAAGGGCATCGACGACGCGTACCGCACCGGTCGCGGCTCGGTCACGATGCGCGCGGTCGTGGACATCGAGGAAGACGCGAAGGGCCGGACCAGCCTGGTCGTCACCGAGCTGCCGTACATGGTGAACCCGGACAACCTGGCGCTGAAGATCGCCGAGCTGGTCAACACGGGCAAGATGAACGGTATCGCCGACATCCGCGACGACAGCTCGTCCCGGACCGGTCAGCGGCTCGTCGTCGTGCTGAAGCGTGACGCGCAGCCCCGCGTCGTACTGAACAACCTCTACAAGCACACTCAGCTGCAGGACACCTTCGGCTGCAACATGCTCGCGCTAGTGGACGGCGTACCGCGGACGCTGAGCGTCGACCTGTTCATCAAGCACTGGATCGACCACCAGATCGAGGTCATCCAGCGGCGTACCCGGTACCGGCTTCGTGAGGCCGAGCGGAACGCTCACATCTTCCGCGGTTACGTGAAGGCTCTGGACGCCCTCGACGAGGTGATCGCGCTGATCCGGCGGAGCCCGGACGTGGACGAGGCGCGTACCGGCTTGATGGAGTTGCTGGACATCGACGAGATCCAGGCGAACGCGATCCTCGAGATGCAGCTGCGCCGGCTCGCCGCACTGGAGCGGCAGAAGACTGTCGCCAGGTTGCAGGAGCTCGAGGCGATCATCGCCGACCTCGAGGACATCCTCGGCAGCCCGCTGCGGCAGCGCACGATCGTCAAGGACGAGCTCGGCGAGATCGTCGAGAAGTACGGCGACGAGCGGCGTACCGAGATCATCGCCGCCGACGGCGACCTGTCGGTGCAGGACCTGGTACCGGACGAGGACGTGGTCGTCACGATCACCCGCGGCGGGTACGCGAAGCGTACGAAGACCGACCTCTACCGGACGCAGAACCGCGGCGGCAAGGGTGTCCGGGGCGCGCAGCTGCGGGCCGAGGACGAGATCAGCCACTTCTTCGCCACCACGAACCACCACTGGATGCTGTTCTTCACCACCAAGGGCCGGGTCTACCGGGCCAAGGTGTGGCAGCTGCCCGAGTCCGCCCGGGACGCGAAGGGTTCGCACGTGGCCGGCCTGCTCTCCTTCCAGCCGGACGAGGAGATCGCGCAGGTCCTGACGCTGCGTGACTACGACCAGTCCGACTACCTGGTGCTCGCGACCAAGAAGGGTCTGGTCAAGAAGACGGCCCTGCGCGACTACGACTCGGCGCGGCAGAGCGGCATCATCGCGGTGAACTTCCGCGAGGACGACGACGAGCTGATCGGCGCCGACCTGGCCACCGCTGAGGACGACCTGCTGCTGGTCTCCCGCAAGGGTCAGTCGATCCGCTTCACCGCGAACGACGAGCAGCTGCGGCCGATGGGCCGGGCGACCTCCGGCGTCACCGGGATGAAGTTCCGTTCCGGCGACGAGCTGCTGTCGATGTCGGTGATCCGGGCCGGCTCCGAGGAGGACGCACAGTTCGTCTTCACCGTGACCGACGCCGGGTACGCCAAGCGTTCGCGCGTCTCGGAGTACCGCCAGCAGGGTCGCGGCGGGCTCGGGATCAAGGCCGTCAAGCTGAACGACGAGCGCGGTTCGCTGGTCGGGGCGATCATCGTGACCGACGACGACCAGGTGCTCGCGATCAAGGCCAGCGGCCAGGTCGTCCGCAGCCGGGTCGACAGCGTGCCGGTCAAGGGCCGGGACACGATGGGCGTCCGGTTCGCCGGGGTCGGCGAGTCCGACGCGGTGGTCGCGATCGCCCGGAACACCGATCTGACCGTCGCTCTGGACGAGTCAGAGGCCGCCGAGGCGGGTACTGTCCCTGGAGATGCCCAGAATGTGGACGGATCGACAACCGAATCCACCTCTGAGAGCGTCCAGAATGGTGACGAGCGTTCGACGGAGGTTGACGGCGCGGCTACCGTCGAAAGCGACGAAGCCGGCCAGGAGGGTGACTGATGACCAACCGCGCGAGGCCGACATGGCCTGAAGGTGCGGCCGACGGCTCCGAGTCCCAGCGCACCGCGCCGGGCGGGAAGACGTCTGCCGCCCCGGCCAACCCGGCTTCCAACGGTCGTTCCAGCGGCGTCCCCGGCGCCGGCGGCCAGCAGAGGACAGGTACGCCGATCGGCCAGCGGCCGTCGGGCGAGTACCGCCCGCAGCCGAGACCGGCCGCCCCGCCGCAGCCCTCCCCGAGTACGCCGGGCCGACCGGAGCCGTGGGCGAACGGTGCGTCCATCGGTGCGGCGTCGTACGGCGAACAACCGGAAGCCAAGACCGAGTCGTTCGGTGACCGGATGAACGCGGCCCGTCAGGCAGTGATGGACAAGGCCGCCGCGGTGACAGCGGCGAAGCCGGACAAGACCGCGGAGCGGGCCGAGCGCGCCGAGGCCAAGCAAGCCCGGCTCGACACCAAGGCGTCCAGCCGGCCGCAGACGCGGAAGGCGCGGCTGCGGATGTCCCGGATCGACCCGTGGTCGGTGATGAAGACGGCGTTCCTGCTCGCGATCGCCTTCGGTATCGTCACCTGGGTCGCGGTCTTCATCATCTGGTCCGCGATCGGCGCGGCCGGTGTCTTCGACAACATCAACTCGACCGTCCGCGAAGTCCTCGGTACGCCGACCGGCGAACCGTTCCGGGTGGAGAACTACATCAACACCGGCAAGGTGATGGGGTTCACCACCCTGCTCGCCTGCGCCGACGTGCTGATCATCACCGCCCTCGCGACCCTCGGATCCTTCCTCTACAACATCGCCGCCACGCTCCTCGGCGGCCTCGAAGTCACGCTGGCGTCGGAGGACTGACCGGCCCCGGCCGGGCCTTCGATGGCCCGGCCGTAACCGGTTTGGGAGTACGGCACTTGGTGCGGTAATCTCTCCCGGGTTCGACACCGCAGTACGCGGGCCTATAGCTCAGACGGTTAGAGCGCTGCCCTGATAAGGCAGAGGTCACTGGTTCAAGTCCAGTTAGGCCCACCCTCACTTTTGTGAAGCCAGATCCGAGGAGTCCCAGTGCTGAGAAAGTTCCTGCTGGTGCTGCTGGCCGGCGTCGGTGGATACTTCGTCTACAAGAAGACCCAGCAGTCCCGCGCCGAAAAGGATCTCTGGGCCGAGGTAGCCGACCCGGTAACCCCGGGCCACTGACCACCCTCACGGGGGCGTAGCTCAACTGGCAGAGCACTGCCTTTGCAAGGCAGGGGTTAGGGGTTCAAGTCCCCTCGTCTCCACCACTTCCGTTCTTCCAAGTTGGTGATGTGGTCGCCGGCTGACTCAGCTTGGCTGATGTCAGCAGTGGCCTGTCAGTACGAGGGCGGTTCGGCCATCTTCCGCATGCCAGAAGCCGGCGGTCCACTCCAAGTCGCCCCGCAGCCGCGGCTCAGTGGTGACACGTTCCCGAACCACCGTCCACTCATGTTGGGCATCGTCTCCGTCTAGCCAGTCCAGCTGATGGCCGGCCCAGTAGTACAGGACGAGCGGTGATCTATGAGCGATCGCCTCATCGCAGGATCGACGCTTGGCCTTGGTGCTGCGCCTCACGTACACGGCGCCGTCGGGAGCTGTGAACTGTCCGCGCTCCATCGCGTTGAGTTGTCCCGTAGCCAAGTCGACCCGCATGCAACCGATGATGGCAGCTCAGCGGATGCCCTCGTTCTGTGGTGGGTGGCGGTCCAGAAGAAGGTCTAGGGCGCGGGTGAGAACCCGGGAGCGGGGGCCGTCGTCGGTGGTGAGGGACGGGGCGCCGATGGCGAGGCAGAAGGCGAGGAGGCTGCGGGCTTCGACCTCGTCGGGATCGGGGCAGAAGGTGCCGAACATCTCGCGGAGCAGGTCCATGCGTCGGTTGTCCACGCGGTTCAGGCGCTGGGCGACGGCGTCGTCGCGACGGGCCCAGTCACGGATGGCCAGGTCGATGGGGCGGAGACGATCGTCGGAGAAGGTGAGTATGCCGGCGCGGCTGATCTTGGTGCGGGGATCTCCGCCCTCACGCTCGACGCGGGCGATCACCTCGTCGACGGCCTCGCGTTCCCAGGTGTCCAGCATCGCAGTGAGCAGCGCGTCGCGGTCGGCGAAGTAGCCGTAGAAGCCGCCCTTGGTGACGCCGAGCTTCTTGGCCAGGACCTCGACACGCACAGCGTCCGGGCCACCGGCCGCCAGGGCGACCAGCCCCTCCTCGACCCAGCGGTCACGTGGTGTACGTCTCGCGCCCACGCTGCACCTTTCGTCTATACGTCACCGTATAACCTAGGCTAACCTGCTGGTTATACGCCACCGTATACTCGACGGGGGTTTGGCCGTGAATATCGTCGACCGGGCTGTCGGAGCCCAGGCGATCCCCGAGGCCGTGCGAGCGTTGTGCTCGCTGCCCGGCCTCGACTACGCCGACCTGTTCACCCTGACCACGGATGCGCAAGCGACGCCGGAGTGCTGGGCCCGAACGATGTTCGGCAACGTCCCGAGCGCCGCCGAGGTCCTGATCTGGCGCGGACTGCTCGGCCTGCGCCTGGCCCGGGGGCCGTCGCCGGACACCGTCGGCGGCTGGCTCCTCGCCGGCCGTGGCGAGGACTGGATCCGGCTGGAGGCCGCGTCCTGGTGGCTCTCCGGCAACCTCCTGGTGCGGACAGGCACAGGACAGGTGTCGTTAGGCACCTTCCTGCACTACGAGCGGCGCCTGGGTCAGACCGCATGGCCACCGCTGTCCGCCCTCCACCGCCATCTGGTCCCCGGAGTACTCCGCGCCGCCGCAGACCGGGTGGCTGCGAAAGAACCAGGCCAACCATCGATAGAGGTCACCCCATGACGATGCTCACGCTCACCATCGACCGCGGCTACAGCCACAGCTGACCGCGCGGCGAGCCCCACGCTGTCTCTTGAGGCCGCCAAATTGCGGGCGCGTCCAGGTTGGGACCCGCAGACTGGAGCCGTGGAGATTGGGGCGGGTGGTGAAGGGCGGAGGTGGTCGTGGGCTGCATCGGGGGCCGAGGCCGATGCGCGCCGTCGCGATGCGGACGAGTTGGTTGGGGAGTCCGTTCGGGCGGTTCGCTACTACATGCTTGATTACCGTCGGGACGAACTCCATCCCGGCGTGATCGGCGACGGACCTCGCGTCATTGACGGCGCGGCCGAGTGGATCGAGCCGACGTGGCTCTGCGACGGGTTCGATGCGGTTGACTACGGACTCGAGATCACGACCGAGGCCGGTGCGACGTTCTCTCTCACCTGGGATCCTCCGGGTGAGCGCGAGGGGATCGGCTTGCAGCGCATACCGATGCTCGGGAGTGGCGTCAGGAGCGACGCGGATGTGGCGATCTGGGATGTCGGCGAGCGCAGCGCCAGTTGGGCGCCGATGGTCGGCAAGCGAGTTGCCGGCGTCGACCTGCATTACGTCCCGTGGGACGAGGCGACTGGAAGCCTTTGGTGCCCACGCATCACCTTCTACAGCGAGGACGCCCGCGTAGAGGTCATCATGGGCGATTCCCGAGACTGTGTTTTGGAACCGTCGGCGGACAACGTTGCAGTGCTCCATCCCGGCGCATCACTACCCGAGTGGGTCAGCTGAAATGTTCAGACTCCCCGTTTCGGCGGGCGGTTCCTCGGTGGAGCGCCAGGTGGGCGCCCAGCAAGCCGGCGGTGGCGACCGTTGCGTTGGCGGCTGCGGCGAGTTTCGTGGCTCGGGGGTGGTTACCGCGTAGCCGGGCGATGAGGGACGCGGCGAACAGGAAGGTTGCGGTGTCCATGCCTACTGCGTGGACTGCGCCGATTCGGCGTTCTTCGCCGGACAGTTCGGACCAGTCGGCGGCGCCGGACAGGGCTGTTGGTAGCGAGGCCAGCAGGCCGAAGGTAGCCAGGAGGGCTGCGCCGCGGCGGGAGTCGCGCCCTCCGGTCAGGTCCAGGAGGGTGGTGGCCAGCCAACAGCCGGTGGTGATGTCGGTGAGGGAGGGGTGTACGGAGTGGCCTAGTACGTCGGTGTGTAGCGGCGTGCTGCGTACTCGTTCGATGAGGGGGCCGTACAGGAGTTCCTGCGCGCGGGCGAGTTGCTCCGCCAGGGTGCTTTTGCCGACTGCTCGGAGCGCGCGTTGCGGCAAGGAATTCGATGCCACGCTCCGAAGATACGCCACAATCCCCTTAAGGATCGGTGGTTCGGGGAAAGGACACGGGGATGAGCGACGGGCACGAGACCACAGGGGTTTCGGTGGAGCTGTTGGCCTCGCTTGATCTGGGGGCGGAGATTCCGGGGATGGAGGGGCGCCGGCTGCGGATGCGGATGGTGACGATCGAGCCGGGTGGGGTGTTCGGGCCGCTGCACGATCACGTGGGCCGGCCAGGGACGGTGTACGTGTTGAAGGGGACGATCACGGATCACCGGGACGGGAAGACCACCGAGTACGGGCCGGGGCTCGGGTGGCCGGAGGACAAGAACACGTTGCACTGGCTGGAGAACCGCGGGACGGTACCGGCGGTGGAGATCTCGGTGGATGTGGTCCAGGGCGATTAGCCGAACGCCCAGCTCACCTGCAGCGGGAACTCGGCCCGCCAGAACGGGTCGCCGTGGTTGCCGGGGCGTTCGGTGAGCACGACGTCCGCGTCGGCGGCTTTCAGGGCGTCGGCCCAGCGGGCGGCGTTCTCCATGAACCACGGCTCCTCGGTGCCCGCGACGAGGTACGTGCGGGGCAGTCGCTCCGGCAGTTCCGCGGGAGGTTGGTACCCGCCGCCGGGTGACGCGGCGAGGACCGAGCCGTAGACGTCCGGGTGCCGCATGCCCAACGCGAGGGCGAGTTCCGCGCCGGCGGAGACGCCACACACGGCGGTACGTTCGGGCGGCAGCGCGACGCCGAATCGCGTACGTACCCAGTCGCGTACTTCGTCGACGAAGAACGTCTCGTGGGCGGCGAACTGCGCCGGCTCGAAGGACGGCGAGTACTCGCGGATCCGTACCATCTCGTCCGTGGCGTTCGTCCGGTGGACGCCCACGACCATCGTCGGTGGTACGTCGGCCTGCTCGAGGTCCGGGCCCCACGTCGAGATCAGTTGCCCGTCGCCGGCGTACACGACTGCCTCCGGTGGCGAGGACGGTACGTAGACGGCAACCTGCCGGCCACCGTCGTACGGGAAGGTCTCGGTGATCAGGTCGTCCATTGAACTCTCCGTCGGGTGGGCGGTTCCGGCTGGCAGACTTGCGGGCATGGCCGATCAGAGTGCGTTCGACTTCAGTGGCTACCAGGCGGCCGCGGCACGAACCGCGGGCCTCGTCGCCACCGATCACCCGATTGTGTACCCCACTTTGGGTCTCGTGAACGAAGCGGGCGAGGTCGCGGGGAAGGTGAAGAAGATCTTCCGTGACCGGCAGGGCGTGATCACCGACGCGGATCGCGAGGCGCTGACGCTGGAGTTGGGCGACGTGCTCTGGTATTTGTCCGAACTGTCCACCAGGCTCGGCATCCGCCTCGAGGACGTGGCCGAACGCAACCTCGCCAAAATCGCCGACCGAGCCAACCGCGGAGTACTCAGCGGCGACGGCGACGACCGCTAAACCCTGAAGAAATCCGCCGCAGTCTGCACCTTCGACCCCCGCTCCTTCCAGAACGCCTCATCGTCGGCGACGTATTTGCCGTCGCCGAGCCGGCCGTCGAGCTGCTCGCGAAGCACGTCCGCATGACCTGCATGCTGATGTACGCGGTCGACTCGTCCGGTGTGGCGCCGAGCGGTGCCGAGGTAGCCGTACTCCAGGCCGGCCAGGTGTTTCACCAGGCCGAGCAGGTTCGTCCCGGTTGGGGTCAGTGGGCGGCGTTGGTCGAAGTCTGACAGGTCGTCCAACTTACTGAGCATCGTCGAGCGGGCTGCTCGTAGTGCTTGCAGCAGTTCCGCCTTCACCGTCTACTCCCCCGTGGTGCCGTCGATTGCTTCGCGGAGGAGGTCGGCGTGGCCGGTGTGGCGGGCGTACTCCTCGATGACGTGCTCGAGGATGAAGCGGATGTCGGTGTCGCCGAACTGCGGGCTCGGTTCGGTCCGGTCGAGGTCGGTGGTGCCGCGCGCGAACAGCTCCCGCGAAGTCTGACATGCTGTCAAATAGTCCGTGTAGACGTCGTACGCCGGCGTCGGGTCGGAGTCGTCGTACCACTCGTCTCCGGACGCGGTCTCGTACGTCCGGTACGACGCGAACCGCGGCGGCGTACCGGTCAGCCGCAGGTGCAACCAGTACCGCTCGACTCCCTGCAGGTGCCGCAGGAGGCCGAGCAGCGACAACTCCGTCGACGGGATCGGCCGCTGCCGCAACTGCGCGTCCGTGAGCCCCGAGCATTTCCACAGGAAGGTCGCGCGGTGGTAGTCGAGGTTCGAGGCGATCACGTCGAGCCAAGAGCCGGTCAGCACGCGCTCCGGCCGTACGACGTTCCCGATCACGATGTCGTTCATACAGAGTCCTTCTCGTCGGAGTATCCACTCCTACCGATGCGCGAGCCGCCCGTGGATCGACACACCCTCAATGCTCGATCAGACCGCCGACAGTCACCGGCGATACGTGACCGGTGCGCGGCCACTGCTGTGCGAGTGCGATCCCGATGTCGACGAGCGCCGCCTGGCGAAGCGTCGGCACCTCCTCGAACGGCGTCCGCACCGACTCGGCCGTCTCCCCGTTCGGCTCGGGGCGGGTCGTGCCGGCGGTGCTCCGCACGGCGTAGAACACGCTGAGGTTCTGGTGCTCCCCGCGCCCTCGACGACGCCGTACGGCGGCCGGCATCACCCGCGAGTCCACACCGAGAAGCTCCTCCACGACAGACTCGTACCCGGTCTCCTCCGCCACCTCCCGCGTCACCGCGTCGTACGGGTCCTCGTTCTGCTCGACCCCTCCGCCCGGAAGCGTCCACCAACTGCCGTCGCCATGCAGCGAGACGTACCGCGCCAGCAGCACCCGCCCGCCGTCGACACACACCGCATAAGCACCCACCCGCTGACTCATCCGGACCCTAACCGCCCTCAGATGCAGAAGGGGTGGCCGGCGGGGTCGGCGTACACGTGGTGATGCGGGCCGTCGGTCTGCAACGCCGCGGCCCCGACGGTGACGGCATGCGCGCGTGCTTCGTCGACGTCATCGGTGAACAGGTCGAGATGAACCTGCTGCGGGTACGCCGGATCCGGCCACCGGGGCGCCGCCGCATCGGACCGCTGGAACGCCAGCTGCGGCGTACCTGCCAGAACGACCCGGTCGGGAGTGTCGAGCTCGCGGTCCGGCAGGTCCAGGAGGGCGCTGTAGAACGCAGCCAGGTCGCGCGGCTCCGGACAGTCGACGACGATCCGGACGATGCGCGCCCGGTCCGTCGCCTCCTCGTAGAAGCAGAACGGATGCTCGATCGGATCGGCGTACACGTGCCAGCCTCGCCGATCGTCAAGCAGCTCCGCCCCGAGCTCCATCGCCCGCTCCCCGGCCGACGCGAGATCCGGTACGGCGATATCCATGTGCATCTGCTGTGGATAGGCGGGATCCGGCCACCGCGGCGGATGGTAGTCGATCGGCCCGTCTCCGAACCCCAACATCGGCCGGCCGTCCCCCGCGACCAGGAACCAGTCCTCCCGTACGATCCGCATCCCCAGCAACCCCGCATAGAACTCGGCCACCGGCCGAGCCCCGGCCTGGTAGCTCTCCGGCGAGTCTCCCGGACACGCGTACACCACGTTCTGGATCTCGAGAGCCGCCATTCGACCTCCTAGGTCAGGTCTGGGATCTTTCCCGCTCCCACGTAGTCGCGGAAGAGTTCGATCTTGCCGTCCTGGATCCGGAAGACCTGGATGCAGGGGACCTCGAAGGGCTCGCCGGTGCTGGTGTGGCGGGCCTTCGTGACGAGTTCGAGGACGACTACGTCGGGGTCGTTGGTCTGGTGGAGTTGGACGGTTTGCAGGTCGAGGATCTCGATCGGGCGGTCCTTGGTCGCGAGGGAGAACTCGCGGATCGCCTCGCGGCCCTCCAGTCGGGTGGGCAGGCCGGTGACGGCAAACGGGAGTTCGATGACGCCGTCTTCGGCGAACAGATCGGCGAACGATTCGAAGTCGCGGGCGATCAGGTGCCGGCGGCGGAGTTCGAGGACTTCGGCGGGTGTGAGCATGAGCGGAAACCTTTCGTTCAACGTACGTAGAATGATTCAACGAGCGTAGAACGAGACTGCGGCAAAGGTCAACAGGCGTAGAATGAACGAGGTGAGTGAGCCCACGCCCCGGTCGTCGCGGGCACAGCAGCGGATCGACACGCAGGACCGGATCCTGGCCGCGGCGCGGCAGTTGTTCGCGGAAGCCGGGTACGACCGGACCACGATCCGCGCGATCGCAACCGCGGCGCAGGTGGATGCCGGGCTGGTGATGCACTACTTCGGCAGCAAGGAGAAGCTGTTCGCGCTGTCGACGCGTACGGATACCCCGCTGGTCACCGGCGACACGCCCGAAGAGGTCGCTGACCAGTTGCTCGGGATCCTGCGGCAGTCGCTGATCGAGGAGCCGATCGGTTCGCTGGCCGCGCTGCGGTCGATGCTCACCCATCCCGACGCGGCGGCCGAGGTCGGCAACGCGCATGCCGAACGCGTCAAGGTGAGCAAGGCGATCCCGGGTGTCGACGGCAACCTCCGGGCCGCGGTACTGAGCGCGATCCTGATCGGGGTGGTGCTCGGCCGGCACTTGGTGAAGCTCGAGGAGCTGGCCGACGCCGATCCGGACGAGATCGTCGAGCTGCTCCGCCCGGTCGTTCGCTCGCTGACCAAGGCCGAGGAATAGCACTGCCGGACCAGGGGTTGCCGCGAGTATGAGCCTTGAGTTCGGAGTGATTCTGCCGACGTCGACGCCGGATCCGGAGCGGCCCATCCTCGGCGATGTGCGAGACAGCGCACGGTACGCCGAGGACGTCGGGTTGGACTCGGTCTGGTCGACGGATCACCTGGTCGCGAGTGCGCCGCTGCTTGAGAGTTCCGTCGTGCTCGCGACGGCCGCAGCGGTGACCGAGCGGATCACCGTCGGGTACAACGTGATGCTGCTGGCGTTGCGGCCGGTCGCGTGGGCGGCGAAGCAGATCAGCTCACTGCAGTACGTCTCGAACAACCGCGTCGTACTCGGAGTCGGTACGGGAAACCCGGCGCACGGTGATGCCGGGTGGCGGGCGGCCGGGGTGGAGTACGCCGACCGCGGACGGCTGACCGACGAGGCTCTCGCCGTACTGCCCGGGCTGATCGCGGGCGCGGACCCGGACGTCAAGATCTCACCGAGCGCGAAGGTACCGCCGATCTTCGTGGCCGGCGGCGGAGCGCGGGCGCACCGGCGGGCCGCGAAGTACGCCGACGGGTGGGCGACGATCGCGCTGCCGCCGGACGAGGTGCGCGCGAACCTGGACCGGATCAATGAACTTGCCGACGGCAAGCAGTTGAAGGCGACCGTGGTCGCGCCGCAACTCACCGATGATCCGCTCGCACAACTCGCCGCCTACGAGGCGGCCGGCGCCGAGCGCATCATCCTTCCGCCGACCGGCGACTGGCGCCACGACTTCGACAAGGCGGCCGAGCTCCGGGCTCGCTACCACGCCTGAAGTGGGCTGCTGAAAGTCCATCCGATTGGACCTGCGTCGCGCGGGGCGGACGCCGAATACTGAGGTTGTACGGCGACCTGAGGATGTGGACATGTACGTGCCGGCGCATTTTGCGGGTGATCAGCAGGCGGTTCAGGAGCTGCTGGCGAAGCACGGGGCCGCGGATCTGGTGACGATGACGGCGGACGGGTTGCTGGCGACCATGCTGCCGTTCGTCTACGACCACGAGCGGAACGTGCTGCTCGGACATTTGGCGCGGAACAACAACCAGTGGCAGCAGCAGGTGATCGGGGACGCATTGGTGATCATGCGCGGGCCGGACGCGTACGTCTCTCCCGCCTGGTACGCGTCCAAGCAGGAGCACGGGCGCGTCGTACCAACCTGGAACTACATCACCGCGCACGTGTACGGGACGATGTCCGTGTACGACGATCCCGCCTGGGTGGAGGGCGTCGTACGACGGTTGTCCGAGCTGCACGAATCCGGTCGGCCGGAGCCGTGGTCGGTCGACGATGCGCCGGCGAAGTACGTCAGCGGGCAGCTCCGGGCGATCGTCGGGGTGGAGATCGCGATCAACCGGATCGAGGCGAAGTTCAAGCTCAGCCAGAACCGCCCGGCGGCCGACATCGACGGCGTGATCGACGGCCTCCACCAGGACGACAAGGATCAGCTGGCCGCGGCCGTCGCCGACCACCGGCCTTGAGCGGCGCCGCCGACGGTTCGCAGTACGGCCGCGTCGCGGGCTTGCTCGACCGGGCAGGTGAGGATGGCCGGTCGAGTACGACGAGGTCGGCCAGCTTGCCCGGTTCGATCGAGCCGAGGCGTCGCCGCGCCCGTGATCGACCCCAGCACAAACCTGCGCAACCACCTCAACGCCGCACTGCGTGCCGGACGTGGTGGTCTACAACGCCCCGGATCGGTGAGCGTGCCGTCAGGCGCCCGGTGGCGTGGATCCACGAACTTGTCAGCCGAGAGTGGGATGACAACACGCGGAGCCGAGATCAAAATGTTGTTTTAACGGGCCGGGGTGCGGTTCCGGTGCCCGGTACGCTGCGTTGCCGTAGACCAATTCGAGCCAGGGTCAGGTGACGGGTGGCTGACGAACTAGACGATGTCATCGAGCAGGCACGCCAGAAACTGGTGGAGATCGCGCGCACGATGATGCGGTACATGGACAACAGGTCGCCCAGCGACCGCCGGTTCTTCCGTGGCGTGGTCGAGCGGTTGGCGCCGGAAGTGCAGCGCATGATCGACCGGGGCCACAGCACCCCCGAGATCTCGAGTACGCTCGGCGCCTTTCTGAGGCCTGGCTGGGAAGGCAACCTGACCAAGGCCATTGAGATCGTCAACAAGGACCACCCGGTGTTCCAGGACCCCGCGGTACAGCAGGCGACCCGCGAGTACGCCGCCCTGCAGCCGCGGTTCCTGCAGAGCCTGAGCCAGATCACGACCGAGCTGAACGAACTCGGCGAACCCGGAATGGCCGCAGAGGTCCAGCGCCGGACTCAAGAGGCCATCGCCCGGAACGACGCTGCCGCTCCGAACGGACGGCCGACCCCGCCGCCGACCCGCGCGCCGGGAGTTGCTGCACAGCCGCCGCAGCCCCAAGCTCCTGGCGTCGGCCAGACTCCCGCAGCAGGCCCGACGCGCCAGCCTCAAGCTCCTGGTGTGGGTCAGATCCCCACAGCAGCCCCGACGCCGCCCCAACCTCAGGCCGGCCAGGCCTCCGGTGCGACGCCGGCTCAGGCGCAAGGGACGACGAGGCAGTGGGAGGCCGGGGTGCCTGGGCCGGTCACGTTGAATACGCGGTTGATGAACAGTGCCGGGAAGATCAAGATCACGACCGGCCCGCCCGGCTCCCGCGCTCACATCACGATCAGCTCCGCAGACACCGGCGGTCTTGCCGCGGACGCTGTGACCCGGGCGGCGCTGGGCGTGGAACCCAACGGACAGTTGGTCGCGGCCGCCATGGTCACCGGTGGAGCGACCGCCAGCATGACCGTGCACCGGAACGACGGGACCCACACCGTCACCCGGAGCGTGGCCCAGGCCGGCAGCGGCGGCATTGCCGTCGTCGGGGACGGCGGCGAGATCGACATCAGCCACGACGACGGGAACATCCGGATCGGCAACATCAGCGGGAACAACGTCGTCGCAATCGCCGGCCGTGCGGGGTCGCCGATCCAAGTGAACGCTGTCCTGCCGGAGGGCAGCACGGTCGTCGCTCGCAGCGAGGCCGCGCACATCGAGACGCAGGGCAGCCTCAGGTCGATCGATGCCCGTACTGTCGACGGCGACATCAGCACCGGGCGAGCCGACAGCATCAGGGCGACGTCGGTCTCCGGCAACGTCGCCGTGCACGTGGATCGCCCTTGCACCGTTCGCGCCGACTCGGTCAGCGGGAGCGTCGACGTCACCGCGAGCACCCCCGAGGTCGCCGCACAGACGCACCTAGACACCGCCGGACCCAGCCGGGTCCAGAGGCCCGAAGGAGTCAACAGCACCGCTCCCCAGCCCGGCCGCGCCGCGGACGGAGCACGCGGGAACACGACCGGGCCCATCAGGCCCCGCGAAAACGGTCAGAACCTCGGCAGCTAGCCGAGAAGTCCGCGCTTGAACGCCTCCGCGACAGCGGCGGCGCGGTCCGAGACGTCCAGTTTGGAGTAGACGTTCAGCAGGTGCGTCTTCACCGTCGCCTCGCTGATGAACAGATGGCGCGCCGCCTCGCGGTTGGTGTTGCCGGCGGCAACCAACTTCAGGACCTCGAGTTCTCGTGGGCTGAGGAGTTCCGGAGCGCGTGGTGTGCGGACGTGGTTCATCAACGTGTTCGCCACCGACGGTGCGAGTACCGAATCACCGTTGGCCGCGGACCGTACCGCGCGCAGGAGCTCGTCCCGCGGTGCGTCCTTCAGCAGGTACCCGGTGGCGCCGGCCTCGATGGCGGGTACGACGTACCCGTCGGTGTCGTACGTCGTCAGTACGAGCACCCGTGACCGCACCCCGCGTTCGGCCAGCTCGCTGATCGCGTCCAGCCCGTTCATCCCGGGCATCTGCAGGTCCATCAGGATCACGTCGGGGCGGAGAGCCTCGGCCAGCCGGATCGCCTCGGCCCCGTCGGCCGCCTCGCCGACCACCTCGAACTCGGGCTCGGCCGCGAACATCCCGCTCAGCCCGTCCCGGACGATCGGGTGGTCGTCCGCGATCAGCAACCGGATCATGCGCCCGCTCCCGTCAACGGCACCGTCGCCGAGATCGCCGTACCGAAGCCGGGCTCGGACTCGATCTCCAGCGTCCCGTTCAGCGCCTCGACCCGCTGGCGCATCGCGATCAGTCCGTACCCACCGGCCTCCGAGGACGGCCTGCGCTGCGCCGGATCGAACCCGGCGCCGTCGTCCCGGACGTCGAGGGCGACCGTCTTCTCCATGTACGACAGCGTGACGCCCACCCGGGTCGCCTGTGCATATTTCGCCACGTTCGCCAACGCCTCCTGAGTCGCGCGGAGCAGGGTCGACTCGGTCTCGGGCGTCAGCACCCGCGGCGAGCCGGTCGTGGTCAGTTGTACGTCGACACCGTGCAGCGCCGACCATCGCCGTACGACGTCGGCGATCGCGTCGCCCAGCGTCGCGGACTGCAGCGGCTGCGGGCGCAACGCGTGTACCGAACGGCGGGCTTCGGTGAGGCTCTCGCGGGCGAGGCCGATCGCGTTGGTCACGTACCGCCGCCAGTCGTCGGCGGTCTCGGCGGCCTGCAGCTGGGCGACGATTCCGGTCAGCCCCTGCGCCAGGGTGTCGTGGATCTCGCGCGCCATCCGCTGCCGCTCGTCGACGACGCCGGCCTCCCGCGCCTGGGTGACCAGCTGCTCGTGCAATACCGCGTTCTCCGCGAGGGTGTCCTCGAGCCGCCGGTTGGTCTCGGTCAGCGCGTCGACCGCTTCTTGCCGCTGCCGGCTCAGTACGTCGCTGCGCTGGCCGAGCCAGGACGCGAGGCACATGCCGACCACGTTCACCCCGATCACCGCCGTGGTGACGAGCAGACCGAGGATGTCCGTCTTCGGGAGCGCGTACGACTGTGCGTAGCCCGCGACGACGGCGACCGCCCCGACGCCGAGCAGTTCGATCGGCCAGGGCAGCAGGATGAAGGTGTAGAAGTACCCGGCCGGGGTGAGGAAGCCGAACCAAGGGTCCCGGACCACCAGCACGGCCAGCAGCAGGACGAAACCGGCGATGAAGACACTGATCCAGCGGTGGTCGGTGCGCCTGGCCGGCCGGAGCGTGAACATGCCGAGCATCCACAGCCCGGTCAGCGCGCACAGCACCAGGTCGACCGCGAGTGACCCGGGCCGGTCGCGCTTGATCAGGACGGTGACGGCGGTGAGGCATGCGAGGAACACATACGGCGCCACCGTCAGCCGCAGCGGCCAGACCTGTTCACCCATGTCAGTTAGTGAACACCGAGCGGAGGTGCTTGCCGTTCACCATGAGTGTCACGCCGAGGAGCAGCAGTCCGCAGACGGCCTGCTCGGCCTTCAGCCAGAGGGGGAAGGTACCCGGCAGCGCGATGATCGTGACGATCGCGACCAGCATCACGGCTGAGACGATCCGGAGCCGGAGGAAGCCCCGGTGGGATCCCTTGGCCGCACTCCGGGCGAAGAGCAAGGTCAGCAGCGAACTGGCGACCACGATCGTCCCGCGGACCCAGACCGCGGCGTTGACGACGTTCGTGTGGTGGCGCAGGGCGATGATGGCGATCAGGGTCAGCACACTGATCGCGACGTAGCCGGTCACCAGCAGCTGCACGCTCCGCAACGCGGAGGCGCTGCGCGGGTGTCCGACGTTGGCGGGAGTAGTCATCTCGGTGGTCCTTTCGGGGGTGTCTTCCGGCACTACGACTGTCCCGTTCCGGCCCCCTCCGCCACATCGCCTGAGCGGTCCCACCCGCCTCCACCGATCGGTTGATCGGCTTCTCCGCCTGACACACGATCGTTGCCTTAAGCACCTTTCTTGCGTGTCAGTTTGTGCACGGCATGTCACGGACTGTCACGAGCCGGTTGCGGCTGCGTCCAGATGTCCGGACAGCCCTGGCGGCGGCGGGAGCGCTCGGCCGATGGTCGTTTCTGGAAAGCGGGAGTTTCTGGAAGTCGAGAAGGTTCGAGTCAGCCGGTCGACCACGGAGGGCCAGACGCGTGCTCGAGACTTATCGCGGTATCCCACACCTCGTGGACACCTGGCTCGTGCTGACCGGGATGACGCTGCCGATCGCGATCTCGTCGTGGCGCCGCCCGGGAGACCTGGGTCCCCGGCTGGCGGCGTTCTGCCTGCCGGCGGCGTTCGCGCTCGTGATCGCCGCGACCCTCACGCCGACTCCGCTGCGGTACGGCCCGGTCGGGCTGTGCGGCGCCCGGATGGAAGGGTTCGGTGGCCTCAGTTCGGTCCAGGCGCCGCTCAACGTCCTGCTGTTCATCCCGTTCACCGGACTGCTGACGCTGGCGGGCGGGCGCCGGATGGAGGCGATCACGGCCGGGATCGGGTTGTCGGCGGCGATCGAGGCGACCCAGTCGCTGATCCCGTCGCTGGGCCGGACGTGCCAACTGCACGACGTGCTGACGAATTCGCTCGGCTCCGTCTGCGGCGTCGGCCTAGCGGCTGCGGTTCAGACGGTCGTCCACGGCCTGCTGGCGGCGACCCACCCGCGTCGACTGGTCACCGCACCGTACGTCGTCGAGGACGCCGGGCTGCTCGTCATACGCCCGAGGCCGCCGGCGCGGCATCGCCGCGGGACCTTGGTGGCACCGACCCGGCGTAACACGGCTGCGAGATATCACAGAACGGAGACACAGTTATCCGGATAGTTATCCACAGGCTGTGGATAGGACCGTGGATGACCGCGTGACTACTTGGGGATATCCACAGTCACGGACGTACGTCGAGCCCGAGTGCGGTCGCCACGACCATCGCCTGCGTGACGTCGATCCGGGCGTCCTTGAGCGTGACGGTCAATGGATCGAGGGTCGACAGGTCCGATCCGCGCAGGTCGGCGCCGGTGAAGTCGGCCTTCTGCAGGAGCGCGCCGGACAGGTCGAGGTCCCGGAGCACCGCCTTCTGCGCCCGTACGCCGCTCAGGTCCGCCTCGCGCAGCTTCACCCCGTTGAACTCCGCGCCCTTCAGGTCCGCGCCCGGGAACCCGGTGAACGACCAGTCGCCGCCGGACACCTTCATCAGGCTGTACGTGCAGTCGTCGAAGAAGCTGCCGACGAACTTGCACCGGTTCAACGTGGTATCGAACAGCGAGCACCGGACGAACGTGCAGTTCACGAACGCGGCGTCGACGTGCGTCGACGCGTTGAACCGGACCCCGCGGAACGTGCACTCCTCGAACACTCCGCCGCGGTTGTCCACCTCGGTCAGGTCCGAGTCGACGAACAGCACCCGCCGGTACGTCTGCCCGGACGGGTCGGCGTCGTCCCATTCCCGGATCGTCGACTCGGTCGGCACTGCAGGACGCCCGTCCACTCGATCAGCCATGCGCCCACACTGTCACGTCACCCGGACAAGTTGTGATGCTAAGGCAGGAGAACGGTAGGCCGACCGACAAATACGGACCGCACGATGGAGGGGTGACCGGAACCGAGAGGGTGATGGTGTTCGGCGCCGGAGGTTTCCTCGGCGCCAGGATCTGTACGCTGCTCGCCGATCGGGGGATCGAGTACCGCGGGCTGAGCCGGACCCGGAGCGAACCGTACCGGCAGTGTGACCTGACCGCGATGCACCCGTACGCGCTCGACACCCAGATCGGGATGTACAAGCCGACCGTGGTCGTCAACGCGGTCGGCGCGACGCTCGGTGAGCCGGCCGAACTGGTCCGCGCGAACGTGATCGCGGTCGAGGCCCTGCTCGCGTCGGTCCGCGACCACGCCGGTCACGCCCGCTTCGTCCAGCTCGGTTCTGCCGCCGAGTACGGCGGCGCGCCGCACGGCACGAGCCTGGCCGAGGACGCCGCGCCCCGGCCGCTCGGCCCGTACGGGATCACCAAACTGGCCGGTGCCGAGCTCGTCCTCCGGGCGCAGCGGGCCGGCGCGGACGCCGTCGTACTGCGGATCTTCGACGTGATCGGACCGGGTGCTCCCCACACCACGCTGACCGGCCGGGTGATCCGGGATCTGCGCTCGCGGAAACTGATCGAGGTCGGGTCGCTGGATGTCTGGCGCGACTTCGTCGACGTCCGCGACGTGGCCGAGGCAGTCCTCGCGGTCGCACTCGCGGACGGGAGCCTGCCGCCGGTACTGAACGTCGGCACCGGACGCGCGACGCTCGCGCGGGACGTCGCCGGGCAGTTGTTCGAGCTCAGCGGTCAGCCGGCCACGATCGTGGACGACGCCGAACAGGAGACCGCGCTCGGCGCACCGTGGCAGCAGGCCGACACCACGCTGATCGGCGAGACCCTCGGCTGGTCCCCCAAGATCGCCCTCGACCAGTCGCTTGCCGACAGCTGGGCAGAATTGCCCTGTGGAAATCCGAGCCCTCAGTGAGGCCGCGCCGGACCGCCGGCCGCCCGCCGTCAACGAGGACCTGATCCTCACCGGCCCCGGCTTCGCCGTCGTCCTCGACGGCGCGAGCGCACCCCGGGTCCCGGTGGACTCCGGCTGCCGGCACACGGTCGCCTGGCTGGTCATGCAGTTGGCGACCCGGCTCGCGACCCCGCTGCTCGGCCACTCGTCCGCGTCACTGTCCGAGGTCCTCGCCGACGCGATCGCGGCCGTCCGCGACTCGCACGCCGGAACCTGCGACGTCAGCAACCCCGACAGTCCCTCGTCCACCGTCTCGATGGTCCGCCTGCATCCGGATCACGTCGAACACCTGGTCCTCGCGGACTCGCCCGTCGTCGTGCGTTCACCCGACGGCCGGATCACCGTCCACAGCGACGACCGGATCGACCTGCTCCCCGAGCGGACCCTCGAGACCGTACGCCGGCTGCGCAACCAACCCGGTGGCTTCTGGGTGGCGAGCACCGAGCCCGGCGCGGCGTACGAAGCGATTGCCGGTACGACGGACCGCGCGGACGTCGACGCGATCGCCCTCCTCACCGACGGCGCGTCGCGCTACGCCGAACGCTACGGACACTCGTGGGACGAGCTGCTCGACGTCCTCATCACCGACGGTCCACGAGAACTGATCGCCCGGGTGCGGACGCACGACGCCGCATCGACCACCAGCGGCAAGCGGTACGACGATGCGAGCGTCGTACTACTTCAACGTCCGTAGGTCGGGAAGCCCGGCCGCCGTACGTACTGCGGAGGCTTTGGCTGGTCCTCAACCGGCGGCGGGGTCAGCCTGACCTGCTGCCAGCCACCGACCTGCAGCATCAGCAGCGCCATCGCGACCCCCGCGACGGCCAGCAGTACGGTCGCAACCGTGAACCCGATGTCGACCCCGAGCGCGACCCGGACCATGAAGTCCTGCAGGTCGTAGATGTCGACGTACGGGCTGTCCGGGTCCGAGCTGTCCGAGATCTGCACGAGGCGGACGATCCAGGCGATGAACCCGATCGTGGCGACCGATCCGCCGCCGACGAGGATCACCCAGAACGCGGTCCAGCTGCCCCACCACCCGTACAGCAGCGCCCGGATCCGCGCGGACCGGGCCGCGCCGGGCTGCGTGACCGGCTCGCTGGCGCGGACGACGTCCTCGACGACCTGGAACGGGTACCAGAACTGCGCGATCGGGCAGAACCAGGATCCGACCGCCCAGCCCGCTGAGCGCCGGTGCAGGCGCTGCGGCGGGGCGATCGGTTGCGGGGCGAAGGGTGAGTACAGGAAGTCGACGTTCTCGCGGGCTCGCCACAGCCAGACCAGGAACGCGATCGCGGTCCCGATCAGCAGGTAGTTGACCAGGTTCAGGAACGGCCCGGCGCCGGCGATCGACGCGATGCCGCGCTCGAGCTCGTCGTCGGAGAGCAGCCCGTACACGAGGCGCTTGACCTCGTCGTACGACCGCCAGAGCAGCACGCACTGGATCACCGCGGCGACCACAGTCAGACCCATCAGCACGATGCTGACGATCGAGACCACCCGCAACGGCCGGAACTGCGGCGGCACCGGTCGGTACGGCAGTTGCTGGAACGGGCCCTGATACGGCGCCGGCTGATACGGCCCAGGTCCTTGGTACGGCCCCGGATAAGGCTGCGTCACCTTCCACCTCCCCCGGCCCAAGTTAACCGCAAAGCCGTCTCAGACCGCGGCGAACGCCTCCCGTACGGCGGGCAGCGCCAGCTCCCGGTCCTTCGGGGACAGACCGATCCGGGTCCGCCGGTCGAGTACGTCGTCCTCGGTCAGCGCGCCCTCGTGCCGGACGGCGAACCGCAGCTCGGCCTGCGTCGTCCGCAGCCCGGGCGCGATCGGCTCGAGCAACTCGGGCGGACCGTCGATCACCTGCGGCGCCTCGACGCCGTACCGCTGCACGAACCGGGCCGGTGCGCGGACGGCCGCGAGCTTGACGCGATCGGCCGCGCCGACGAGGGGGATCCGGTGCGTCTCACAACCCCGCCGTACGTCGAGACTCGACCGCGCAAGGGCCGTGTCGAGAGCGTCCTGGGCCATCCGGCGGTACGTGGTGAGCTTGCCGCCGACGATCGTGACCACGCCGTCGTTGCTGGTGAGGACCGCGTGCCGGCGGGAGATGTCGGCGGTGCCGTTGTGGTGCCCTGTGTCGAGCAGCGGGCGGAGGCCGGCGTACGTACCGATGAGGTCGGCGCGGGTCACCGGCTGCTGGACGGCGGCGTTGATCGTGTCGAGCAGGAAGTCGATCTCGGCCTCGGTCGCCTGCGGTACGTCGCTCACCGGTCCGGGCGCGTCCTCGTCGGTGAGGCCGACGTACACCCGGTCGTCGGGGGCCGGAATCGCCATCACCACCCGGCGCAGCTCGCCCGGGACCGGCACGGTGAGGACGGCGGACAGCCCGCCGAAGACCGACTGCGGCAGGACCAGGTGGGTGCCGCGGCTCGGGCGGAGCTTGATGCCGGAGGCAACTTGATCGGCCCAGATCCCGGTCGCGTTGATCACGATCCGCGCGTCCACGGTGAGCTTGTGGCCGGTGAGCTGGTCGACCAGGACCGCGCCGCGCCCAGTGACCTCAGTACCGGCGACATGGGTCAGGATGCGGGCGCCGTACTGCGCTGCGGTCCGGGCGATCGCGACCACCAGGCGGGCGTCGTCGTACAACTGCCCGTCCCAGGTGAGGAAGCCCCCGCGCATCCCCTCGGGACGCAGCGTCGGGGCGTAGCGCAGGAGCTCGGCCGAGGACACCCGCCGGGAGTGCGGGAGGTAGTCGTCGCTGGTCCGCGCGAACGTCCGCAGTACGTCGCCGCCGAGGAACGCGGACCGGAGCAGCGCGGCCTGCGCGAACCTTGCCTGCGGCAACCAGGGGGCGATCTGCGGGATCGGGTGGACCAGGTGTGGCGCGGTCGTCTTCATCAGGATGCCGCGCTCGACGGCACTCTCGTACGCGATCCCGATGTGGCCGGACGCGAGGTACCGCAGGCCGCCGTGGACGAGCTTCGAACTCCAGCGGCTGGTGCCGAACGCGAGGTCGTGCTTCTCCACCAGGGCAACGCTCAGACCACGGGCGGCCGCGTCCAGCGCGACGCCGGCGCCGGTGACACCACCGCCGATCACGAGCACGTCGACCGCCTTGAGCTCGTGCAGCTCCCGGGCCCGCCGGGCCGCGTTCAAGCTCGCGTTGCCGATAGAGATCATGGCATCAAGTACCTCGTCAGCATCTCGCGGAGCTCCTCGTCGAGCTTCGTGTACTCGTCCTTCCCGGCCATCACCGGACCGGACACCGCGGAGGCCAGCGACACCAGGATGATCTGCCGGGCCAGCCACACGGGGTCGCCGGCGCGGATCGAGCCGTCGGCCTGGCCCTGGCGGAGACCTTCCTCGACGAGCGCCAGGTGGGCGACGGTGCTGCTGCCGCGGCGCTCCAGCAGGTACGGCGTGAGGAACTCGGGGTCGAGCTCGATGATCTTCCGCATCAACGGGTGCACGCGGGTCTTCGCGACCACCTCGACGACACCCTCGACCAGGCGGGCGCGGCCGTCCGCGGCGTCCGGCTGGAACGCGGACACGAGCGCGATCGTCCACTCGCGCGTCATCAGGGCGGCGACCACGGCCTGCACGTTCGGCCAGCGCCGGTACAAGGTCGCCCGGGAGACCTCGGCGTGCCGGGCGATGTCGGCCATCGTCATCCGGCGCATCCCGATCGCGAGCAGCAGCTCGTACGCCGCGTCCAGGATCCGCTCCTCGCCGATCGCGTTCGCCGGGGTGGGACGGGAGCTGGTCTCTTGATCCGATTCGCTGCTACGCTGAGACATCACATGCCGAAGTGTATCAGCGACTTCGGCATCCCGGAACTGTCCAGGGGAGGTGGGAGCCAGGGGGTTCCACCTCCCCTGGACGCTACCTCGGACAACCCCCGAACGGGAGCCACCCATGACCGAATCCGACCTCCCGGTGGCAAACCTCACTCCCGGCCGCTGGGGCAACCCCGCCCAGTCGGTCGAACTCCCCGCCGCCGCCCTGGACGCCCTCAAGCACCTAGGCGTCCACCGTCCCACTCCTCCGGCCCCATCGAGTGAAGCCGGGGCCGGCCCCGCGCTGTCCCCCGCCCAGCTGGAGTTTCTGTCTGAAGTCGTGGGCTCTCAGCACGTTGCTGCCGACTGGGACGCTCGGTGGGCTCATACGCGCGGGTACTCGACGACCGACCTGCTCAGATTCCGTGCCGGCGACACCTCCGACGTACCGGACGCGGTCGTCTACCCGGGTACGCACGACGAAGTACAAGCCATCCTGACCGGCGCCGCCGGCCACGACCTGAAGGTGGTGCCGTACGCGGGAGGTACGTCCGTAGTAGGCGGGCTGGCTCCGACGACGAGCTTCGTCACGCTCGACCTTCGCCGCCTCGACCAGCTCCTCGAGCTCGACGAGACCTCCAGGACAGCTACCCTGCAGGCCGGCGTCCGCGGCCCGGCCGCCGAAGCGCTGCTCGCGGAGCGCGGCTACACGCTCGGCCACTTCCCCCAGTCCTACGAAGGCGCCTCGATCGGCGGCTATGCGGCGGCCCGCTCGAGCGGCCAGTCGTCCGCCGGCTACGGCCGCTTCGACCAGATGGTCGTCGGCCTCACTCTCGCCACGCCGCGCGGCACCATCGAACTGGGCCGCGCCCCGATGTCGGCGGCCGGTCCCGACCTCCGCCAGTTGATCCTCGGCTCCGAAGGCGCCTTCGGCGTCATCACCTCGGTCGTCGTCCGGATCCGCCCCCGCCCAGTCGAACGCCACTTCGAAGGCTGGCGCTTCGACAACTTCGACAACGGCCTCACCGCCGTACGCCGGCTCGCCCAGGACGGCCCGCTCCCGACCGTCATCCGCCTCTCCGACGAGGTGGAAACAGCGGTCAACCTCGCCGACCCGGACATACTGGGCGGCGGCTCCGGCGGCGTACTGGCGATCATCGGCTTCGACGGCCCGTACAACCAGGCAACCGCCGACGTCCTCAGCGCAGCAGGCGGTACCAACCTCGGCGAAGGACCGGGCGAGACCTGGCGCCTCGGCCGCTACCGCGCGCCGTACCTCCGCGCCCCGCTCCTCGACGAGGGCGCCCTGGTGGAAACCCTCGAGACCGCCACCTTCTGGTCGCGCATCCCCGCCCTGAAGGCGGCCGTCACCCAAGCGCTCGTCGACGCTCTCGGTGCGACCCCACCGCTCGTCCTCTGCCACATCTCGCACGTGTACGAGACCGGCGCCTCGCTGTACTTCACCGTGATCTGCACTCAGACCGACGACCCGATCAGCCAGTGGCGCACCGCAAAAGCAGCCGCGAACCAGGCCATCGCCGGCGCCGGCGGCACCATCTCCCACCACCACGGCATCGGCACCGACCACCGCACCGCCTACACCACCGAAATCGGCCCACTGGCCGTCGAGGCCCTCCAAGCCGTCAAACAAACCCTCGACCCCGACAACATCATGAACCCAGGCATCCTCCTCCCCGAGCCCTAACGCTCCCTGCTGTTCTTCTTGCCGCCCAGAGCGTCGCCGATTCGTCTGCCCGTGTGCTTCTTCTCGCCATCTCCCTGCGAGCCGCTGCCCAGTGCCTTGGTAGGGTCCCGCCGCCAACCGCTCTCAACCTTCGTGCCGTTCGGATCGCTCTGCGTGCCACCGAGGCCGGCCTCGAACTGCTTCTTTTCGAACCGTGTGCGACCGTCATCGCCGCTCTCCTGCTGGATGTCCCCGCGCGTGTTGTCAGCCACTGCGTCCTCCTTGTTCCGTCTGGGCTTCCACCGTAGGCATGCGATGGGTCCGCCGCGTGACTATTCGATGCCGATAGCAACGCTTGACTTCAAGTTTGCTTGAGGTATGACGGTAGCGGCATGACTCCTGAACCGTCCGACCGTCCCGTTGCCCTGATCACCGGCGCTTCCGCGGGCCTCGGGCTTGCACTCGCCCACGGACTTGCCGACCGCGGCTGGGCGTTGGTGATCGACGCGCGCGGCGCCGAAGCGCTCAAGGACGCCGCCGACGCGCTCGCGGACCGTACCTACGTCGTACCGCTGGCCGGCGATGTCACCGACCCGGAGCATCGTGCCGATCTGCTCGACGCGATCACCGAGCTCGGTCGGCTCGACCTGCTCGTCAACAACGCCAGCTACCTCGGTCCGAGTCCTCTGCAGACACTGGCCACGGCCGACCTCGACGAGCTCCGCCGCGTGTACGAGGTCGACGTACTGGCACCGATCGCGCTCACGCAGCTCCTGCTCCCCGCACTCACCGCAGCATCCGGTGTGCTGATAGACATCAGCTCGGACGCAGCCGTGGAGGCGTACGAGACCTGGGGCGGCTACGGCTCCGCCAAGGCGGCTCTTGACCACGCGACCCGCGTGCTGGCTGCGGAGCATCCTGCGTTGTCGGTGTACGCCGTTGACCCGGGTGACCTGCGTACGGCGATGCATCAGGCCGCGTTCCCTGGTGAGGACATCTCGGACCGGCCGGAGCCCGCGACCGTCGTACCGGCGTTCCTGCGGCTGCTGGACAGCCGGCCGCAGAGTGGTCGGTACCGCGCCGCCGAGTTCGCGCAGGCGGTGTCGTCGTGAGAGTGCACCCACACACCAGGTTCGAGCTGCCGGACCAGCTGAGTGCGGGCGAACCTCCCGAGGCGCGTGGCGTCTCCAGGGACCGCGTGAAGCTGCTGGTCGCGGAGGGGTCGACCGTCACGCACACCCAGTTCGACCGACTCGGCGACCACCTGCGCGCGGGTGACCTGCTGCTGGTCAACACCTCCGGCACACTGGCAGCGGCCGTCGACGGTACGCCGTACACCGTGCACTTCTCGACACCGCTCGACGACGGCACCTGGGTCGTCGAGCTGCGGAACGGGAACGCGCCGATGTTCGACGGTACGCCGGGGCTCCAGGTGGAACTGCCCGAGGGCGAGCTGACGTTGCTGGCGCCGTACGAGGCCTCACCGAACCGCCTGTGGATCGCCCAGCCGCCGGTCGCCGACGTACTCGGGTACCTCCGGCAGCACGGGCGGCCGATCACCTACAACTATGTGGGGAAGCGCTGGCCGCTCGCGTCGTACCAGACCGTCTTCGCACGCGAGCCGGGAAGCGCGGAGATGCCTAGTGCGGCAAGACCGTTCAGCTTCGAGCTGGTGAGCCAGTTGGCGTCGCAGGGCGTTCTCATCGCGCCGATCCTGCTGCACTGCGGCGTGTCCTCGTTGGAGAGCCACGAGCCACCACAACCCGAGCGGTACGACGTACCTGCGCACACGGCCCGCCTGGTCAACTGGGTGAAGGCCAACGGCGGAAGGGTGATCGCGGTCGGCACCACAGCCGTACGAGCCATCGAAACAGCCGCCGGACCCGATGGAAGGGTCACCCCGTCCCACGGTTGGACCGACCTGGTCCTGGGTCCGACGCACCAACCCCGTGTAGTGGACGGCCTGATCACCGGCTGGCACCCGCCCGAGGCCTCCCACCTCCTGCTCCTGGAATCAGTAGCCGGCCCAGACCAGGTCCAACGCGCCTACACAGCCGCCCTGAACCACAACTACCTCTGGCACGAATTCGGCGACAGCTGCCTCCTCCTCCGCTGAGGTCAGGAGGCCTTGGCCGAGTGCTTCTCCTGGGAGATCCGGTTGGTGGCGTGGTCGGCGGCCTTGAGGGCGGTGACTGCGCTCGGGGTCTCCGGCGCCGTCGGCCGTACGATCTGGTGCTCGTTGCCGGGCCGGGCCCGTTTGTCCACTGCGCGTGGGCTCATCTGGATGTCCTTACCAAAGCTGGTCCCCCGTCGGGACGTCACCTGATTAGACGAGCACCCACGCCGCGTTGTCACCAGGTTTTATCCAACTGAGCAGAACTTGTGGCCTAGGCCGCTTGTTTGTCGCGCCGTTTGCGATTGGAGAGTTGCAGGTAGATCCACGCGACCGCGGCGCCGACCACGAAGCCGCCGAGGTGGCCTTCCCAGGAGACGTTGGGGATGGCGAAGGAGAGGAATGCGGTCACGCCGACGTACATGATGATCCAGGTGACGTCGAGGCCGCGGGCTCGGCTGATGACCAGCAGGGCGCCGACCAGGCCCAGTACGGCGCCAGATGCGCCCAGCGTGGCGCCGCCGGGGGCCGACAGGATCCAGACCGCGACGCTGCCGCCTAAAGCTGACAGGATGTAAAGGATCGTGAAGCGCAGGCGGCCGAGCATCTGCTCCAGCGGCGGACCGAGCTGCCACAGCATGAACAGGTTCGAGAAGATGTGGAAGATCTGCACGTGGGTGAACGCCGACGTCAGCAGGCGCCACGGTTCGCTGCCGGCCAGGGCCGGGACCATCACCAGGTCGCTGAGGATCTGCGGGTTGCCGAAGCGGGCGGCCAGGAAGACCAGTACGTTCAGCGCCAGGATCGTATAGGTGACGACCTGCTGGCTGCCGGCGCGCTGGATGCCGCCGAGGGACGTGCGAGTGCGCGGCACCGAGCGGACGCCCTGATTGAAGCATTCCGGGCACTGGAAGCCGACGGCGGCGCTGTTCATGCAGGGCGGGCAGATCGGCCGGTCGCAGCGCTGGCAGCGCACCCCGGCGGGCCGATCCGGGTGCCGGTAGCAGACGGTCTCGGTCACGCGGGTGCGTCCCTCTCCGGTAGCGCGGGGCCGGGAGTGTGCCGGCCCCGCGATGAAGCTGTCAGGCGTTCTTGCGCTCGACGACGACCTTGTTGATCACGATCGGGTCGATCGGACGGTCGCCCGGGGCGGTCTTCGCGGTCGCGATCGCATCCACGACCTTCTTCGACTCGTCGTCGGCGACCTCACCGAAGATCGTGTGCTTGCGGTTCAGGTGCGGCGTCGGGACGACGGTGACGAAGAACTGCGAGCCGTTGGTACCGCGGCCGTACTGGATGCCGGCGTTCGCCATCGCGAGCAGGTACGGACGGTCGAACTGGAGCTCCGGGTGGATCTCGTCGTCGAACTGGTACCCGGGGGTGCCGGTTCCGGTGCCGAGCGGGCAGCCGCCCTGGATCATGAAGCCGTCGATCACCCGGTGGAAGCCGAGGCCGTCGTAGAACGGCTTGGTCACCTGCTGGCCGGTCTCCGGGTCGGTCCACTCCTTGGTGCCCTCGGCCAGGCCGACGAAGTTGCTCACCGTCTTCGGCGCGTGGTTCGGGAACAACCTGATGACGACGTCGCCCTTGTTCGTCTGCAGGGTCGCGTACAGCTCTTCGGCCACGGGAGTCACTCCTAGTCGGGTTACAACTGCTTACCCCTCGATCCTGTCATGTCGCTTCAAGAAGACCTGCATCGACGGGCGGAGAGGAGAAACAGCACCCGCCCTCCGCTGCGCTCCGGGCGGGGAAGGGAAGGGCTTCAAGAACCCCCGGATCGGCGCGTAGGTGTACAGAGAGTGGGGTGGGGCACAGGGTTATCGGCTTGTTACGTCGTACGATGCAGATGTTGCCGGATTTGTCCAGAGTGAGCCCATGTCGCCGATGGGCGGGAGAGCTGTCCGCGGGTGCGGGTGGCACCTAGGAGGGAACCGTGGGTTTGAGGAAGTCCAAGGACCGGGTCGAGGCCGCCAAGGACCGCGTCCGGCCGCTTGCCGAGTCGGCGTCGGAGAAGCTCGGGCCGGCCGTCGGTCAGGTCCGCGATCACCTCGGGCCGGCCGTCGGCAGCGCACGGGAGAAGATGTCGCCGTACGCCGAGAAGGCGGTCGAGCGGGGCGCGCATCTGGCCCACCAGGCAGTGGAGAAGGCCGGTCCGGTGCTCGACGACGCGCTCGCGAAGGTCGGCCCGGCCACCGAGCACGCCGCCGAGAGGGCCCGTGAGCGGCTGAACGACGACGTCCTGCCGAAGGTGACCGCAGCACTGGCCACTCTGGCAGCCGCCGCCGAACCGGTCGTCGAGGAGACCGCCCGCCGCGGCAAGGCCACCAAGGCCGCGCTGAAGGGCGAGATCGACGCACCGACGAAGAAGAGCCACAAGCTCCGCAACCTGGCGCTGTTCCTGGGCCTCGGCGCCCTGGCCGCGGCAGCGGTGAAGAAGCTGCTGACGCCGCCGGAGCCGGCCTGGCAGTCGACCCCGACCAGCGGCCGCGACTACAGCTCGGCCCCGGCCGGTACGACCTCCCGCCCGGCCGACAGCGCCGCGGCGAGCGGTACGTCGTCCAACGGGAAGTCGGACGCCAAGCCGGAGGAGCCGAAGACGGACGCCCCGAAGGCCGAGGCCAAGCCGGAAGCCAAGCCGGCAGCCAAGGCGGACGAGGCCAAGGATGAAGCCAAGGACGAGGTGAAGGCCGCGTCCAACGGCGCCACCAAGAAGACCACCACCAGGAAGTCGACGGGCGAGAGCCGCCCGAGCGACTCCTGAGACCACCGCAACGGCGAAGGTCCCGGACCCCAGGTGGGGTCCGGGACCTTCGTCTGTCCGGACGTCGTCTTGCGCGTACGACGTTCAGTTGACCTGCGGCTCCGGGTCGTCGGCCTTCGTCAGTTGGTAGCGGCCGGCGGACAGCAGCTGGGTCGCGTACCGGTGCGTGATGCACGGGTAGGAACCGCCGCAGCTCAGGCAGACCGCGTCGTTGCGGTGCAGCCAGGGGACGACCTTGAAGCGCTTGGTCCAGGTCAGCGGTTCCCGGTCCGGGGCGTGCATCTGGAGCGCCGCGCGGGCAGCGTCCTGGATCTCCGGGGCCGACCATTCCTCGGCGCTCTTGTCCATCAGAGCACTGAGATCGGGGTGCTGCTGGTCGTTGGTGCGGGCTTTGTTCATTTATATGTCTTCCAAGGCAGGTGGGAGGACGCCTAGATCGGGTGGTGGGGTGGGTCTGCGAATAGCACTGAATCACTCGCTTCAAACGTTAATGCCCCTGGGATGTCAGTCGCGCGCTGAGCAGGCCCACCCGGGTGTCAGATCTTCGTTAGTTCCACATCGTCTCGAGGGTGATCCGGGCCTCGAGCTCGAGCAGATGCCGCTTGGTCGGGATGCCGCCGCCGAAGCCGACCATCTTCCCGCCGGCACCGACGACCCGGTGGCAGGGCACGACGATCGCGATGGGGTTCCGGTTGCAGGCGGTGCCGACGGCGCGGGCCGCTCCGGCGTCGCCGACGATCTTCGCGACCTCGCCGTACGTCTGCATCTCGCCGTACGGGATCCGGGTGAGCTGTTGCCAGACCGCGCGCTCGAAGTCGGAGCCGCCGCGGACCGAGAGCGGCAGGGTGAACTCCTGCAACTCGCCGGCGAAGTACGCCTTCAGTTGCTCGGCGGCCTCGGTCAGCAGCGGGTCGGTGTCCAGCGGGCGGTCGGTCGCGCCGAAGTGCAGCCGGCAGAGCCCGGTCTCGTCGACCGCGAGCGTGAGGTCCCCGATCGGCGAGTCGACCACGGTCCAGTGCATACGACCATCCTCCCCGCGACCACCGACACTTTCTGGCGAGAATGCGGCACGGAGGGGTCGCAACGTGATGTTCTCGCCCGGTCACGCCCTGTTGTGCTATGTCTGATCCATGCCGAGCCAGGTGCCGCTGGACAGGTGGTTCAGTTCCGAGCGGGCGATGGGCGTCGGTGCCTCGGTCCTGATCGGGCTGGTCACCGTCACCACGTGGTCGACCGCGTGGTCGGACTGGAACCTGTACCGGACCCGGCGGACGTACGGCGAGGACGCGGACAAACTGTCCGAGGCGAACCTGATCTCCGGCTCGCTCGGGATCGTCGCCGCGCTGGCGCTGTTCGCGGCCGCGGTGGTGTTCATCGTCTGGCTCTGGCGGGTCCGGTGGAACGCGGAGATGTTCTGCCGCGGCGAGCACCGGTACAGCCGTGGCTGGGTGCTCGGCTGCTGGCTCGTCCCGGTGGTGAACCTCTGGTACCCGAAGCAGATCGTCGACGACATCGTCGCGGCCAGCGACCAGCGGACCGATCCGCTGACGCCGCAACTGAAGACCGTTCCCGGTACCCGGCTGGTGTGGGCGTGGTGGCTGAGCTGGGTGTCCGGACTGGTCACCGGAAACATCGTTCAAAGAGGCGTGCTTGCCGGCGCGTCGCAGCTGGGAGATCTGCGGACGAACGTCATACTGTCCTCCGTCTCGGCGCTGTTCACCACCGGCGCGGCCGTGTTCGCGGTGATCCTGATCCAGCGGATCGACGAACTCCAGAGCGCGCGGCCCTGGGTGCCTTGGTGGGCGGCCGGGACACCCCAGAACGGATTCCAACCACCTGCGCGGTAAACCAAACCGTCACGCCCCGCTCAATGCGTCGTTACCAATGGTGATGGGCGTACGAAAAGAACACGTTAAGTCGACACCCTCTGTGCTGGGGCCGACTGCCCTGGCGTACCTACTTCGTGGTATCAATGTGGCTCGGTCAAGCGGGGGCAGGGCCAGGCAGAAGCGCCGGACAGATGACGGAGTTCCAGCAAGGCGAGGGACGCGAGACGTGAGCCACCCGCAGGCATTGATGACTGCTGTCGAGGATCAGGAAGATTGGCAGCCGCACGCGGCTGAGGAGTTCCAGCAGGTCGGGACGGTCGGGAAGATCGCCATCGGACTGCTGGGTGCGTCCACCGTGACGCATCTGTTGTCCACCTGGTCGGACTGGAACACGTATTCCGTGGTGCACCGCTATCTGGGCGGGATGCCGAACGTCGACGACGCCGACCTGAACCGCGCGGACGCGATCGCCAAGGTGACCGCCGTCCCGAACGTGATCGTCTCGGTCGCCGCCGCGGTCGTCTTCGTGGTCTGGTTGTGGCGGGTCCGGGTGAACTCCGAGGTCTTCTCGCAGGCCGACCACCGCCGCAGCCACGGCTGGGTCCTGGCCAGCTGGTTCGTCCCCGGACCCAACCTCTGGTACCCGAAACAGATCGTCGACGACGTCTGGATCGCCAGCGATCCGAAGACCCCCGTCTACGCCGATGACCTGCGCCGGTTCAGGACTCCTCCGCTCACGTCCGTGTGGTGGGTGGCCTGGATCGGCGCTCTCGCGTTCGACGTGGTGGTCCGCCGGTTCCTGATGTGGATGGAGGCGACGGTCGGCTCGCTCCGCGGCATCGCTCTCGCCGGTACGGCTTCGCTCGTGCTGACCGCAGTGTCCGCCGTGGCCGCGACGATGATCATCCGCAAGATCAACCACATGCAGACCACCCGCAAGTGGGTGCCGTGGTGGGACCAGGGCCCGAAGCTGAGCGCCGTCCCGACGTACGAGGTGACCCAGGTCCCGTCGTACGCGAACGACGACACCGACGAGCAGCCGGCCATCTCGGAACCGATCGCGCCGTCGCTCGGCCTGGTCCGCGACCCACAGCCGCAGTTGCAGATGGCGGGCGCGCCGCAGGTGCAGCCGGCCAACCCCAACCCGTTCGCCCCGGCCCCGGCCCCGGCCCCGCAGGCTCCGGTCGCGAGTCCGTTCGCGCCGCAGCCGCCGCAGCCGCAGGGCTTCCCGGGTGACGGCGCCGCCGCTCCGGCCGCGTTCGCCGGTGATCCGCAGCTGCCGGAGCAGCCGAAGTGGAGCCCGTTCGCGCCGGTCGCGGAGAGCTGGCAGGACGACGCCGGACCGGCGACCGAGCAGTTCAGCCCGGTCCAGTCCTGGCAGGACGAGCAGCCGGTCGAGGAGACGACGTACTCCGCTCCCGAGCCGACCTGGGAGGAGTACCGCAACCGGATCACCCAGGACACCCTCGGTTCCGCGAGCAGCTGGCGTGACGAGGTTGCTCCGATGACCGTCGTCCAGCCCGACCCGTACGCGTACCACCCGGAGCCCCAGCAGCCGGTCCAGCAGCCCGCGCAGGAGCAGCACTGGGCCGCCCGGTACTCCGAGCCGTACTCGTACGAGTCGGACTACACCTCGACGTCCTCCCCCGCGGAGGCGCAGACCGCACCCGAGTCTGAGCCCGCCCCGGTTGCGCGCGCGGGTCGCCGGGCCGCTCGGGTCGCGGTCGACAGCCCGTCGGCGATCCAGCCGGCCGTGCCCTCGACGGACCACGCCACGCACACCGCATACACCGCGCACACTGCGTACTCGGACCACGACGTCTACGGTCAGTCCGAACACACGCAGCCGTCGTCGCACGTGTCGGCCTCTTCGGGGTACTACGAGCCCGCGCCGGCGCCGGTCCACGACACCCAGGACGACTTCCTGACCCCGTCGAAGCCGCTCCCGCCGGTGCCGTCGTACGGCCCGGAGCCGACGTACTCGTCGAACAACGACTACCCGGACTACAGCTCGTCGTCGTACATGTCGGACTACGCCTCGTCGTACGACTCGGACTACAGCTCGAACCAGTACGACAGCTACAGCAGCTCCGAGTACAGCAGCACCGAGACCTACGAGAGCTACAGCCCGAACTACGCGACCGAGTCGTACGGTTCGTCGCAGTACCAGCCGGAGCAGACCGAGTACCAGCAGGCCCAGTACCCGTACGAGCAGCAGCAGCAGCAGCCGACCGAGCCCGAGCAGCCGACCGGCCCCCGCACCCGGCCGCGCCGTGGCCGCTGGGTCTGATCAGATAGCGATATGCGTTTAGGTTTCGCCACCCTCGGTTGTCCCGGAGCACCACTCGACGACGTCCTGGCACTTGCCCAGGGCAACAAGTTCACCGGTCTGGAGCTGCGGGCGGCGCCGGACGAGTTCACCAACACCGACCTGTCGCCGGCGCAGCGCCGCGAACTGCGGACCCGGATCGAGGACGCCGGGCTGGAGATCTTCGCGGTCAGCAGCTACGTCCGGCTGTGCGCGGTCGAGGAGCAGTCGCTCGAGCCGCACCTCGAACTGGCCGCCGATCTTGGTGCGCTCGGTGTCCGGGTGTTCCCGGGCGACGACGCCGGCACCGGTACGCCGGACGGCCCGAGCGCGGGCGAGATCCGGGCGCTGGACCGCCTGACGTCCGCGCCCCGCGACGTACCGATCCTGCTCGAGACGCACGACTCGCACTCGACCGCCCGCCAGGTCGCCGCGTTCCTCGGGCTGCTCGACACCGACGTGCCCGGCCATCAGGTCAAGGCGCTCTGGGACAGCTCACACACCTGGTCGCACGGCGAGACCCTCGCGGAGTCGTACGCGCTGCTCCGGCCGTGGCTGGCGCTCGTCCAGTTCAAGCAGGCCGACTCGAAGCAGGACTACCGTCCGGTCGCGATCGACGAGGGCGACTTCCCGATCCACGAGCTGCTGACCGTCCTCGACGGTACCGACTACCCGCTCTCACTGGAGTGGGAGCTGAAGTGGCACCCGCAGCTGCCGTCACTGGCTGAGACACTGCCCGCGGTTCACGCCTGGCTGGGTGACGGGTCGGTCAGGTAGCGCGTCACGGTTGGTCCGAGCCAGGCGACCGCTTCGTCGGTCGTCAGCTCGACCACCGGCTCGAGCTCGAGGATGTACCGGCAGAGCGCGAAGCCGAGCGCCTGGGTCGCGATCAGTCCGGCCCGTACGGCCGGCTGGTCGATCGCGGCGCGCTCGAACGTCGGCGTGAGCTGCCCGACGAAGACCTGCCGCATCCGCGCGGCCGCGGCCTCGTTCGTGACCGCTGTCCGGAGCAGGACCCGCAACGTGTCGTCCTCCTCCCACCGCTCAACCAGGTGCCGGACGAGCACCTCGCCGGCCCGTTCCGGCGGTACCTCGGACAGGTCGGGTAGCCGTACGTCGAACTCGGCCGCTGCCGCGAACAGCTTCTCCTTGCTGCCGTAGTACCGCATCACCATCGCCGGGTCGATCGCCGCGTCCGCCGCGATCGCCCGGATCGTCGCGCGTTCGTACCCGTCCGCGCCGAACCGCTCGCGCGCCGCCGCGAGGATCGCCGCCCGGGTCCGGTCGGACTTCTTCTCCGCCATACCGCACAGCATATGCCAACACTTGTTGACTTTTGCTACTGACGGTCCTATCGTAAAAGTCAACAAGCGTTGATAAAGGAGCGAGCAATGGACACCGAGGTTGTGGTGGTAGGTGCGGGTCCGGTCGGACTGGCCGTGGCGGTCGGGCTGCGGTTGCACGGGCACGACGTGGTCGTGGTCGACCGGCAGGCCGAGGGCACGAACACTTCGCGGGCCTGTGTGATCCACCCGCGGACGCTGGAGGTGCTGGACGAGCTGGGAGTGACCAAGCGGCTCGTCGAGCTCGGCCTGGAGCTGCAGGACTTCGCGATCCGGGCCGGTGACCAGCAGCTGATCCCGGTCAGCTTCGCGGACCTGCCATCCGCGTACCCGTTCGTCACGATGATCCCGCAGCCGGTCACCGAGCAGGTCCTGCTTGACCGCCTGCACGAGCTCGGCGGTTCGGTACTGCGTCCGTACGCCGCGACCGGCCTGACCCAGACTACGGACGGCGCAACCGTCACGCTGGACAGCGGTGACGTGATCAACGCGCAGTACGTCGTGGCTGCCGACGGCATGCACAGCACGATCCGCGAGCTGGCCGGCCTACGGATGCCCGGTAACACCCTGGAGCTGTCGCTGAGCCTGGTCGACGTCCGCGTCGGCGGCGGGCTGCCCACCGACGAGGTCGGGCTGTACTTCGCGTCCGCCGGGATGCTGGTGGTCGCGCCGCTGCCGGACGGATCCTTCCGCCTGGTCGCGGAGGTCGAGGACGCGCCGGAGCACCCGGACGTCGCGTTCGCGCAGGAGTTGCTGGCCGACCGCGGCCCGCGTACGTCGCGCCCGGTCGTCACCGAGGTGGTGTGGGGCTCGCGGTTCCGGATCCACGAGCGGGTCGCGGACAAGTACCGGGCCGGTCGCGTGCTGCTCGCCGGCGACGCCGCCCACACGCACAGCCCAGCCGGCGGTCAGGGCATGAACCTGGGCCTGCGCGATGCGGTCACGCTGGCTGACGCGCTCGACCAGGCGCTGACGGGCGACGAGTCAGGCCTCGACACCTACGCCACGAACAGCCGTGCGGAAGCGGTCCGCGTGATCGGCCTGGCCCACCGCCTGACCCGCCTCGCGAACGTCCCGCCCGCGGTACGCCCGGTACGCAACGCCGTACTCCGCCTCGTCGGCCGCGTGGCCAAGACCCAAACCGGCCTGGCCAAGCAACTCGCCGGCTTCCCCGAGCGCTAACCGCCGGACGACTCGCGGATCTCCAGCGTGTACGGGACCGTCAGGTCGCGGTGGGTGGAGCTGTCGTCGCCGGTGATCCGGTCGAGGAGCAGCGCCACCGCGTTGTCGGCCAGCCACTCCTTGTCCGGCGAGATCGAGGTCAGCGACGGCGAGTGGTATCGGCCGTCCTCGATGTCGTCGAAGCCGACGACCGCGATGTCCTCCGGCACCCGCAGCCCGGCGTCGGCCAGAGTCCGCAATGCGCCCAGCGCGAGCAGATCGTTGAAACAGAACACCGCGTCCGGCGGCTTCGGCAACGCCAGGAGTTCGCGCATCGAGGCGGCGCCGTCCGGGCGGTGGTAGCCGGTGCCTGCCAGCTCGAGAGCGGGATCGTGCGCCAGCCCGGCGTGCTTCAACGCCTTCCGGTACCCCTTCCGCCGAACCGCTCCCGTACTCGTCCCGCCGACACCGATCGCCGCGATCCGCTTCCGGCCGAGGGAGATCAGGTGCGAGGTCGCGTCGTACGACGCCTGCACCGAGTCGACGGCGACGCGATCGAACTGCCCGCCGGCCGGGCGTTCGCCGAGCAGCACCAGGGGTTTGCCGATCGACACCGAGGTCAGTTTTGCCGGTGCGGTGGCCAGCGGAGAGAAGATGATGCCGTCGATCAGTTGCCCGCGCATGCCGTCCAGCACGAACCGTTCGGCGGCGGCCTCGCCCTCGGTCTGGTCGATCAGCACGGTGATCCCGCGGCACTTGGCGGCCCGGCTGATCGCGGCGCCGAGTTCGGCGAAGTACGGCGAACCCATCTCCGGGATGGCCAGTGCGATGAAGTCCGAGCGGCCCTTGCGGAGAGAACGGGCGCTGACGTTCGGCTTGTAGTCCAGCGCGGCGATCGCGGCCTCGACCTTGGCCCGGGTCCGCGCGGTGATGTGCGGGTAGTCGTTGATCACGTTCGAGACGGTCTTCACCGACACGCCGGCCCGCGCGGCCACGTCGCTGAGCCTGGTCGCCATCGAACCGCCTCCTGTCACTTTCGTGAGAGCCCGAGTGTGCCATCGCCGAGCCCTTTACACCGATTGTCAATCGTTGTAGACATCCACGTTAAACGTTGTAAACCGTAGTGGGGAGGCCCTGTGGCGCGGCTCGTGGTCGACCCTGCGTTCGTGGTCGGTACGTTGGACCGGCGGCTGTTCGGCTCGTTCGTCGAGCACATGGGCCGCTGCGTGTACACCGGCATCTACGAACCCGGGCATCCGCGCGCCGACGCCGACGGCTTCCGGGAGGACGTGCTCGAGCTGGTCCGCGAGCTCGGCGTCACCGCGGTGCGGTATCCGGGCGGCAACTTCGTCTCGAACTACGACTGGGAGGACGGCGTCGGGCCGAAGGACGAGCGGCCGCGCCGGCTCGACCTGGCCTGGCGGTCGATCGAGTCGAACCAGTTCGGCACCGACGAGTTCGTCGCCTGGTCGCGGAAGGCCGGCGTACAACCGATCTGGGCCGTGAACCTCGGGACGCGCGGCATCCGCGACGCGGTCAACCTGCTCGAGTACTGCAACCTGCCGGCCGGCACCGCCTGGTCCGACCGCCGGGTCGCGAACGGCAGCCCGGAGCCGCACGACCTCCGGATCTGGTGCCTGGGCAACGAAATGGACGGCCCCTGGCAGATCGGCCACAAGACCGCGGACGAGTACGCGCGGCTCGCCGAGGAGACCGCGAACGCGATGCGCCGGGTCGATCCCGGCCTCGAGCTGGTCGTCTGCGGATCGAGCAACGCCGGGATGCCGACGTTCGGCGAATGGGAACGCGTGGTCCTGGAGCGCTGCTACGACCTGGTCGACCACATCAGCCTGCACGCGTACTACGAACCGAAGGACGGCGACCAGGCCAGCTTCCTCGGATGCGCCGAGGAGATGGACCGGATGATCTCGTCGGTGATCGCGACCGCCGACCACGTCAAGGCGCTGCGGCGCAGCGACAAGGAGTTGACGCTCTCGTTCGACGAGTGGAACGTGTGGCGCCAGCAGGAGTTCCCCGGCGAACTCGGCCTCGAGATCCGGGAGGCCGGGCCGCTGATCGAGGACACGTACACGGTCGACGACGCGGTGGTCGTCGGCAGCCTGCTGATCACCCTGCTCCGGCACGCCGACCGGGTGAAGATTGCTTGCCTTGCGCAACTGGTCAACGTGATCGGCCCGATCCGTACCGAGCCGCGCGGCCGCGCCTGGCGGCAGACGATCTTCTACCCGTTCGCGCTGACCGCGCAGTACGCCGGCCCCACTGTGTTGCAGACCGCGATCACCGGTGGACCGGACATCGACACCGCCGCCTTCGGGCGGATCCCGGCGCTGTGGAGCACAGCGACGTACGACGAGCGCACCGGGGAGACGGCGATCTTCGTCGTGAACCGGAGCGAGACCGACAAGGTCGACCTGGAAATTCCGGTGCCTGGGCAGGTTGTCCGGCACCTCGCGCTGTACGACGAGGATCGCACCGCCGTGAACACGGCGGGCGATCCGGACCGGGTCAAACCCCGGGCTGTCGACACCACCGAAGTTGTCGACGGTGTCTGCCGTGCCACCCTGCCGCCCGCATCGTGGCACGTGATTCAACTCAGCAGTTGATTCGAGAGGGGACCCGCCCGTGCCTTCGAAACGACTACTCGCCGCAGCGTTCGCCGTGATTGCGATCGCTGCCGGTACCTCGGCGGCGACAGCCGCTCCAGTGGTGACCAGCACCAACCCCGTCTCGGCGGCGTTCGGAGCCGACACCTTCGCCGACCCGTCGATCATCCAGGGCCGCGACGGCTACTGGTACGCGTACGCCACCTCCGACCCGCTCGTCGCCAACGGCCCGTTCGGCCTGATGCACATGGCGCGGACGAAGGACTTCAGCTCCTGGGAGTACCTCGGGACCGTCTTCGACGACCAGACGAAACCGGCGTGGGCCGCGCCCGGCTCGTTCTTCTGGGCGCCGGACATCCGGTACTTCGACGGCCACTACGTCATGTACTTCACCGTCACGGACACCACCGTCAACGCCGGTGGCGATCCCGCGATCGGTGTCGCGACCGCCCCGACGCCGGCCGGCCCATGGACCGCTGGTGACGGTCCAGTCGTCGCGCCGCGCCCCGATGGGTCGGGTGGGTACCTCGGCACCATCGACCCGGCGATGCTGACCGCCGCCGACGGCAAGCGGTACCTGTACTACGGCGGCTTCTACGGCGGCATCTCCGTCACCGAACTGAGCGCCGACGGCATGCACGCGGTCGGCACGCCCACACAGGTCACGATCGGCGACCGGTACGAGGGCTCGTACGTCGTCTACCGCGACGGCTGGTACTACTTCATGGGCTCGTCGATGAACTGCTGCGCCGGCCCCACCACCGGGTACTCCGTCTTCGCCGGCCGGTCACGCTCGCCGCGCGGGCCGTTCCTGGACGCGGACGGCGCGGCGCTGACCGACTCTCGGGTCGGCGGTACGACGGTCATCACGCAGAACGGCAACCAGTGGATCGGCCCGGGACACCACGCGTTCATCACCGACGCGGCCGGGCAGGACCACATCGTCTACCACGCGATCGATCGCAACACCCCGTGGCTGACCGACCCGTTCGGCGTCAACCGGCGGCCGATGCTGATCGACAACATCGACTGGATCAACGGCTGGCCGCGCACCAACGCCGGCGCCGGCCCGTCCGAAGGTCCCGTCCCCGCGCCGGCGACCGGCTCCGCGCTCGGCATCGACTCCACCGATCCGGCCGCGGGCCTGCTGGGCGCCACCCGCCAACCTGGCGACACCCTCGGCGGCCCGAATGCTGCCATCAACGGCGCCGCCCAAACCCGCGCTGCCGCGCCGGGTGGCTCCCTCCGCGTCGAAGCCGACGTCCGCCTGGGCACCTCCTTCACCACAGTGCTGGGGAATCAGGTGGTCGCTACTGTCGCGGACAATCGTCTGACTCTGGCGGTCGGCCGACATACGTCCTCGGTGAACCTGCCGGCTGACTTCGACCGTACGCAATGGAACAAGCTGTCCGTACAAGTCTTCGGATCCTCTGTGACAGCACGACTGAATGACGCGGGTCTGGGAGATGTCTACGGGGAGGCGCAGCTCGCGGTACCAGGGTTGGAGCTGAAGGCGGCGCCGGTGCGCTGGGTTGGATCGGGTGAGGTGGACAACCTGACTGTGCGCTCGGTGGCCAAGCCCGTCACGAAGCTGGTGGCTGTTCCGCAGACCGGGAAGCTGCTGACCGGCGACGAATTCGACGGGCCGCTCGGCTCCGACTGGTCCTGGGTACGCCCGGACGCCAAGGCGACTGTTGCCGACGGCAAGTTGTCGTGGCCGTTGGAGAACGCGGACCTGACCGGCTCGTCGAACAACGCCGGGCTGCTGTTCCACAGCACGCCGCCTGGCGACAGCTGGATCGCGGAGACCAAGCTGCACCTCGATACCGGTCAGGGCGACGTCCGCAACTACCAGCAGGCCGGGATGATCGCGTACCTCAACGACGACGACTTCGCCCGGCTCGGCAACGTCGCGATCTGGAAGACCCGCCAGACGGAGTACGGACGGGAACTCGTCGCCCGCCCGTCCGACGGCGCCACGTCGTACGGCGCGGCCGCGATCGGGCGATCCGCGCCGACGATGTGGATGCGGCTCGCGTACCACAAGAACGCCGCGGGCGAGCACGTGTACCGGGCCGGTACGTCGGTCGACGGCAAGAACTGGACCTGGGGTGCCGCGTGGGTGCTGCCGTCCGCCGCGAAGATCGGCATCTACGCGCACGGCGAGTTCACCGGCGCGAACCCGCCGCCGGTGGCGACGTTCGACTACCTCAACTTCTACGAAAGCAGATGATGTTCTCCAACCCGGTGTACGACGGTAGCTTCGCCGATCCGCAGATCATTGCGGTAGGCAACGAGTACTACGCGTTCGCGACCAACGGACCACTCGGCAACGTGCAGACGCTGACGTCGGGCGACCTGGTGTCGTGGAAGCACGTCGGTGACGCGCTGCCGTCGTTACCGGGTTGGACGACGCCGGGCAGGGTGTGGGCGCCGGAGGTCGCGGTACACGCGCCCGACCAGTACGTCATGTACTACACGTCCCGCGACGTCGCGGCCGATCGGCAGGCGGTCGGCGTCGCGGTGGCGTCCGCACCCGAAGGTCCATATGTCGACAAATCGATGAATCCGCTCATCAGTCAGGCGGCCGAGGGCGGGTCGATCGACGCGTCCCCGTTCCAGGACTCCACCGGCCGGCGCTGGCTGTACTGGAAGAACGACGGCAATGCGATCGGCGTCGATACGTGGATCTACGTCTCCGAACTGTCCGACGACGGCCTCACCCTGGTCGGCCGGGCGCATCGGCTGATCAAGCAGGACCTGCCGTGGGAGGGCAACCTGGTCGAGGCGCCGTACATGGTGGAACGCAACGGCAAGTTCCACCTCTTCTACTCCGGCAACGCGTTCGACAAGGCGACGTACGCCGTCGGTCATGCACTGTGCGAGTCGCCGACCGGCCCGTGCGTGAAGTCCGGCGCCCCGATCCTGTCCACCTCCCCCGACGCCGCCGGCCCAGGCCACAACATGGTCCTCGGCGACTGGTTCGTCTACCACGCCTGGAACCCAACCAAGGTCGGCACCGACCCCAAGGGCCGCACCATGTGGCTGTCCCACCTGACCTGGAACGCCGACACCCCAACAGTCCAGCCACCACTCGCCAACAATCCCCTCCACCCATAACCAGACCCGATCAGCGGCTGACCCGCGGATATAACGGTTCTGGAACGGCGATTGTGGGTCACCGAGACCGCCGATATGATTTTGAGGTCATATGCATCTGATGTCATAGTTGCGCGGTGCAGATCGACTGGCCCGCGGACTTCGGTGCTTGGCTCGACGACCTTGAGCAGCGGGTCGAGAAGGGAGAGGCGCATGCGAAGCAGATCCTCATCCTGGTCACCGCTGCACTCAAACACCTCCAGGAGCTCAAGGAACCGCCCACGCGCGAGGCGGAGACAGCGACGCTCCGGTGGGTCCGGCAATCCCGGCGTCATCTGCTGTGGCGGGTTTCGCACCCGTACCGACCTGGTGTCGCGGTTCGGCTCATCTGCTGGTTCCCGCCGGACTCCGACACCGTGGTGGTCGCCTTGTTCGCCGGCGACAAGGCGCGTATCGGCGACGTGTTCTACAACTCCGTCGGTACTCGGGCCGACGGGCTCATCGACCAGTGGAAACGAGAAGCGATGAGGGGGCACTGATGAGCGGCGGGGAGCCGGATCGGAAGACGTTCGTGCGTGGAAACAAGCGGCTCGACGAACTGCTCGCTCGTCCGGACATTGCAGCCGGTGTTGCCGAGGTCGAGGCAGAGGCACGTGAGCTCGACCGTATCTATGCCGAGAGCCTTGCCATGATTCGCCGGGCCGGCGACCTCACCCAGGTTGAGGTGGCGGAGAAGCTTGGTGTCGGCCAAGCCGTGGTCTCGCGGCTCGAGCGCCGCAACGACATGCTGTTGTCGACGCTGGCGGACTACCTGCACGCGACCGGGGCGGAGCATCCGCGCATCGTCGCGGTTCTGAACGGAATCGAGGTCGAGTTGGACCTCGACCAGTTCCGGGCGCCGCGGTCGGCGTAACCGGTCGACCCGATCAGTGGTGGGTGAGGACCTTGGTGAGGGTTGTCAGGGCTTGGTGGAGGTCGGTGGTTGTCGGGGTTGCGTAGCCGATTACCAGGCCTGGGGGGCCTGGGACGGTGCGGCGGTACTCGGAGAGGGGGGCGACGACGACGCCTGCCTCTCGGGCGGCGGCGGCTAGTTTGCGGTCGTCGATGTTGTCGGGGAGCAGCAGGGTGATGTGCAGGCCGGCGTCCTGGCCGATCACCTGGCCGTAGGGGGACAGTACGTCGACCGTGTGGGTACGGCGTTCCGCGTAGAGTCGGCGGCCGCGACGGACGGCTCGGTCCAGGTAGCCGTCGTGGAGCATGGCGAGGAGGGCGGCCTGCATCGGCCAGGCGGGCCAGTCGCCGGAGTTGGCGCGGAAGGTGGCGAGCCGGTCCACCATCGGTTCGGAGGCGACCAGCCAGCCGAGGCGGAGGGCGGGGCTGAGGGTCTTCGAGAGCGTACCGAGGTGGACGACCCGGTCCAGGTCGAGCTGTGCGAGTGCGGGCAGCGGCGCGACGTCGTACCGGAACTCGCTGTCGTAGTCGTCCTCGATCAGCAGGCTGCCGGTGCGCCGCGCCCAGCGGACCAGTTCGTTGCGTCGGGCAACAGGTAGCCGGCCGCCGAGCGGGTACTGGTGTGATGGCGTGACGTAGACGGCGGCCGCGTCGTCGGGCAGTGCGCCGACCTGCAGGCCGTCCTCGTCGACCGGGACGTCGACGATCTGGAGCCGGTGGTCGCGGGCGGCGGCGACCGCGTTCAGGTACCCGGGGTCCTCGATCGCGATCCGGTCGCCCGGCTCGCGCGTGACCGTGAGGAGCAGCCGCAACCCGTGCACGGTCCCGTTCGTGACCAGTACGTTCTCCGGCCCGCACGCGATTCCGCGGACCCGGGCGACATGGTCCGCCAGCGCGGCGCGGAGCGCGGGCAGCCCGCCGGCCTCGTCGTACCCACGCGGCGGCGACTGCGTCGACACCTCGCGCCACGCGCGCCGCCAGCCGGGGTCGGGCGTCGGCGCGATGAACGGGATCCCAGGGCGCAGCGTGAGGAGCTTCGGGTCCGGGTCGGGCTGTGGTGTTTGAGTACGCCGTACGGCGGGTTGCAGTGGTCCGACGTCCGTGACGAAGGTGCCAGCGCCGGTACGCCCCTCGATCCACCCCTCCGCGTGCAACTGGTCGTACGCCGCCTGCGTCACCGAGCGCGACACCGACAGCTCCCGCGCGAGGTCCCGCGTCGACGGCAGCCGATGCCCGGCCTGCAGTCGCCCGTCCAGCACGGCCGCGCGGAACTGCTCGGCCAGCTGGAGGTGCAACGGCACCCCGGAGTCCCGGTCGATCGTCAGCGGCAGCGAACTCTGCACGCCTACCAGTGTCCCGTGCGCGATGTAACTTGGCGCTAGCGGCGCCCAGGCACGCACCTCGCGGCACTTGCCCAGCGCCCACGATGCTCCGCATCGAGGCCACCGACCAAGCACCCCGATGCACGCACCTGAACACCGCTATCGCTCAAGCTACATCGCGCACGGGACACTAGGATCCCAGCATGGCCCTGACCGCGGAGGACGTGTCTCGCTTCGAGGGGTCCAGGCGCCGGCTGGAGGCCATCGCCTACCGGCTGCTCGGGTCGGCGAGCGAGGCCGAGGACGCTGTCCAGGAGACGTTCCTGCGCTGGCAGGCCGCCGAGGTCAAGCGGATCGACGTACCCGAGGCCTGGCTGACGAAGGTGCTGACCAACCTGTGCCTCAACCAGTTGACGTCCGCACGCGCGCGCCGGGAGACGTACGTCGGCCAGTGGCTGCCCGAACCGCTGCTCGACGGCGACCCGATGCTCGGCCCGGCGGACACCGCCGAACAGCGGGAGTCGGTGTCGTACGCCGTCATGACGCTGATGGAGCGCCTCTCGCCGAACGAGCGCGCCGTCTACGTACTGCGGGAGGCGTTCGACTACCCGCACCGCGAGATCGCCGAGATCCTCGAGCTGACCGAGTCGGGCAGCCAGCAGTTGTTCCGCCGTGCGAAGCAGCACCTGGCCGAAGGCCGCGCCCGGGCCGAGGTCGATGCGGCCGTCGCCCGGCAGATCGTCGACGAGTTCATCGCCGCCGCGACCAGCGGGCGGACCGACTCGATCGTGCGGCTGCTGACCGCCGACGCGGTCTCGATCGGTGACGGCGGCGGCAAGGTCCCGGCCCGGACCAGCGCGATCGAGGGCGCGCTCGCGGTCGCCCGCTTCCTCCGCGGCCTGTTCAAGCCCAGCGAGGCGAAGCGTCTGTACGTCGGCGGACAGGCGGACGTCTACGCCTGGCCCGTGAACGGCGAGCCCGCGCTCGTGGTGCTGGTGAACGGCGAGGTCATCGGCACCATGTGCCTCGAGGTCACCGCCGACGGCATCACGTCGGTCCGCACCCAGGCGAACCCGGACAAGCTGGTCCGCGCGACCGAACTGTTCGCCGCCGCCGACCACGGAGAGCCGCTCCTGTCCATCCTGTGAGCTGCTTCACACCAAGAACCTGTCATGAATCCGCGGGCTGCCCGGTTCAAGGGGCGACAACGCAGCAGACAGGAGCCTGAATATGAAGCACCGAATCGTCGTCCTCGGCGCCGGGTATGCCGGAGCCGTCGCCGCCGGCCGCCTCGCCGCCCGGCTGTACCGCGACGAGGTCGCCATCACGCTGGTCAACGCCGAACCCGATTTCGTCGAACGGGTCCGGATGCACGAGCTGGCCACCGGCCGGGACCTCAAGCCGCGCCCGTACGCCGAGATGTTCGCCGGCACCGGCGTCGAGCTGAAGCTCGCGACGGTCACCGGGGTCGACGTCGATCGCAAGACGGTCGCGCTCGAATCCGAGGAGCTTGAGTACGACACGCTCGTCTACGCGCTCGGCAGCGGCTGGAACTCGCAGGGCGTCCCGGGCGCGACAGAGCACGCGTACCAGATCGCGAGCCGCCCGGGCGCACTCCGGCTTCGCGAGAAGCTGGCCACGCCGACGGCCGGTCGGACGGTGGTCGTGGTCGGGGGCGGCCTGACCGGCGTGGAGTTCGTGACCGAACTGGCCGAGTCGCGGCCCGACCTCGACGTCGCGCTGGTTGTCCGCGGCACACTCGGCGACTGGCTGTCGGGCGGTGGGCAGCGGCACCTGCGGAAGGTGTTCGACCGGCTGGGCATCACCGTCCACGAGAACGCCGGGGTCACCAGCGTCGACGCGGATCAGGTGACGACCGACGGTGGCGTCATCCCGGCCGCGGTCACGGTCTGGACGGCAGGGTTCGCCGTACATCCCATCGTGCAGGCGACCTCGCTCGAGGTCAGCGACACCGGGCGGATCGTGGTCGACGAGACGATGCGGTCCGTCTCGCATCCGGACGTGTACGCGGTCGGCGACGCCGCGTACGCGATGGGCTCGAAGAACAAGCCGCTGCGGATGTCCTGCGCCTCGGGTCAGCCGATGGCGTGGCAGGCGGCCGACTCGATCGCGGCCCGGCTGACCGGTGGCAAGTTCCCGCACGCGCCGCTGGCGTACTTCAACCAGTGCATCTCGCTGGGCCGCAAGGACGGGCTGATCCAGTACGTGACCAGCGACGACCGGGCCGTCAACGCCACCCTCACCGGCCGCGTCGCCGCCGTCTACAAGGAGACGATCTGCAAGGGCGCCGCGTGGGGTGCCGCGAACCCGACGTTCGGCCTGCCCGTCCGGCGCCGCCACGTGATCCGGCCGGCCGTGCTGCTGCACGAATGGACTAGCTGATTCGTACCGCAATGGCCCGTGCGGCCAGGCCACTGCGCGCGGAGCCTAGAGGTATGACGACACTGCAGCCGACTGCCCGGACGTCCCTCCGCCGCTCGAAGGAACGCGCCGCCACCGACCGTCAGGCCCTGTACGACGTCTTGCTCGACGGCATGTTCTGCCACCTCGGCGTGGTCGTCGACGGCGATCCGGTCGTCCTACCGACGGCGTACGGCGTGGACCTCGAGCGTGGGGAGGACGGGACGCTCTACCTGCACGGCTCGGTCGCGGCGCGGAGCATGGTCGCCTCGCCGCAGCAGACCGTCTGTGTCACGATCACGCACGCCGACGGGCTGGTACTCGCGCGGTCCGCGTTCCACCACTCGGTGAACTACCGGTCCGCGGTGATCTTCGGCGTACCGCGCCTCGTCACCGACCCGGACGAGAAGCTGCACGCCCTCAACCGGATCGTCGACCACCTGGTGCCGGGGCGGTCGAGCGCGGTACGCCCGCCGAACCGCAAGGAGCTGGCGAAGACGTCCGTACTCGCCCTCTCGCTGACCGAGGCCTCGGTGAAGACCCGCTCGGGCGCCGCCAACGACGACGAGGAGGACCTGGACCTGCCGTACTGGACCGGCGTCATCCCACTCCGCGTCGTCGCCGGCGAACCGGAGAACAACCCCGACTGCGACCTCTTGGTACCGGCCCACGTTCGGGCCCGGGCCAACCTGCTGGGCGCACCGTCCTAAGCCACAGTCCCCTTGTTGTAGTTCTTCTGGGCCCAGAAGTAGCCGACGATCGCGATCGCTACACACCACGCTGCTGCGAGCCAGCCGTTGCCGTTGTCCATCGGCGTACCCAGCAGCAGGTGCCGCAGGGTGTCGATGATCGGGGTGAACGGCTGGTACCGGGCGAACCAGCGGATGCCGCTCGGCATCGCGTCCAACGGGATGAACGTGTTGCTCAGGAACGGCAGCAACAGGCTGATCGGCAGTACGACGTTGCTCGCGCCCTCCGGCGTCTTACTGGTCAGCCCGAGCGCGATCGCGAACCAGGTCAGGCCGACCGTCAGCGCGATCAGCAGCAGGCTCGCCAGCAGCCACTCGCCGACCGAAGCGTCCGGGCGGAACCCGATCAGGATCGCGAACCCGACCACGAGCGCCAGGCTGACGATCGTCAGGAGTACGTTGCCGAGCACGTGCCCGGTGAGTACGGCGGGCCGGAAGATCGCCATCGTCCGGAACCGGGCGACGATTCCCTCGGTCATGTCCATGCAGACGGCGACCGCGGGCGACATCGTCCCGGACGCGATCGACATCAGCAGGATCCCCGGGGTGAGGAAGTTGATGTACTCTCCCCGCCCGCCGCCTCCTCCGAGGCCGTTCGCGAACGTGTCGCCGAAGACCAGGCCGAACAGCAGGATCATGATCACCGGCATCCCGAGGGCGCCGAGGGACAGGCCCGGGTACCGCTGGGCGTGCCGCAGGGTGCGGCGGAGCATCGTGGACGTGTCCTGGATTGCGTAGCTCATCGTGCGGTCACCTTCTCGGTGGGCTGACCGGTGACGGCGAAGAACACGTCGTCGAGGTCAGGGGTGTGGACAGTCAGTTCGCCGACCTCGAGCGAGGCGTCGTCGATCCGGGCCAGCAGGTCGCGCAATGCGTGCACGCTGCCGTCGTTCGGCACCTGCAGCACCAGGGCTTCGTGGTTCGGTACGGCGGTCGGCAGCACCTGACCCGCGAGTGTGAACGCCTCGGGCGAGGTGAACCGGAGCTGGATGTGGCCGCCCGGGGCGAGCCGCTTCAGCTCTTCGGCCGTACCTTGGGCGACGAGCCGGCCGTGGTCGAGGACCGCGATCCGGTCGGCCAGCTGGTCGGCCTCTTCGAGGTACTGCGTGGTGAGCAGCACGGTGACGCCGCCGGCGACCAGGTCGCGGATCATCGTCCACATGCTGTGCCCGCTGCGCGGGTCGAGGCCTGTGGTCGGCTCGTCCAGGAAGATGATCCGCGGCCGGCCGACCAGCGTCATCGCGAGGTCGAGCCGGCGCTTCATCCCGCCGGAGTACGTCATCGCGAGCTTCTTGCCTGCCTCGGTAAGGTCGAACTGTTCGAGCAGCTCGTCCGCCCTGCGGCGGGCCTCCTGCTTGCCGAGGTGGTACAGGTCGGCCATCAGGATCAGGTTCTCCCGGCCGGTCATCAGGCCGTCGACCGCGGAGAACTGGCCGGTGACGCCGATCGCGGCGCGGACCGCTTCCGGATCCTGCCGCAGGTCGTGGCCGGCCACGCGGATCTCGCTGGCGTCGGCGGCGGTCAGCGTGGACAGGATCCGGACCACCGTGGTCTTGCCGGCGCCGTTCGGGCCGAGCAGGGAAAAGATGGTGCCTTCGGCAACGTTCAGGTCGATGCCGTCGAGCACGAGTTTCTCGCCGTAGGACTTGCGCAGTCCGCGGACGTCGATCGCTGGTGACATGAGTCGTCCTTGGGTGTTTTCGGGCAGGGCGAACCTGACCCGGGTGGCTTGACGGGTCGTGCCGGGGAGGATTCGGGCGTGCCTGACCGGCCGGGCGCTCAGCTGGGGGCGTCCGGTGGTCCGCGTTCAGTTAGATGTCGAGGTCCTCGACCGCCGGCTGCTCGGCGGCTTCCTCGACGAGTTCGTAGAGGTCTTCGGGAATCAGTGCGCGGAGCTCCTCGATCGTGTCGACGACGTACAGGGTGGCCTCGCCCTGCGCCATGCTCCAGGACTGGTCGGAACTCCAGTTGCCGATCCAGGAACGCCAGCCGGTCAGGTATCGCTCGTCGTCGGAGCCTTGCTTGAACTGGTTCCGGCGGTCGGCGTGCAGGACGAACTTGCCGGTACGGCTCCGGTACACCTGGAACGCCTCGTACCCGGTGCTGCTGGAACGGCCACCTTCGGCGAGCAGCACGCCGGAGAACCGTTGCTTGCGGCCGGCGCCCCGGCCCACCCGCACGGTGATCTCGTCGTACCCCTCGAGCCGGCCCTCCTCCATCTCGACGTACTTCCGCAGCGCGATCGAGATCGCCGAGGACAGGTTTCCGGCGATCTCCTGGGCGCGCTTGTACAGCGGCAGGTCGTCGTCGGACACGTAGATCGTCTTGTTGGGCATCGCTGTCTCCTCCTACGTAGAACTATACGCAGAAGGGTACGCAGATGTCTACGTATATTTGTACGTAGAAGCGGGCGGGCCGGGACGGTGGTCCGTCCCGGCCCGCCCGAGGTGGCCGGTGTCTCAGCTCGGTGAGTACAGCCAGGGGTGCTTCAGGTCGTAGAAGTCCGGCGGTCCGGAGGCGAGGGCGTTCATCTCGTCCATGTCCGCCTGCAGCTCCGGCGGGATCACCTTCTGCTCCCCTTCACGGGCCTCGGCCTCGGTGGTGAAGTACATCGCCATCGTGTAGTCGCCGCCGTCGTACATGGCGACCTCGCTGCCGAGGATCTCGGGCCGGAACGCGGCCCATTCGTCGCGGTGCTGCCCCATCACTTCACGTGCACGCTCCGGATTGCTGCCCGCGCCTTGCATGACCTGCACGAAACCGGCCGAGTCCGGGTTCCCGTGCACATCCAGCACCACGTCCTCGGTGTCGTGGAAGGTGGCTCGGCCGTCGCTGAGCAGCGACGAGAACTCGTGCCACCACTTGTCCTGCGCCGGCGAGTCGCTGTTCCGCCGCGCGACGTCGGCGGAGTCGAAGCGCGCCAGTGCGATGAACCGTCCGTCCTCGGTGACCCCGGCCGTGGTCCCCAGCCAGCCGGACGCCTCGGGCGCCAGTTCTTCCATCCACCGATCCATCGCGGCGTGTGCCTGTTCCGTATCGGTGACCTGCCCCTGAATGACCTGAACGAACATGGTGAGACCCTCCCCGTCTCGCAGGCCGTAGTTGGCATCTCGACGCTACGCCGGTGAGCTCACCGGGTCGATGGTCCGGCCCGGCATCCGACGCGCCTGCCGGGCGCGGTTGAGCATCAGGAGGGCGGCGAGGACGCCCGTGGCGCCGAGCGTGATCAGGCGCGGATCGGTTTTCCACAGGCCGAAGGTGAGCCAGCAGGAGAGCTCGCCGAGGACGAGAGCCCAGGTGGCGGCCGAGATCCCGGTCGGGCGGGCGGTGCGGTACGCCGTCCACAGCGAAGGTGTCACCTGGACGATCGAGGCGGCGGCGAGCAGGGTGCCGAGGCCGACCCGGCCACCGATCGCGGCGGCGAGTGCGAGCAGGCCCGCCCAGGCGCCGATCCACCCGATCGCACGACGATTGACCGCGCCCCGCCGTACCAGGAGGACGGCGACGGTGCCGGCCAGGGCGGAGGCCGCGGTGGAGGGCAGACTCGCGGTCCAGTAGCCCGACGCCATGAAGTAGCCGAACCAGGCGGCGTTGTTGATGCTCGTCAGGGTTGCCCAGGACCACGAGACGCCGGCGGTGTCGCCGGTCCGGCGGAGCTTGAGGATCTGCGGCAGGTACTGCGGGACACCGAAGCAGGCGGCGGCGACGGGCAGGAGATCGAGCATGGCGCAAGATTACTGCTGATTCGGCCAGAGAATCTTGCTAATTCATGCTCTACAGGGTGCTGCTCAGATAGGATCTGTGGCATGGATGCGATTGATCGGCAGATCCTTGCGGTGCTGCAGGTCGAGGGCCGGTTGACCGTGACCGAACTGGCCCAGCGAATCGGGCTCAGCGCGGCGCCGTGCCATCGCCGGCTGCGGGAGCTCGAGCGGTCCGGGGTGATCAGTGGATATCGCGCCGTCATCGATCCGGCCGCGGTCAATCGCGGGTTCGAGGTGCTGCTGGCAGTGACGATGGACCGGGAGGAGTCGGTCGCCGGGTTCGAGTCCGGGCTCGCGGAGATCCCCGAGGTCGTGCACGCCGAGCGGCTGTTCGGGGAGCCGGACTACTTCGTCAGGGTCGCGACCGTGGATATCGCTGCCTTCCAGAAACTGCGCGACGAGCGGCTGGCGCGACTGCCCGGCGTACAGCGGTTGACGTCCACGATCGTGATGAAGAAAGTCGTGGACAACCGGCCGCTTCCCACGTGAACGGTGTGGAAACTGCTGCCTCAAACCCGACTTATCCACAGATTTGAGCCGATTCCAGTGGAGAAGTGTGGCTCGTGCTGGGGATAACTCACCGCAATCGGTGTGCACATCTGGGGATACGGGTGTGGATAACTCCGCAGGGATCCGGCAGGAGGTACAGAAAGACCTCGACCGGGACGCCCGTGGGCCCGGTCGAGGTCAATGAGTCAGGTGTGAGCGGTCAGACCCACTGGGTCGAGACGACGAAGCCGACGGCGATCAGGCCCATGCCGATCAGCAGGTTCCAGTTGCCGAGGTCCTTCATCACCGGAACGTCCTGGCCGGCCACGTAGAAGACGACCAGCCAGGCGAGGCCGAGCAGCCAGCACGCCAGCATCAGCGGCGCGACCCAGGCGCGGGACTGGGTACGTGGCTTCTTCGGCGTCTTCTCCGCCTTGACCTTCTCGGTCTTCTTCTTGTTGCGACTGCTCGACTCGGGCACGACTGAACTCCTTGTAAGGACGCATAAGCTGACCGCTGACGTTCGGTCCGGGTTAGCGTAGTGCAGACGGCAATATGGAGATCACGGGTGCGTAGGTTCAAGCGGATTTCGTTGTGGCGCGCGAGCGCACCAGTGGCGCTGTTGTGCGCCGGTCTGCTGTTCGCGACCAGCGCCACCAACGCCCGGGGTACCGACCTGCGACCCAGCCGTAACACTACGCTCGCGGGCCTCGTCGAGGAACAGAGTCGGCGCAGCGCCAGCCTGGTCAAGCAGCACGCGGCGCTGACCCATGACATCGAGGCGCTGCAGGCCCAGCAGGGATCGATCGACCCGGCGCTGGCCAAGCAGTTCGAGGACCTGTCCGAGCAGGTCGGCACCCGGCCGGTCGCCGGTCCCGGCCTGACCGTGACGCTCCGGGACGCGCCCTCCGAGGTGGTGAAGGAGAACCCGGACGTCGACGAGAACTGGCTGGTCATCCACCAGCAGGACATCCAGGCCGTGGTGAACGCGCTCTGGGCCGGCGGCGCCGAGGCGATGACGATCCAGAACCAGCGGGTCATCTCGACGACCGGGGTCAAGTGCGTCGGCAACTCCGTCGTCCTGCACGGCGTTCCGTACCTCCCGCCGTACCAGATCACCGCGATCGGCGACCGGCGGAAGCTGCAGAAGGCGCTCGACGACTCGCAGTACATCCAGAACCTGCAGGACTACGTCGTGAAGTTCCAGCTCGGGTACGACGTGAAGAACGAGTCCTCGATCCAGATGCCGGCGTACGAAGGCACCCTCGACCTGCAGACCGCGACCGTCCCTGGCTTCCCCCACACTCCGTCGGTCAGCCCGTCCGTCACCGGCAGATAGCTGTCACAATGGACCGCATGCCGCGGATCCTCGTCGTCGACAACTACGACTCCTTCGTCTACAACCTGGTGCAGTACCTGCAGCAACTGCAGGCCGACACCACCGTTCTGCGCAACGACGAAGTGACCCCCTGGCAGGCTGAGGAGTACGACGGGGTGCTGCTCTCCCCCGGCCCCGGTACGCCGGAAGAAGCCGGCGCGTGCGTCGACATCGTCAAGGAAGCGGGCGGCAAGGTCCCGATCTTCGGGGTCTGCCTCGGGCTCCAGGCGATCGGCGTCGCGTACGGCGGGGTCGTCGGCCGCGCCGACGAGCTACTGCACGGCAAGACCAGCCAGGTGTTCCACCAGGGCGCCGGCGTTCTCTCCGGCCTCCCGTCGCCGTTCACCGCGACCCGGTACCACTCGCTCGCGATCGCGCAGGACAGTGTCCCGGACGTGCTGGAGGTGACCGCGCGCACGGAGGCCGGTGTGATCATGGCCGCCCGGCACCGCGAGCTCGCGGTCGAGGGGGTGCAGTTCCACCCGGAGTCCGTGCTCACCGAGGGCGGTCACCGGATGCTCGCGAACTGGCTGACGCTCTGCGGCGACCCGGACGCGGTCGCCAAGTCGGCCGGCCTGGCGCCGGTCGTCAGCTGACCTGAAACCGAAGAACCCCTCGAGACCGATCGTCTCGAGGGGTTCTGTCTGTTCGGGGTCAGCCGGCCGGGATCGTGATGACCGGGGTGGACGGGCCGTCCCCCGGCGTCGGCGAGGACGGCGGCGGCGACGTCTGGTCCTGGTGGTTGTTCACGGTCAGCGTGATCAGCGTGCCCTTCGGCGCCTTGGTCCCGGCCTGCACGCTCTGCTTGACGACCGTACCGTCCGGTGCGTTCGGGTCGTCGACCGACGCGTAGCCGACCCGGAAGCCCGCGTCGGTAAGCGTCTTGGTCGCGTCGTCGGCGATCTGGGTGACGACGTTCGGTACATCGACGTTCACCACGCCGCTCGACACCGTCAGGGTGAACTCGGTGCCCGGCGGGTAGGTGCCGCCCGGGTCGGGGCTCACCGCGATCACGGTGCCCTTCTTCTGGTCGCTGTCCGCCTCGATCGCCTTGTCCTTGACGGTGAACTGGCCTTTGGCGTTCTCGATCGCCTTGCGCGCCTTGGACTCGGTCATCCCGATCACGTCCGGTACGCCGTACGCGCTCTGGCCTGCGGACACGACCACGGTGACCGTCGAGCCCTTGTCCGCCTGGGTGCCGCCGTCCGGGGTCTGGCGGATGATCAGGCCCTTGCCGATGGTGTCGCTCTTCTCCGACGTGGTCTGGATGGTCAGCCCCTGCGCGGTCAGCAACGTGGTCGCGTCCGGTACGGACTTGTTCCGGACGTCGGGCACGCTGACCTTCGAGGGCGTGTTCGACGTGGTCGGACCGCCGGCGTTGTTGTCGTTGTTCAGCTTCGAGAACAGCGCGTACGCACCGATGGCGACCGCGACGATCGCGAGCCCGAGCAGGAAGTACGCCAGGCCGCGGTTCCGCCGGGAGCGGTCGTCGGGCTCCTCGTCGAGGTCGTCACCACCCGGCGGGAGCAGGTCGTTCCCACCGGTCTGCCGGAACTGCTGGGTGGCGGCGGCCGGCGCGACCGCGGTCGGCTGCATCGCCCGGGTCTCCGCGACCGCGGCCATCGGTGCGGTCACCTGCTGGCCGGCGAGCACGCGGTGGATGTCGGCGCGCATCTCGGACGCGCTCTGGTACCGCTCCTCGCGGTTCTTCGCCAGCGCCTTGAGGACGACGGCGTCGACCTCCGGCGGGATCTCCGGGTCGAACGACGACGGCGGCAGCGGCTGTTCCCGGACGTGCTGGTACGCCACCGAGACCGGCGACTCGCCGACGAACGGCGGCCGGCCGGTGAGCAGTTCGTACAGCAGGCAGCCGGTGGAGTACAGGTCGGAGCGGGCGTCCACGGTCTCGCCGCGCGCCTGCTCCGGCGACAGGTACTGCGCCGTACCGATCACGGCCGCGGTCTGGGTCATCGTGGAGGACGTGTCGGCGACCGCGCGGGCGATACCGAAGTCCATCACCTTGACCTGGCCCTGCGGGGTCAGCATCACGTTCCCGGGCTTGATGTCGCGGTGCACGATCCCGGCCCGGTGGCTGTAGTCGAGCGCCTCGAGCACGCCGGAGGTGATCTCCAGCGCCCGCTCCGGCATGATCTTGCGGCCCTCTCGGATCAGGTCACGCAGCGTCTTGCCGGTGACGAGCTCCATCACGATGTACGGGATGGTGACGCCGGAGCCGTTCGGGTCCGGCTCCTCACCGGTGTCGTAGACCGAGACGATCGTCGGGTGGTTCAGCGACGCGGCCGACTGGGCCTCGCGGCGGAACCGGGCCTGGAAGGTGGCATCGCTGGCCAGGTCCACCCGCAGCCGCTTGATCGCGACGCTCCGGCCGAGCCGGTTGTCGACGCCCCTGCGGACCTCCGCCATGCCGCCGCGGCCGAGCGGTTCGCCTTCTTCGTACCGGCCGCCGACGAGACGTGCCTGCGATGTCATGACCCAGCCTTCCAACCTGTCCGGAAAAACACACTCAACTTGCCCACGGTAGCGATCGCCACACCTGGGTCCCCGTTGGAAAGACGACCTGTGGTCGCATCATTCCGTATCGTGCTCATTGGCCCAGCACCGCCTCCATGACCTTCTTGGCGATCGGTGCCGCCAAGGTGCCACCGGCGATGTCGTTCCGGGCGATGTTCGCGTCCTCGATCAGCACCGCCACCGCGATCTTCGGGTCGTCCGCGGGCGCGAACGCGGTGAACCAGGCGAACGGCGGGCGGTCCTTCGAGGTCTGCGCCGTACCCGTCTTGCCGGCCACCTGGACGTTCGGGATCCGGCCCGGCTTGCCGGTGCCGTTGTTGACCACATCGATCATCATCGCGGTCAGCTGGCTCGCGACCTGCGGCGTGACCGCCTGGTGCAGCGACTCCGGCTTGGTCTCGGAAACCGTCTTCAGGTCCGGGGTCTTCACGCTCTGGACCAGGTACGGCTTCATCACCTCGCCCTTGTTCGCGATCCCGGCCGCCACCATCGCCATCTGCAGCGGGGTGGCCCGGACGTCGAACTGGCCGATCGCGGACTGCGCGGTCTGCGGCTCGTTCGGGTCTCCGGGGAACTGGCTGGTCGCCACGCTCGGCAGCTCGGTCAGCGGACGGGAGCCGAAGCCGAACTTGGCGGCCTGCGCGCTCAGCGCGTCCGCACCGAGCGCCATGCCGACAGAGCCGAAGGCAGTGTTGCAGGAGTAGCGCAGCGCGATCGTCAGGGTCGCGTTGTCGCTGCCGCCGCAGTTCTTGTTGTCCTCGTTCACCAGCGGGACAGTGGTCTGCGGAAGCGGCAGCTGTGCCGGCGAGGCCACCTTGCTCTCCGGGGTGTACTTACCGCTGGACAGCGCGGCCGCGGCGGTGACCAGCTTGAACGTCGACCCCGGCGGGTACAGCTCCTGGACCGCGCGGTTCGACAGTGGCTTGTCCTTGTCCGCGTTCAGGCTCTTCCAGGCCGCGGACACCTTGTTGGGGTCGTGCGAGGCGAGCTGGTTCGGGTCGTACGACGGCCGCGTGGCCATCGCGAGGATCCGCCCGGTCTTCGGCTCGATCGCCACCACCGCACCGGTCTTCCCGGCGAGGCCGTCGTACGCCGCCTGCTGAGCCGCCGCGTTCAGCGTCAGCGTCACGCTGCCGCCCTGCTGCGGGCGGTTGCTGATCACGTCGATGATCCGGCGGAACGCCATCGACGGGTCCGAGCCGTTCAGCTCGGAGTTCATCGTCAGCTCGATACCGCCGCGGCCGTACAGGTACGAGTAGAAGCCGGTCGCCGGCGCGTACACCTGGCCGGAGGCGTACTTGCGCTGGTACTTGAACCGGTCGCCCGACGGGTCGCTCTTCGCCACCGGCGTACTGCCGATCAGGATCGGGCCGCGGTTCACCGAGAACTGCGAGTCCCGGACCCGGTTGTTGTCGTTGCGGCCGTTGATCTCGTTCGCGCGGAAGGCCTGCAGGTACGTCGAGTTGGCCATCAGCGCGAGCATCAGGATGATTGCCGCGACTGCGAGCCGTCGGATCGCCGAGTTCATGCCTTCTGCACCGCCATCGCGATCGTCTCGTCGGAAACCGGAGCGGCCGGGGTCTGCGGCCGCCGGGCCTGGTCGCTGATCCGCAGCAGCAGCGCGATGATCGCCCAGTTCGCGACCAGCGACGTACCACCGAGGGCCATGAACGGGGTGGCCAGACCGGTCAGCGGGATCAGGCCGGTGACGCCGCCGACGATCACGAACACCTGCAGCGCGAACGACATCGCCAGACCGGTGGCGATCAGCTTGCCGAAGATGTCCCGGCAGCCGAGCGCGGTGCGCAGGCCGCGTTCGATGATCAGCGTGTAGACCAGCAGGATCGCGATCAGGCCGGTGAGGCCGAGCTCCTCGGCGAACGAGGAGATGATCATGTCGCTGTTCGCGTACAGCGTGGCCTCCGGGTGGCCCTGGCCGAGGCCGCGGCCGAGCACGCCGCCCCAGGCCTGGCCCATCAGCCCGAGCTTCACCTGGCCGCCGTCGATCGCCCACGGGTTCAGCCAGTCGGTCACCCGGCGGTGTACGTGGCCGAAGGTGGTGTACGCGAAGTACGCGCCGCCGGCGAACAGCAGACCACCGATGATCAGCCAGCCCGCGCGCTCGGTCGACACGTACAGCAGGAACAGGAACAGGCCGAAGAACAGCAGCGACGAACCGAGGTCGCTCTCGAACACCAGGACACCCAGGCTGACCGCCCAGGCGATCCCGATCGGGCCGAGGTCGCGGGCCCGCGGCAGGTCCAGCCCGAGGAACCGGTGCCCGGCGAGCGTCAGGACGTCGCGTTTCACCACCAGGTAGCCGGCGAAGAACACGACCAGACAGATCTTCGCGAACTCACCGGGCTGGAAGGACATACCCGCCAGGCGGATCCAGATCCGGGCGCCGTTCAGGTTCACGCCGAGGCCCGGGATCAGCGGCAGCACGAGCAGCACCAGACCGGCGAGGCCGGCCGTGTACGTAAGTGCCTGAAGCCGGCGGTGATCTCTGATCACAAGGATCACGACCAGGAACAGCACGACGCCGACCGCGGTCCAGGTGATCTGCTGCGGCGCGGCGGGCCCCTTCGGCACCTTGCCCTTCGCCTCCGCGACGATCGCCAGACCGAGGTCGATCCGGTGGATCATCGCGACGCCCAGCCCGTTCAGCAGTACGGCGCAGGGCAGCAGCACCGGATCGGCGTACGGCGCCCGGTACCGGAGCGCGAGGTGCGCGATCAGCGCGAGCAGCCCGATACCGGCGGCGTAGTACCCGGTGCTGGCCGGGACGGAGTTCTGGACGGTGATGCCGATGTTCACGTATGCGCCGACCGCGACCGCGACGGCGATCACGAGCAGCAGCAACTCCACCCCACGCCGGGTGCGCGGGATGATCTGGATGACCGACGTGGACGCGATGCTCATCGGACCCCGTCGCAGTCGTCCGGGTCGACCGGAGTGCTCGGCGTCGTCGTCGGTGTGGTCGTCGGGGCGGTGGACGGCTTCGGTGCGGTCGTCACCGGGGGCTTCGAGACCGGCACCGTCGTCGAGGGCTTTCCCGTCGGCTTGAGCGTCGGCTTGGGCGTCGGCGTCGGGGTCGGCTTGGCCTTCGCGGCGCACTGGGCAGCGGTCTGCTGCAGCGTCGCGACGATCGACCGCGCACCGGCCAGGTTGTCCGCCTGGATGTTGCCCTCCACCTGTTCACGGCTGTACGTCGGGAGCTTGTCGACCTGCAGCGACTGCCGCTCGTACACCTTCGACAGCGACAACCCGGGCAGGTCGGCCTCGACGCCCTTGAAGATCGCCACGTAGTCGCCGTCGGTGCCGACGTAGTACTGCTTCTGGGTCCAGCTGTACGCGAACCAGCCGCCGCCGACGATCAGGCCGAGGACGACGAGCAGTACGGCGATCCGCCGCGGCCACAGGAACCGCTTCGGCGGGCGCGGGGCGTACCGCAGCTCCTCGGGGTCGACTGCGGCGCGGTGGCCGCCGCCACCATGACCGCCACCGTGTCCCTCACCGCCGGCGCGGACCGCGACCGTTGGCTCGGCGCGACCCGTACTGCCCTGGGCCAGCTCGGCGGCAGCGCCGACCAACTGCGGCTGGGTCCCGCTCGCGGGCACGGTCTCGACCACGTCCGCGACGACGCACGTGACGTTGTCGTTCGAGCCGGCCTCGAGCGCGTGCGTGATCAGCTCGACGACGACCGAGTCCGGCGTACCGGAGGCCATCGACGCGGCGATCACGTCGTCGCTGACGTAGTCGGGCAGGCCGTCGCTGCACAGCATCAGCCGGTCGCCGGCCTGGACGTCGAGGATCTCCAGGTCCGGATCGGAGTCCGGCCGCCCGTCGAGCACCCGGAGGATCAGGTTCCGGTGCGGGTGGGTGAAGGCCTCCTCCTGGGAGATCCGGCCCTCGTCCACCAGCGACTGGACGAACGTGTGGTCGTGGCTCAGCTGGTACAGCTGCCCGTCGCGCAGCCGGTACGCGCGGGAGTCGCCGAGATGCGCCAGCCCGAGTTGCCGGCCGTCGAACATCAGCGCGGTGACCGTCGAGCCCATGCCCTCGCGCTCGGGGTCCTCCTCGACCAGCTCGGAGAGCCGCTCGTTCGCGCGGTGCACGGCGCCGGCCAGCGCCTCGATCATGTCCTCGCCGGCGATGTCGGCGGTGTCCAGCCGGCGGATCACCTGGACCGCCGCCGCGCTGGCCACCTCACCGGCGGCCGCACCGCCCATCCCGTCGGCGAGCAGCAGCAGGTGCGGACCGGCGTACGCCGAGTCCTCGTTGTTGCGGCGGACGCGGCCGACGTCGGAAAGGGTTGCGTAGTCGAGCGACAGGGTCATCGGGGCAGGCCTACTTCGCGATGTTCAGCGTCGTCCGGCCGATCCGGATCGAACCGCCGATCTCGGCCGGGACCGGGCGGGTGACCCGCTGGCCGTCAAGGTACGTGCCGTTGGTGGAGCCGAGGTCCTCGACCCACCACTGGCCCTCGGACTGGAACAACCGGGCGTGCCGGGTCGAGGAGTAGTCGTCGTCCAGCCGGATCTGGCAGTCCGACCCGCGGCCGATGATCACCGGCTCGTCCACCAGCGACGCACCGACTCCGGCCTGCGGCCCGTCCGCGATCGTCACCGACCCGGGCAGGCCCTTGCGCTTCTTGACCGGCTTCGCGGGCTTCGGGGTCCGGGTGGTCTGCGGTACGGCGGCGGCTGCCGCGCGGCTGTCCACCTTCGCTCCGAACAGGTCGGACCTGATCACGGACAGCACCGCGAGGACGAACATCCACAACAGGGCCAGGAACCCCAGTTTGATCAGGGTCAGGGTCAGTTCCGACATGGAAGGACAATCACCACCCGCTGCTCGGCGGCTGGGCCATCGGCTCGTCCGCCAGACGCAGCGTCATCGTCGTGTTACCGATCCGGACGGTGGAGCCGTCGACCAGCTCGGCCTCGGTGGACCGACGGCCGTTCACCAGTGTGCCGTTGGTGGAACCGAGGTCGACCAGCACCACGCGGATGCCGCCGGGACCTTCCGGCATCAGCCGGATCTCGGCGTGCCGGCGGGAGACGCCCGGGTCGTTGATCTGGATGTCCGCGTCGGTACCGCGGCCGAGCACCACGCCGGGGGGGTTGACCGGGCGGCGGCGGCCGTTCACCTCGAGCATCACCTGCGGATGGCCGCGCCGCGGCGCCGGCTGCTGGGGCGGCGGCTGGTACTGCGGAACGACCGGTGGCGGGTTCGGCGGCACGTAGGGCTCCTGCTCGTAGGGCTGGGGCTCGGGCTGCTGGTACTGGGCCGGGCGCCGCTGCGGCGTCCCGAGCGTCTCGCTGACCACCCGGAACTTACCGGTCGGGAGGTCGTCCTGCTGGACCAGCTCGATGTCGATCGGTCCGGAGAACGTGTACCGCTGGATGTCGGCGTGGTCGCGCAGCTCGTTCGCGAGCTCGTGGTTCAGGGTCCGGCCGTACGCGTTCAGCCGCTCGAAGTCGTCCGGTCCCAGCTCGATGGTGAAGTGGTTCGGCACCAGCCGGCGGTCCCGGGACAGGATCCGCGCGGTGTTGTCGATCTCACGCTTGAGTGCCGCGGCCAGCTCGATCGGCTCGACGTCACCCTTGAAAGCGCGCGCGAAGACACCGCTCACAATGCCTTCCAGGCGTCGCTCGAAGCGCTGTAGCGGTCGCACGCCTCCTCCTCCACGGTCGGTACGCCAACAGTCGTCCACCGGTCGGGCGGACACACCGGGTACGACGATCGATCGTATCGGGAGGTTCGACCGAACCCGCAATGTGAAGCACCGGTACAACCCGTGCTACTGTTCCTTCTCGTCGTCAGGAGATCATCTCAGGCGGCAGCGCGCGGGTGGCGGAATAGGCAGACGCGCACGGTTCAGGTCCGTGTGCCCGAAAGGGCGTGGGGGTTCAACTCCCCCCTCGCGCACAGACAAGGTCCCGGTCGAGTCGACCGGGACCTTTCACATTCGCACCCCGATTTCCTCCTTTCGGATGACCCGACCGACCCGGAGCCCAGGCCACCTGGGACGCGGACCAGGGCGGCGGGTGCGGTGAGGTCGATGCGGGTGATGATGCCGGGAGTCACCCAGACGGGTGTGTCCCCGAGCCGGCCGGACAGCTGGTGATGCAGGTGGCCGGTCAGGACCGGATGCCGTTTCGCTGCACTCCCCGGTGGTCGCGTCCACCCTCGCCAGTTGTGTGAGCCGAGGCTACCTGCGGGAGCGCTCCGGGTGTGCGGGGCGCGGTAGGCGCAAGGTTGGTGAGCCGCGGTGTCTGCCGGTGCGGGCCGGCGTGGGGACGGCGCGGTGGTTGCGCAGCATCCAGATCGCGACGGCGACCGCGGCGATCAGGCCGGCGAGGCCGGCGTAGTCGGTCATGCTCATCCTGCGTCTCTTCTCCAGGGCGGGTCGCTGGGCGGTGGCGAGTTCCGCTTGACTCGAAAGTGACGGGTGCTCACGCAGGCTGTGATGGCACGGCTGAGTCATGGCGCTTTTGTGTCATTCGGAAAGCGCTCGCTTCCTGATCGGTAAGGCTGTTAGGTGGGGTGCATGCACGACGGTTCGTTGCTCGACGCGCACGAGGAGCACACCTACCGGCTGCTGGTCGGGCTGTCCGCCGCGCGGGCCGCGGAGCTTGCCGAGGTCGCCGAACTGGCGCCGCAGGAGGCCGCCGACGTGCTGCAGCGGTTGCAGGCGAAAGGTTTGGTGTCGGTCCAGGCTGCTGACGAGCCGGTGTTCCGGCCGTTGCCGCCGGACGTCGCGTTCGGTACGACGTTGCTCCGGCGGCAGGAGTCGCTCGAGGCGGCGCGGCAGACCGTCGCCTCACTGAGCGAGGAGTTCCGCGCGAGCGCGAACCGGCGCGACGCGCACCACCTGGTCGAGGTGATCATCGGCGCCGGCACGCTCCGCGAACGTCTCCGCGACCTGCAGAATTCGGCCCGCACGGAAATCCTGTGGTTCTGCCGCGCGAACCCGCTCGCGATGCAGGGCGCGGACAACACCGAGGAGTACGGCGCTCTCTCGCGCGGGGTGCGCTACCGGGCGATCTACGAACGGGCGCTGATCGAAACTCCCGGCGAGCTGGATTCGATCGCCGAAGGAGTCAGCTGGGGCGAGGAAGCAAGAGTCGTACCGACGCTCCCCGTCCGCCTCGCGATCGTCGACCGTGCCACCGCCATCTGCCCGCTCGTCCGAGACGACGAAACCGTCGGCGAACCCTCCGCGGCCATCATCAACCAAGGCCAGCTACTGGACGCCCTGTTGGCCTTGTTCGAAAGCTACTGGGAGTTCGCCACCCCCGTACGACTCCAGCCCGGCACCCCTGTCCCGGAAGGCCTCGACGACTCCGAGGGCTTGCTCCTCTCGTTGCTCGTGGGCGGCGTACCCGACAAGTCGATCGCAACTCAGCTGGGCATCAGCCGCCGAACCGTCCAGCGGCGCCTGGACCGCCTGATGGCCTTGGCAGGCGTGGACACAAGAACCGGCCTGGCTTTCCAGGCGGCAAAGCGCGGCTGGCTCTGACCACGCCGGGCGCCGCGTTGTGCGGCGCCCGGCGGGTGGTTAGTGGACTCCGTAGGCGCGGATTACCGTTTGGGTGATCTTGGCGCCGTTCGGGCCGGTGGCTTCGGTTTTGAGGGAGACCGTGTCGTGGGCGTTCGGGACCACGGCGAGGTAGTGGCCGGCGGTGCCTACTACGGCCAGGCGTTGCCAGGTGGTGCCCTCGTCGTAGGAGGCCCAGGCTTTCAGGGAGATCGCGCCCGGGGAATCCAGGCCGATTGCGTGGGTTCGGGTGGGGACTCGGCCTGTCAGGTCCACCGGGACCTTGTAGTTGATTTGCTGGAGGGGCAGCGGGACGGATTTGTCGTCGGGTTGTTCGGCGGAGCGGAACTCCCAGGTGGTCTGGGTGCGGGTGCCCCAGTTCCATTCGCCTTCTTCGTCGATGCGGGCGGTGGTGACATCCAGCTTGTAGTTGGCGTCGGCGCTGGTCGTGATCACGTCGGCCCAGGCGTTCGGTAGTTCCGCGACCACCTGCCCGTCGCGGGAGAGGGTGGCTGAGGACGACGTGGTCTCGCCTCGCGTGTAGTGGCCGGCGGCGTCCACAAAGGCCGGGATGCGGAACGACAGCCGGTCACCGGTGCGGGTTGACGGTACGCCGGGAGCCGCCGCGGGCCGGACCACCGGGCCGAACCAGGTCTCGTCGGACTTGGCCGGGCGGTAGCTCTGCGGCAGCGACGTCATCCCGCCGCTCAGCGGGTTCATCGTGTCCCACGTGTACAGGTGCGACACCCGGTGCTGCCACAGCGAGTCGCCGGACGTCACCCACTCCTCGCGTACCTTCGGTGTCTCGACGAAGCGCTGCGAGTCGTTCCAGGAGTACTCCTGCCACGGCCGCCACCCGAACCGCTGTTCCTTGGCCCAGTTGAACCCGCCGTTGTCGGCGTACCGGGTGGTGATCCGCGCGCTGTTCGCCGCCGTCACCTTGTAGTCGATCTTCGCCGGGATGAAGCCGGTGGAGACCTGCTGTACGTCGTACAGGTACGGGCTGGAGGTGGTCAGCGTCAGGTCGATCGTGGCGCGGCCGCGCTTGGTGCGGTCGATCAGCTTCTGGCCGTCGTCGAAGGTGGTGACCATAGCGGGGATCGGCTCGCGGTCGCCTTCCGGGCGCCAGATGGTCCAGGCGGTCCAGTCTGCCGGGCGGATCAGGATGATGCCTGCGGCGCCTGCGTCGGCGGCCGCCTTGATCTGTTCCTCCTCGTCGTCCGACGGCATCACCACTACAGATCCCCGCACACCGGTGAGTGACGAGTCCGAGTACACGAGCGGGAAGCGGCGCTTGCCTTCGAAGGCAGGAGATTGGTGCAGCAGGTTGATGTCGAGAGGGGTCGGGCCGGTGGGGATGCCGGGGACTGTTGCTTGCACCATCGGAGCTACCAGTTGCCAGCGGGAGGAGAACTCGAAGGTCCCGTCCTTGACCGGCTTGGTCGGGGTGACGTTGACCTGCTGGACGGTGCTGAAGTGCATGACGCCGTGGCTGATCGACCGGCCGTTGCCGTACACGCGGTGCACGTAGTAGCTCAGCACCGCCTGCTGCTCCGACGGCTTCGGTGTCTCGATCGTGATCGGGACCGCCTTGCGGGCGTCGATGACGATCTCGGTGTCCTTGTCGACCACGATGTTCGGGTCGGTGAACAGGCTCGCCTGCTCGTTCTGCGGGTCGTTGTTCTCCACCAGCGAGTGCAGCAGGTACGTACCCTCCTCGACCTCGGCGGTGTACGTCTGCCCGTCCTTGATCCAGCCCAGTACGTCGGACCGTGAGTTGTCGCCGTACAACGAGACGACCGGCGACCCGGTGGGCCGGCCGTCGAGCCCGATCGCGCGCAGCGTCACCTTGTGCTTCGGCCCGGACCGCAGCGCGCCGACGGCCGTGTGCGTCACCGACCCATCGGTGCCGGTGGCAACGATCCACCCGCTGTACTGACCGCGGCCGAGCTTGGCCGGATCCAGCGACAGCGGTACGTCGGCAGTCCCGTGCGCGGGCACCGTGACCGAGGCGGCGAGTGCGAACCCTTCCGGCGAGGGCTTCCCGCTGTCCAGGTTCGTGAGCTGCGCCGCCAAGCTCAATGTCACCGCACTGTCCGCGTCGTTCCGGTAGGTGATTGTCCGCGTGGTCACGGCCGCCGACGTCTGCAGCCCGAAGTCCGCGACCCCGCTGGCGGTCACCTTCTGCGCGACCGCGCGGGTGAGGTCGACCCGCCCGGCGCCCTGCTGGTACACGGTCTGGTCCGGCTGCGTCTTCGCCGTACTGACCAGCGCGTCCTTCAGTTGGCCGGCCTTCCAGTCCGGGTGCTGCTGCGCGAGCAGTGCGGCGGCACCGGCGACGTGCGGCGTCGCCATCGACGTACCGGAGGCGGCGGTGTAGAGCTCGTCGACCGGGTCGCCCATCGCCGTGCCGGCGGCGCGGGCGGCGATGATGCCGACGCCGGGCGCGGTGATCTCCGGCTTCAGGCCCGAGTCGCCGAGCCGCGGGCCGCGGCTGGAGAAGTCGGCGAGCTTGTCGTCGCGGTCCACCGCGCCGACGGTCAGCGCGGCCGCGGCGGCGCCCGGCGTACCGACCGACTCGTCCCGGCCCTCGTTGCCGGCGGCAACGACGAACAGCGTGCCGGTCTGCGCGGTGAGGTCGTTGACCGCCTGGCTGAGCGGGTCGGTGCCGTCGGTGGCGTCACCGCCGAGGCTCATGTTCACGACCTTGGCGCCCGAGTTGGCGGCCCACTCCATCCCGGCGATGATCCACGAGTCGTACCCGTACCCGTCGTCGCCGAGCACCTTCCCGACCAGCAGGTCGGCCTTCGGCGCGACGCCCTTACGGGTACCGCCGGCGCCCGCGCCGGTCCCGGCGATCGTCGCCGCGACGTGGGTGCCGTGGCCGAAGTGGTCCTCGGTACCGCTCGGGCTGCCGGAGAAGTCCCGGCTCTCCTTGACCTTGCCCTGCAGGTCCGGGTGGGTCGCGTCGACGCCGGTGTCGAGTACGGCGACCTCGACGCCGGAGCCCTCGTACCCGGCCTTCCAGGCGTCCGGCGCGCCGATCTGCGGGACGCTCTTGTCCAGGACGGGCTTGACCCTGCCGTCCAGCCAGATCTTCGTCACGCCGCTGGTCAGACTGCGTTGACCGTCGGCGGGCTTCAGAGATTTCCACAGCGCCGGCAGTTGGTCCTTGGAGACCTCGACAGCGCGTCCGCCGATCGACGGCAGTTGCCGCGTGGTCGTCGTACCGGCGAGGCTCGCCGCGGCGCGGGCACCGGGCGTGTCCTTGACGATGAGCGGGAGCTCATCGGATTCGCCGTACCCGTCGGCGATCAGTTCGTCGACGTCGAACAGGTTCACGTCCAGGACGCCGCTGGAGATGTACGGTACGGCGTCGCTCGGCAGCACGCGGAGGCCGCCGTCGGCCTCTACGGTGTGGAACGAGACCCCTTCACGCCCGGCGGCCGGGCGAACGGTGGCGGATTTACGGCCGCCGCCCGCGTCGCTCACCTGGACCACGTCGCCGGTTATCAGCGTGACGGTGTCAGCGTGCCGGGCAGTGTCGCGGGCGGACGGTGGGAGCGCCGCGGCAGACGGGATCACCGTCGCCGCGCCGAGGGCAAGCACCGCCGCGGTGGTGAGCGCGGTGATGCGTCGGAGGGAGGACATAGGCGGAATCTCCTTCAGGCGGCCGGACAGCCTTCCGAAGAGTTTGCAATCCGGTCACAGGAATCCGGCCTGTCCAGCACTGCCGTCCCTGCGACATGGCGCAACCACGCCACACCCGGCAGCATTCAGCGCATGAGTGCACAGCAACTGGCCCGCCGGTGGGGGTGGATCGGTACGTTCCTGATCGGCAGTGGGTTGTACCTCGCGGTGCTGGGGGTGCTGACCGACACCGGGAACCCGAATCTGTTCCCGACGATGATCCTGCTCGGTGCGCTGGTCGTCCCGCTGACGTTCGTGACGTTCGCGGCCGGCCGGTCCGGGCGCTGGCTGATCGACGGGCCGACGCTGGGCGGCTGCCTGCTGTTCGGCGGCGTGGTAGGCGTGGTGGTGGCCGGGCTGCTGGAGTACGACGCGATGCGCCGGCTCGGGACGCTGCCGATGGTCGGGGTGGGCGTGATCGAGGAGGCGGCCAAGCTCGTCGTACCGGCGATCCTGGTGGTGTTCTTCGGGCACCGGTACCGGACCTCGCTCGGGCGCGGGATCGTGATCGGCGTTTCCGTCGGCACCGGGTTCGCCGTACTCGAGACGATGGGGTACGCGTTTGTGGCCCTGCTGCAGTCGGGCGGGAACGTCGGCGCCGCCGAGCAGACGCTGTTCATCCGCGGCCTGCTCTCGCCGGCCGGGCACGCCGCCTGGACCGGGCTGACCTGCTGGGGCCTGTGGCGGTTCGTGATCGAGCCGACCGGCCGGCACTTCGCCGGGTTCCTCGGGATGTACGCGGTGGCGGTCGCACTGCACACGGCCTGGGACGGCATCGGCGGCCGGATCACGTACGCCGTGGTCGGCGCGATCTCGATCGGTCTGCTGCTGTACGGCCTGAAGCGGGCGCAGCGGGCAGACCTGGGACAAGTCGTCCAGCCAGCCTGAAGGGGTATGGACAAGACGTGTCGAAATGAGTACGGTCCGTAACTGCGTCCGCCTGACGCCACCGTGTCGTGAGGTACCGCCCGCCAGTGGTACCTCGCTGGTAGGTGGGTAGAGCAGGCCGCGGCGGTACGTCACGGCCTGATGGGGGCCCGCTTGCCCAGGTGGGGTGCTGAACGACACTCACTCCTTCAGCACCCCACCGGTTCAACTCTTCACCTGGTGTTTGTTACGGCGCCCGCGAAGCTGGGCAGACTGACCTGCGTCCATCGGTCCCCAACCGCCCCTGGGAGTAGCCGTGCAACGACTCTTGCGTCCGGCGCTGCTCGTCACCGCCGTACTCGCCCTCCTCGGCTTCGGAATCACTCCGTCGAACGCCGCCACCACGATCACGGTCGCCACCGCGATCGGCCAACAGGACAACTCGACCGCATCGGTCACCGGGTACGTGGTCGGTCAGCCGACCGCCACCAGCACCGTTGTCCGCAGCAACTTCCCGAACGACTACGCGCTGGCGCTCGCCGACTCGGCGTCCCAGACCAGTACGTCGTCGATGCTCTACGTGCAGATCCCGGACGCGTTCCGCGCTTCGTACGGCCTGCAGAGCAACCCGAGCCTGCTCGGCCAGCAGATCACCGTCACCGGCAGTCTCACGGCGTACTTCTCGCATCCCGGCCTGAAGAACGCGACCGCCTTCACCGGTGGTGGCGGCAGTTCGGACCCCGGTGATCCCGGCGACTACTACGCCGGCGCCACGGGCAAGACCGGCGCGGCGCTGAAGTCGGCGCTGCACACGATCATCTCGCAGCAGACCAAGCTCACCTACGACCAGGTCTGGGACGCGCTCAAGGTGACCGACCAGGACCCGAACAACAGCAACAACGTCATCGAGGTCTACTCGGGTCGCTCGATCGCGAAGAGCCTGAACGGCGGTGACGCCGACGACTGGAACCGCGAGCACGTCTGGGCCAAGTCGCACGGCGACTTCGGCACCACCACCGGCCCGGGCACCGACCTGCACCACCTGCGTCCCGAGGACGTCACGGTGAACTCGGCCCGCGGCAACCTGGACTTCGACAACGGCGGTACGGCGGTTGCCCAGTGCACCGGTTGTACGGCGGACGCGGACTCGTTCGCGCCGCGCCCGGCGGTCCGTGGTGACGTTGCCCGGATGATCTTCTACATGGCCGTCCGGTACGAAGGTGACGACGGATTCCCGAACCTGGAGCTCGACGACCAGGTCAACAACGGCACCGCGCCGTACATCGGCAAGCTCTCGGTCCTGAAGGCCTGGGCGGCGGCCGACCCGCCGGACGCGTTCGAGAAGAACCGCAACGAGGTCATCTACAGCCAGTTCCAGCACAACCGGAACCCGTTCATCGACCACCCGGAGTGGATCACCTCGATCTGGCCGTAAGCCGGTAGAACCTGCAAGGGCCGCGCTCAGGATGCGCGGCCCTTGTCTTTGTGCAGGTCCTACCGGCGTCCTGCCTCTTGACCGACTGCGGGAGTCCTCGCCGCCACCGGACGGCCGGTCGCCGCGAGCTGCGGCGACGCGCCGGGCTGGGCCATCCCCGCCTGCGCGACCGCCAGGCCGAAACGGTCCTGCACCCACTCCCGGAAGCCCGGATCGGCGATCCGGACCCGCTGGTCGTTCTCGGTCAGCAGTCCCATCGAGATCAGCTTCTCCTTCGCGCCGTCGAGCGCCCAGGCGCGTGGCCCGCGCGGCTCGGAGCGAGTCGGGATCGGCGCACCCTGCGAACCGTGCGACACAGCTCGCCGCAGCATCTCCTTCATGTCGTGGCTGCAGTTGAACCAGGCAGCGTCGTACAACCCTTGCGACCGGACGTTCAGTCGCCTGGCCGCGGCTGTCGCGTTGTCCGCGGTGATTCCGGCGGCCGGGTCCGCGAGCTTGAGTGCGGCGGCCGTGAGGATCCGGAGCCGGGTCGGGTTGCCTTCGGCGGCCACGACCAGGTGCTCGATCGCCGCCTGCTCGTAGCGGATGCCGGCGGCCTCGAGCGGGCCGGTCAGGGCGCCGCGCAGCTGATCCTTGCTCAGCGGCCGGACCTTCCGGATGTCGATCTTCTCCGGTTCCCGGCCCTCGGTACCGGCGACGCCTGCCGACGCCGTACGCAGCCGAGCTTCCGTCTCCTCGCCACCGGCGCCGACCAGGAACATCGGCCGACCCTGCTCGCGCAGGTGCGCCGACAGCCTGACCAGAGCGGACATGTCGTCCCAGCCGGCTTTGTGCTCCTTCTGCGCCGCGGCGTCCAGGTTGTCCACCATCAGCAGGATCGGGTTCCCGTGCCGCTCGCTCATCTTGCCGAGGTGCTCGCCGAGCTCGTTGAGCGTCGTGCCGGAGTCCTTGGCGACGCCTTCCCACGAGGTGTGCACGGCGGCCCTCGCCACCCCCGGAAGACCACCCCGGACCTGCATGGTGTTCATCGAGTTCCTGGTCCGGACCGCCATCTTCTTCAGGATCTCGTGCAGCTTCCGGACGTCCTCGGGTGGGTAATCCCGTTCGAACCTGTCGAGCTGGGCGCGGACGCCGCGGATGATGCGCGCCTCGATCGGTTCGCGGCGCGAGGCGCTCACCCGGATCGAGATCCAGCCTTCCGCGTCAGCCATCGCCTGGGTCTTGTCCAGCTCATGGCTGGTGCCCATTCCGGGCGGTCCGGTGAACAGCACCGTGGTGCCGTCCGGGACCCGTTGGTCGAGAGAGATCGGGCCGTTGTCGTCCTCGCGTTCGATCGGACTCACCAGCCCGCCCGGCGCACCGAAGACCCGGTTGGCGAGTTCTCGCTCACCGACCGCGACGGCCGTCGCTTGCACAGGCTGCGGGTGATCGACGCCCTGCCCGAACTGTGGTGTTGCGGTGGGCTCCTGTGTCTTGTTGTTGACCAGCCAAACCCTGAACCCCTCGTCGGGGATGGTGACGATGCCTCCACCGTGCTCGCGCAGGAGGCCGCGGGCCACGAGTTCCTGACGGGCCTGGTCCATCTCCTGCCACCGGCCGTCGCCGGCTTCGATGGCCGTCGGCATGTGGAGACCCCCGGGGCCCATCACCGCGACATCGGTCAGCAGGGTCTTCTGTGCGTCGGAGGTCTGCTTCTGGCTCCAGGCAGCTGGATAGGCGCGTATCTCCCGGCTCCGCCGCCACGCGCCGATCGCCGCCGTCGCCGCGTGGCCGGTGACGCCGTGCCGCGGGTCCCGATGGCCGAGTACTTCCTCACCGAGCTCGCGCAGCCATCCCGGGTCGCCGTTGGCCGCGTCGAGCAGCCTGTCGATGGCGACGCGTTCGTACGGAATGCCTGCCGCGTCCAGCGGCTCCGTGAGTGCCGGCCTGAGCTCGGCATCGGACACCGGTCCGAGCTCGCGGATGTCGAACGGGTTGGTGATCGTGGTGGCGATGCCGCCCATCCGGCGGGACGCCCGCATCAGCGCGCTGGTCGATTTCCCGCCACCGGCGGCGATCAGCCAGACCGGCCGGTCGAGTTGGCTCAGGTGCAGCGCCAGGTCGTTCAGGCCGGCCCGGTCGATCTCGTCGGCGGTGTCGACGTTGTCGACCATCAGCAGGATCGGCGTGCCGTCGGCATCGGTCAGCCTGCCGAGCTCGTTCGCGAAGTCCTCGAGGGTGGCACCGAGCTTGTCGTACGGCGAGGTGTCCTCCTCGCGCTTGTAGACGAGCTCGACGGGAAGTGCGCCGCCGAGGCCGCGCAGCTCGAATCCTCGCCGGGTCTTGCGGCCGCTGCGGGTCAGGTCGTTGACCGTCCTGCGGAGCTTGCGGAGCGGGTCGGGACGCAGTCGCGCCAGCATTCTGCCGAAAGCACTGCGCGGTTCGTCGCGGCCGAAGCGCCGCCGCAGGGCGCCGAGATTCTTCGAGACCACTCCGGCCAGGTGGACCTCGAGCGGGGTGTGCTCGGACGCCGAGATCCGCAGGGTGGTCCAGCCCTGCTGCGCGGCCAGCTCTTCGGCCCGGTCCAGTTCCGAGGTCTTGCCCATCCCGGACGGGCCGGTGAACAGGATCGCCTTGCGCTCCGGCAGGTCCGGCTCGATCGAGATCGGGTGGCCGAGCCTGTCCATCCGCCGAACGAAGTACGCCGGGTGCCGTTCGCTCCCGAAGACCTGGCTCATTCGACCAGCCTGCGGACCGTAGCGGTCGGTGACACTGTCGGTGAGTTACCTACCGGTTAACACTCGGGTCCCGGAAGTTGAATACGCCGCCGTGCAACTGGTCTATTCGCGCCCGCCCGATCGCGCAGTCCTGCGCCGGAACCGTTGGAAGCAACCCGGCGCGCTGCCACCCTCAGTGATATGCGAATCGCTCGAGTGGTCGCGGCACTGGCCGCCGTACCTCTGGTCGGAGGTTTGCTCGGTGGTGCGCCGGCCGCCCAGGCCGCCCCCGATCCGTACCTCACCGTCACGCAGGTCACCCTGGACCGTACGTCGGTCGCGGTGTCCGGCCTGAACACCTATCCGATCAACGTCACCGTCAAGGCCGGCTACAACTCCGGCTACCCCGGTGAGGACGTCGTGCTGAACGTGATCCTCGAGCGCACCGGCGGTACCGGCGGGCGCCAGGACATCGTGTCCGCCGCGCTGAAGCGGACCGCGGGCACGGTGACCGACGGCACCTGGACCGGCCGGCTGAACGTCGCGTCCACCGCGAACGGCACGTTCAAGGTCACCTCGGTGATGAGGGGCCCGTACGGCGGCCCGAACCCGGGCACCCCGGTCGACCCGACGCCGTACAGCGGGCAGACGATCACCGTGACCGGCACGAACCAGCCGCGGATCACCGCGGCGGTGAACCCGCGGGTGGTGCCGTTCGGTCAGCCGTACTCGATCACCTGGGCGGTCACGAACAGCGCGACCGGCAAGCCGTACGGCACCCGGATCCCGATCGGCCTCGGCGTCGACACCCCGTGCGCCGAGGGCGGCAGCCCGCTGTACCGGACCGGGACCAACGGCGTCATCACGAAGGCGTACACCGCCTCCGACGCCGGCGCGCTGAACTGCGCGCACATCTACACCGATCCGTACTTCATCGTCGGTCAGTGGCTGTTCCCGGCGCGGCCGACGGTCGTGACGGCGGTGCCGTCGAAGACGAGCGCCCCGGTCGGAACGATCGTCCCGGTGAACGGTTCGGTCGCGTACATGACCGGCTCGTGCCCGGTGCAGCTGCAGCGGCTGTACGGGCGGACGCAGTGGCGGACGGTCAGCACCGCCAAGGTCCGGCAGTCCGGGCGGTTCACGGTCAACGCGCAACCGTCGTACAAGGGCCTGATCCCGTACCGGGCGTACGTCCCCGCGTGTCAGCCGTTCGTCGCGGGCGTCAGCAAGTCGTTCACCATCCGAGGGACGTGAGATGAGAACCACCCGAGTACTCGCCGCCGCTCTGCTCGCGCTACCGCTGGCCGCCGCACCGCTGGCGGCGAACGCCGCGCCGGATCCGGACCTGCACATCACGTCGGTGACGCTGAACAAGACCGCCGTGGCCGTCAGCGGGCTGAACACCGTGCCGGTCACGGTGACGGTCAAGGGTTCGTTCGATCCCGGGCCCACGGAGCCGGTGAACGTGATCCTCGAGCGGACCGGCGGCAGCGGGCAGGAACGCCTGCTGTTCTCGACGAACCTCGTCCGCAACCAGTCCGCCGGGACCTGGAGCGGTCCGCTGAACGTCCCGTCGACGGCGAACGGCACCTTCAAGGTGACTGGCGTACAGACCGGGCCGTTCTTCCCCGGCAGTGGCAGCATGACGGATCCGACGCCGTACGCCGGTCCGTCGCTCGCGGTCACCGGGACGCACCAGCCGAAGATCACCGCGTCGGTGAACCCGAAGCTGGTGCCGTACGGCCAGCCGTACTCGATCAAATGGGCCGTCACCGACGCGCAGACCGGTAAGCCGTACGGCAGCCGTGTCCGGGTGGTGCTCGGCATCGACAACATCTGCGCCGAGTACTTCGGACCCGGCTACACCAACCTGACCGGCACCGACGGCACCGTGACGAAGGCGTACACGGCCGGCGACGCCAGCTGGGTCAACTGCCTGCTGCTGCCGGGCAACCCGGCGGCGAACGGCGGGCTGGGCTTCTTCGTAGCGCGCCCGCTCACCAAACCGACCGTCACCGCCGTGCCGTCACGGACCAGCGCGCCGGTCGGGACGATCGTCCCGGTCAACGGTTCGGTCCACACGGTGCCGTCCGGAATCGGCTGTGAGGTGTTCCTGCAGCGGTTGTACGGCGCCTCGGCCTGGCGGACCGTCAGTACGGCGGGGATCCGGACGTCCCTGCGGTACACGGTGAACGCGCAGCCGGCGTACAAGGGCCTGATCCCGTACCGCGTCTACGTCCCGGCGTGCAGTTCGATCCCGTCGGCCAGCAAGACCTTCTACATCCGCGGACTCTGACCCTCGTTGGGCGGGTGGGTTAGGCTGACTTAGGTTGACCTAACTTACCCGCCCGAGAGGATCGTGGTCGCGTGCCGAGCCCCGCACCCCGTCGTAACCGTGTCTGCAAGCGTGCCGTCGTGCGGCGGACCGAGCGGATCACTCCGCACATGATCCGGGTCGTGCTGACCTCGGACGACTTCGCCGGCAACGGCTTCACCGACGCGTACGTGAAGCTGCTGTTCTGCAAGGACGGCGTCGAGTACCCGGAGCCGCTGGACCTGGGCGCGGTGCGGGAGACGTACCCGGCCGAGCACTGGCCGACGATGCGGACGTACACCGTACGCAACTGGGACGAGGAAGCCCGCGAGCTGACCATCGACTTCGTGTACCACGGTGACGAGGGCGTGGCGGGTCCGTGGGCGGCGTCGGCGCAGCCGGGTGACGTGGTGTGGTTCAACGGCCCGGGTGGTGCGTACGCGCCGGACGAGGCGGCCGACTGGCACCTGCTGGTCGGTGACGAGAGCGCGCTGCCGGCGATCAGTGCCGCGGTCGAGAACCTGGCGCCGGGTGCCCGGGCGACCGTGCTGGTCGAGGTCGGCGACGAGACCGACCAGCAGAAGTTCGGCGGGAACGGCGACGTCGACGTGCGGTGGTTCCACCGGGCGACCGCCGCCGGCGGGCGTGGCGACGACCTGGTCGCGGCGGTCGAGGCGCTCGACTTCCCTGCCGGCACGCCGGACGTGTTTGTGCACGGCGAGGCCGGTTTCGTCTTCCGGATCCGCAAGAACCTGTTCCAGGACCGCGGCCTCCCCCGCGAGCGCGTCTCGCTGTCCGGCTACTGGCGCCTCGGCAAGAACGAGGACGGCTGGCAGGCCGAGAAGGCCGAGACCAAGAAGCAGGAAGTCGCCTCCTAGGCGTCGCGGCGGACGGTCAGTACGTCGATCAGCGTGCCGGCCTGGTTCGTTGGAAGGACCCAGTCTTCTCCGTTGGCCTGCAGGATGACGGCTGGGCCTGGCGTGGTGACCGCGTGGGTCACCGCGATCGGGAACTTGAGCCGTTCCACGCCGGACAGCGAGAACTCGTGGCTGCCGGTGATCGCGGTCAGCGGGTAGTTGCGGGACTGGTGTTCGGAACGAGGCATCGGGCGCGCCTGGATCGTCACGTCGTCGGCGCCGACCAGTACGGCGGCCAGCGGGATGCCGCGAAGCCGGAAGACCAGCTCGTACGGCGTACTCGCGAGCTCCGGCACGAACGGGACGAGCAGTGCGCGGTCCGCGGCGCGGGCGAGTGCCAGTCCAGCGAGGATCCCGAGGATCAGCCCGGGCAACGCGAGAACCGCCGGCCACCACACGCCGACCGCCAGCGGGAACAGCGTCACCATCAGTCCGGTCAACCCGCCGAACAACGCGGCGACACCCATCCACCAGCGCGGTTGGTACCGGTGCCTGCGACGCAGTACGAACCCAAGTGCCAGCATCGCCAGCGGTACGACGCACCCGATCCACGCGACCGCCGGACCCGTCGCCGCGATCACCGCGACGGCGACCAGCAGCAGCACCGGAATCCCCAGGTACGCCGCCGTCACGATCCTCTGCACCCGCCGAAGCCTGCTCTCCACGGGAAAACCCAAGCACATCCCTGTCACAGCACCTACTGTGCAGGGGGTGATCGAGATTCCCGCGAGGCTCATCCGGAACCACCGCGAGAAGGCGTCCGACTGGCTGGACAGCCTCCCGGGAGCCGTGGAGCGGTACGTCGGCGAGTGGGACCTGACCGTCGACGGCGAGGTCCTGAGCGGCGAGGCGTCGCTGATCGTGCCTGTCGTACGGCGTGACGGAACGCCGGCCATGCTCAAGCTGCAGGCGGTCAACGACGAGTCCGAGGGCGAGGCGCTGGCCCTCCGCACCTGGAACCACGACGACGTCGTCGAGGTGTACGAGGACGAGCCCTCCACCTCCACGATCCTGCTCGAGCGCCTCCAACCGCAGACGCTCGACGACCTGCCCGACGACGTCGAGGCGACGCGGATCCTCGCCGAGCTCCTCACACACCTGATGGTTGTCCCCGCGCCGCCGGGCGTCCGGCGGCTCTCCGACATCGCGGGGCAGATGGTGGCGGACGCGCCGGCCGTCATCCCGCTGCTGGCGGACCCGTCCGAGCGCGCGCTGGCGCGCCGCTTCGCCGACCAGGTGTCCGAGGTGCTGCCCGAGCCCGGCGATCGGCTGCTGCACTGGGACCTGCACTACTACAACGTGATGGCCGCGAAGCGACAGCCGTGGCTGGTCATCGACCCGAAGCCGCTGGCCGGCGACCCGGCATTCGAACTCATGCCCGCAGTGTGGAACCGGTGGGACGACCTGGTGGCCACCGGGGACCTCTCACAGGCGATCCGGAACAGGTTCGATCTGATGCTCGACGTGACCGGGATCGAGCGGGATCGGGCGCTGGCGTGGACTGCCGGGCGGATGCTGCAGAACGTCCTCTGGTTCACCGAAGACGGTGACACCCGGATCGAGGACGAGTTGAAGGCGGTCGCGGATGCCCTCCTTGCGTGATTACATGATTACGTGACTACTCCGACGCTGTACGACTGGGCCGGCGGCCACGAGGCGCTCCGCCGGCTGACCGAGGTGTTCTACGACAAGGTGCTCGAGGACCCGATCCTCGCACCGGTCTTCGCGCACATGAGCGAGAACCACCGCGAGCACGTGGCGATCTGGCTCGGGGAGGTCTTCCGCGGCCACAGCCGGTACACCGACGAGCTCGGCGGCTACCCGGCGATGCTCTCGCACCACCTCAACCTCGGGCTGACCGAGGAGCAGCGCTCGCGCTGGGCGGCCCTGATCGCGGCCAGCGCGGACCCGGCGGGGCTGCCCGACGACCCGGAGTTCCGTTCGGCGTTCGTCGCCTACATCGAGTGGGGCACCCGGATCGCGCTGGCGAACTCGCAGCCCGGCGCGACCCCGCCGCCGAAGGCGCCCGTCCCGCACTGGGGCTGGGGCGAGGCACCGCCGTACCAGCCCTGACGTGAGTTAGGGGCCTTGCCGTTGGGTAGAGTCCCGGGTTCACGCTGTGTCCGCCGGCGGGGATGCGAGGGTTTACCTGTGACCGCTCAGCTCGAGTACCCCGACATCCAGGATTCCGATGCCCTGTTGTCCGTGCAGGGGCTGTGGAAAGTGTTCGGCCCGAAGGCGCAGCGGGTGCCGCATCGGCCCGACCTCGCCGCACTGGATCGCGCCGCGCTGTACGCGAAGACCGGCTGTACCGCGGCCGTGCGCGACCTGAGCTTCGACGTCGCACCGGGCGAGGTGTTCGTCGTGATGGGCCTGTCCGGGTCGGGGAAGTCGACGCTGGTCCGCTGCCTGACCCGGCTGATCGAGCCGACCGCCGGGCGGCTGACCTTCGAGGGTGAGGACCTGCGCGCGGCCGACGAGAAGCGGCTGCGCGCGCTGCGCCGGAGCAAGTTCTCGATGGTCTTCCAGCACTTCGGGCTGCTCCCGCACCGCAAGGTGATCGACAACGTGTCGTACGGCCTGGAGATCCGCGGCGAGAGCAAGCCCGACCGCCGGCGCCGCGCGCAGGAGGTGATCGACCTGGTCGGCCTGGCCGGGAACGAGCACCTGTACCCGGAGCAGCTGTCCGGCGGCATGCAGCAGCGGGTCGGCCTGGCGCGGGCGCTCGCGAACGATCCGGATGTGCTGCTGTTCGACGAGCCGTTCTCGGCGCTCGACCCGCTGATCCGGCGGGAGATGCAGACCGAGGTGGTCCGGCTGCACCGCGAGGTCGGCAAGACGATGGTGTTCATCACCCACGACCTGTCCGAGGCGCTCAAGCTCGGCGACCGGATCCTGCTGATGCGCGACGGTGCGGCCGTCCAGCTCGGTACCGGCGACGAGCTCGTCGGCGCACCGGCCGACGACTACGTCCGCGAGTTCGTCCGCGACGTACCGCGGGCCGACGTACTGACGTTGCGCTGGATCGTCCGCGAGCCGCGGCCGGACGAGCCGCTCGACGGGCCTGAGCTCGGCCCGGACGTGCTGGTCCGGGAGGCGACCCGGCTGGTACTCGAGGCCGACCGCCCTGTGAAGGTCGTCGAAGGGGGCACCCTGCTCGGCGTCATCGGCGACGAAGAAATCCTCGCCGTCGTCGCGGACCACTGATGGCTGCCATCACCAGCGACGTGGAGGTCGAGGTCCGTCGGCCCCGGCGTGGCGTCGTCGTCGGCGTACTGCTCGTCGCCTGGGTCGCGGCGTACTTCGTCCTGCGCGGGATCGACACGCTCGTCCTCGGCGGGCAGGACACGACCGCGCTGCACCGCTGGCTGACCGGGCATCGCGACGACGTCGGTCAGGGGAACGTGTTCTTCGACGCGATCCGGGCCGTCGTCGACCAGTTCGTCGTACTGCTGCAGGACGTCATCTCGCAGCCGTCGTTCGACCGCCCGGTCCCGGTGATCGGCTGGCTCGGCGTGATCGCGATCGCCGCGTACTGCGCGTGGGCCTTCGGCAACTGGAAGGTCGCCGTACTGACCGCCTTGGGGCTCGGCTTCGTCGGACTGCAGGGGTTGTGGCAGGAGAGCATGGACACGCTCGCGCTGACCATCGCGGCGGTGCTGCTGTCGTTGCTGGTCGCGATCCCGCTCGGGATCTGGGCCGGGCTGTCCAACCGTGCCTTCAAGGTTGCCACGCTGGTCCTGGACCTGATGCAGACGTTACCGACGTTCGTGTACCTCGCGCCGCTGACGCTGTTCTTCGCGATCGGGCCGGCCGCCGCGACGATCGCCACGCTGATCTACGCGGCGCCGCCCGCGGTCCGGCTGACCGCGCACGCGATCCGCTCGGTACCGCCGGAGAGCGTCGAGGCGGCCCGTTCGCTCGGTTCGACCGGCGGACAGACGCTGGTGAAGGTACTGCTGCCGATGTCGCGGTCGACCGTTGTCGTCGGCATCAACCAGACGATCATGGCGGCGCTCTCGATGGTGACCGTGGCCGCGCTGATCGATGCGCCGGGCCTCGGCCAGACCGTGCTGAAGGCGCTGCAGACGCTGGACGTCGGCGTCGCGTTCAACGCCGGCCTCGCGATCGTCGTACTCGCGATCGTGCTCGACCGGGTGACGACGGCGGCGGGCGACCGGCCGTGGCGGACGGCGAGCGTACGGCGAAAGGTCCTGCTCGGCGCGGGCGCGGTCGGCGTACTGGTCGCGATCTGGTTCTCCCGGACCTACGTGTGGGCGGCGGAGTTCCCGTCGGGCGCCAACGTGGGCTCGCGGATCGCCGTCGTCGCGACCGACGTGACGAACTGGGTGCAGGACGTCTTCGGCGGATTCACGTACGGCGTACGCGACGTGGTGACCAACGCGCTCTTGAATCCGCTCGAGGGATTGCTGACCGGCTCGCCGTGGTGGCTCGTGTCCGTCGTGGTCGTCGCGTTGGCCGGAGTGCTCGGTGGATGGCGAGGTGCCGTGCCCGCGGCCGTGTGCCTCGGCCTGCTGGTCGCGACCGGGGTGTGGCACGACAGCATGGTCACGCTGGCGTCGACCTTGCTCGCGACCGTCGTGGTCGTGGCCGTCGGGCTCGCGCTCGGCGTGTGGGCCGGGCGGAACCGGCGGGTCGACACGTGGATCCGCCCGGTGCTGGACGCCGGGCAGACGATGCCGCCGTTCGTGTACCTGGTCCCGTTCCTGGCGCTGTTCGGGACGAGCCGGTTCACCGCGATCGCGGCGGCCGTGGTGTTCGCCGTACCGGTGACCACCAAGATCGTTGCTGACGGCATCAAGGCGGTACCGATCGCGACTGTCGAGGCGGCCAACTCGGTCGGCTCGAGCAGCTGGCAGGTGATCAGCAAGGTGCAGTTGCCGGTGGCCCGGCGGGCGATCACGCTCGCGGTCAACCAGGGCCTGATCTACGTACTGTCGATGGTCGTCGTCGGCGGGCTCGTCGGCGCGGGAGCGCTCGGGTACGACGTGGCGGCGGGCTTCGCGCAGAGGGAGCTGTACGGCAAGGGGCTCGCGGCCGGGTTGGCGATCGTTCTTCTGGGTGTGTTGCTCGACCGAGTAACACAGGCGGCGGCCCGTCGTACCCACAACTACGAAGGAGATAAGCGGTGAAGAAGCTCCGGTACGCCGGTGTTCTGACAGCTGTCGCATTGGCTGTGGCTGGATGTGGTGGGCAGAAGGTCGGGGAGGACAAGCCGGCTGCCGGTGGCAAGGAGTGCGGCTCGTTCAACCTGACCGTCAGCCCGTGGGTCGGGTACGAGGCGAACGCTGCCGTGGTGTCGTACGTCGCGACCAAGGACCTCGGCTGCAAGGTGACGAAGAAGAACCTCGCCGAGCAGGTCGCCTGGCAGGGCTTCGCCACCGGCGAGGTGGACGTGAACCTGGAGAACTGGGGTCACGAGGACCTGAAGAAGAAGTACATCGAGACCGACAAGGTCGCGGTCGAGGCCGGTTCCACCGGGGTCAAGGGCGTGATCGGCTGGTACGTGCCGCCGTGGATGGCGGCCAAGTACCCGGACATCACCGACTGGAAGAACCTGAACAAGTACGCCGCCCTGTTCAAGACGTCGGAGTCCGGCGGCAAGGGGCAGCTGCTCGACGGCGACCCGTCGTACGTCACCAACGACGAGGCGCTGGTGAAGAACCTGGCGCTGAACTACAAGGTCGTGCAGAGCGGCAGCGAGACCGCGTTGATCCAGGCGTTCCGGGACGCGGAGAAGAACAAGAAGCCGCTGCTCGCGTACTTCTACCAGCCGCAGTGGTTCTTCAACGAGGTCAAGCTGGTGAAGGTCAACCTGCCGCCGTACAAGTCCGGCTGCGACGCCGTCGCTGCGAAGGTCGCCTGCGACTACCCGCCGTACGACCTGGACAAGGTCGTCTCCAAGAGGTTCGCCGACTCCGGCAGCCCGGCGTACGACCTGGTGAAGAACTTCAAGTGGACCAACGAGGACCAGAACACGGTCGCCCGGATGATTGCCGTCGACAAGCTCACCCCGGACCAGGCCGCCGAGAAGTGGGTCAAGGCGAACCAGTCCAAGGTCAACACCTGGCTCGGCAAGTGATCCGGTCCACGTCGAAGCGTTCGGCGGGCGGTAGGGGCGCGCCGACCTGCTGACGTAGTGCTGTGGCTTCGGCGAGGAGGTCGCGGGCGCGGGCGGAGTCTTCGGTCGCGCCCGCCAGGCCTTCCAGGGCGAGGGCGATCGCACGCTGGTCGCCGATCTGCCGGGCCAGTTCGAGACCGTGTTCGTGCAGGGTGCGGGCTGTCTTGTAGTCGAGGCGTTGTTCGGCGATGAAGCCGAGTTGGTTGGTGATGAAGGCGATCCCGGGAGTGCCGCCGACCTGGGTCAGCCAGGTGAGCCACTTGCGGAACAACCGCTCGGCTTCGTCGAGCCGTCCCTGGCGACGGGCGGTCAGGGCGAGGCCGACCTCGGCGTACTCCTCGGCGGACTTGTTCGACTGCTCGACCGCGAGCCGCCGGGCCCGCTCGTGCAGCTCGACCGAACGCGCGTAGTCGCCGGTCAGCAGGGCGATCCGGCCCAGCCCCGCGGTGCGGAACGAGACCTCGGTCCACAGCCCGAGGTCCTCGGCGCGCCGGATCGCGTCCTCCAGGTACGCCGTGGCGGTCGGGTAGTCGCCGCTGATCTCGGCGGCCACGATCAGCGTGTACGTCGCTTGGAGCCGGCCCCAGTCGTCGTCGAGCGCGTCGAACAGTTCGAGGCTGCGCAGGCTGTCCCGGCGCATCGCGGCCAGGTCCGCGTGCACGATGTTCAGCTGTGCCCGGGTGCTCAGCGCCGCGGCGAGACCCCAGCGGTCGCCCCGTTCGGTGAAGGCCGCGATCGCCCGGTCGATCCAGCCGAACAGCACGTCCGCGTCGCCGTACGCCCACCGGGTCATGGTCAGGAACCAGAGCGCGTGCGGGTCGTCGTCGCCGACGGCTCGTAGCGCTTCCTCGCCGGCTGCGGCGACATCGGTGCCGTCGGCATCGGTCGCGGTCATGCCCACGAGCCAGACCGTGGCCTGCGCGCGCAGGGCCGGGTGCCGGCCGGGCAACGCGAGTGCGGCCGCGAGCGAACGCCGTGCTTCACCATGGCGGCCACGGAGGTACCAGTACCAGGCGAGCGAGGTGGCCAGCTCCAGCGACGGTGGGACGACCCGGAAGTTCGCAGCCTCCTGGTCGAGCCGCTGCAGCCACTCACGCTGAGCCGGACCGCGCAGTTCGGCCCTTCGCGCGAGCGCCAGGTAGTAGTCCGCATGCCTCCGGCGGGTGACGGCCTCCTCTCCGGCCTCAACCAGCCGCTCGAGGCTGTACGCCGCGATGGACTCGAGCAGGCGGTACCTGCCGCTGGTGGCCACCACGAGCGACTTGTCGACAAGCGACAGCAGGAGGTGCTCGGGCAGCTGACTGATCTCGACGGCTGCCTCCAGTGAGAACGAGCCGGCCTGGACGGCGAGTCTCCGCAGCATCCGCCGCTCCTCGTCGTCCAGCAGGTCCCAGCTCCAGTCGATGGTTGCCCGGAGGGTCCGCTGCCGCTCCGGTCCGCCCTTACCACCTGAGAGCAGCCCGAAGCGGTCGTCCAGGCGTTCCGCGAGTCCTTGCACGCCCAGCGCACGAACGCGAGTCGCAGCGAGCTCCAGCGCGAGCGGGATGCCGTCGAGCCGGCTGCAGATCGCTGTCACGTCGTCGGTGACGCCTGCCCGCGCCCGGAAGAGCTCTGCGGCAGCCTCGGCCGTCAGCGGCGGTACTTCGAGTACGCGCTCGCCGGTCAAACCCAGTGGTTCTCGGCTCGTCGCGAGTACACGCAGGCCGGGTGCGGCCAGCAAGCGTCGTACGAGCTCTGCCAGGTCCAGGTGCTCGCAGTTGTCCAGGATGAGCAGGACCTGCCTGCTGCTGAGTGAATCGAGCAGCCGCGGGAGGAGGTCGGTCGACTCGTCGCGCAGCTCCAGGGCAGTGGCCAGCGCGTCCAGTACGTCGTCTTGCTGCAGCGCAGCGAGCTCTACCAGGAGCGCGTTGCTCGTGCTGCGGCCGAGCTCGAGTGCCAGACGGGTCTTTCCGACTCCACCTGGGCCGACCAGCGTCAGCATGCGGTTGGCGGCCAACTGCTGTTGAGCCTCGGCCAGAGTCTCCTCGCGGCCGATCAGGTCATTGAGCGGCTCCGGGAGCGTAGCCCGGCGGCGGAGTGACGGGGCGTGGCGCAGGATCGCCTGGTGCAGCTCAGCCAGCTCTGGTCCGGGGTCTGCACCGAGCTCCTCCGCCAGTGCGGTGCGCAGAGCGTCGTACGCACGGAGCGCGTCGTGCTGCCGACCCGCCCCGTAGAGCGACTTGAGGTGGACAGCGTGCAGCCGTTCGTCGAGTGGGCGCTGCCGCACGAGCACGGTCGTCTGCTGGAGAACGTCCTCGCCCCTGGCGGCCAGAAGCGAGATCGCACTCAGGTACAGGGTCTCCAGCCGGTCGCGCTCGGCTCGGGCGAACTGGTGGTCGAGCACATCGGCGTACGGCTGACCGCGCCAGAGGTCCAGTGCGTCCCGCAGCCGCCCGGTGCGCACGTACTGCTCGAAGATGTTGCTGTCGACAACGTCTGCGGTCAGCGTGTACCCGGCCGGGCCGTGCTGGATCACGCTGCGCGCGCCGGGCTCGGCACGGTCCAGTACGCTGCGCAGTTGGGACACGCGAGCCTGCAGCGTGCCGGTCGGGTTGCGCGGCGGGCGTGCGCCCCACAGGTCGTCGATCAGCCGGTCGGCGGTCACCGGCCGGCCCCGGTTGGCCAGCAAGTCGAGGAGCAGGGTCCGGACCTTCCGGTCGGGTACGAGGACCGGTTCGCCGGTGTCCGTCCGCACCAGCAGCGGACCGAGCACCCCGAAGTACATACCCGTAGTAAACCCGTAGTGCGTTCTTCGAGCATCGGGTGCATGAGTTCAAAGGAAGCAGTGACTGTGATCGGACTCGGCGCGATGGGGTCCACGATGGCCAGGACGTTCCTCGACGCCGGACATTCGACCACCGTCTGGAACCGGACACCTGGCAAGGCGCCGGGGATCGGTGAGGTCGAGGCGACGACAGCGGCCGAGGCGGTGGTCGCGAGCACGTTAGTAGTGATCAGCCAGGTGGACTACGCGGCGATGTACGAGTCGCTCGCGGACGCGGACCTCAGCGGGCGAGTGCTGGTCAACCTGAGCTCGGACAGCCCGGAGCGGTTGCGTGCGGCGAGCCGGTGGGCCGAGGAGCGGGGAGCGACCCTGGTCACCGGCGGGATCATGGTGCCGCCACCGGGGATCGGGAAGCCGGGCGCGTACGCGTTCTACGCAGGTCCTGCCGACGTGGTGGCGGCCCATCGCGAGACGCTGGAGGCACTCGGCCGGGTCGACCACGTGGGCACCGATCCCGGACTGGCGATGCTCTACTACCAGGCCATGCTGAACATCTTCTGGACGACGTTGATCAGCTACTTCTACTCGGCGAGCCTGGTCGGCAGCGCCGAACGACTACGTCCGTACGTCGCGACGATGCTCACCGACCTGACCGCGGACGGGCCGATGGGCTTCCTCAACATCCTGACCACGGCGATCGACTCCGGCTCGCATCCGGGTGCCCAGAACAACCTCCACATGCAGGCCGTCGGCGCCCAGCACGTCGTCCAAGCCTTCACCGAGGCCGGGCTCGACGTCACCGTGCCGGGTGCGATGGCTGCACTGTTCGCCCGGGCTGATGCGGCCGGCTACGGCGCCGACGGTCTGAGTGCCTTGGTCGAGCTGGTCCGGAAGTCTTAGGCGGCGGTCGTCAGCTTGCACTGACCGTCGGCGCAATCGCGCTGCAGTCTGCCGCGGGAGATGGTTTCGATCAGGCCGACGACCCAGCAGGTCGGGCAGCCGCGGAACGCCAAGAGCGTGACAGGGAGCAGTAGGAGGCTGGCCGCGCCCGCGGCCGGGATCAGGGCGAAGGCGGCGATCAGACTGCCGAAGCCGATCAGACCGCGGATCAGATGGCGGGGCAGTGAAGTGCTGGCGAAGGTCATAGGAGGGCTCCGAGGGATTCGCGCACGGTGGTGCGGGCGCGGTGCAGGCGGGATTTCATGGCGGGAACAGTGAGGCCCAGGGCCTTGGCGACCATCGGGCCGCTGTAGCCCTGGACGTCGCGGAGGATCAGGACACTGCGTTGGTCGGCAGGCAGTTGCGCGATGGCCGCGGCAACTGCCTGCGCTTCCAGTTGGCGCAGCGCCTCGTCCTCCGCGGAGGGCGCCGTTTCCGGAGCCAGCGGCTGGTCACGCAGTACGGCGCGAGCGCGGCGGAGGCACTCGTTGCGGATGATGCGGAACATCCACGACGTCAGCGCACTCGTCGCGCGGAGCATGCCGATCTTCCGGTACAGGATGATCAGCGCCTCCTGTGCGGCGTCCTCCGCGTCCTCGGGTGTGGCGCACAGAGTCCGGGCGAACCGCCGTACGGTCGGGTGCGAGTCCGCGACCAGTGTGGTGAGCGCGTCCAGGTCGCCGTGCTGGGCGGCTCGGATCAGGTGTTCGTCGAGGTCAGCCACGGGTCCGCCGGCGCAGGACGACCACGCTGCAGGTGCCGAGCAGGACGACGGCGACGGCTGCGGCGACGATGATCCAGGTCATGGTGTGCTCCTTCGTCAGGGTGCGAGGTCAGGAGTAAGAGACGGCCCAGCCCGGAAAGGATTCAGCAAGGATTCACCGCTGAAGTGGGGTTGAGCTTGTACACACGGGCCAGGGGCAACTATCACGATGTGGCGGGGCAACGCCGACGACACGCCGGATTTCGGACAAAACCGGGTAAGTTCGTGTCCATGATCATCGTGACAGCTGCACTGAAGGGCGGGGTCGGTAAGACAACCACGTCGGTGTACTTGGCCGCGCTGGCATCTTCCAACCGTCGAACCTCGACTCTGATCGACGCGGATCCGCAGGGCAGTGCGGCGGACTGGATCGCGGAGTCCGAGGACGACCAACTGCACCGGATCGAGATTGCGGAGGCGCCGACGGAGCGTCTGCTGAACAAGGCACTGGACAAGGTCCCGCCCGAGGGCATCGGCATCGTCGACATGCCACCGTCCCACGAGCGGCTGCTGAACAAGGCGCTCGAACGGGCCCGGATCGTGGTCATCCCGACCCGGGTCGGCGGCGTCGAGACCCCGCGGGTGAAGGCCGTACTGGAGCTCGTCCCGGACGACGTACCGGCCGGCCTGGTGGTCTGTTCGGCGCGGACCTACACCCGGTCGTACCAGGACGCGATGCAGCAGTACGCCGCGGAGAACATCCCGGTCTGGGGCACGATCCCGGAGCGCGTCTCGATCACGGCCGGCCCGACCGGTCCGCTCGCTGCCGACGGCCTCGAGTCCTACAAGAAGGTCTGGCGCAAGATCCTCGCCGCCGCCCGCACGTAGCAACACTCACCGCTGGAGCGGCGGTTCGCCTCGGACGTACGAGCGGATCACGGTGGCCGCCGCACCACGCGCCCAGTCGTCGAACGTGTGCGACCGGAGCACCAGTCGGCAGTCCCCGGCCGCACCGAACGCGTGCTCCGCGAAGGCGCGGCGCATCCGTTCCTCGTACAGGTCGTACTCCGCGACGCCCTCGCCGGCGATCATCACCAGCTCCGGCCCGACCAGGTTCACCATCGCGGCCAGCGCGGAGCCGATCACCTCGCCCGCGCGGTCGAAGGCCTCGCGGGCCTGCCGATTGCCCTCGTGCGCCAGCTCGATCGCACCGGCGAGGTCGAGGTCGGTACGGCCGGTCTTCTCCCGCGTCCGGGCCAGGATCGCGTCCGACGACGCGACGGTCTCCACACAGCCCCGCCGGCCGCACGTACACACCAGGTCGCCCGGCGCCAGCGGCAGGTGGCCGAGCTCGCCGGACACGCCGTACGCGCCGGAGACGACCTCGCCGTTGATGTACAGCCCGCAGCCGATGCCGGAGCCGATCGTCACCACGGCGAACGAGTCCGCGTTCACCCCGGCGCCGAACCAGTGCTCGGCGACGGTCAGTGCGCGGACGTCGTTCGAGACCACGATCGGGACCCGGATCCGGTCGCCGAGCAGCTCCGCGACCGGGACGCCCCGCCAGCCCATCAGCGGCGAGTCGCGGACCACGCCGTGCGCCGCGTCCACGTCACCCGAGATCGCGATCCCGATCCCGGCCGGCGGACCGGCCACCGCGGTACCGGACTTGAGCGCGGCGATCAGCGCCTTCACGTGGTCGGCGAGCCGTTTGATCACCAGCTCGGGGTCGGTGCTCTCCAGCTCCTCGTGGCGGACGTTCAGGATGCCGGCGGTGAAGTCGGTGGTGACGCCGATCAGGCTGGTCGGCGTGACCTTGACGCCGATCACCGAGACGCTGCCCGGAACCACGGTCAGCGGGCTCACCGGCCGGCCGATGCCGAGCTGACCGTCCTCGCCGGCCGGTGCATCGGTGACGAAACCGGTGTCGATCAGCGGCGCGACGGCCTTCGTCACCGCGGCCTGCGACAGCCCGGTCCGGCGCGCGATCTCCACCCGCGGGATCGGCCCCTGCGTCAGGATCTTGGTCAGCACCTCGATCCCCGCCGGCGTGGCCAGGGGAAGCGGACGATGAGGACGCAGCGGCACGAGAACAACCTACAAGCGCACAGACCTCATACGCCGGTTTCTGCCAGTGTTGGTGACGTCAGCGCCCAGCGGATGGTCTTGGTGAGCCCGTCACCGGCGGCCCGTACGACGGTCGCCTCGGCCAGCGGGAGGTACGGGAGCCGTAGCGGCAGCCTGGTCCACCACGGGAGCAGGCTGACCGCAGCGGCGGTCAGTACGCCGTACGCGGGTCGTGCGGCCCACGGGACGGGCGGGTGGATCAGGATGAAGCGGGCCGCCTGCCGTGCCTCCGTCGTACCGCGTAGCTCGGGCTGGTAGTCCTTGAGCAGCTGCTGCACCTGGGCGAGCGTTGTGGGTGGGTCGATGACGCCCAGCCTTTCCGCTACGAGCGCAGCGTCCTCGACGTACTGGTCCTGCTCCTCGGCGGTCAGCGGGTGAGCGCCGTACCGCTGGTGCGCCGCCAGGAAGCTGTCCACCTCTGCGATGTGCACCCACTTCAGCAGATGCGGGTCGGAGGCGCGGTACTTCACGCCGTCCGGACTGGTGCCTCTTACGCGTTCGTGCACCGCCTTGACGTGTGCGATGGCCTCCTCGGCCTGCGGGATCGCGCCGTACGTGGTGATCGCCAGGAAGTAGCTGGTGCGCCGTAGGCGACCCCACGGATCGCCCTGGTAGCCGGAGTGCGCTGCGACGGCAGCCATCGCCAGTGGGTGCAACGACTGCAGCAGGAGTGCCCGGAGCCCACCGGCGAACATCGATGCGTCACCGTGCACCCGGCGGATCGGACTGTCCTCCGGGAACCAGCGCGGGCCTGGCGTGTTGTGTACCCGGTCGCGCTCAGCCTGTGGATCCGGCCCCGCAACCTTCGTCAGGATCATCCGGGCAATGCCGTCCCGCAGCGGTCCGATCATGGTGGCGGTCATGGAGCCAGTGTTGCTCAGGTGTCGTACTCGTGTTCCAGCAGGGAGTAGAGCCTGGAATCACGCCAGGCGCCGTTCGTGAACACGTGATCGCGCAGCTGGCCCTCGTAGGTGAAGCCGATCCGCTTCACCACCGCGATCGAGGCCTCGTTCTCCGGCCCGATCGCGGCCGTCACCCGGTGCCGGGCGAGTGGGCCGAAGGCGAACTTCAGCAGCGCCCGGGCCGCGTCGGTCGCGTACCCGTGGCCCCAGTGGTCGGCGCCGATCGCGTACCCGAGCTTGGCCGTCCAGGACCCGCTCGGCGCGATCCGGCCGAACCCGATCACCCGGTCGTCGTCCGGCCGGGTGATCGCGAGCATGTAGTCCGGGCGGTCGGCCAGCGCCGACCGCTCGACGATGCCGGCCAGGTTCTGCTCGGCCTTCGTCCGGTCGTAGCTGTCGAACGCCATCCAGGTCGTGACCCGGTCATCACCGGCGATGGCCAGGTAGTCGTCGAGGTCGGAGGTCCGGAATTCGCGCAACACAGTCAGCTGTCCGCTGAGCTCCATTGACGCAGGCTACCGGGGGAAGGTCTGCATCGGCGTCCGGGTGAACGACTCGATCTCCTCCTGCAGCTCACGGGCGTCGTCCGCGCGACCGGACTGCCGCAGCGCCTGGTGGACCCGGCGGGCCGAGTGCACGACACCGTTGATCCGGCGCTCGGTCGGCAGTGTCAGCACCGGGGCCAGCGCGTCCGCGGCGCCGTCCAGCTCCCCGCTCGCGATCCGGGTGATCGCCATCGCCGCGTGGCTGCCTGCCGCGTCGCCGAACGCCCACTCGGGGTGGTTCTCGTCGGTGTAGGCGTCGACGGCCTGGGTGGAGTACCGCTGGGCCTGCTCGACCTCGCCCGGCAGCTGCGCCAGCGCGTCGGCGGCGTAGTACAGCTGGCGGTTGCGGCCGAACGTGCAGAGGCCGCCCAGGTCGTCCAGGTCGTCGTTGTGCACCGAGTTCCACGCCTCCTCGGCGCGCTCCAGCGCGGCCCGGGTGGCTTCGGGGTTGCCGAGCGCGGCCCAGGCGCGGGCCTCGCTGACCGGCAGCCAGACGCTGGTGGTGCTGTTCGCCTGCTCCGCATACCCGGCACCGAGCTGTGCGTACCGCACGGAGTCGTGGGGGTTGCCGGCCCAGTAGGAGACCAGCGACTGCAGGCCGCGGACCCAGGCGCGCAGACCGTGGTGGTCGGCGTTGTCGGCGCACATGAACGCGGTCCGGGCCTGGGTGAGCGCTGCGTGCGGGTTCCCCAGGTCGTGGGAGGCCTTGGCGAGCAGACCGCCGGTGACACCGGCCAGGAAGTACAGCTGGCGGTGGTGCTCCGGGCGCTGCCGGCTCTCCAGCAGGCCGAACACCAGGTCCTGGGTCTCGACCAGCTGGCCGAGGATCTCCGGCAGTGGGCGCTGTGGGTACGCCTGGGCGGCATGGCGTACGTCGTCGTACACCTGTTCCATGGCCTCGCTTCCGAGACCGGACTGGGCCGCAAGGGCGAACGCCCTTGCGCGGCTGGCAGCCATGTCGAGAACCTCCATCTCGTTACCTGTCGTGATCCGTCCACTCGCGGCAGGTGCCGGCACCACCTGGGCGGCCTGTTCGGCGACGTACGGCGCGAGGAGTTCCTCGACCGGTTTGCCGAACATGCGTTGCAGGGTGCGCCGGGTCTGAGGAGTGGTCCCTGCGCGCTCGCCCGATGCGAGGCGACGCAGGTGCCGCTCGGTGATGGTTCCACCCAGCTCGACGAACTCGGCGACGATCTCGGAGTAGGTCTGGTTCCGGCGCTGGATCAGGTGCGCCAGGACCGTCTTTGGCGCGTACCTACCCGCCATCGTTCCTCCCGTTCACGTCAGTCAGACGTTGTCTCGACTTGTGCCCCACGACAAGGTGCTGTCCCCCAGATGTCCGCGAGAGGACCTGAAGAGGTCCGGCAAAGGTCCGGTCCAGGTCCTAGAGCGGTCACGTTGGGCTCGTGCACCATTACTGCCATGACAACCAGTAAGTCCAACTGGTTGCAAGGCCTGAGAGTTACGGGGTGAGAGGTTGTGACCATCGCGGAAATGACGTCGAGACAGCACCGGCGCCGAGTCCGGGTCTGGTTCGGCGAGCACGTGATCGCGCAGTACGTCGCGGAGGCCCCCCTGGCGGCCCGCTACGAACAGGCGATGCGGCGCCGTTTCGCCGGTCTCAAGGTCACCAACGACCTGCTCGGGCCGCACGACGCGACCGACTGAACCACCTGTGGTTTCCGGGTCCTCCTCAGACCCGGTCAGCTGCACCCTGGGGTCTCCTCACGTCCAGGGGGCAGCGCTTGGAAGGTCCGGGACACTCCTCAGTCCGCGGACGAAACCCAGAGGTGCGGTCCGGAGCACTCCTCAGCTTCGGACCGCACCGCCCACCTGACCCGGCTGGGCTTGGCGGTTGACCCTGTATCGCCGCCGCCCAGCCGTTCCAACCACCTCCTGGCCGACACCTCGGGCCAGGCAGGGCCGAGTGTCCTGGGCGGTAGGACACCGGAGGCTCCCGACACCTCACCGGGAACCTCCCCCTTGAGGTGGCCGGCTCCGAGTGTGACCGCCGCGCCTGGGCGGTCACACCCGGAGCCTTCAGACGCTGGCCCGCTCTCCGTCCCGGGGTCCCCCGGTGCGCGCGACCCGGCCGCCGTTCAGCAGCCCTTCGGCGCGCTTTTCGGAACATTTCCGGCGGTATGTGCCGATTTCTTACCGGAAAGGGCTCAGACGTCCTGTGCCCGCGCCGCGTAGACGGCGAAGGGTGCATCCGGCTGCATCTCGGATGCGTCGGCGGACCAGCCCTCGGCGCGGATCTCCCCGGCGTACTGCATGCCGAGGCGGTTCATCACTGCCTGGGAGGCGGTGTTGGCCTGTTCGGTGAAGGCGATGACCGCGGACGCGTTCAGCGTGGTGAAGGCGTAGTCGAGGCCGGCTCGCCCGAGTTCGGTCGCGAGGCCCTGGCCACGGGCGGACTCGACGAGGGCCCAGCCGACCTCCAGACGGTCGGCGGCCCACTCCGGCCCGACCAGGGCTTCAATCGCCTCGGCCGTCGGCGTACCGGCGGGAATCCGGGACAACCCACCGCGCCCGACAAGCCCACCGCCTCCGCGCCCACCGACGCCGTGCCCGGCGCGGCGGTCGTCGGTTCGGTCGTAGGCGATCCACTTGCCGACGGCATCCCGTTCCCACCTGGACTGATGTTCGCGGGCCTGCACGGCGGCCTCGTCGGCGGAAAGAGTTCCGCCGTACCAGCGGGCCACCCAGGGGTCAGCGAAGATGCGCTCGAGGTCCGGTGCATGTCCGGGGAGGACCCCGTTGGGTCCGGTGATCGGTTCGAGGCGGAGCCGGTCGGTGAAGCGGGTGCGGACGGCGTGCGCGACCAGGTCCCGCAAACGACGGTCACCGTCAGTGCGGTTGACCATCAACAGGTCCAGCTCGTCCGGCCCGGCCCAGGCGGACGCGTCGTGCTTGCCGGCTTCCAGCCGGGGCCGGCTGAGGTTCCCGTCGACGGTGACCAGGTAGTCGACCTCTCGTCGTACCCGGCCCTTCCACTCCCATTCCCAGTCCGCGACGGTCCAGACGATGTCGCGGACCTTCCACCCCGTCTCCTCCTCGACCTCCCGCGCCAACGCCTCCTCAGGCGTCTCCCCAGGTTCGAGATGCCCGCCCACGATGTCCCAGATCCCCGGCAACAACCGCCGCTCCGCCGTACGCCGCTGCAGATAGACGCGATGCTGTTCGTCGCGGATCAGTGCACCCACGCAGTCGACTGCGCGCATAGCTATCGGAGGGGGCGTTCGGTGATGCGGTTGGGCATGAAGGCGACGGCTACTACCAGGAGGAGGGCGGCTGCGGCGGCGCCGTAGTACACGTCGTGGACGGCGGGGGCGAGGATGCCGGCGGGGACCTTCTCGAGGTCGGCGTGGTCGTCGCCGAGGCGGGCTGCGACGACGCCGTTCGCGACGGCGCCGAAGAGTGCGACGCCGACGGCGCTGCCGACCGAGCGGGAGAACATGTTGGCGCCGGTGACCACGCCGCGGGTCTGCCATTCCACCGACGACTGCGCCGCGACGACCGACGGCGACGCGGAGAACCCGAGGCCGACGCCGATCACGAAGCACGCGAGCGCCAGGTGCAGTACGGCACTCGTGGAGGTGACCGTCAGCAGGATCCCGGCGCCGAGTACGACGATCAGCGCGCCCATCAGCATCGTCGTACGGAACCCGACGCGCAGGTAGATCCGCCCGGCGAGCGACGCCGCGATCGGCCAGCCGAGCGTCATCGCGGCGAGCGTGAACCCGGCGATCAGGGCCGACGTACCGAGAACGCTCTGCGCGTACAGCGGCACGTACGTCGACAAGCCGATCATCAACAACCCGATCAGCACCGCCGCCGAGTTGGCCGAGTTCAGGACCCGCTGGCCGAGCACCCACAGCGGCAGGACTGGCTCCGCGGCCCGCCGCTCGACGAGCACGAACGCGGTCAGCAGTACGACGGACGCGGCCAGGATCACGATGCTCGTAGGCGCGGCCCAGTCCCACATCACGCCACCCTCGAGCAGCCCGAGCAGCAGCAGCGAACCGCCGGCCGCGAGCAGGATCGCCCCGGCGTAGTCGATCGTGTGGCCCTTCTTGTCCGCGACCTTCTCCTCGAACCGGCGGATCAGCACCCACGCGGCGGCCAGCCCCAGCGGGATGTTCACGAAGAAGATCCACCGCCACGAGATGTAGTCCGAGAACACGCCACCGAGCGTCGGCCCGACGAACGACGAGATGCCCCAGACGCTGGCGATGTAGCCCTGCACCTTGGCCCGTTCGGCGACCGTGTAGATGTCGCCGACGATCGTCATCCCGATCGGCTGGATCGCGCCGGCGCCGAGGCCCTGGATCAGCCGGAACGCGATCAGCGCCGGCATGCTCCACGCGAACCCGCAGAGCACCGACCCGACCAGGAACAGCCCGACGCCGAGCAGCATCATCGGCTTCCGGCCGCGCTGGTCGGCGAGCTTGCCGTAGATCGGCACCGACACCGCCTGGGCGAGCAGGTAGATCGAGAACAGCCAGGGGAACTGGGTGAAGCCGCCGAGGTCCGCGACCACGGACGGTACGGCGGTGGCCAGGATCGTCGCGTCGATCGCGACCAGCCCGACGCTCAGCATCACCGCGAGCAGGATCGGACCCCGCTCCGAACGGAGCCCCACGCTTGTCCGGTCGATCCGCTCTGTAGTCATATCACCGACCAATGTATGTGAACCGACAGCTATTCCCTGAGTCGTCGACCGCCTTCTGGACTTCACCCAGATACGACGAGGCAGGCACGCCCGGTGCAAGGCGAGGTCGGCTCACCGGCCGTTACGCTCCCGGGGTGAGGATGCGGTCTTTCGTGAGCGGCGCCGTGCTCGTGCTGACCGTGTCACTGACCGTGGTGCTGCTGCCGATCGCGATCAACGTCGGCACTGGCGGTACGGCGCCCGCGTTCCTCGCGCCGTACGTCGGCTGGGTGTGGCCGGCGGTCGGCGTGCTCTGGCTCGTCGCGGTCGGGACCGCACTGCTCGAGGTACGGAACCGCCGGCAGCCGCGGATCTCGCATCGCACCGCCGACCAGCCGCGCAACCGGCAGAACGCGCTCCTGCAGATCGACCGGTACCTGTCCGAACGCCGGGCCGGCTCGCTCGCCTCACGGACCCGGATCGCCCTCGCGCTGGACGGTCAGCCGGATGCCGTACGCCCGTTCGACCTGCTTGTGCAGCCGCTCAACAGTGCGCCGACCCGGATCCCGAACGACGCGGACATCGCGACCGTGTTCGACGAACTCGAGGACAGCATGCTGGTCCTCGGTGCACCGGGTGCCGGCAAGACCACGCTGCTGCTCAACCTGGCCCGGCGGCTGTCCGCTCTTGCGCACGCCGACCGGCACCAGCCCATCCCGGTAGTGGTCGACCTGGCCGGCTGGGGAGCGCAGTCGTCACACCGCGCCGACGACGACCCTCACGACAGTGCCTTGTTAGCAGGGTTCGTACGGTGGTTCCTGTTCGAGCTGAGCGACCGCTACCGCATTCCACCAGGTGTAGGACGCACATGGTTGCGTGACGGCCGGCTGGCACTGCTGCTCGACGGCCTCGACGAGATCGCCGAACCGGACCGCCCCAAGCTCGAACCGGTGCTGAAGGAGCTCCGCCACAACTACCAGGTCGGGCAACTCGCTGTTACGTGCAGAACGCACGACTACGAGCGCCTCCCCCAGCAGCTCAGTCTGTTCGGTGCGGTGCACATCAGGCCGCTCACAAGACAACAGGTGCTCGACTACTTCGCCACCGTGGGTCCTGCACTCGACGGCGCGCGTGCAGCGATCGAGCAGGACGACGAGCTGTGGGACCTGGTGAGCTCGCCGCTGATGCTGAACGTGATGACGCTCGCTTACCAGGGCCGCGCGCCCGAGGAGGTCACAGCCGGTGGAGTGGCGGACCTGCGGCGGGAGCTCTTCGACACGTTCCTGTCCGAGGTCCTCGCGCGCAACCGCAAGACAGGTCGCCAGTACGACGCCAAGACCGCAGTGCGGCGGCTGTGGTGTCTGGCGTGGTGGACCCGCAGCCGTGCCGGCGACCGCACCTCCGTACCGCGGTGGCTGACGCCGGACGGGTGGTACGGCCTCCCACTTCCGGAGGTGGACTACCTGACGCACGCGGTGTGCCTGCCGGCGCTCTTCGGAGCTCTCACCGCGGGCGCGACGTTGATGATGGTTGCGCAGTACGGCGCACTCGCCGGCCTCGCTGTTGCCGGTGCAGCACTGGTGCTCGTACACCTTCTGCCGCACCCCTGGCAGAAGCTCGACGGGACCGGTCCGCGCCGGGTGACGCTGTCAGCGCTCCTCCTGCTGACGGGTACAGCCCTGACCGTTGCTGTGACAGGTGCTGCGCTCGGACTGGTGGAGATGTTCACGGCCAAGGTCTCGCTCGGTATCGAGGCCGTACTGATCGCAGGGGCGTACGTCGTCGAGCTGATCGTCTTCCACGACAACAGACGGCGGCTGCTGCTCGGTGTGCGGCTCTTGGTGGTCGTCCTGTCGAGTGCGGTCGTACTGAGCCTGGGTGACGCCGAGCCGTTCGCGTCCGGTGTCGCGATCGGGCTGCTGGTTGCTCAGGGGATCCGCATGGTGAAGTCGCTGCCGACCGACCACCTGTCCTCCGCACGGCCCGGTGAGAGCTGGTGGATGGATCTGTGGGTTGTCGGTGGAGCAGCGGCTGCGTTCTTGGTCGCAGTACTACTGGGAGCTGACCTGTTGTCGCCGCAGCTGGAGGCGACCGCGGGGATCGTGGTCGGCGCTGTGGCTGCCAAGGCGTGGCGGCGGCGACCCCCTGTCCTGGCTGGTCCGTTGTCTCGGTCGCTGCACGACCTACTGCTTCGCTGGACGGGCTACCTGTCGTGGCGGCCCAGGGCCTTCCTGCAGTACGCCGCTGACCGCTACGTGCTCGCTCGGACCGGGCGGGCGCAGTACGCGTTCATTCATCTGCTGATCCGTGACCACCTAGCCGAGTGCACGCCCGACGAGCTGGCCGCCAAAGTGGACCGCCGGATCGCCGAGCGCGCCGCGGATTAGAGTGCTGCTGTCCGCCGTAGAACAGGAGTCCTGATGCCGCAGATCACCGTCGACTACTCGCACCCGGTGGAAGACGCCTTCGACGTCGACGGGTTCACCCGCGCGCTGCACGAGGCTGTCGTCGAGATCGCGGCGGCCAAGCCCGAGGGGTGCAAGACCATGGTCAGGTACGACAATCTCTCGGCCTACGGGTACGCCGACAGCGCGGAGAAGGCACATGCTCTGGTACGGGTGTCCATCGCGCTGCTGCCAGGCCGCACGGACGAGGTGAAGGTGCGGCTGACCGAGGCCACGCTGGAGCTACTGGGCAAGTACATCGCGCCGCAAGACGGCGTCACGTTGCACGCCTCTGCCGAGGTGCGCGAACTGGACGCCTCGTATCGGAAGTTCGACCGGTAGCTCAGGCGGGTTCGTTAAGGGCGTAGCCGATCAGGCTGGAGCACAGGGCGAGGGCGATCAGCGTGCTGAGTGCGAGCCGGAGCGAGGTGTGTTCGGCGATCGCGCCGAGGATCGGGGTCGCGACGCCACCGATGCTGACCGCGAGACCGAGGGTCATGCCGCCCGCCGTACCGACGCGGCCGGGGAGGAAGTCCTGGCCGAGCGTGACATGCAGCGAGAACGGGATCGACATCGCGATCGCGGTGAGCGCGAGGAAGCCGAAGAACGCGCGGCCGGGTACGAAGACCAGGCAGGCGATCGCGGGCACGGCGACGGCGTACGACGTACGCAGGGTGCGGATGCGCCCGTACCGGGTGGCGAGCCGGCCGCCGAGAAGCGTGCCGAGCGCGCCGGCGGCGAAGAGTACGAAGAGCGCCGTTCCGCCGGTCGTCGTACCGCCACCGACGCGTTGCCCGGCGTACAGGGCGATGAAGGTGCCGAGGCCGACGAAGACGATCGAGCGGCAGACCATGATCGCCGACAGGCGCAGGAACGACGGCCAGTCGTCGGTGCCTTCTGCCTGGTGGCGTACGGCGGGGGCGGTGACGCGGGTGCGGATCGCCCAGGAGGTGATCGCGGCCCCGACGAGTGCCGGTACGACGAGGACCGGGGTGAGCGACAGGCCGCCGGTGGCGATGAGCGGGGTGACGAGTACGGGCGCCAGCGCGAAGCCGACGTTGCCGCCGACCGAGAACCAGCTCATCCCGACGTGACTACCGCCGCTGACGAGCCGTGCCATCCGCGCGGCCTCCGGGTGGTACGCCGCGACGCCGAGCCCGGAGAGGGCGGCCGCCAGCCACATCAACCAGTACTGCTCCCCGACGCCGAGCAACGCGATGCCGAGTCCGGCGGTTGTCATCGCGACGGGGATCAACCAGGTGAGCGGTCGCCGGTCGGTCAGTACGCCGAACACGGGCTGGACTACCGATGACAGCAACGTCGCCGCGAGCGTGATGCCTGAGACCGCGACATACCCGAGGCCTCGCTCCGCGACGAGGAACGGGACGAGTGCTGGGACGCACCCCTGGTAGACATCCACGCACGCGTGGCCGACTGCCATCAGGCCGATAGATCTCCGCACGAACCGATCGTCGCCGCGCGCTCAGCTGTCCGGCTTCCGATAAAATGCCAACTGATGCCGGAAACCCGCCAACGTCCCGCCACCACCGGCCACCGGCCGATTCAGGCCGGCGGCGGAATCGAGCCGCACTGGCACGACCGCCACCAGATCGTCTACGCGGGCCGAGGCGTCCTCTCCGTCACCACCGACGCCGGCACCTGGGTAACCCCGGCAACCCGAGCCCTGTGGATCCCCGCCGGCACCCACCACCAACATCGCGCCTACGGCGAAACCACCCTGCACACCATCGGCCTCACCGAAAACCCGCTGGGCTTGGACGCACCCACAGCCCTGGTAGTCAGCCCCCTCCTCCGAGAACTGATCCTCACCTACACGGCGGAGAACGAAGAAGAGGCGGCTGACGCCGCCGCCCGCCGCGCGCAGGGCGCGCGAGGTGGGAACGGGGGGGAGCGCGGGGAGCAGCGGGAGGGCGTGGAGCACATGGAACTCTCGGACGGCGGGGACGGCGGGGACGGCGGGGACGGCGGGGAACGGGGGCGGTTGCGCGGGGTGCTGTTGGATCAGCTGCGGGCGTCGCCTCAGCGTCCTACCTATCTGCCCGCTGCGCGCGATGCTCGGCTTGGTGGGGTTTGTGAGTTGTTGCGGAAGAACCCTGCGGACTCACGGACATTGGTGGAGTTGGGGTGGGTGGTGGGGGCCAGTGAGCGGACGTTGAGCCGGCTGTGCAAGAGCGAGCTGGGGATGACGTTTCCGCAGTGGCGGACTCAGCTTCGGCTGCATGCGGCGCTGATTCGGCTTGCGGAAGGGGAATCGGTGACGCGGGTCGCGCACGCGTGTGGGTGGGCGTCGACGAGTGCGTTCATCGACGCCTTCAAGCGGGCGTTCGGTCACACGCCGGGTGCGCGGAGAGCCTGATCGAGGATTCGGCTCCATTGGCGGACGATGCCGCGGCGCCGCGTGCTGTCGTCGGTCAACAGGTCGGCGAGTCCCAACCCGCGCGCCATGTCCAACACCCCCTGCACCGTCTCCCGTACCCCGGGCGTCCGCTCGCTCACGTCCAGCACCTCCAGCAAAGCCCGATGCGCCTGCCGCCCCACGTGCGCCTCGAGCCGAACGATCTGCTGCCGCAACGGCTCCTCGGTCGACGCCGCCACCCACAGATGCAGCGCCGCCTTGAACAACGGCCCGGTGTACACATCCGCCAGCATCGCCACGATCGCCTCGGTCCGCCCCGCGCCACTGGGTAGTGCGGCGGCCTGTTCACGGATCTCTGCCAGCCGGACCGACGTCATGTACTCGACCGCCGCCGCGAACAGATCCGCCCGCGTCGGGAAGTGATGCTGCGCCGCCCCGCGCGAAACTCCCGCCCGCGCCGCGACAACGGAAACCGTCGTCGCGGCGTACCCGACCTCGGCCAGCGATTCGACCGCCGCCTCCAGCAACCGTTGCCGCGTCGCCCGCGACCGGTCCTGCTGCGGCGCCTTCAACACCTCACTCACGCGCAGCCTCACGGGCCCGCAGCTCGCGTCGCAGGATCTTCCCCGACGCTGCCTTCGGTACGGCGTCGATGAACTCCACCTGCCGGATCTTCTTGTACGGCGCCACCCGCGCGGCGACGTACTCCATCACGTCGGCCTCGGAAAGCGAAACCCCGGGCATCCGCACCACGAACGCCTTCGGTACTTCGTTGCCGTCCGCATCGACCCCGATCACCGCCGCGTCGGCGATCCGGTCGTCGGTGAGCAATACGGCTTCCAGCTCCGCGGGCGGCACCTGGTACCCGTGGTACTTGATCAGCTCCTTCACCCGGTCCACGACGTACAGGTAGCCGCGATCGTCCACCCTCCCGATGTCACCGGTGTGCAACCACCCGTCCGGGTCGATCGTCGCGTCGGTCTCGGCCTGCCGGCCGAGGTATCCCTTCATCACCTGCGGCCCCCGGATCCAGATCTCGCCCTCGTCGGTATCGTTGCCATCGGCACCGACCAGCCGCATCTCGGTCGACGGGAACAGCTTCCCGACGGCGCCCGGCGGTGGCTCCCGGTCGTCCTGCGGTACGGCGTGCGTACCGGGCGACAACTCCGTCATCCCGTAGGCCTGGAGTACGGCGTGCAACCCGAGCCGCTTCGCACACGCCTCCGCCAACTCGCCGTCGAGTGGCGCCGCCGCCGAGGTCACGTACTGCAGATGCGACAGGTCGAACCCGTCCACGGCCGGGTGCTTCGCCAGCGCCAGTACGACAGGCGGCGCCACGAACGCGCGCGTGATCCGCTGCTGGTCGAGCGTGGTCAGGAACTGCTGCAGCTCGAACTTCGGCAGTACGACAACCGTCGCGCCGAGCCGCAGCGGCAGGTTCATCAACACCGACAGCCCATAGATGTGGAAGAACGGCAGGATCGCGATGATCCGCTCCTCCTCGCCGAGCGTGATCATCACCTCGGCCTGCGAGATGTTCGTCGCGATGTTCCGGTGCGTCAGCATCACGCCCTTCGCCGCACCGGTCGTCCCACTCGAGTACGGGAGTACGGCGACGTCCGAGGCCGGATCGATCGACACCACCGGTTCCGGTCCGGTCGACGCGAACAGTTCCTGCACCGAGCGATACCCGTCGGCCTGGTCGCAGACGAAGATCTCCGAGACGTCCGTACCCTCGACCGCCGCGGTCGCGACCGGCAGGAACAGCGAAATCGTCACCAGCAACTTCGCCTTCGAGTCGATCAACTGCTTGTGCAGCTCGGCCGCGGTGTAGAGCGCGTTCACCGTGGTCACAGTCGCGCCGGCGCGGGTCGCGCCGTAGAACACCACCGGGTACAGGATCGTGTTCGGGCTGTAGAGCGCGATCACGTCGCCGTGCCGGATGCCGAGCTCGGCCAGACCGGCTGCGACCCGGCGGGTCAGATGGTCCAGCTGGGCGTAGCTGAGCTCCTTGCCGGTGACGCCGTCGACCATCGCCGGCCGGTCGCCGTACTCCTGCGCGTGGGCGAGAACCGCGTCGTGGATCGGTACGTCGAGCACCTCGACGGGCGGGAACTGACTGGTGATGATCATCGGCCCAGGCCTTTCTCAGTAGGACTTCGGCAACCCGAGGCTGTGCTGTGCGACGAAGTTCAGGATCATCTCCCGGCTCACCGGTGCGATCCGGGTCGCGCGGGCGGCGGCGACCAGCGAGGCGACGCCGTACTCGACCGTCATACCGTTCCCGCCGAGCGATTGCACGGCCTGGTCGGTGGCCCGTACGGCGACCTCACCGGCGGCGTACTTCGCCATGTTCGCGGCCTCGCCCGCACCCAGGTCGTCGCCCGCGTCGTACAGCGCGGCGGCCTTCTGCATCATCAGCCGGGCGAGTTCGAGCTCGATCTTGATCTGGGCGAGCGGATGCGCAAGGCCCTGGTGCGCACCGATCGGGTGCTTCCACACCTGGCGTTCCTTCACGTACGCCGTCGCCTTGCCGAGCGCGTGCCGGGCGATGCCGAGCGCGAACGCCGACGCCATGATCCGCTCCGGGTTCAGGCCCGCGAACAGCTGCATCAGCGCCGCGTCCTCGGATCCGACGAGCGCTTCGCGCGGCAGGTGTACGTCGTCCAGGAACAACGCGTACTGCTTGTCCGGGCTGATCAGGTCCATCTCGATCTGCCGGAACTCCACGCCCGGCGCGTCGACCGGGACGATGAACAGCGCGGGCTTGAGCTTGCCGGTCTTCGCGTCCTCCGTGCGGCCGACGACGAGCACTGCCTTCGCGACGTCGAGGCCGGAGATGAACACCTTCTGCCCGGTCAGCGACCAGCCGTCGCCGGTGCGGCGGGCGGTGGTGGTGATCTGGTGCGAGTTCGAGCCGGCGTCGGGTTCGGTGATCGCGAACGCCATGATCGTCGTCCCGTCGGCGAGGCCCGGCAGCCAGCGTTGCTTCTGGTCGTCCGTGCCGAAGCGGGTGATCACGGTGCCGCAGATCGACGGTGAGACCACCATCATCAGCAACGGACAGCCGGCCGCGCCGAGTTCCTCCAGCACGATCGACAGGTCGGCCATCCCGCCGCCGCCACCGCCGTACTGCTCGGGGAGGTTGACGCCGAGGAACCCGAGCTTGCCGGCCTCCAGCCACAACTCGGTGGTGTGACCGCCGGTCCGCGCCTGCTGGTTGAACCACTCGTACCCGTACTTCTTCCCGAGCTCGCCGACCACCTTCCGCAGCTCCCGGCGCTCCTCGGATTCGACGAAGCTCATGCTTCCTCCCCAACCACGGCCAGTACGGCGCCGAACTCGACCTGTTGTCCCGCTGCCACCTTCAACTCACCGACCACCCCGTCCGCCGGAGCGGCGATCGCATGCTCCATCTTCATCGCCTCCAGCCAGAGCAGCGGCTGCCCTTCCTTCACCACGTCACCCACCTGCACGCCCACCCGAATCACCGTCCCCGGCATTGGCGCCACCAACGACCCCACCGCCACCTGCTCCGCCGGATCCACGAACCGCGCGACCGGCGTGAGCGCGACACTGCCGAGCGCCGAGTCCACACACACCAGCCCACCTGCCGCCGACCCACGCCCCGCCGCCCCACCGCTCGCCGACCCACCGGCCGCCGGCGCACTCCCGCCGTACGTCGCGACCTCGAACGACCTGCGCACCCCCTCGACCTCGAGTACCACTCGCTCACGGTCCAGGGAAATCAGCGCAGTGTTGCCGTCGACAACCAATCCGTCGCGCGTCAGCCGGTACTCCACCTCGACGACCTGGTCGCCGTACCGGTAGCTCTTGCGTTGCGGTTGAGAGGCGAGGTTCCGCCACCCACTCGGCACCCGCACCGGAGTACGACGTCCTGCCGCATCTGCCAGCGCTGCCGCCAGCGCCGACACCCGCACCACGGCGTCGTCGACAGCCCCACCCACGCCGTGGGTGTCGAAGAACGCCGTGTCCGTGTCTCCCGCGAGAAACGCCGGATGCCGCAGGATCCACACCAGCAACTCACGATTGGTCCCAGGACCGTGCAGCTTCGATCGCTCGAGCGCGGCCGCCAGCCTCCGGGCGACCGCCACGCGATCATCGCCGTACGCGATCACCTTCGCGAGCATCGGGTCGTAGTACGGCGAGATCTCGGCTCCGTCCTCGACCCCGGAGTCCACCCTCACCCGGACGCCTTGCCTTTGTGGAACTTTTTCGCCACCAGGTGCCGAATATGTTCCACAAAGCTCGACCTGATGGAGGAGGCCGGTCTGGGGTTGCCAGTCGTGCTGCGGATCCTCGGCGTACAGGCGTACCTCGATGGCGTGGCCGAGGGTGGGCGGCGGCTCCGGCGGGAGGTGCTCGCCGGCGGCGACCGCGAACTGCAACGCGACCAGGTCGAGCCCCGTCGTCTCCTCCGTGACGGGGTGCTCTACCTGGAGGCGGGTGTTCATTTCGAGGAAGTAGAAGTTGCCGGTCTCGTCCGCGAGGAACTCGACCGTGCCGGCGCCGACGTACCCGATTGCCGCCGCGGCCTTCCGGGCGGCGTCGAACAGCGCGGGACGCATCGACGGAATGCGTTCGACGAGCGGTGAGGGCGCCTCCTCGACGACCTTCTGGTGGCGGCGCTGGATCGAGCACTCGCGTTCGCCGACCGCCCAGATCGTCCCGTGCTGATCCGCCATCACCTGGACTTCGATGTGCCGCCCGCTCGCCAGGTACCGCTCGCAGAACACGGTCCCGTCACCGAACGCCGACAACGCCTCGGCCGACGCCGCGTCGATCTCGCCAGGCAGGTCGGCAAGCTCGGTGACCACCCGCATCCCGCGCCCGCCACCACCAGCCGACGCCTTCACCAGCACCGGCAGATCGTCGGCGGACACCTCGGCCGGCGTGAGCTCGGCCAGCACCGGCACCCCGGCCGCCGCCATCAGCTTCTTCGCCTCGATCTTCGACCCCATCGACGAGATCGCATCCACCGGCGGCCCGATCCAGGTCAACCCCCTCTCGATCACCGCCTGCGCGAACCCAGCGTTCTCCGACAAGAACCCATAACCCGGATGTACCGCGTCGGCCCCGGCCCGCAACGCCGCCTCGACGATGAGATCGCCGCGCAGGTACGTCTCGCCCGGCGTGTTCCCGGGAAGATGGACCGCCGCATCAGCCTCGTCCACGAACGGCATCCGCGCATCAGCGCTCGAGTACACCGCAACCGTGGACAACCCGAGCGCCCGCGCGGTGCGGAAGATCCGCCGAGCGATCTCGCCCCGGTTGGCGACCAGTACAGAGGAGATCATCTGCATCACATTCTGAAGACGCCGAAGTTGGACGTGCCTTCGACTGGGGCGGAGTGGATGGCGGAGAGGCAGATGCCCAGGACGGTTCGGGTGTCTCGGGGGTCGATGACGCCGTCGTCGTACAGGCGGCCGGACAGGAACATCGGGAGGGACTCCGCTTCGATCTGACCTTCGACGTACGCGCGCATCTGCTTGTCGCCGTCCTCGTCGTACGGCATGCCCTTCGCCTCGGCCGCTGCCCGCGCGACGATCGACAGCACGCCGGCGAGCTGCTGCGGCCCCATCACCGCCGACTTCGCCGACGGCCACGCGAACAGGAACCGTGGATCGAACGCCCGCCCGCACATCCCGTAGTGCCCGGCGCCGTACGATGCCCCCATCAAGATCGAGATATGCGGCACGCGAGAGTTCGAGACCGCGTTGATCATCTGCGCGCCGTGCTTGATGATCCCGCCCTGCTCGTACTCCTGCCCGACCATGTACCCAGTCGTGTTGTGCAGGAAGATCAGCGGGGTGTTCGCCCGGTTCGCGAGCTGGATGAACTGCGCCGCCTTCTGCGACTCCTCGCTGAACAGCACGCCGCGCGCGTTCGCGAGGATCCCCACCGGGTACCCGTGCACCGACGCCCACCCGGTCGCCAGCGACGACCCGTACAGCGGCTTGAACTCGTCGAACACCGACCCGTCCACCGCCCGGGCGATCACGTCCCGTGGATCGAACGGGATCTTCAGGTCGCCCGGCACGATGTCGAGCAGGTCGTCCGCGTCGTGCAGAGGCTCGTCGTACGACGGGTTCGGCGCCGGACCGAGCTTGCGCCAGTTCAGCCGGGAGACGATCTGCCGGCCGAGCCGGATCGCGTCCTGCTCGTCGACCGCGAAGTAGTCGGCCAGCCCGGACTTCCGCGCGTGCATCGACGCGCCGCCGAGCGACTCGTCGTCCGCGTCCTCACCGGTCGCCATCTTCACCAGCGGCGGTCCGGCGAGGAACACCTTCGCAGCGCCGTCGACCATCACCACGTGGTCGCTCATGCCAGGGATGTACGCGCCGCCCGCGGTCGAGTTGCCGAACACGAGCGCGATCGTCGGGATCCCCTCGGCGGACAACCGGGTCAGGTTCCGGAACATCGCGCCGCCGGGGATGAAGATCTCCTTCTGCGTCGGCAGGTCCGCACCGCCGGACTCGACCAGGCTGATCACCGGCAGCCGGTTCGCTCTCGCGATCTCGTCCGCCCGCAACGCCTTCTTCAGGGTCCAAGGGTTGGACGAGCCGCCTTTGACCGTCGGGTCGTTCGCGGTGATCAGGCACTCGACGCCTTCGACCACGCCGATCCCCGTCACCAGGCTGGCGCCGACGGTGAAGTCGGAACCCCAGCCGGCCAGCGGGGAGAGTTCGAGGAAGTACGAGTCCGGGTCGACCAGCAGCTCGATCCGTTCCCGCGCCAGCAGTTTGCCGCGTTGATGATGCCGGTCGACGTACTTCGGCCCGCCGCCGGCGAGCGCCTTCTCGTGCTCGGCGTCGAGGGCTGCGAGCTTCTCCACCATCGCTTCCCGGTTACTCATGCGCCCGCTCCGCGGCTGTGGGCAGAGGGAAGTTCATGCTGTGTACCCCAGTCTCTTCGCGGCCAGGCCGGTCAGGATCTCGGTCGTTCCGCCGCCGATGGCGAGGATCTTCTGGTCGCGGTACTGGCGTTCCACCTCGGCCTCTCGCATGTAGCCGAGCCCGCCGTGCAACTGCAGCGCCTGATCACACACCCACTGCCCTGCCTCGACCGCGGTGTTCTTCGCGAAACAGGTCTCGGCGATCACATCCTCACCCGCGTCCGCCCGCCGGGCCACCTCGTGCACGTAAACCCGCGCCACCGAGATCCGCCGAGCCATCTCGGCCAACGTGTGCTGCACCGACTGCCGAGAAATCAACGGCCTACCAAAGGTCTCGCGCTGCCGACACCACTCAACCGTCAGGTCAAGAGCCCGCTGCGCACCGGCATACGCCTGCACAGCCAACGTCAACCGCTCGGCGACGAAGTTCACCGCCAGCTGCACAAACCCGCTCCCGGGCGCACCGACCAGGTTGCCCACCGGCACCCGCACGTCGGTGAAGGACAGCTCAGCCGTGTCCGAGCACAACCAGCCCATCTTCTCCAGCCGCCGCGACACCTCGAACCCAGCCATGCCCTTCTCGATCACGAGCAGGCTGATCCCATGCGGTCCAGGGCCATCAGTCCGGACTGCTGTGGTAACAAAATCCGCCCGGCACCCCGAGGTGATGAACGTCTTCGCGCCATTCACCACGAACACATCACCCTCGCGGCGAGCCGTCGTACGGATGGACGCCACGTCGGAGCCGCCGCCAGGTTCCGTGATCGCCAGCGCTCCGATCAGCTCACCGTCCAACGTTGGACGAACCCACCGTTCGACATGCTGCTCGTTGCCCCCAGCAATGATGTGAGGAATTGCGATTCCGCAGGTCAACAGGGAGGCGACGAGTCCGCCTGACCCGCCGGCGTAGTGCATCTCCTCCACGACAGCGATCGCGTCGACGAGGGATCCGCCGCCACCACCGACCGCCTCGGGAAAGCCGACGCCTAGCAGGCCGACTGCGCCCGCCTTCTTGTGCAGTTCCCGCGGCAGTTCGCCGTCCCGTTCCCACTGGTCGAGATTCGGAAGCACCTCAGCACGCATGAACCGCCGTACGGACTCACGGAAGTCGTTCACAGCAGCACCTCCGGTACGTCGACGTACCGCGATCGCAGCCACTCCCCGAGCGCCTTCGCCTGTGGATCGAACCGCGCCTGGGCCGCGACGCCCTCGCCCAGCAGACCCTCGACGACGAAGTTCACCGCCCACAGATTGGGAAGCAGGTACCGCGTCACCGTTAGCGGGCCGGTCTCCGGCAGCAGCTCCTTGAACAGCTGCACCGTGAGTGTGTGCGCGAGCCATCGCCACGACTTGTCGTCGCGTACCCACACGCCGACGTTCGCGTCGCCGCCCTTGTCACCCGAGCGCGCTCCGGCAATCCGGCCGAGCGGCACCTCGCGTGTCCGCGGCGGCCCGCTCGACAGCTGCAGCAACGGCATCGGCTCCTCGATGTCGTCGACCGGCTCGAGCAGAAGTGTCTCGGCTGCCGGCGCGACGACCTTGCGCGACCCGTCGGGCAGTACGACGACGTGCTCGACGTCGTGAATGTCGACATATCCAGCCCGGAACACGCCGTACGGCGTACCCTCACCGGGCGGCGCGCTGACGTGGAACCCGGGGTAGCTCGCCAGCGCCAGCTCGACCGCCGCACTGCTGAAGGCGCGGCCGACGACCGTCGGATCCGGGTCCTTCACCGCGCAGCGGAGGTGGACGCTCGCCTCCTCCTCGGTGTCGGCGTTCGGCTTCTCGGTCCAGGCCAGCGACCACTTCAGCTCGGCCGGGCGCTTCGGCAGCGCCTCCTCGAGCTGCCTCTGGACAAGCTCGGCCTTCTGCTCCAGTTGCAGGCCGGTGAGGACGAAGTCGACCTCGTTGCGGAAGCCACCGACGCTGTTCAGCGAGACCTTGTACGTGGGCGGCGGGGCCTCGCCGTGGACGCCGGAGATCCGTACCCGATCCGGACCGTCGGAGGACAGCTCGATCGTGTCGATCCGCGTGGTGACGTCCGGACCGGCGTACCGGGCGCCGGTGATCTCGTACAGAAGCTGCGCCTTGACAGTGTCGATCGTGACCGCGCCGCCGGTGCCGTCGTGTTTGGTGATCACGCTGCTGCCGTCGGCGTGGATCTCCGCGATCGGGAACCCGGGCCGCCCGAAGTCGCGGATCTCGGTGAAGAACGCGTAGTTCCCGCCGGTCGCCTGGCACCCGCACTCGATCACGTGCCCGGCCGCGACCGCCCCCGCGAGTTCGTCGTACTGCGTCCGCCCCCATCCGTGATGCGCCGCCGCCGGCCCGACGATCACCGAGGCGTCCGTCACCCGCCCGGTCACCACCACATCAGCGCCGGCATCCAGCGCCTCGGCAATCCCCCACGCGCCGAGGTACGCGTTGGCGGTGAGCGGCTGACCCAACCCCAGCTCTTCCGCCCTGGGCAGGAGATCGTCGCCCTCGACGTACGCGACCTGCGGGTGCAACCCGAGCTTCTCGGCCAGCTCCTCGATCGCCGCCGCCAGCCCCGCCGGATTCAGCCCACCCGCGTTGCTGACGATCCTCACGCCCCGATCGAGCGCCTCCCCAAGCCCGCTTTCGAGCTGCTTGAGGAACGTCTTCGCAAACCCCAGAGCTGGGTCCTTCAGCCGATCCCGCCCGAGTATCAGCATCGTCAGCTCGGCCAGATAATCCCCCGTCAACACATCCAACGGCCCACCGGTAAGCATCTCTTGCACCGCACTGAACCGATCCCCGTAGAACCCAGAGGCATTCCCAATGCGGATGGGGGTGGTGAGGGAGGCACCCGCAGCGGGCGTCGGGAGGTGCGGCGAGGCGCCGCCGTCCGAGCTCCCGGGCGTGCTCATTCGAACTGTCCTGCTGTGCGGCCTTTGCCTGGCATGCCTGCGAAGGCCTGGATGATGCCCAGCCACTCCTCGGCGTCGGCGCCTTCGGCCTGCACCGCCAGGTCGTCGCGATGCCGCCGTTGGGTGGCCAGCAAGCAGAAGTCGAGCGCCGGACCACTCACCCGCTGACCGGCGTCCTCAGGACCGAAGGCCCACGCATCACCGTCCGGCCCGGTCAGTTCAACGCGAAACGGTTCGCCAGGCGGCGTGCGGTTGTTCAGCAGGTACGCGAAGTCCCGCGTCCGTACCGCCAGGTGGGCGACGTGCCGCAGCCGGTTGCTCGGTTGCCGTCGTACGCCGAGAGCATCGAAGACGTCCTGCCCGTGCGCCCACGTCTCCATCAACCGCGCCGTCGCCATCGACGTCGGACTCATCGGCGGTCCGTACCAGAGCACCTTCTCGCCGGCCGGCACCTTCTTCAGCGCCTCGGCGACCTCCGTACGAGTCTCCCGCCAGTACGTCAGCAGCTGATCCGGCGGCAGTGCGGCCGTCTCCGCCGCGCCGTCGTCGACGTACGTCGTCGGACTGGCTGCCGCGACCTGCAACGAAGCCTTGAACCCTTCGGGGTCTGTTGCCGCGAGCTGCGCCGCCTCGTCCGTCCAGGCCAGATGCGCGATCTGATGCGCGATCGTCCACCCCTCGGCCGGAGTCGGAGTGGACCACTCGTCCGCCGCCAGCCCACCGACCAACCGATCCAACTCGGCACTCTCGGCCCACAGATCCGCCAGCACTTCGTCCAGTTGCACGCTGCACTCCCTCGCCGGGATCGATGCAGCCGAGCTTCCCACTCCGGCGAAAAAGAATCAAGCGTGCTTGTTTTCCGGTTGGCAAAGCTCTCCGACGATCAGGCGACCGTCGGAGAGACCGGACTCAGTGCTTGCCGCGGCGGCCCAGCCGACGGAGGCCGGCGAAGGCGTCGCGAGCCCGGTTACGCGGGACGCGGACCGGTACTGGTTTCGAGAGCTCGTCGACAGCCGACGGCGGCTTGCCGGGCTCGGGTGATTCGGGCGTGCCCCGACGATTGATGACCGACATGACATCTCCTGCAAGAGGGCCGGTATGGCTGGCAGCCTCAAGGTGGGGTGTCATCGGTTCCGGGACTACTGCCACAGTACGCCGGTTGTCACCAGAAAGCGCCGGCACGACCTCTGCGGTCGCTGCAGCCGCACCGCGACGCGTAAGTGGTCTGTTCAACGGTGGTCTAAAAGGTTCCGGAGTGGTCCAGTACCTGCTACTCAGGTGCAATGCATGGTTCGCTGCCGGGGAAGGCCGCCGAGATCCGGGCGTTGTTGCTGAGTCTGATCGACACGTTGCCGGAGGGCGCCGCGCTGCCGGCCGAGCGGGAGCTCGCGGCGCGCTGGAACGTCGCCCGGATGACGCTGCGCCGAGCGGTCGACGAGCTCGTGATCGAGGAGCTGCTGGTCCGGCGGCACGGCAGCGGCACGTACACGACCCGTCCGAAGGTGGCGCGCTGGCTCGGGATGATCGGGTTCTCCGAGGACATCCGGCGCCGCGGGATGCGCCCGGGCAGCACGATGCTCGAGTTCCGGCACCAGCGGGCCGAGCGGGCCGCGGCGCGCCGGCTGCGGATCCCGGTCGGCGACGCGATCATCGCGTTCACCCGGTTGCGGCTCGCCGACGACCACCCGATGGTGGTCGAGCGGACCACGCTGCCGGCTGCGTACGTCCCCGGTCTACGCGCCGAAGACCTTGGCGGTTCGCTGTACGACCTCCTGACCACCCGGTACGGCATCGAAGTGGTCAGCGCGACGTCCCGGCTCGAACCGGTGATGCCCGACGCGAAGACGGGCGGCTGGCTGGACATCCCGACCACACAGCCGTGCATTGCCCTGCACGGCGTCAGCTTCGACAGCCGCGACCGCGTCTTCGAGTACACGTCCGCGGTCTACCGAGGCGACCGCTACGCCTTCACCACCGAACTCCGCACCACCACGCCAAGCCCCCGCGTCAATGCTCGCGGCCTCTAACGGAAGACACCCGTGTGGCCGAGTGAGTAGCGGCCGGGTTGGGGGAAGACCGCAAGGCCGTGGGGGCCGTTGCCGACCGGGATGCGGGCCAGGAGTTTGCCGTCGCTGAGGCGGATGGCGTAGACGACCGCGTTGTACCGGCCGGAGACCCACAGCACCAGGCCGTCCGGCGAGATCCCGCCCATGTCCGGGCTGCCGCCGCCCGCGATCTTGATCTTCCGGACCACCTTGCCGGTGCGGAAGTCGAGCATCGAGATCGAGCCCTCGCCGCGGTTCGTGACGATCAGGTACCGCGAGTTCCGGGTGACGTAGAGCCCGTGCGCACCGAGGCCGGTCGGGACGAACTGCAGGATCCGGATCGGTGGATGCGCGGACAGCACCCACACGCCGTTGGTCATCATGTCCGCGACGTAGTAGAAGCGTCCGTCCGGCGACAGTTTCACGTCCTGCGGCATCGGCGCGTGCATCCCGCGCCGGCCGGGCAGTCGCAGTACCTGCAGGACCTTCTCCGCGGCGGTGTCCACCAGCAGCAGTTGCCCGGAGAACTCGCAGGACACCAGGAACGACGTACCGTCCGCCGAGAAGTCCGCGTGGTTCACCCCGGCGCACGGCACCGGGACGACCTTCTGTACGGCCATCGTGTGCGGATTCCGGAACACGAGCTGCTTGTCGTTCGACGCCATCACGACCGCGTGCTTGCCGTCCGGCGTGAAGTACAGGTTGTACGGGTCGTGGACGGCGACCGGCCTCCCGGGCAGTCCGGTCAGCGGGTTGATCGGGGTGAGGGTGTTGCCGAGATCGTTGTTGACCCACAGGAACCTCAGGTCCCAGGACGGTACGACGTGTTGCGGCTCGCGGGCCGTCCGGAAGGTGCGGATCACCTTGTAGGTCCGCGGATCGATCTCGGTGACGGTGTCGCTGCCGCTGTTCGGGACGTAGATCCGGTACGGGTCCCGGCGTACGGCTGCCGCGAGCCGGCCCGGACGATCGGCGGCCCAGACGTCGGTCGGCGACAGCGGCTTCGGCATGCCGGGAAGCAGGTGGGGTGTCGGGGTCGACGTACTGCGGGCCGCCGGCGCGGGCGTCCGGTCAGGGGGCGTCGATGCGCCGGTGGTCGAGGTGGTGCGGTGACTGCTGCCGCTACAGCCGTTCATGGCAAGCAGCAGGATGATGCTCAGGGCAACGACTCGTCTCACTGCAGAAGCTCGCTCAACGTGACCGGGGTGAGGTGCGCGGCCCGCAGCCCGGACAGGATCTGCGGGAGCGCCGCGATCGTCACCGGGTGGCCGAGATGCAGGCTGACGATCGAGCCGGGATGGACGCCGTCCAGAACCGCCCGCACCACGGTGGCGGTGGGCGGGTCCTGCCAATCGAGGCCGTCGACGTCGTACGACACGCACGTAGCGTATCCGGATGCCGCGGCCGCCGATCGAATGAGTGCGGTGGTCTGCTGGGTTCCGGAGGCGCGGAACCATCGGCCCGGGCTCTTCGCCGTACGGCGAAGGACTGCCGCGCAGTCCTGGACTTCCCGGCGGGCCTCGGCTGCATCGAGTTGACGCATCGGCTTGTGGTGCATCGTGTGGTTGCCGAGGTCGTGGCCGCCCTTCAGTACGCGGACCGCCAGCTCGGGATGGGCGGCCAGCCAGGTGCCGACGGCGAGGACGCTCACCTTGGCGCCGGCGTGTTCGACGAGGTCGAGCAACTTGGTGGCGAGCGCCGGATCACCGTTCCCATGGAAGGTCAGCGCGACCTGCGTCCCGGTCCGCGGGCCGTGCCCGATCTCGACCGCCTCGGTCGGCGGCGAAGGCTTCGGCATCATCCGGGAGGGCTGCGGCGCGGCCGGGGTGGTCGGTGGTTCGGTTCGGGTCGGTGGTGGAGCGCTCGAGTTGTTCGTGCAGCCAACCGCGGCGCTCGTGCCGATCGCCAGCAGTGCCGATCTCAGGACAGTACGGCGCTCCATAACGGCGAACGTACGTACGCGACGCTGAGCGGACCCTGAGCAGTCAGGAAGATTGCGGAACGGATCCGGCCGGTCACTAGGGTGGTCCGGTGGATCTCGGGAACCCCATCAGTACGGTCGTGCCGTCCCTCGACGGACCGGTGCTGCTCGTCCTGGCCGCGGCCGAGGAAGGTCTGTCCGGTCGCCAGATCCACAAGCTCGCCGGCGCGGGCAGTGTCGCGGGCGTACGGCTCGTCCTGCAACGACTCGCGGCGACCGGCCTGGTGCACGGCGACGACCTCGGCAACTCGTTGCTGTATCGCCTCAATCGCAAGCACCTGCTCGCGCCGATCGTCGAGCAACTCGCGAACCTCCGCAGTACGTTGCTGACCCGCCTCGCCGACGAGCTCGACACGTGGAGCATCGCCCCGGTGCACGCGAGCGTGTACGGCGCGATCGCCCGCGGCGACGGCGACCTCGACAGCGACGTGGACCTGCTGCTGATCCGCCCCGACCAGTACGACATCGACGACGCCGTCTGGACCGCCCAGGTCGGCGGCCTCATGCAGTCGGTCGTCGACCTCACCGGCAACGCCGCCCACGTCTTCGAACTCAGCCGGTCCGAACTCGCCGGCCACCTCAGCACCGACGCCATCTTGAACGACTGGGCCGAGCCGAGCATCCGGCTGGCGGGCGTACCGCTAGACCACCTCCAGGTAGTCCTTTCCAGGTAGCTCCGGGAACGGCGCGTGCGGCTCGGTCTGGTACCAGTACGACGTCGACGCCAGGTCGTCCTGGAGCTGGAGGAAGCGTCCGTCGCGGCGCCAACCGAGAGCCTGGACGGTGACGCGGAGGTCCTCGGTGAAGCGGATCGTGTCCTGGATGTGCCAGCGGTACAGGCCGAAGCGTTGCTGGTTGTCGACGAAGCCGTCCGGTTCGATGACCTGCGGCATGCCGAGGTACGGCGTGCTGAAGGTCGCGTACTGACCCGCCGGGTGCTCGAACCCCCACGCGCCGCCGAAGTAGTCCTCGGTCCCCGTGCCGCAGATCGTCGGGTACTCGTCGTCGCCGTCCAGGTAGAACTTGAACTCGCCCTCGCCCCACCAGCCGGTGTTGTTGCAGCCCCACGCGAGGTACGTGCCGACGTACTGCCCCTGCCCGTGGACGCCGTCGAGCAGGGTGTGCACCTCGCCGTACGGAACCGGGTTGGAACGCCGGAACTGGGCGTGGAAGTACGCCATGTCAGCCGGTACGTCGGTACGGGTGAAGTCGACCTGGTAGAAGAAGTTCTCGACCTCCGTCTCCAGCAGGTTCTCGATCGTGATCCGGGCGCCGGCCCGGAACGGCAGCTGCCAGTAGCTGTTGAACCCGCCCTTCGGGTTCACCGCGATCGGGATCGAACTCACCTGGCAGTGCCGGCCCCATCCGTTGCAGAAGAAGTCGCCGAGCGGTACCTCGACCGACGGTGTCTCCTCGCCGTCCCAGTACATCCGCAGTACCAGCGAGCGCCACGTCGTCGAGTCGACCGTGATCCAGAGGTGCGTGATCGCGCCGGATCCGTCGATGTCGGCAAGCGTGGTGGTCGACTCGGCGGCGAGGTTGATGCACGGCTGGATCTTCCAGCCCGGGCCGAGGTCGCGGGCCTGCCGCGACAGGATTCCTTCGGTGGCCCGCGCACCGCCGGCCTTCGCACCGTCCGGGTTCTCCGCGCTGATCGAGTAGGACCGCGCGGACGACAGCCGCGCCAGGTTGCCGAGATGTATGTCGAGACCGTTGAAGTTACCCATACCCGACGACCCTAGGCGCGCCACCGCTCGGCCACACCCGGTCCGAGGAGACCGCTCTGTCCGATTCCGGGTGAGTGGTCTACTCGGGCTGCTTTACCGGCTGTGAATAGTCGGCAACAGTGAACCGGTGCCTGCTTCTGTCGCGCTGATCGCCCCACCCGGCCCGGCCGCCGCCTTCACCACCGCCGGCCTGGTCGCGGACCGGTACGACGAACTCCCCGCGGACCTCGGCGGGTACCAGGCGGTGGTGGTACTCGCCGCCGACTACCCGACACCGGTGCACCTCCAGACAGACGCCCTCGCGGAGTACGTGGGCGCCGGCGGGACGGCGTACGTCGAGTTCGCTGTGGACGACGGCTTCCTCCCGGCCGGCGACATCCGCGACGCACACATCGAACGGATCTTCACCCGAGAACCGTTGCATGGCATCGAGCCGCTCAGCATCCTCGACGAACACCTCTCCCGAGCCCAACACGTAACCCCTCCCGAAGGCGCCACAGAACTCCTCACCTACGGCACAGTCGCCGGCACCCACAAAGCAGTCTTCGGCCCACCCGCCGAAACCTTCCCCGCCCTCCTGGACATCCCGGTAGGCGAAGGCCGTCTCCTGTACGCCACCACAGCCCTGAGCCACCACCGCCAAGGCAACTACAAACCCCGCCGCCGCTGGCACCGCCTGCTGGAGTTGATCGTCGCCACCCTCGCCAACACCGAAGAGCCACCCGAGGTAGAGGTCTTCACAGAACCCCACGTCTGGGCAGCCTCCGGCGACCCGATCAAGCTGGTAGTCCGCAAAGCCCCCGCGCCCCCAACAGCCCGAGCGTCGGACGTGTCGGTGGAACTGCGCGAGATGGGCCCTGGGCGGTACGAGTCCGGGCCTTTGGTGCTTCCCGACGGAGCGCACACCTTCGTCGTCGGTGAGCAGACGGTGACGATCACCATCAGCCCAAGGGACGAGCGGTACAGAAGGATGGTTCACCGGGGCATCGAGTGGTTCGACCGGGCCGGGATGTTCTACGACGCACCCGATGGTTCGAAGGGTGTTGCGGAGGGGTTCTCGAACGAGGTCGGGTTCGACGGGAAGCTGCCGTTCCGGCCGGTCCCACGCGGCGACTGCTACACGCAGACCGCGCACGCCTTCAGCAGGTACGCCGACCTTGCCGACTTCCCCCGCGGTCGCACCATCGCCGCCAACCTCATGCGCCGCGTCGTACAGGAAGAACAGCTGACCGACCGCAACAACCTGTACGGCGCCTTCGAACCACGCGGCGCACGGACCGACCTGACCCACACCAACAACCTCTTCGCCGACGACGGCGGCTGGATCGCCCTCTTCGCCCTGATGTCCGGCCACCTCGAACCAGGCCTCCGCGGCGTGGAGTCCCTGATCCGCACCGCCAACACCGAACTAGGCCTCCAAGTAGACCCGTGGCGCACCCCGTCCACCCTGATGGTGAAGGGCTGGGACGAGTTCGGCCGCAGTCCGATCGAGGACGGCCTCGACCTCACGTCGCACTGGCAGAGCTCGGCGCAGTGCGCGTACCTCTACGCGTACGGCATCACCGGCGAGCCGTCGTACCTGGAAGTCGCCGAGCGCGGCCTCGACCACATGGCCAAGAACCACCCGCGAGCCCGCCTCGAAACCAGCCGCACCTGCGAAGCCGGCCGCTTCCTCCTGCCGCTGGCGGGCGGCTACTTCTACACCCGCAAACCCCTTTATCTACAGACGATGCTCGACCTCGCGGACTTCCTGAAGAGCCGCCAAGGACCCGACGGTGGGTTCGCCGAGTGGGACGGCAAGTGCCCGCCGAGCAACGAGGCGTACGGCGTCGACGAGGCGTCGATCTTCCAGGCGAACGGTGACCCGGTCACCGACCAGCTGTACGGCACCCCGTTCGCGGCCTGGGCGTTGCCGATCGCCTACCAGATCACAGGCGAGTCCGTCTTCGAAGAACTCGCGCACGGCGTCCTCGACTACCTGAGCCGGATCCAGATCGACGACCCGGACGACGAGCAGCTGCACGGCACCTGGCAGCGCGCGTTCGACTTCGACGCCTGGGAGTACTACGGCTCGAACGCCGACCTCGGCTGGGGACCGTACTGCGTGGAGACTGGGTGGTCGGTCGCCCCGACCCTGATCGCCACCATGCAGTACCTGCAACGTAGGCCGTTCTTCCCGGAGGTCCGGCACAACCCCGAGCCCGTGGCGGCCATCCGTGCGGAGTTCGAATCCATCCGCAAGGGCGAGCCCGCACAACCCACCTTCCACAGTGGTGAAGACGGACGGGTCGTACGGGTCCAAGGCGGGGTGCGCGCCATCGTCGAAGACCTGCAGGTCGCCGGTGAGCCGGTGTGGGCGCGGAACGACCCGGCGAACTCGTACGAGATCTACGTCCGCGGCGCCGACAACCACCTGCACCACACCTACCTCGACGACCGGGTCGGACAGGGCCGCTGGCAACAACTCGGCGACCTCGAGCTGGCCGACGACCCCGTGGTCGCCTTCAACCCCGGCGCCGACGCGATCGAGGTCTACGTCCTGGGCGCCGACCGCCGGATCCACCACTGTTCGATGATCGACGTCCGCGGCGGCCACACCGACTGGGAACCTGTCGGTACGCTGCACTTCACCGGCTCACCCGTGGTGAGGTATGACGAGACCATCGGCACGGTCCGCCTGGCAGCGAACGACACCGCCGGCCAGGACCGCAGTACCCGCAAAGTGAACCGCTGGCATCTCCCTTGGCAAGACTATTCACACTGGATCACCGCATGACGCAGATCGCCATCGACGGCGGGCAGTCCGCTCTCCGTCTTCGTGTTCTCCCGTCCGGCCGGACCGGCACCGGACCCGGCTACACCCACGGTCCGGACGCGCTCCGCAACCTATCCGACGCGATCCGCGCCGCCGCGGCGGAGGCTGAGCCGGCAGGCCGCGTCGAGGTTGTCGCGCTCGGGCTCACCGGTTTTCCACAGGCGCCGGGTGCTGCGGAGCGGTTCGCGGCGGAGGTCGGGGTGCTGCTGAACGCGGACGAGGTCCGGCTGACGCAGGACATGGTGACCGCGCATGCCGGTGCGCTTCCCGACGGGTACGGCGTGGTAGTTGCCGCAGGCACCGGTCTGGTCTGTCTCGCGGTGGACCGGGACGGCACCTGGCGCAAGCTCGACGGTCACGGGTACCTGTTCGGGGATGCGGGCAGTGCGTTCGCGATCGGCCGGGCCGGGCTGGTCGCCGTGCAGCGGGCTCGTGACGGCCGCGGACCTGCGACCAAGCTGGCCGAGACGTCGCTCGATCCGGTGACGCTCTACCGTTCGCCGACATTGGTGGACGACGTCGCGCGGTTCGCTCCCGACGTACTGCGGTGTGCCGCCGAAGGCGATCCGGTCGCGAACGAGTTGCTCGTCCGCGCCGCCGCCGACATCGCCGAGACGATCGAGGCCGCGGTCGCCCAACTCGCCGGCGAAGGACCCGTACCGGTCGCGTGCGTCGGCGGGCTGTTCACGGGCGCCGGCGAACAACTCCTGACACCCGTCCGCGCAGCGCTGCCCGAACGGGCGCAGCTCACCCCCGCGGCCGGCAACTCGCTCGACGGCGCCGAACGCCTCGCCACCGGACCGACGGGACCGTACGCCGACCTGATTGTGACGCACCGCCGATGAGAACCCTTGCCCCCGGCACCCTGGTCGTGTCCTGCCAGGCGAGTCCCGAGAACCCGCTCTACGGCCCCGCTGGGATGGCCCTGATGGCACAGGCCGCCGAAGCGGGCGGCGCCGGCGCGATCCGGGCGAACGGGCCGCAGGACATCGCGGCGATCCGTGCGGTGACCGAGCTGCCGATCATCGGCATCCACAAGCTCGGCGACCCGGCGGGCGTGTTCATCACCCCGACGTACGAAGCCGCGGCCGGAGTCGTCGCCGCCGGAGCCGACCTGGTCGCGCTCGACGCGACCCTGCGCCCGCGCCCGGACGGACAACAGCTCGCGGGACAGATCGCCCGCGTCCACGCCGAGCTCGGCGTACCGGTGATGGCCGACGTGGACACTCTCGAAGCAGGCCTGGCCGCCCGGGCCGCGGGTGCGGATCTCGTCGCGACGACGCTGTCCGGCTATACCAATGGCCGTACGCCGGCCGGACCGGACGTCGAACTGGTCCGGCAGCTGGTCGCGAAGCTGGACTGCCCGGTCGTCGCCGAGGGCCGGATCCGGACCCCCGAGGACGTCCGTGGCGTCTGCGATGCGGGCGCGTACGCGGTCGTCGTCGGTCACGCGATCACGAACCCGATGGACCTGACCGCGCGGCTGGCCGGCGCGATCCCGGCCCGCTAGACCCGCGCACAGTGGTCTAGACGAGCTTGTCCCGCGGGGTTCCGCGCGCAGGACGCCGGGCGTATCCATGACGCAGTCACCTGAGAGGACTCGTCATCATGATCGAGGTCGACCGCCGTACCCTGCTCCGCGCCGCCCTCGCCGGATCCGCCGTCGCCACGCTCGCCTCCTGCGCGAAGCCGGTCGCCGACAAGACCCCAGCCGTGTCCGGGAGCTCTGTCGACGGCAGCAAGCCGCTGGAGTTCTTCAACTTCGACGGCGGCTACGGCAAGGAATGGACCACGATGCCGCTGGATCTGTACCGCAAGGAGTTCCCGAAGGCGGACGTGAAGCTGACCAGCGGGCAGCAGCTCCAGCAGCAGTTGCAGCCCCGCTTCATCCAGGGCGACCCGCCCGACCTGATCGAGAACGTCGGCCTGGACGGCGCCACCCTGGCCGCGCAGAAGCAGGTCATGGACATCGGCCGACTGCTCGACATGGAGGCGTACGGCCAGCCCGGCATGAAGGTCCGCGACACGCTGCTCCCGGGCGTCGCGGAGGCGGGGCGGTACGACGGGGTGAAGTACGAGATGCCGTACGTGTTCGGCGTCGGCGGGATCTGGTACAGCAAGCCGCTGATGGACAAGCACGGCTGGGAGTACCCGAAGTACTGGGACGACATGCTGGCGCTCTGCGCGGAGATCAAGAAGACGACGGACATCGCGCCGTGGACGTACCAGGGCAAGTTTCCCGGGTACCTCACCAACCCGATGCTGATGACGGCGTACAAGGCCGCCGGCCCGGACCTGAAGAAGAAGCTCGACAACCTGGAGCCGAACGCGTGGCGCGACCCGGCGCTGATCGCGGCCGCCGAGGGCTACCAGGAGCTGGCCGCGAAGGGCTACCTGCTCGAGGGCTCGCAGGCGCTCACGCACACCCAGTCGCAGACGTACTGGGCACAGGGCAAGGCCGTGTTCATCCCCTGCGGCGGCTGGCTGGAGAACGAGCTCGGTGACATCGCGCCGAAGGACCTCGGGATGACGATGGTCCCGGTACCGGGGACGTCGCCCGCGGACAAGGCGCCGTTCGAGACGGTCACCGGCGGCCCCGGCGGTGCGCTGATCGTCCCGTCGAAGGCGAAGAACCCGCAAGGCGGGCTGGAACTGCTGCGGATCATCGTCTCCAAGCAGTGCATGCAGAACTTCACCAAGGTGACGAAGTCGCTGACCGTGGTGAAGGGTGCCACCGACGGTGTCGAGCTGTCCTCCGCGAACAAGTCGATGCAGGCGGTGATCGAGGCGGCCGGCACCAACATGTTCGCGGACTGGTCGTGGCGGCTCTGGTACAAGAAGCTGCTGGACAACTCGGACAAGGCGATGGCCGCGCTGATGAACCAGGAGCTCACGCCAGACGGGTGGAGCAAGCAGATGCAGAAGTACGCCGACGAGACCGCGAAGGACCCGTCGATCAAGAAGTTCCACGACTGATGCACCACGGGAAGTACCGCTTCGTCATCAGCCTGCTGGTGGTTCCGCTGGCCGTGTATGCGGTGTTCGTGATCTCGCCGTACGTGCAGGCGTTCCCGATCGCGTTCACGAACTGGGAGGGGCTTTCGGCGAGCTACCACTACATCGGGTTCTCGAACTTCGTGACGCTGTTCCACGACTCGGTGTTCTGGGTCGCGTTGCGGCACAACCTGTTCCTGCTGGTCTCGTTACCGATCATCATCGTCACGCTGTCGCTGTTCTTCTCCGCGGCGCTGAACTACCGCGGCGGCGTACCGGGGTCGCGGATCTACAAGGTCGTGTACTTCTTCCCCGGCGTCCTGTCGATCGCGATCGTCGGCGTGCTCTGGCAGTTCGTCTTCGAGCCGCGCAACGGGCTGCTGAACGGATTCCTCCGCGCGGTCGGTCTCGGCGGGCTGACCCGGTTGTGGCTCGGTGACGGCCGTACGGCGCTCGGGTCGATCATGGCTGTGGTCGTCTGGGGCGGCGTCGGGTTCTACGTCGTACTGTTCACGGCCGCGATGGCGGCGATCCCGCGCGAGCTGTACGAGGCCGCGCTGCTGGACGGCGCGGGCGCGATGCAGTCGTTCTTCCGGCTGACGTTGCCGTTGATCTGGAACACCGTGCAGACCGCGCTCGCCTTTCAGGTGATCGGTGCGCTGGACATGTTCGCGCTGGTGAAGATCCTGTCCGTCGGGCCGGGTGGTCCCGACGACGCCACCCAGGTCGTCTCGTTGTACATGTACTCGAACGCGTTCACGTACGGGAAGTTCGGCTACGCCTCCGCGATCGGGGTGACCTTGTTCTTGATCAACATGATCCTGACCCTGCTGACGTTCCGGCTGACCCGCCGCGAGCGGGTGGAGTACTGAGGAGGCACGATGGCTCTGTTGACGTCCGCTTCCCGGTCGAGCGCTCCCGCCGTACCTCCGCCGGCCGATCCGGCCCCGAGCGCCGTCGGGTCGCGGGTGCTCGGCGGTGTGTCGCAGGGGTTTCTGCTGGTGTGGGGCGCGATGGTGGTGTTCCCGTTGCTGTGGGCGGTGCTCAGCTCGTTCAAGTCCGACCAGGACATCTTCACGAGCCCGTGGAGCCTGCCGTCGCGCTGGCGGTGGGACAACTTCTCGCGTGCGTGGAACGAGTCGCACATCGGTACGTACTTCTTCAACAGCGTGATCGTGGTGTGCAGTGGCGTCGTACTGACGTTGCTGTTGTCGTCGGCGGTTGCATATGTACTGGCGCGATTCTCGTTCCCGGGTTCGCGGGTGCTGTACTACGTGTTCGTGGCCGGGATGGTGTTTCCGGGGTTCCTGGCGTTGGTGCCGCTGTTCTTCGTCGTACAGAACCTGGGGTTGATGAATACGTACCTCGGGCTCATCCTGGTTTACGCGGCGCACGGGATGTCGTTCTCAGTTTTCTTCCTGACGGCTTTTTTCAGGACGGAGTCGAAGGAGTTGGCCGAGGCGGGACTTGTGGACGGGTGTTCTCATTGGGGTGTGCTCTTTCGCATCATGCTGCCGCTTGCCCGGCCCGGTCTGGTCAGTATCGGCATCTTCCAGTTCCTCGGGATGTGGAACGAGTACCTGCTGCCGTTGGTGCTGAACACCGACGAGAAGCGGTACCTCGTCACCCAGGGGCTGGCGAACATCGCGGTCACCCAGGGGTACCACAGCGACTTCTCCGGATTGTTCGCCGGATTGACCATCTCGATCATTCCGGTCCTGGCCGTATATCTTGGATTCCATCGGCAGATCAGCGCCGGAATGACCGCGGGAGCCCTCAAGTGACCGAACTCCTCCTGGCCGCGAAAATCGTGGACGTGACCCCGCCACCCGGTCACCGGCTCGACGGGTACGCCGCCCGCACAGGCGTCGCGACCGGTACTGCGGACCCGCTGAACGCGACGCTGATCTGGCTGTCGAGCGCCGACGACCCGGGTGTTCTGTGGCTGACGTTGGACGCGATCGCTGTCGGTCGTGAACTTACTTGTGAACTGGCGGCCGCGGCCGGTGCGGCAGCCGGGATCCCCGCGTCGCAGGTCGTGGTGTCGGCGTCGCACACGCACTCGGGTCCGTCCGGGTGGACCGGTGAGATCCATCCGGTGATCCCCGCGTCGCGTGAACGCGACCTGGCCGATGCGCTGGTGGGCGCGGTCCGTTCCGTGCAACTCCAACGGAAGCCTGTGACGGCGTCATGGCGATCGATCGAGGTCGTCGGCGTCGGTACCAACCGGCACCGCCGCAACGGACCGCACGACAACACCGCCGGGATCCTCGCGCTGCACTCGTTGTCCGGTTCGCTCGAGGCGGTGCTGCTCGACTTCGCGTGTCATCCCACGACGTACGGCCCGGAGAACCTGCAGTACTCCGCCGACTGGCCCGGGGCTGCTCGTGCTGCGCTAGCGCCTGCCGTCGTCGGCTTCCTCCAAGGCGCAGCCGGGGACGTCAGCCCGCGCTTCACCCGTCAGGGGCGTGGTGCTTTGGAGGTCACGCGTCTCGGGTCGTTGCTGGCAGGTCGGGTACGCGACGCGCTGACGCAGCCCGGGCTTGAGCTACCACAGTCACCGCCGGCGATCCGCCGTACGACGCTCACCCTTCCCGTTCGCAACATTCCCCCGGCCGCGGAGGCCGAGAAGGTCGTCTCAGCCGCGGCCAGCCACCTCAACGGCACCGACGACCCGTCCGGTCGCATCTCCCAAACCCGCTTGGACGGCGCCCGCGGGCAGGCCATGATGGCCGGCGCCGCGCTGCCACCCACGTTCGACCTGCCGATCAGCGCGGTCACCATGGGCGACGTGTGCTGGATCAATCTCCCCGTAGAACTCTTCGCCGTCCACGGAGCGTGCCTTCAGGCAGACAGCACGTACCCGGTCACCCGCGTGATCGGCTACACCGACGGCTACTACGGCTATGTAGTCGACCCCTCAGCCGCCGAGGCCGGCACGTACGAAGCCCTGATCACGTTCTTCGACCAACCCACCACCAACCGCCTCCTCAAAGAAGCAGCCAGCTTCGTCAACAGCTAGCGACGTTGGTACGGCGGGACGGCGCGGATGCAGGGGATCAGCGCGCCGCCCCACCGGTCTATGGGGTACGCCAGGTCAGGAGCGGGTCCACTTCTGGTCGTCGGTGCCGTTGCAGGCAGCTGTTACGACCGCGGCGCCGTCGCCGGTACCTGCTGCGGTCAGGCAGAGCGTCGGGTCGGCGACGCTTGTCACGGTCTGGTCCGCGTTGAGCTCCCACGCCTGGTTGGTCGCTCCAGTGCAGTTCTCGATGGTGGCCGACGTTCCGGACGTCATGCACTTGTCGGCGTACACAGTGAGCTGCTTGGACGCCGTGTAGTTCCACGACTGGTTACCGCCGTTGTTGCAGTCCCACAGGTCCAGCGCCGTACCAGGTGCGGTCGAGAACCCGGGTACGTCCACGCAGCGGCCACTGGCGACTCCCCGCAGCGGCTCACCCGGCGGCGCCGGCGGGAGGGTGTTGGTGGGCTCGTCCTTGAGCAGGCCCCAGCCCCACCACAGCTGGTCCAGCCCGCTGCGGCTGTTCACCTGGAGGTCTGCCGGCCCGACCTGCGTCGTCATCGAGTACGAGTCGCCTGTCCGGAGGCCAGGCCAGTACACGATCCCCATGTGGTTCTCACGGGCAACCTGCGTGAGCGCTCCGAGGTACGCGGTGTACACGTTGCCCTCGTGGTTGCCGTAGTTCAGGCCGATCGTCATCGGTGAGCCGGCCTCGTCGATGATCGTTCGTGAACCGTACGAGCCGATCCGCGGGCGCAGGTTCGCCAGCCACGCGGCCTGGGTCGTGTCGGACGCCCAGAAGCCGTAGAAGTGCAGTGACAGCAGGGTGCCCTTCAGCTCGGGTGCAGCGCCGACCCCGGTCACGTTGTCGTTGTAGCCGGTGCCAGAGATCACGATGCGGCTACGCGGTACGTCGCTGTGCTGGGCGATCCAGCCCGACGTCAGCGAGACCCAGTCGGGCAGCGAGTACCCGAACGGCTCGTTCATCGGCTCGAAGTACACGTGCGGGTTCTTGCCGTACGCCTGCACCACGGTGTCCCACATGGCGCCGTACGCCGCCGTGTCGTCGACCCGGCCGTCCTTGGCGTTGTCGGCCTCCCAGTAGCTGAGGATGACGTTGAACCCACGCCCGACCGCTGCGTCGATCGCCCCGCGGTAGGAACGCCACCAGGTCGTGCCTACGCTCGACGGGTTGATCGGCAGCCGTACGGTGTTCGCCTTGAGCTCCTTGCGGAACTCGCCGACGATCCCGTCCGCCTTCTGGTACGTCGTCGCGTAGTCGTCCGCCGTACTGAGTCCGGACGGTACGACCGCGTCGTGGGCGTAGTTGTCGCGCGGATCGGCCCAGTTCACACCGCGGAAGGCGCTGGTGTCGGCGGGCAGCGGCGCGGCCGAAACCGCAGTGGCGGTGACGGCCCCCGCGCCGGTGGCTGTGAGGGCTGCGACGGCGGCGGCGACCGAGAGCGTCGCGGCGGCGAGGCGCCGGGCTGGTGATCTCATGCCGCCGATGTTCACGCAAACATTTCCCCCCGTCAATGCCTCGGCAGCGACTACCGTCGGCTACGAACCGCTAGAGCACGAGCTCCGGCTGCAGCTTCTTCGCCGGCCAGACCCGCTGTTTGCGGGCCGCCAGGGTGGACGCGGCGATCGCGACCGCGAACCACGCACCGAGCGCGAGCAGGTCCCGTCCGAGCGAGGCGCCGGGTCCGCCGTACATCAGATGCCGGACGCCGTCGATCGCGTAGCTCATCGGCAGCGCGTGATGGAAGAAGTACAGCGGCTCCGGGATCGTCTGCCACGGGAACGTACCGCCCGCGCTGACCAACTGGACCACCATCAGCACCAGCCCGAGGAACTTGCCCACGGCACCGAACCAGGCCGACAGCGCGTGCAGGATCGCGACGAACGTGAATGACGTCAGGATCAGGAAGCCGACCGTCAGCCAGGGATGTGCGGTGTTGATCCCGAGTCCGAGGACGACGGCCACGAACAACAGCGTCGCCTGGATCGCGCCGAAGAGGGCCGGAGGCAACCAACCGCCGAGAGCCACCCGGAACGGCGACTGCAGAGCTGCCAGTGCCCGCGGCGACAGCGGCCGCACCAGCAGGAACAGAACGTACGCACCGATCCAGCAGGCCAGACTGAGGAAGAACGGAGCCAGGCCGGCGCCGTAGCTGTCCGCCGTGGCCTGCGAGACATTCTGCAGGGTCACCGGGGCGCCCAGCGTCTCCGCTACTGCCTTGCGCTGGTCAGCGGTCGGGTTGGGGATCTGCTTGACACCGTTCTGCAGGCCGGTGTTCAGCTGAGTCGCACCGGTCTTCAGCTGACCCACACCGGTCGCAAGACTGTTCACACCGGTCAGCAACTGGCCCTGCCCGGTCACGGCCTGCTTCTCACCAGCTGCAAGCTTCTGCGCGCCCGTCTGCAGCGTCCCAAGCCCCGTCTTGAGCTGGTTGGCGCCAGTGCTCAGCTGGTGCGCGCCGTTGGACGCACTGCTGATGCCATTCGTCAGAGCCGGCGTAGCCTTCGCCAACTGCGACGCGCCGTTCGACACCTTCCGCGCACCGCTTGCAAGCTCGTTGAGCTGCTTGGACGTGGTCTGGATCTTCGTGTTCGCCTGTACGACGGGAGCGCGCAGCTTGGCGGTCTCCTGCAGAACCACCCGGATCTGATGCTGGCTGAGGCCCTGCGCCTTCAACCGCTGTGCCAACTGCGAGTCGAACGTCTTGAGGTCCTTCACCAGCGTGCCGGATGCAGTAGCGACCTGCTTACCGACGCCGGCGATCTTCTCGTTGCCGTCAGCAACCTGATCCGCACCGTCGGCCAGCTGCTTCGTCTGCCTCGGGAGTGCGGCTGTCTTGTCCTTCAGAGTGCTCAGACCGCTGTCGAGCTGTGAGGCTCCAGTGGCCAGTGACGACGCGCCCTGCGAGGCCTGCGTCGCACCGCTCGCCAACTGCGTCGCGCCTGCCGAGAGCTGCTGCTGCGCGGTGTTGAGCTGCTTTGCGCCAGTCTGCAGTTTGGTGACCCCGGTCGCCGCCGACTCGAGCCCGTTCTGCAACTTGGCAGCCCCCGCGGCCGCAGTACTCACCTGGGTGTGGATGGTGTTGTAGCCGGCCAGCAACTGCGATGCAGCCGTCTCGCTCACCTGCGAGGCCACGGTCTTCGTCACCTGCGCGACGACCTGGTTGGCGATCGTGTGGGCGATGTAGTTGTTGGCGTCGTTCGTCAGCAGTTCCAGCTGCGCCTGCCGTGGCTTGAAGTCCGCGCTCGACGCCAGGTCCGACGAGAACGACTTGGGCAGCACCAATGCGAACTCGTACTTCCCGTCCGACACGCCCTGCGTCGCGTCCGCACGGTTCACCTGATGCCAGTCGAAGCTCTTCGACTTCACGAGTTCGTCCGCGACCTGCGGTCCGACGTCGAGCTTCTCGCCGGTCGCCAGCGTCGTACCCTCGTCCTCGACGACGACCGCGGTCGGGATCTTGTCGAGTCGGCCGTACGGGTCGTGGTTCGCGTAGAGGTACAGGCCGCCGTACAGCACCGGCACCAGCAGCAGCGCGACCACGGCCAGCTTGGGCAGCCGTCCGGCCGTCAGACGCCTCAACTCACTCAGGGCCATCCGCAGCGCGGTCACGCCTCTGCCTCCTCTTCCTCATCCTCAATTGCAGTAACAGGCTCAACAGGAGCTATCGGTGCGACCTGCACCGGGTCAGGCTGGTCTGTGTCGCCCATTCGCGCAGCCTTGATGTCCAGCAACCGTGCAGACGCGTCGGCGCACGTGATGATCACGCCGTACCCCTGCGCCGCCAGCCCGCGCCCCAGCTCGAACCACTCGTGCGGATCACCACCGTGCCGATCAGGCATGGTCAGAATGACCACCTGTACGTCGGGGCGCGCGACGGTGAGCTCCGCGAGCAGTCTGGTCCGTACGGCGACCGGGAGGTGCTCGAACCGCTTGTCGGCATGCTCCGCGGCGTCATGCTCGTTCAGCCACTCCAGCACGGCCTTACGCCCCGCTTTGCGGCCGGCGATCGCCAGCTCTTCGCCGACAACCGTCTGCACCGGCAGCGCGTCGTCCGGTTCGGTGATCCCGGGGGCGTCGACCACGGCGACGCGGCGCCGCAGTACGGCGAGGTCGGCGTTGCCGTCGAGCCGTACCTGCCCGGTGTCGGGCTTCAGCCGGCCGGACAGCCCCAGCGCCGCGGCCACGTGGCCCGCGCCCGGGTAGCCGGTCAGCAGCACCACCTGGTGATCCGCGACCGACACCGACGTGGCGTGCAGCATCGGTGCGTGCGGTCCACGCACACTGATCCCGGCGGCCTCGAGCTCCATCCTGCATCCCCGTTCAATACGGTTGTGTATTCAATACAGAACTGTATCCTACTCTTATGGAACTTCCCAAGCGCCGCCGCTCGAACACGCGGGCCCGTCTGCTCGAAGGCGCCCTCGAGGTGTTCGCCGAGCGCGGGTTCCACGGCGCGTCGGTGGAGGACATCTGCGAGCGGGCCGGGTTCACCCGCGGCGCCTTCTACTCGAACTTCGGGTCCAAGGACGAGCTGGTCCTCGCGCTGTTCCAGGCCACCACTGACCGGCTCCTCGAGCAGATCGAGGCGCTGCTCCCCGAGCTCGCGAGTCAGCCCGGCTCGTTGCTGGACGCCGTACTCGGCCTCCTCGACGAGACCGCGCAGGACCAGCGGCAATGGCATCTGATCTCGGCCGAGTTCACGCTGCACGCGTTGCGTGATCCGGACGCGGCGCACGCGCTGAACAAGCAGCGGGCGATGTTCCGCGAGAGCCTGACGCGGTTGGTCGAGCAGATCATCGGGACGAGTTCGCTGGAGCTGACCGTCCCGGCGGAACAGTTCGTCCGGATGGTGATCGCCGTACACGAAGGTGCTCGGTCCCAGAGCTTGCTCGAGCCGGACGCGGTGCCGGCCGGATCGCTCGAGCACACGTTCCTGCCGATGGTGCTGGAGGCGGTCAGCCGACCTTCACGCTGACGGTGTGCAGGCCGGTCGCGCCGTTCGGGGCGGGCGCTGCCGAGGACTCGACCTGTGGGTTGCCCTGCCCGTCGAACGCCCGTACCTGCAGCACATGCATGCCGTGCGGCGCGTTCCAGGTCCAGTGCCACTGCCGCCAGGTGTCGACCGACGGGTCCGCGGCCAGCGTCGCTTGCTGCCAAGGGCCTCCGTCGACGCGGACCTCGACCTTCGAGACGCCGACGTGCTGGTCCCAGGCCACGCCCGCCACGGTCACCGGTCCGGGCGCGACCTTCTTCCCGCCGGGCGTGTCGATCCGCGAGGACAACTTGATCGGCCCTTGCGCCGACCAGCCGCGCACCGTCCAGTACGCGTCGAACTTGTCGAACCGCGTCACCTCGATGTCGACCAGCCACTTCGTCGCCGACACGTAGCCGTACAGCCCGGGTACGACGATACGTACCGGGAACCCGTGCTCCACCGGCAACGGCTGCCCGTTCATCGCGAACGCCAGCATCGCCTGCCGGTCGTCGAGCAGCGTCGGCAACGGCGTACCGGCGGAGAACCCGTCCTTCGACGACGACTGGATCGCATCGGCGTCCTTGGACGGCCCGGCCTCCTCGAGCAGGTCCTTCAGCACCACGCCGGACCAGAGCGCGTTGCCGATCAGGTCGCCGCCGACCTCGTTGCTCACGCAGGTCAGCGTGATCCACTTGTGGATGACCTGGCGCTTCAGGAGGTCGTCGAACGTGAGGTTGAGTTCACGGTCGACCATGCCGTGGATACGCAACTTCCAGTCCGACGGGACGATCTGAGGTACCGAGAGCGCGGTGTCGATCCGGTAGAAGTCCGCGTTCGGCGTGGCCCACGGTACGGCGCCTTCCGCCTGCACGCCTGCCGGCGGGGCGAGGGTCGGCGGCTGCGGCAGCGTGAGCTGCTTGCGTGCGTCGGCGACCGCGGCGCGGTTCCCGCCGACGACCTTCCCGAGTACGGCGACCGCGGCGGAGCCGAGCGCGACTCCTCCGGACAGTTGCAGGAACCCGCGACGGCTGACCGCGTCGTCCGGGAAGTCGACGAGCGGTTCGAGCCTGCGGCTGAACAGGCGCAGGACGAGGAGTGCGGTGATGCCGGCCAGCGCCGACGGGAGGAACCCGGTCTGCCCGGAGTCCGCACGGGTGAACGCGGCGGCGACCGCGACACCGCTCAGCGCGATCGTGATCAGCGCACCGGCCCAGTACCGCCGTACGGCGAGGATGCCGCCGACCGCGGCGACCACCGCGATCACGATCAGGATGCCGGTCCGGAGCGCGGTCTTGTCGTGGGTGCCGAACCAGGAGATCGCGAGGTCCTTCAGCCACGGCGGCACCCGGTCGATGAACGCCGACCCGATCGCCACCACCGGCGTCTGCGGCGTACCGAGAACCCCGGCCGCGAGACTCCCGACCGCCAGGCCGGCCAAGGCGGCCAGGATGCCGCCCGCCGCCCCGCGCCAACGGGTCCCACCAGCAGCCTTCGGGTCAGCCTGTTGCTTCACTTCTCAACCTTCGCGCGGCGGGGCGCCCGGCACCAGCCGAGCGCCCCATCCGTTAGTCGCGGGTAATACCTGGTAATGCCTAGGCCCGGTCCGGCAATCCACCGCTGGTGCGCTGGATTCCCGGACCGGACCTGGTGCGGTTGTCGTACTGGTCAGATCCGGTCGGGCGGGATCGGCCCCAGACCCGGGCGGCCGTTCGGCCAGCGTCGGGCGTTGTCGCGGACCCGGCGGAGCTTGCCGAGAACGAGGTCGCGGTCGTCCGCCAACTGGGACATCCAGAGGCTGTCGATCTCGAGCAGGTGATCCGGCAGTGCTTCGCGCAACCGCCGCTTCCCCTCCTCGGTCAGGACGGCGAACGAGCCGCGGGCGTCGTCGGGGCACGGCTCCCGGCGGACCAGACCGAGGTTCTCGGCACGGTCGACCAGACGGGTGATGCCACCGGTGGTGACGGTCAGCTCCCGGGCAAGGGAGGTCAGACGCTGCTTCTCCCCGTTGCTACGGGCCAGCCGCAGCAACAGTTCGAACATTGCCATTTGCAGTCCACTGCGCTTCAGGGAATGGCGCATCAGGTGATCCAGCTCGGCCGCTGCTTCTCTCAGCAGGCCGTAGGCCGTCAGCACGTCGCTTTCCCATGGTTCAGCAGCGCGAGTGGGTTCTGCATCGGCGAGCGCTAGGGGCGAGCAAAGCGAAGGCGCGATGGTCATGCGCGGACTCTATTAGCTGACCAGTTCACTTCGCTACACGGGGTGACCCTTCGGCTACAGATCGACCCAGAACCGCAAATCTCCTGAGCGTAACGGACAGCCTGAACCAGATCCGGTCTAGAACGGTGAAAGCTGACGATCCGGGCCTGTGGATAACTTCCGCGGCGCCCGGCCGAATTTTGCCACCCTTGATCCGCGAGGTCATGAACCCACCGGATCGGGGAGCCCGAATGAGCAAGGACACCAAGGAAAACTCGCCCTACGGCGCTGGTTTCGTAGCAGCCTGCATCGTCGTCGGCGCGGTCCTGCTCTGCGGCGGACTGCTCATCATCGGCGGCCGGACGTCGCCGGCGGCCACGTCCCTCGATCCCTCCGAGCCGCAAGCTGCCGGGCACAGTGCTGCCGGGCAGACCCAGCCCAGCGCAGGCGAGCCTGTCGGGCCTGCGACTCCGGACAGCTCGACCGCTGCCGCACGACCTCGAAGTGCCACCGGCTGCAACCGTGCGAGCGGCGACCAGGCGGTTCCGGACAAGGCGCCGGCAGTTGACGGCTGGGACGTCAGCCGCCGCATCGTCGTACCGCGTTCGTCGACGTACGGTCCGGCCGTGACCGACCCCGACGGGTTCCGCCGGTGCTTCGCCCACTCACCGACCGGCGCAGTGTACGCCGCCTACAGCGCCTTCGCGGCGATGGCCGACCAGGACGTGGTGGTCGCCACCGCGCGGAAGCTGATGGTTCCGGGTCCCGACACCGACGCCCTGATCCGCGAGCTGCAGTCGGACGACTCGGTGAGTGGGTACTCGGTGCCTCAGCTCGCCGGGTACCACCTGATCGACACCGCGCCGGACCGAGTGATCCTGCTGCTCGCCACGCCGGTCGAGTCCGGCTACATGAGCCTCACGCTCACCCTGATCTGGCACGACGGCGACTGGCGTCTGAAACCGCCCACGCCCGGTGAACCGGTCGGCGCACCGTTCGCCCAGCACCGTGACCTGTCCGACTTCGTTGCCTGGAGTGGTGTCTGATGTGCGGAAAGATGGAGATCACGTGCTACATCCATGACGGCTTCCAGTCCGTCGCGACCAGTGCGATGGACCAACTCCAGGCACAGGTCACCGGAGGCGCGCTGAGCACCCTGCGATCGATGACCTTCTGGCTCCGGCCGGGCACTCTGTCGCTGGCCGACCAACACGGCCAGGCAACCGGCACGGTGCAGTTCTTGCAGGGCAGCCTGCTGAGCGTCACGGCCGCGGTGTTCGCCATCGCGATCGTCATCGCGGGTATCCGGATCGCCTGGGAGCAGCGCGCGAGGCCGCTGCAAGAGCTGCTCAAGGGGATCCTGACCTTCGTCGTGGTCGGAACGGCCGGGGCCGCGACGATGCAGCTCCTGTCGGCCTGGTCGGACGGGTTCTCGGTCGCCATCATCAACCAGGCGGGCAAGGACCTGTCGCTGGCAGCCGCCTTCGGCGGCTCGGTGAACGGCGACGGCCAGGCCCAGAGCCTCGTCGCCGACGGCATGCCGGCGCTGCTCGGTATCACGACCGGCCTGGGGGTGATCGTCGCCTCCTTGATCCAGATCGTTCTGATGCTCGTGCGGTCCGCACTCCTGGTGCTGATGGCGGGTGCGTTCCCGCTCGCCGCCGCCGCGACGAACACCGAGATCGGCCGGAACTGGTTCCGGAAGTTCTGTGGCTGGTCGCTGGCCTTCATCGCGTACAAGCCGGCGGCCGCGCTGGTCTACGCGGCGGCCATCAGGGTGGCCCATGACCCTGCGATGAGTACGACCGACTCCGTGGTGCGGGCGATGACCGGAATGATGATGCTGCTGCTCGCGATTTTCGCCCTGCCGGCGTTGCTGCGCTTCATGGTGCCGGTGACTGCTGCGGTGGCCGGCGGCAGCGCGGGGATGGGCAGTTCGGTCGCGGACCCGGGTGGACTCGCCAGCGGCGCGATCAGCGTCGGCAGCTCCGGCTCCGGATTTGGCAGCGGCTCGAGCCGCAGCGGCGCGACCTCGTCCGGTGGTTCGACCGGCGGTGGTTCGATCGGCGGTGGCGCGACCGGTGCGCAAACGGTCGGCGCCAAGGCCGCCGGAGCATCGGTCGGCCCAGCAGCCGTCGCCCTCGCCGGGGCCCGGAAGGCCGCCGGCGGAGTCGCCGGCGCAGCATCGCACTCAGCCGGCGAGTCAGGCGGCGGCTCGATCACCCCGTCCTCCGCAAGCGGCCCAATGGCCCGTCATCCAAGCCGCTCCCCAAAACCGCACCACAACAATCCGCAGTCCACCACTGAAAACCGCACCCCAGAACCTGTCGGCCCCTCCGGCAACTGGTGACCAACCCTCAGTTTCCCCAACCTTGTCCACAGCTGTGAATTCAGTAGCTGCTGGCAACAATCTGCCTGGTGTTCATCTGGTGGTCACTTGAGCAGGAGGGCTTCGGAGCCGATCGGCTTGTAGCCGGCCGCGAGAAAGGCGCGGAGCGAGGCTGCGTTGCCCGGGGTGACCTGGGCCCAGATCGACGTGTTGGTTGGGATCAGGGCGCGGGCGGCCACGGCCAGGCGGCGGCCGTGGCCTTGGTGGCGGGCATTCGGAGGTACTTCGATTGCGCACTCGAGGCGGTCCGCGAGGCCGCGGCCGGTCAGCACCAGGCCGTCGTGGGCGTCGACGTACACGCGGACGCCGTCGCGATAACGCCAGGCGCGGTCGACTCTCGGGTGGTCGAGGTCGTGCAACTCGGTGAGGCCGGCGGTTGCGGCGGCGCGTTCGGCCGGGTCGGTCAGGGCGGGCGCCAGGAGCATCGCATCGAGGGCGCTGACCCGGCGGCCGGTGAGTTCCTCGAGGGCCGAGAGGAACGGCGGGTTCGTCGGGGCGCACAGATCGCCGGGCGGTACCCGCTCCGCGACCCACGCCGGGTCGACGTCCGCGGCGATCACGATGTGGCCGGTGAACGACACCACGCAGTACTCGCGGTCGGACGGTGGGGGTACGACGGAGATGGTGAGATCTGGGGGTGGGTACGTGCCGTGTTCGGCGGCGCGCAGAATGGCAGCGAGAGTTGTCATCGGGAGCATTGTCGCGGAGATCCCGTGGCGTGCTCGAGGAGGAGGCGGCAGGATGCGCGAACCGCAACTGGTCACGGCCGAGGGGTTGCCCGAGCGGGTCACGATCTACGAGGTCGGTCCACGGGACGGGTTGCAGAACGAGTCGGCGATCGTCGACGTGGCGGTCAAGGCGGAGTTCATCAACCGACTGGTCGACGCCGGGCTGACGACGATCGAGACGACCAGCTTCGTCCACCCGAAATGGGTCCCGCAGCTCGCCGATGCGGCTGAGCTCCTCGAACAGCTGGACCTGCCGGACGGCGTCCGCGCCCCGGTGCTGGTGCCGAACGAGCGTGGTCTCGACCGGGCGCTCGCGGCCGGCGTACGGGAGATCGCGATCTTCGCGAGCGCGACCGAGACGTTCGCGGCGAAGAATCTCAACTCGACGCTGGACGACCAGTTCGCGATGTTCACGCCGACGATCGAGCGGGCGCTGGCCGCCGGGCTGACCGTCCGCGGGTACGTGTCGATGTGCTACGGCGACCCGTGGGAGGGCGACGTACCGATCGACCAGGTCGTCAAGGTCGGTGCCCGACTGGTCGAGCTCGGCTGCCACGAGCTGTCCCTCGGCGACACGATCGGCGTGGCCACACCGGGCCAGGTCAGCGCCCTCATCGCGGCTTTCGGAGCGGCCGGTGTGCCTGTGGACAAGCTCGCGGTGCACTTCCACGACACCTACGGACAGGCCCTGGCGAACACCCTCACCGCACTCCGCGAAGGCGTCACCACCGTCGACAGCTCGGCCGGCGGTCTGGGCGGCTGCCCGTACGCCGAGAGCGCCACCGGCAACCTCGCCACCGAAGACCTCCTCTGGCAACTCAACGGCCTGGGAATCCAAACCGGCGTCGACCTCGAAAAACTGGTCACCACCAGCACCTGGATGGCCGCCCAACTGGAAAAACCCTCCCCCAGCCGAGTCGTCCAGGCCCTCGCCGGCTGAAAGTGTCGGTGGGCGCTGGGACCATGGAGTGGTGACTGCGCAGCGGGTTGAGCTTGGGGAGTTCTTGAAGGCGCGGCGGGCTCGGGTGGCGCCGGAGGATGTCGGGTTGCCTGGGGGTGGGCGGCGGCGGACGCCTGGGCTGCGGCGGGAGGAGTTGGCGCAGCTGGCCGGGGTCGGGGTGACCTGGTATACGTGGCTCGAGCAGGGGCGGCCGATCAATGCGTCGGGGCAGGTGCTCGATGCGGTGGCGACGACGCTCGGGCTGACGCCGGTGGAGCGGGAGCATCTGTACCGGCTGGCGGAGGCGACGCCCGTACGGTTGCCACGTACGGCGGACTGCGCGAGCGAGGCGGTGTTCGAGGAGATCGTGGAGGCGCTCGATCCGCTGCCTGCGGTGATCACCAACACCCGGTTCGACATCGTGAAGGCCAACCGTGCGTACAACGACCTGTTCCACGACTGGCATCGGCTGCCCTGCATCCACAAGAACCTGCTGTGGTGCATCATCACCGAGCCGGCCGCCCGGGACCAGCTGCTGAACTACGACACCGAGGTTCCGTACCTGGTCGGCCGGCTGAGGTCGGCGTACGGCGAGCACGTCGGCGACCCGGACTGGGAGACCGACCTCGCGCGGTTGCGGTCGATCTGCCCCGAGTTCGACCGGCTGTGGTCGCGGCACGAGGTGGCGGCCTGTACGGAGCGCGTACGGCGGATCGCCAACCCGGCCGTCGGCGAGGTACGCCTCAGGATCACCGAGTTGGCGGTGTCCGCGCACCCGGATCTGGTGTTGTTCATCGAATCCCCTGCCGACGAGGAGACCCGCGCCAAACTGCCGCTGACCCGGAGGGACAAGGCCGAACAGTCAGCGTGATTCCGGCGGGTCGAGGTGACACTGCTGCGGCACCCGCGAATCCGGCCAGGTCGGCGACCGGTAGTTCAGACCGTCACTGCTCGATCGGACGGCGGATGCGGCGGACCAGGCTCTTGTCGGCGAACTGCCCGACCCGGTACGTCGACCAGCCGTCGACACCGGCGCCGACCGCGCCGCCGAGCAGCGGGACGCGGCGCGTGATCGTCAGCGCCATCCGCTTGCCGCTGATCCGGCCGATGAGTTCCGCGACGACCTCGCCCGAGATCTGCCGGTCGAGTTCCGGGTCGAAGACCGGGGCGGTCGCGATCGCCAGCGGCGAGGTGACCAGGCTCGACTTCCGCAGCCGGTCGGTGACGCCCTCCTCGCCGAGCAGGCAGGTGATGACCGCCGTACGCACCCGCGGGTCGTCCAGGTCGTATCCGCGCAGGTGAGCGATCGCCGCCACCATCCGGCACTGCACGACCGCGAGACCGGTCAGGTTGGCGGGCAGCGAGACCGGGAGCGTGATGAGACCGCCGATGCTGGTGGCGAACCCCTGCACGCCGGCGAGCCGGATGTGCTGGTCGATGACCGCGTCGATCGCGAGCGTGATGTCGCCCTCGCAGCGCTCGAGCTTGTTGTCGGCGATCCGCTCCGCGCCGGGGAACCGCTGGTACCCGTCGATCGCGATCTCGAGGATCTGGCGCAACACACCGCCCGCTGCCGTCGGGGCGAACCGCTGGGCGGCGGGCGCGAGACTACTGGCGACGAACCTGGCTACTCCGGCCACGGTGCTCCTTCCCGCCCGGCCCCACGCGTCAGAACCCGGACGTGCTTCAACTGTACGTGCCTCCGAGCCCTCCGCCACTCGGGAGAAACCCTTGGTGTCCCCTAGGGGGCGGACGCCCAGGCCATCACAATCGCAGCGGGCCGAGCGTCCGCCGCGGGAGCGCGCCCCGTCGGAGGCGATTGTGGTGGCCTGGCGGACCGCATGGTCCAGGATGGTGTCGTGCCGATCGAACCTGCTCCGTCTCACTGGGACTTCCCGCCGGTTGGTGTGGCCGGGAGCAGTGACGTGGTCGCGGGTGGTGCCGATCTCGCGCCGGGGACGGTGCTGGCGGCGTACCGGCGGGGACTGTTCCCGATGCCGGACCATCGCAGTTCGGTGTTGTGGTGGTCGCCGGTGGACCGCGGGGTAATCGAGGTTGCCGGGTACCGGCCGTCGCGGTCGCTGCGGCGGGCGCGGGCGCAGTTCGAGATCCGGGTCAACACCGCGTTCGACCAGGTGATCCGGGCGTGTGCCGATCCGCGCCGCCCGGGTGCGTGGATCGACCACGACATCATCGCGTCGTACACCGAACTGCACCGGCTCGGCTGGGTGCACTCGGTCGAGGCCTGGGACGGCGACGAGCTAGCGGGCGGTCTGTACGGCGTGGCGATCGGCGGGCTGTTCGCGGGTGAGTCGATGTTCCACCACAAGACCGACGGCTCGAAGGCTGCCGTCGCCGGCACGATCGAGCTGCTCGACGACGAGTACGCCGCCGAACGGGTCTTCGACATCCAGTGGGTGACCGACCATCTCGCCACGCTCGGCGCGGTGTCGATCCCGCGAGAGACCTATATACGACGCGTGGCGCGCGCCCTGGACGTACCGCTGCCCAAAGCGTTCAGCTGAGCCCCACGAACGCCGCCATCTGCCGTGACGCCGAGGTGAAGAACTCGTCCGCCGGGTCCATCGTCCCGACCAGCTGACCGAACAGTTCGAAGCTGAGCATCCCGAACAGCTGCGTCCACACGATCACCGTCCGCACCAGCACCGCGGGCGGTACGTCAGGAGCCAGCGCGACCAGCACCTTCGTCTGCTCGGCCAGCATCCCCGACGGCACCGGCGCGTCCGCCGGCGTGACGAGCCGGCCCGCCACCTGCGCCCGCTGGAGCAGCCCGAGCAGCAGCAACGGCACTCGGACCGCCGGCTCGACCGTCGTCTGCGGAGCCTTGTACCCACTGATCGGCGACCCGTAGATCAGCGCGTACTCCTGTGGATTGGCCCGCGCCCAGTCCCGTACGGCGGCGTAGATCGCGATCCACTCGTCCAGCGGATCGCCTCTGATGGCGGCTGCCTCCGCCGCTGAGCCGAGGGAGTCGTACGCGTCGATGATCAGCGCGGTGAGCAGCTCGTCGCGGCTGGCGAAGTACCGGTAGAGGGCGGACGAGACCATTCCGAGCTCCCGGGAGATCGCCCGCAGCGAGAGCGCCTCCGCGCCGACGGTTGCCAACTGCTCCCGGGCAGCCGTCTTGATCTGCTCGGTCAGCTCGGCCCGGGCACGCTCACGGGCAGTTCGTCCGGCGTTCATGACGCCAGTGTGCCACAGATACGAGAGCAGTGCTCTTGACAGTGATCAGCGATCCAGTGTTGACTGATCACAACAGAGAGCACCGCTCTCGCTCTCGATCGAGGAGAAGACAATGACCGAGTACAAGCAGACCTACGACAGCAAGCGCGTGATCACCGCCAACGAGGGCAGCATGCGGGTGTTCAACCGGATCGTCGCGCGGCTGACGAAGCTCGGTGTCAGCCTGATGGGCAGCCGGGTCCTCTCGGTCCAGGGCCGCAAGTCCGGCGAGTGGCGCAGTACGCCGGTGAACCTGCTGGTGATCGACGGGCAGCGGTACCTGGTCGCGCCGCGCGGGCACACCCAGTGGGTGAAGAACCTGCGCGCCAGTGGTACCGGCCGGCTGCAGCTCGGCGGCAAGGTGGAGACGTTCCACGCCGAGGAGCTCACCGACGCCGACAAGATCCCCGCGCTCCGGCTGTACCTGAAGAAGTGGGCCTGGGAGGTCGGCACATTCTTCAGCGGCGACGTCGACAAGAACTCCCCCGACGAGGTCCTGCACCACATCGCCCCAGGTGTACCGGTCTTCAAGATCGGCTAGTGGTATGCCGCGGCCTGAATCCGGTAGAGGTCGGCGTAGTGACCGTTGCGGGCCATCAGCTCGTCGTGGGTGCCGGTCTCGACCACGTGGGCGCCGTCCAGGACCACGATCAGGTCGGCCATCCGTACGGTCGAGAACCGGTGCGAGACGAGGATCGTGATCCGCCCGTCGGTACTGACCCGCGCGGCCGCGGCGTACCGCTCGAACAAGGCGTGCTCGGTCTCGGCGTCGAGCGCGGCCGTCGGCTCGTCGAGGACCAGCAGCAGCGGCCGGTCGCGCATGAACCCACGCGCCAGCGCCAGCTTCTGCCACTGCCCGAAGCTGATCTCCGCCCCGTCCGGCCAGGTCGATCCGAGCTGCGTGTCCAACCCGGACTCCAACCGCTCCAGTACGTCCTCGGCCCCGGCCCGTCCGACCGCAGTCGTCACGGCCGGTACGTCGTCCAGCCGCGGCAGGTCACCCAGCCCGACGCTGTGCGCCGCGCGGAACTCGAACCGGAAGAAGTCCTGGAACGCGCCGGCGATCTTCTGCCGCCACGCGTCCGCAGGGATCCGGGCGAGCGGCCTGTCGTCCAGCATGATCCGCCCGCCGGCCGGCTCGTACAGCTTGCAGATCAGCTTCACCAGCGTGGACTTGCCGGCGCCGTTCTCGCCGACGACCGCGATCACCCTCCCTGCCGGGAGGTGCAGGTCGACGTTCTCCAACGCGGGGCGCGAGGATCCGGCGTACGAGAACGACACGTTCTCCAGGTGGATGCCGTCGACGAGCCGCTCGGGCGCGGGCTGGTCCGCCGTACGGTCGAACGAGGCCGCGTAGTTCTCCAGCCAGACAAGCCGCCGCGAACCGTCCAGCCAGATACCGCGCAGGAAGCCGATCTCTCCGACGGTCGCACCGATGTACGACGACAGCCGCGCGCCGGCCGCGAGGATGAGCAGCACCTGCCCCACGGACCCGTGCAGACCGGACGCGACGAACAACACGGCACCGACGTACGCCGTACCGAACACTGCCCAGGCGAGCGCGTGCCACACGGCGCTGGACCAGCGAGCGGCCGCCATCGGGCGGTACCACTGCTCCCATTCGCGCCGGCGTCCCCCGACCAGATCGGGACCGATGCCGATGACGCGGACCTCCTTGCCCGGGGCGGGTGTGGTCGCGGTCTTGAACAGGTGCTGCGAGAGGCGGAAGTGAGCGGCGTACCGCTCCTCGACCTCTCGCTCGACGCCCGGCCGCCAGCTGGAGCTGAGAACGGTCGGCAGCGCGAAGAGGAGGAGGAGTGCGAGCGCCGGGTGGATCGACATCAGCAGGGCGACCGTCACCGCCAGGCGCAGGATCCAGCCGCAGGTGGAGAACAGCGACATGTACATGTGGTCGAGGACGAACACCTGCTTGCGCAGCACCGACAGGCGGTCCAGGTAGTCGCGCCGCTCGTGGTGCTCGACCGTGGCGACCGACGCCTGCAACCGAGCGACGTGTGCCTCCAGCATGATCGTCACGCGGTCGCGGAACCGGCGGGAGATCCGTGCGGAGAGGGTCCGCAGGAACCACGTCGCTGTCACCGACAACGCCAGTCCGCCCGCTGCTAGCAGCGCCGCCCTCTTGTCGTGGTGCAGTACGCCGTCCGCCAGGAGCTTGAGCCACAACGCCAGCAGCGCGTCGGGTACTGCAGCCAGCAACGTCATCAGGAAGGCAGCGACCAGCAACCACGGCTCGTGCTGATAGCCGAGCTTGCACAGCCGCCACATCGCGGGGATCGCCTTCGGGAGATCGTCAGAGCGTGTCATAGCTGAGCCCTTCCTCGTCGACCTCGGCCGTGAAGCGCTGCGCCTGCAGGTCGAACATCGTCCGGTACCGCCCGCCGAGCGCCATCAGTTCGTCGTGGCTGCCGAGCTCGACCACCCGACCGTGCTCGAGCACGCAGATCCGGTCGGCGTGCCGGACCGTCGAGAACCGGTGCGAGATGAGGATCGTGGTGACGTCCCGGGTCGCGGTCAGGATCCGGTCGAAGATCGCCGCCTCGCCGCGGACGTCCAGTTGCGCGGTCGGCTCGTCGAGCAGTACGAGACCGGCTCCTTGGCGTACGGCGCACAGCGCCCGGGCCAGGGCGACCCGCTGCCACTGCCCGCCGGACAGGTCGGTGCCGTCGCCGTACCCGGTCGCGAGCCGGGTGTCCAGGTCGGCGAGGTCCGCGGCGCCGGCGTCCGCGAGCGCGGCCCGGATGTCCTCCTCGGGCGCGCCGGCCGGTGCGACGTTGTCCCGCAGCGGGAGTTCGAGCTTGAGGAAGTCCTGGAAGACGGCGGCCACGCGCGTACGCCAGGCGTCGACGTCGAGGTCCCTCAGGTCGGTGCCGTCGACGTGGATCGAGCCGGAGCCGGGGTCGTACAACCGGCAGAGCAGCTTCGCCAGCGTGGTTTTGCCGGCGCCGTTCTGCCCGACGACGGCGAGCGAGGAGCCGGCCGGGATGGTCAGGTCGAGTCCGTCGAACACCTGCCGCTCACCCTGTGGATAACCGAACCGTACGTCCCGCAGCCGAACCTCGACCGCACCCCGGCCGCCCTCAGCATGCCCGGACGACAACGCACCGGCCCTTGCCATCGCCGGCTCCAGCCGCTGTACGGCGACCACCGGTGCGGCCGCTCCGTCCAGGGCCCAGTTCAGCCCACCGAACGCGATCATCCCGACGCCGATCGCGACCTGCGCGAACACGACCAGCCGATCCAGCGGGAGGTCGCCCGCGATCGCCGACGCGCCGAGCGCCCAGAACACCAGACCGTTGGCGACCACAACGATCAGCAGACTCCAGATCATTGGGCGCTCCCGCAACCGGGTCGCGGTGTACTGCAGCTCGAACAACCGCCGGCGTCGCTCGGTGAACCGCCGTACCGTCCAGTCCGCGAGCCCGAACAGCCGGAGCTCCTTCGCCGCGCCCGGCTCGACGGCGAGCTCGTACGCGTAGTTGGCGTGCCGCTGCGCCGAGCGGACCTCGTCGGTGTTGCGGTCCTTCCAGACACCGCTCTCGCGCAACAGCCAATGCGTGGCACCCCACGCGACCACCAGCACCAGCGGCGCCCACCAGCTGAACCCGAACAACACGACCGCCGACGCGATCCCGCCCGCCAGCTCGACCAGACTGCCGGCGACGAAGTCGACGTTCAGGTACATCGGCGGCCCGGTCTGCCCGTGATCGAACTCCCGAGCCACGACGAGATCCTCGCTCAGCCCCGGATCCTCCAGATGCCCGATCCCCGGCGGCCCGACACACGCCTTCGCCAGTGCATCGTTCAGGTACGACGACACGCGACTACCGAGGTTGGCACTGACCGCCTGATGCACCGGCGTCAACACCTGCAACAACACGAACGTCACACCCATCAACCCCAGCGGCGCCCCCAACGCCCGCCCGTGCTGCACCGCCCCCACCAACCACCCCATAGCCACCGCAAACACCGCCGGCAACACCCCACGAGCAACCAGCAACCCCCACCACCCAGCAGCCAACCCCCACCCAGCCCGAGGCAACACCCCAAAGAACCGCCACTCAGCCCGCCCACGCAGCCGCCTCACCATCTCCCCACGATGACACCCCCACCACCCCAAGTCTTGAACGTTTGCCGGATCAGTCCTCAGCGGTCAGCTCAGCCTCCAGTTCGGCAACGCTGGGCAATGCGGATCGGAACTCATCAGTCAGCGAGTTGCTGATCGCGGCCGTCCACTCTGCCACTCCGATGGGGCCTTTTGAATCCCCCTTCAGCGCGTACTCCGCGACGGCTTTGTTCTTGTTCCGGCAGAGCAGAAGACCGATAGTCGGTTTGTCGCCGTCCCTCACGAGTATGTCGTCCACCACCTGCATGTAGAGGCCGAGTTGGCCAAGGAACGCCGCGTTGAACTGCCCCGACTTCAGCTCGGCGACCATGTAGCAGCGAAGCTCGACGTTGAAAACTATGGGGCTCTCTTGCACGGGGATTGCAGGCTGATGATCTGCGCAGAGGACCAGAAGAACGGTGCCAGTCACGTGCACGACCGGGCATTCGATTGACGCAGTGGTGCGTGTCTATCGGCAACTGGTCGGTGTCCACCGCTTGGTGACTGTCAAGCGCAGCCGCATAGCTGAGTAGCTCGGTGGGTTCCCAGAGCGCCCCTTCCCCGATCAGGTGCCAGCCCGCGAATACGGCCTAGTCCTGATTGTGAATAGTTCACATAACTGACCGTAACGAAGTGGGAACTTCCCGCGATCAAACAGCTGACGAGTCCGCCCTCTCCGTCAGGAGCCTGTTTCGTGAGAAGACTCCCATTGTTCGCTGGTGCCGTCCTGTTCGTGTCGGCAACGGCCATCAGTGCATCAGCGACATCTGCCATCGGTCAGCAGACCCCGGCCCAGGCTCCATCAGTGGTTACGGTGCCGCCAGTCGCCTTGGCACCGCCAAAGCCTGTGCCGCCGATGAAGAAGTTACCGAGCGGGGCAACAGCGAAGGACTTCCAGCGCGCACTGAACGCATACGCGGCTCAGACGGGACAGAGCTACCGTGTCGACGCAAGTTCCGTCGATCCGGCGACAGCAGGCAAGAGCAGGTTCGCCTCGGCGAGCGACCCCGACGTACCAGATATCTTCACTTACCTGACGGTCGAGCAGTGCCAGCACCTCGGGCAGGGGAGCTACTGGACCTGGCAGTCCAACAACGGACCCGGACGGATCTATAACCACTACCAATGGTGCGCCTGGACCCTCGTTGACCTCTACAAGGTCGAGACCATCAACGACAAGCTGGTCGAGACAGGAAAGGTCAGCTACCGCTTGACCCTCATCGGTTGGGGGTCGAAGAGCACCAACGAGGTCGTCGTCCGCATCTATATCGATCAAGCCCATTCCCCGGAGCGCAGCAAGGTCACGCCTGGCACGACAACCCTGATCGCGAGGGTGTCGTGTGACTTTGTCTATGGTCACGAAGGGGATGGCGCGACCTGCGGGAGCCAGCCCGGCTCGTCCCAGGACGCGATCCTCGCCGACCTTAATGCCAGTCAGGTGATGGAGTTCAAGACAACCGTCCCCCTGCCGGCCGAGACAGCAGCCGATCCGGATCGGAAAACGGGACTGAATCTTGAGGTCAAGTTCGAAGCGACCAACCCCGCCAATCCCGGAGCGATCGCGGACCTCGGCACATTGAAGACCGTCGTCAGGTGCGATGGTTCGACACGTGGTGGCTTCAACGGGCCGGCGTGCATCTTCGCCGGCGTCCAACCAAGCTGGTCGTTGTCCAGGTCCGATCCCGAGGTCGGCGAGGTTGCGCAACACATCTACGACGCTCTCAATAATCCGAACTCGACGATGCCGCCGGATCCCAGCGGGAACAAGATTATCCCGTACAACCTCACTCGCACCGTCGATGGGAACCTGAACAAGGCCCAGCGTGCGCGAGCGGTCTATCAATGCTCGAAGTGGTTCCCCAAACAGCCCGACGAGTCCTGTGACGAGTACCCATTCGCGTCCACCTATGAAGGGACGTTCAACGACCCCGAGACGAACTACTCGGTTCGCTATATCAACGCAGACCACAACTCCACCGAGGGAAACAAGCGCGGCGTCTGGTACTACTACGACCGCATTCTCGAGTCGGACGGGTTCAGGGTCTACGCGTACTAGGAGTCATGATGAGCATCCAATCGGACTGGCAAGCGATCGAGTCCGCGCTAGAGCAGCAGAGCCCGCGAGTCCGGGCTGATCTGCGCCCGCCGATCACGGAGACCCAGGCAGCGGCTTGGTCTGATGCGGTCGGTGAACTCCCGGCATCACTGCGGGAGTTGTACGACGTGCACGCCGGCACAGGTTCACGCGGAGCCGGAGGGTTCTGCTTCATCGGGAACTGGTACCCGCTCACTATCGACGATGCTCTCGCCCGATACGAACGGTGCCGCCGGATGACGGACCTATGGGGCCGGGATCCGCTCATCCCATTCGCCGTAGATCCGACTGGGAGCCACCTCGGCGTCCACGCCGGCGGCAGCGGCGAGCTCAACATCATGTTCGACGACACGCCAGAGATGCCGTACGAGACCTATCAAGATATCGGGGCCCTCGTGGCCGCGACAGCCAGTGGACTGCGCGGCGACAGCACGGAGTACCGGGCCGAGCTAACTGACCAATACCTGTCGTGGATCAACTTGGAGGAAGAGGCAGATGACCTCGGCTACTAATCGCGCGAAGGTGCTCGCGCGGCCTCGCGTCCTACTACCTCTGACGGTGCTGGTGGCTGCCGGAATCCTGTCCGCCGACGTCTCCTCCAGCGACGCGGTCGGTCAGCAGGCAGCCGCAGCGTCCTGCACCCTCAACGTTCCCACCAGGGTGCATATCTCGGCGCCGTACCAATCCCCATCGGTCAGTCTCGGCGCGGACTGTGCAACAGCCGGTGTAATCGACGCGCGCTGGGAAGCGAAACGGGCCGACGGCGTGGTGACGAACAAGCTGTTCTTCAACTTCAACTACCCCGAGAGCTGGAGCGTTTACGACAACGCGAGCCTCGCACCAGTGACCTGGCAACCTGCAGGGGCACTCGCGCCGACGAACCCAGCATTCGCCAGCCAGGGTGAGACCCCTTCAACCGGCCAGTCGAGCACCACCCAGAACCAGACAGCCGACGCCTCAATCCCCCAGAACACACCCGCAACTGACATTCGCATGGTGTCGAAGGTCGATATCGAGGTCGTCCCGGGCGACGAATGCAACCTGCACATCTGGGCGCAGCGCTATGCGATCGCACCTCATGGTCTCATCAACTACGGAGGTCGAACGGGCTCGATCCAGAAACTCAACGCGAGCTCAGGCGGCTGGTTCGTTCTCAAGGACTTCACAACCGACAGCACGGGACGTTGGGTAGGTCCCGTCTCCCTGGGCCCGGTTGGATCACAGGCGTCGATGCGCATCGTCATTTATGACGGTCAGTACATCTTCGGAAGTATCAGCCCTGTTTACTCAGGGACCGTCGGAGATTGCTCAGGAGCGAAGGCTGCAGATCGGCTCATCCGCGATCCGAAGGTCAAGGTGAGCAACGAGGATCCCGGTCCACTCCCCGAGCCGCCGTCTGGTCGCTAGGCGACAACAGTCGCAGGCATCGCAAGGTTCCGTCCAGCACGCCAACCCGCCTGATCAAGAACCATCGCTGGAGTACTAGGCCAGACGCGCATCCGGGGACGAAGTCCAACTCGGTGAACACCGCAACTTGAGCACGTGTCGACGACCTTGCTGCCCGAGCCAGTTGTGCAACGGTGCGTTGCACAACTGGCTCGGTCTGACCGGGCGGTGGCGACGGCTCGCGTGTCCTTCGCGCGCATGTGCGGGCATCTCGGGTGCGAAGATGGCCGCATGATCACTCCCGGGCTGTTGGTTGCGGCGCCGAAGGTTCTTCTGCATGACCATCTGGATGGGGGGCTTCGGCCGGGGACCGTGCTCGAGTTGGCTCGGGAGGTGGGGCATGTTTTGCCTCGGGGGGACGCGGGGGAGCTGGGGGAGTGGTTTGTTGAGTCGGCGGACTCGGGGTCGCTGGAGCGGTATCTGGAGACGTTCGATCACACCGTTGCGGTGATGCAGACGGCTGAGGCGATCAAGCGGGTGGCGAGTGAGTGTGTGCAGGATCTGGCGGCGGACGGGGTGGTGTACGCCGAGGTCCGGTATGCGCCGGAGCAGCACCTGACCATGGGGCTCAGCCTCGAGCAAGTGGTGGACGCCGTGCGGGAAGGGTTCGAGCACGGGATGGCGGTGGCCGAACGGCCGATCGTGGCGCGGCAGTTGCTGACCGCGATGCGGCACAAGGCGCGGTCGATGGAGATCGCCGAGCTGGCGGTGGCGTACCGCGATGCCGGTGTGGTCGGGTTCGACATCGCGGGCGCCGAGGCCGGCTACCCGCCGACCCGGCACCTCGACGCGTTCGAGTACCTGCAGCGGGAGAACGCGCACTTCACCATCCACGCCGGCGAGGCGTTCGGGTTGCCGTCGATCTGGCAGGCGATCCAGTGGTGCGGCGCGGACCGCCTCGGGCACGGCGTACGGATCATCGACGACATCACCCACGACGGCGACAAGGTCGAGCTCGGGCGGCTCGCGGCGTACGTCCGGGATCGCCGAATCCCCCTGGAGATGTGCCCGAGCTCGAACCTGCAGACCGGCGCGGCCGCGTCGATCGCGGAGCACCCGATCGGCCTGCTCGCCAAGCTCCGCTTCCGGGTCACGGTGAACACCGACAACCGGTTGATGAGCGGTACGTCGATGAGCCGCGAGCTCGCCCTGCTGGCGGAGGCCTTCGACTACGACCTCTCCGACCTGAGGTGGTTCGCGATCAACGCGATGAAGTCCGCCTTCATCCCCTTCGACGAACGACTCGCGCTGATCGACAACGTCATCAAACCCTGGTACGCCACAAACTAAAGGGAAAGAAAGAGGGGAGGAGGGAGGAGGCCCTGGTACGCCTCACACTGACCGCTGGTACGTACGGAAGGCCCGGGTCGAGAGCCAGGCGACGATCAGGGTGAAGGCCAGTAGGTACGTGCAGTGCCGCCAGACCGACGACCAGTCCGGCGAGGCGGCCAAGGACTGGCGGGCGGCGATGGTGGCCCAGTCGACCGGGTTGTAGCGGGCCGCGACGTTCACCCAGTGCGGCGCCACCGTCGGGTCGATCATGATCGACGACATGAACGTCAGCGGCAGCGACACGAACTGCGAGATCCCGATCAGCGCCTCCTGCTGCCGGGTGAGCAGTGCGACCGCGTTCGACAACGAGCCGAACCCGAGCCCGACCAGTACCGAAGCAAGGATCGTCACCAGATAGCCGCCGATCCCACCGTCGTACCGAGCACCGGCAGCGAAGCCGATCCCGAACACCAGCACGGTCTGGATGAACGTCGTGGTCGCGTTGCTGAGCAGCTGTCCGGCCATCAGCCCGCCGCGGCTGACCGGCGACGCGAGCATCCGGTCCATCACCCCGCGCTCCATGTCCTGGACGAACGACGTACCGCTCCAGCCGCTCGTCATCAGCGCGGTCATCATCACGATCCCCGGCGTCAGGAACGCGATGTACGACGAGTCGCCGAACCCGGGGATGTGTACGACCCCCTGGAACAGCTGCCCGAACAACAGCAACCAGATCGCCGGCTGCACCAACGTGAACGCGATCAACGCCGGCTGCCGGTACGACGCCCGCGTCCACCGGCCGAGGATGAGACCCGTATGCGCGATCACGCCGCCTCCTCCGCAACCTTGAACGAACGACCGGTGTACTGCAGGTACACGTCGTCCAGCGACGGTCGCGACACAGTCACCGCAACCACCGGAATCGCCTTGTCCTCAAGGACTCCCAGCACAGCCGGTACGGCGGTTGCGCCACGATCGACCCGCGCCCGCAAAGTGTTGCCCTCGACAACGATCTCCCCGATCCCGGGCAACTGCCGCAACAACGAGCGAACGGTCCCGTCGGTGTCAGGATCGACCAGCTCGACATGTACCGAGTCGCCGCGGAGCGCGGCCTTCAACGTCTCCGGGGTGCCCTCGGCAACGACCTTGCCGTGGTCGACGATCGCCAGCTGCCCGGCCAGCCGATCGGCCTCCTCCAGGTAGTGCGTGGTGAGCAGTACGGTCAGCCCTTCCTGCCCGGACAACCGCAGTACTTCGTTCCACAGGTCGGCCCGCGCCTCCGGGTCGAGGCCCGTGGTCGGCTCGTCCAGGAACAGCACCTTGGGCCGGTGGACCAGGCCGAGCGCGACGTCCAGCTTGCGCTGCATTCCCCCGGAGTACGTGCGTACCGGCCGATCGCCGTGCTCGGCCAGGTCGAAGCGGGTCAGCAACTCGCCGGCGCGCTGAACAGCCTCGGAACGGGACAGCCCGAAGATGCGCCCGCTCAGGACGAGGTTCTCCAGACCGGTCGCCATCGGGTCCGAGCTGGACTTCTGCGGTACGTACCCGATCGCGCGCCGGACCTTGTCCTGCTCGCGGTTGACGTCGTGGCCGGCGACCCGCGCGCTGCCCGAGTCGGCCCGGGACAGCGTGGTCAGGATCTTGACCGTGGTGGACTTGCCGGCGCCGTTCGGCCCGAGCAGGCCGAGGACGACGCCCTCCGGCACGCTGACGGTGAGCCCGTCGAGCGCGCGAAGCGGTGGATTCTTCCGGCCGGCCGGGTACGTCTTGACCAGGTCGACCGCTTCGACGGCATGCGTAGCCATCAGATGACTCCCTTGTGGGTGCGGGAGCCGGTCGTCGGGCTGGCTATCCTGATGAATGCGCCTTGGGTGCCAGGTCTTCGGACCGACTCGAGGAACCGCGGCCCTTGATCCTGGTGTTGCCGCACCGTGGATCGAGGGCCGCTCTTTACGCTTCCGGCAGTGCCTGCATCGAGGCGAACTCCTCCCCGAAGTACTTGACCGGATCCTTCAACTGGTCTGCCGGGGCGATGCCGTCCTCCAGATAGTGTTTCCACGCCGTCCGCCAGAACTTCGCCCCGCCGAGCGTGTCGCCGCGGATCTCCTCGGCGAGTTGGTGGACGTACGCCGACTCGGCGCGCAGCAGCGCCAGCCGGAACTCCGACTCGACCCAGAAGATCCGCGGAAAGCCGACGGCCGCCATCTCGTCGTGTTCCCTGGTCGTCTTCGCGATCTCCGCGTCGACGATCACCAGACGCTGCTCCAGCAGCTCGACGGCACGGTCCGGTTGCAGACCGAGCAGGTACGCGAGGCCCGCCTCCAGCGGGTGGAACTCACGCGACGGCGTACCGACCAGCTCGGTCAGCCAGTCCTCGAACTCGGCCTGGCCGGCGTCGGTGATCTGGTACACCGTCCGCTCCGGCCGGTTGCCCTCGCGGACGGTCTCCAGCGCCTCGATGAAGCCGTGCTTCTCCAGGCTGGACACGATCGAGTAGAGCGAGCCGTAGTTCACCTTGATGCTCCGGTCCTTGGCGCGGGTCCGGAGCGTCGTGGAGATCTCGTACGGGTGCATCGGCCGCTCGCTAAGAGTGCCGAGCACGGCGAACGCGAGCGGATTGCCCACCTTGCGTCTGGCCACGCGACCACATCCCCGATCTCGATTACTCGAAATCGAGTATTAGTTTGCGGGTATCCGATGTCAAGTATCCAGCTGGAGCGGCTTGACCCAGCGCGACCATTCGGGCTGTGGGGAATAGCCGGCCGTGGACCAGACGCCGTGTGCCTGGGTGTTGTCGTCGAGCACCATCGCGTCCGCGCGCGTTCCGCCGTACGCCGCGAACCTCGTCTCGGCGCGGGCGACCAGTTCGCGGCCGATGCCCTGCCGGCGGTGCGTCGGCGCGACGGCCAGCCGGTACAGGTGACAGCGCCAGCCGTCCCAGCCGACGATGATCGAGCCGACGACCTGATCGTTGTCCACGGCAAGGATCAGCGCCTGTGGATCGCGCGCGATCAGGCGCAGTACGGCGTCGGCGGAGTCTGCTGGGCGGTGTGAGTCCTCGGCGGCCGTGGCCCAGAAAGCCAGTACGGCGTCGGCGTCATCGGGGCTGGCGTTGCGGTACGCAACCATCAGCCGGCGGTCTGGAACGTACGGCGGTAATCCTGTGGTGGCACGCCCACCACTCTACGGAAGTGGTGCCGGAGCAGGGCGGCCGTCCCGAAGCCTGACTCGGTGGCGATCTGCTCGATGCCCATCCGGGTCTGTTCGAGCAGCGTGCGCGCACGCAGTACGCGCTGGGTGGTGACCCATTTGAGGGGCGTCGTACCGGTCTCGGCGACGAAGCGGCGGGCGAACGTGCGCTCCGACATCTGCGCGCGCCGGGCCAGGGCCGGCACGGTGTGCTCGATCGTGAGGTTGTCGGTCATCCAGTTCAGCACCGGCTGCAGGCTCTCCGCGGAGCACTCCGGCACCGGAACCTCGACGTACTGCCGCTGGCCGCCGTCGCGTTGCGGCGGGACCACCATCCGGCGCGCGATCCTGGTCGCGACCGCGCTGCCGAGCTCGCGCCGGACCAGGTGCAGGCAGGCGTCGATACCGGCCGCCGTACCGGCGCTGGTGATGATGTTGCCGTCGTCGACGAACAGCACGTCCGGGTCGATCTTCGCATTCGGGAACTGCGCCATGAACTTGTCGATGTAGCGCCAGTGCGTGGTGCACCCGCGGCCGTCGAGCAGTCCGGCGGCGCCGAGCACGAACGCGCCGGAGCAGACCGTGAGCAGGATCGCGCCGCGCGCCTCGGCCCGGCGCAGCGCGTCCAGGATGCGTTCGTCGTACTCGTGCCGCCAGGTGGTGGCCGGGATGCCGATCAGGTCGGCGTCCTCGAGCTCCTCCAGGCCGTACGGCGCGACCACCTGGGAGTGCGTACTGGTCTCCATCGGGACGCCGGGCGTGGTCGAACACACCTTGAAGTCGAACGGCGGCACACCGTCGTCGGTGCGGTCCAGCCCGAACACCTCGGCCAGGACGCCGAACTCGAACAGGGCGACGTCCTCCATCAGGACCACCGCGATCTTCCGCAACATGGCAGAATCTTATCGGACTATGTCAATAGCGCCACTGGTGGCAGGATCTGAAACATAGAATCATTACTGCCATGACCGCATACATCGCACTCACAGTTCTCGTACTGGCCGTGATCGCGGCTCTGGAGCTCAGCAACCGGCGCAACGCGACCGGCCCGGCCGCCGGACCGCGGGGCACCTGGATCGCCGACGACCGCGACGTCGCCCGTACCAAGCTCGACCTGCTCGCGCTCGGCGCGACGGCCAAGCCCTTCACCCACAAGCCTGCTTCGACCACCGGGACGGTGCACACCATCCGCACCGCCCGCCTGCACCACGGCCGTCACGCGGCCTGAGTTCGCCGGCTGAGGGCGGTCGCGTTCGTGACCGCCCGCAGCACCCCTTCGACCGGCCCGTACCGGAAGGTGCTCAGCCACACGTGACTGAGGATCACCTGCAGTACGAAGATCCCGACCGCGAGGCCCATGGTCTCCAGCGGCGAGACCTGTCCCACCAGCCCGAACCCGACGCCGGTGAAGATCAGCAGCGTTGCCACTGACTGCCCGATGTAGTTGGACAGCGCCATGCGCCCGGCGGGTGCGAGCAGCCGGCGGATGTCCTCACCGCCGTCGGAGTGCATGATCCGCAGCAGCGAGGCGACGTACGCCGCCGTCAAGAACGGCGCCGTCATCACACTGATCAGCACGGCCCTGGTGTCACCGTTGCCACCGGACGCGTAGACGATCCCGCCGGTGGTACCGATGGCGAAACCGATCAGCTGGATCAGCCGCAGCAGGGCGTCGTAGCCGTCGACCTTCCGCAACAGCTTCCGTCGGCCGGCCACCATGCCGATCAAGAACGCGGCCAGTGTGGTCGGGCCTTGCACTGTGAGCAGCGAGAGGCCGTACGTCGGCAGTGCACGGATGTGTTCGCCGATCACGTCGCTGAACGAGCCCGCCAGGTTCGCGGCAGTCCCCTGTGCTGCCGTTACTGCTGTGGACGGGTCCAGTACCGCCGATGTGTCCAAGAAGAGCGCTGCGACCGCCAGGGTGATGAAGAGGTAAGCGTAGACAGCTCCCGCGACGACGAGCGCCGTACGGTCGTTCACGCGCCGCATAGCGAGCAGTACGAGCCCGATGATCGCGTAGACGCTCAGGATGTCGCCGGTGATCAAGAAGACGCCATGCAGTACGCCGAGGACCAGCAGCCCGCCCAGCCGTCGCAGCATGCGCGGCCGGAACGCTGCACCTGCGCGCTGAGCCGCCTGCAGTTGCAGGTGGAAGCTGTACCCGAACAGGAACGAGAACAGCAGGTAGAACTTCATGTCGACGAACGCCGACGACAGCCACCGCACCGACTGGTCCAGCCAGGAGCTGTACGCCGGGTCCTCTGCGATGTGGATCGGATACCCGGACGCCGCGAACGTGATGTTCACGATCAAGATGCCCAGCAGGGCGAAACCACGCAGCGCGTCGACGTCCTGAATCCGCGTCCGCTCCAGTACCTGACCCATACGCACAGCACATCAGCGCGGGGCGCTGGGCGCAGGCGCGCTGGGTCCTCTTCGGAGGTGGAGCTATCTCTACCTCAGTGGGCGCGGCGCTGCTGGACCTTCTGTACTGCCTGCTTGATCTTGGCCTGGTTCTCCGGCTTGCTGAGCTCACGCTGGGCGACCTGCACCAGCTTGGCGACCACAGCGCCCTTGACCAATGTCTTCACGAACCCCATCAGGGCCTCCCTACTCTGTTGCACTCGAAGCTACCGGCCGTGACAAGCCCTCTCCATAGGTGATTCACCGGAACTGTCCCTGGCGTCGGGCACACTAGGGGTATGCCTGAGTTGCCGGAGGTGGAGTCGCTGGCCGTGTTCCTGCGGGAGCGGGCGGTGGGGCATGCGTTCGTCCGGGCGGACATCACCGCGATCAGCGCGCTGAAGACGTACGACCCGCCGATCTCGGCGATGGTCGGGCTGCTGATCGACGACGTGCAGCGGCACGGGAAGTTCCTGGACATCTCGGCGCAGGGCGTGCACCTGGTGATCCACCTGGCCCGGGCCGGCTGGCTGCGCTGGAAAGAGGAGCAGAACACCGGGCTCGTCCGGCCCGGCAAGGGCCCGATCGCGCTCCGGACCGTGCTCGACGACGACTCCGGGTTCGACCTGACCGAGGCCGGCACCCAGAAGAAGCTCGCGGTGTACGTCGTTCGCGACCCCAGCGAGGTCCCTGGCATCGCCCGGCTCGGGCCGGACCCGTTCACGCTGTCGCTCGACGACTTCGGCGCGATCCTCGAACGCGCGGGACGCGTGCAGCTCAAGGGTGTCCTGCGGAACCAGTCCGTGATCGCCGGTATCGGCAACGCGTACTCCGACGAGATCCTGCACGTGGCGAAGATGAGCCCGTTCAAACCGGCGTCCAACCTGTCCGACGCCGAGCTCGAGACGCTGTACGACGCGATGCGCGAAACCCTGAAGGACGCCGTCGACCGGTCCGCCGGGCTGGCCGTCCAGGACCTGAAGTCGGAGAAGAAGTCCGGCCTGCGGGTGCACGGCCGTACGGGTCAGAAGTGCCCGGTCTGCGGCGACGTCGTCCGTGAGGTCAGCTTCGCCGACTCCTCCCTGCAGTACTGCGCGACCTGCCAGACCGGCGGCAAACCGCTGGCCGATCGAAGGTTGTCGAAGCTGCTCAAGTAGGTTCCCGCCTTATGCGGAAGATCTACGTGGCAGCACACGTCTACATGATTCTGGGGCTCATCAGCGGGCTGTACTACCGCGAGCTGACCAAGGCCAAGGACTTCACCGGAGACTCCCAGCTCGGCGTCGTCCACACCCACATCCTCGCGCTGGGGATGCTGTTCTTCCTGATCGTGCTCGCGCTGGAGAAGCTCTTCACGCTGACCGACGGGAAGCTGTTCAACGCGTTCTTCTGGGTCTACAACGCTGGTCTCGCGCTGACCGTCGGCATGATGCTGCTGCGCGGCACAATGACCGTGCTCGGGCACCAGCCCGGCGCCGCCCTCGACGGCATCTCCGGCCTGGGCCACATCACGATCACCCTCGGCCTGATCTTCTTCTTCATCAACCTCGGCAAGCGGCTGCCCGCCAAGGCGCCCGAGCAGGAGAAGGTCGACGCCTAGGGAGCAAGCGGTCACAGCTGAACGACGTACGGTGCGGACGCGGACCGCCGGCCCGCGTCCAGCCGGGCCCGAAGTTCGCTCGCGCCCGGACCGGCGACCCGGGTGACCCACCCGACCGACCGTCCCGGTTCGAGGCCGTCGAACGTCCACGTCTGCTCGGCAGCGGACCAGCCGGCCGGCAGCGGGAGTTCGACCTCGCCGCGGACCGTCGTACGGCCGAAGTTCGTCACCACGACGGTGATCCCTACACGGCCCGGGTGGATCGACGCCAGCACGGTCCCGACCGGAGCGACCAGGACCCGCCGTATCCCGGCCGGTACGGCGAGCGGCACGACGCGGCGCTCCGGCATCGGGAACGGGCCGATGGTGGTGCGGGTGAGTTCGTGACCGGTCACGCCGTACCGCCGGCCGGCGAGCCGGACCTGGTGCCGGCTGTCCGGTTCGGCCACGCCGACGAACCGTACGGCGACGTCGGCCGCGCGTCGCGCCACCAGGTGGGCCGTCGTACCGGCCGGAGTGAGGTCCCAGACGCCGTCGGCGTTCGCCGTGACGGTGTCCGGCGGGACGATCCGCAGCTTGCCCGCGAGCGCGACCCGGACGATCGGCGGCTCGCCGGTCTCGGGCAGCCGGACGACGAGGTCGTCGCCGTCGCGGCGCCAGGTCAGTGCCTTGCCGGTGTGGTCCTCGACGACGTGCCGCGGCGTCGTGGCGAGACCCGGCAGACGTACTTCGTGGTCCGGTGGACGGCACGCGATGCGCAACAGCAACAGCTCACGATTCCGCAGGATCGCCTCACCCCACGGTTGCGGTTCGAACTCCCCCGGGATCCCCTGAATCAGCGCCACCGCAGCCTCCCTCCGAGCCACGGTCCGTCCCCGGCTGTCCGGTGTCAACGCTTTTCCCGAGTTCCGGAACCGGTCGGCGCCCGGTTGGTCACCCTCTGGCATGCTGGGGGCATGTTCCGGAACCAGGAGATTCCCTCGGTCGTGGTGAGCGAGCTCGACGACGCACTGCTGGCGGAGGCGTTCGTGCTCGACGTCCGCGAGCCGGACGAGTGGGACCGCGGCCACATCGAGGGCGCCACGCACATCCCGCTCGGCGAGCTGCAGGACCGGGTCGGCGAGGTCCCCCTGGACCAGAAGGTGCTCTGCGTCTGCGCGGTCGGCGGCCGCTCGGGCATGGCCACCCAGTTCCTGAACCAGCTCGGCCGCGAGGCCATCAACCTCGACGGCGGCATGCACGCCTGGGAGATCGCCGGCCGCCCGGTCAGCACGAACTGATCCCGCCGGGCATCGTCGCCTCGACCAGCCAGCCGTCGGCGACCGGTCCCGCAACGAGCTGACCGCCCAGCTCCTGCACGCGGTCCCGCAGTCCGGCCAGCCCATGGCCGGTGCCCTGCAGCAGCGGTCGCTGCTGGACCGCCTCTCCGTTCGCCACCCGTACCGTCAGGTTCCGCCCGGCGCCGTTCACCACGACGCGGACCGCGGCCCCCGGCGCGTACCGCAACGCGTTCGTGAGGCTTTCCTGTACGACGCGGAACGCCGCATGCGCCACCGGCGCCGACACCCCGTCGCGCGACCCCTCGAACCGGCACGACACATCCAGTCCGCTCCGCGCCGCCCGCGTGACGACCTCCTCGATCAACGACAGATCCGGCCCGCCGACCTCCACTCCGCCGAGCAGCTCGACCAGCCGCCGCAGGTCCTCACGGCCTTGCCGGGCCGACTCCGCCAGCCCGGTGAACACCCGCTCGGCCCCGACCGGATCCCGCTCAACCAGCCGCTGACCGGCCGCCGCCTGGATCACCATCACGCTGATCGCATGCCCGACGATGTCGTGCAGCTCCGACGCGATCCGGGCGCGCTCGTGCCGTACGGCGAGCTCCGCGAACAGCTCGCGCTCCTCTTCCAGTTCGCGTCCGCGCCGGGTCAGCTCCTCGGCCGACTCCCGGTGCAGCCGCAGTACCGTCCCGGCCAGGAAACTCGGCACGCTGAACATCACCAACGGCACCTCGGTGTTGTCCCCGAGGGCCACCCACATCGTGAACAGGACCACCGCGAACGTGCCCGCAGCGACCCAGGCCGACCACCCCGACCACCCGAGTGCCGCGACCAGCGTCACCAACGCGAGGATCGCGAAGGTCGTGTCCGGAAACCACCCGTAGTCGGACAGCACCGCCGTCAACAGTAGGAATCCCGCGCCCGTAACAGCGACCACCCGCGGGCGGGTCCGCCACCACAACAGCGCGACTCCGCTTGCCAGCAACGCGCCGGTGAACACGTTGCCGATCAGCGTCGTCGGCCAGCCGTGGATCGCCGTCGGCAGCGCGACGACCGCGGCGACCAGCACCACGATCCCCACGTGCTCGAGCCGGCGCGCGTTCATGTCAGCCGGCCACCGGCAGTTGGGCGACCGCGCCCGCACGGCCCTTGGTGATCTTCACGTCGACCGATCCGCCCAGCAACTTCGCGCGTTCCCTGGCCCGGGCCACCGCCGCCTTCAGGTCGGCCGCCTCGCCGACCTGTCCGTTCACCCTGATCTCGAGCGCGTCGGTCTCGAACCGCACCGTCACCACGATCGGCGCGTCGGCCTGGTCGGCCAGCGCGGTCACCAGGTGCTCGACGATCCGGTACGCCGAAAGCTCCACGGTGGCAGGCAATGCCCGCGGGTCACCGGTCACGATCAGCTGCGAGTGCGACGTACGGAGCCGGGCAAGCAACGTGTCGAGATGGGCGACCGTCGGCGTCGGCGCGAACGCGAGGTCGTCGCCGCGCAGCAGCCCGACGATCTCGCGCATGTCGTCCAGCGTCTGCCGGCTGCCCGACTCGATCGACTCCAGTGCCGCCTTCGCCTCCGCGGGCGGCAGGCCGTTCGCCGACTCGGCCGCGGTGGTCAGGCCGGCGAGCCGCTCCTGCAGCAGTCCGTCGAGTTGCCGCGACAGCCGGGCCCGGTCGTCAGCGACCTCCAACGCGGCCCCCTCGTCGCGCAGTCGCCGCAGCTCTGCCTCGCGGTCCGCGAGCTCCCGGTTGAGCGCCGTACGGTGCCGGGCCGCCAGCCCGACGCCGAACACGATGCACACGATCGGCAGCGCCAGGACGATCGCCTCCGGGCCGGTGGTCGCGTCGATGACCAGCACGAGCACGGTCAGTACGATGCTGAGCCCGCAGACGATCCACCTGACCGTCCGATCGGTCGTGAGCGCCCCGAGGAACGCGATCACGAAGGCGAGCGGGAGTCCCGCGCCGCAGCGGGTCACCCATCCGAACAGCAGGTCGTGCGCCGCCATCACCAGCACCGACACCGTGGCGACGGCGAGGATGCTTCGCCGCCACCACAGCACCGGAAGTGCCGCTGCCGCGAACACCGGGATCATCCAGAACGAGTGCGAGCTCTGAGCGTGCACCATCGACCCCTCCGCGATGGCGGCGCGCACGTGGGCGTCGGACATTCCGGTGTTCTCGATCATCAGCAGGATGCCGAGCACGGTGAGGCCGCCCGCGATCCCCCAATCGCGAACCTTGATTCCCCTGAAGACCTCACCCATGGCCGGCTCCCCACCCGTCAGTCCCGCTCAGGCGTGCACGGACGCCGGTTCGGCGGACTGCTTCGTGACTCGATTCTGCACGATCGCGCCGATCGCGTAGAAGAGCGCGAGACCGGGCAGCGCGATCGCCAGCGCACCCGCGACCGAGTCGATCGACGAGTCGCGGAACAGCATCACCAGCTGGATGACGACGATGCCGGCCAGCCCGGTCGCCTGGTTGCGCCAGGATCCGGCGAACCGCGCGACGGCGTACGCCAGCGCGAAGGTCAGCGGGAGGACGATGCCGCAGCGCGTCAACCAGCCGAACGCGACCACATGCGCGAGGGTGGTGACTGCCGTGATGCCGACGACCGCAAGGATGTTGCGGCGGCGCCACAGGATCGGCAGCGTCACCAGCAGGAACGCCGGCACCATCGCCCAGGTCGTCGTCGACAGCGGATGCGGCAGGTTCGCGTCCAGGGATGCGGTGTTCTCGTACATCATCGCCACACCCCCGGCCGTCATCAGGCCGGCCAGCACGTAGTCGAGGGGCCGGATTCCCTTGAAGATCTCGTTCATCGGTTTGTCCTTTCAGTCCGGGTCATGTCCTGAAGGTAGATTTCGGCTGCCGTCGGCCGCGTCTGGCGCGAGGACGATCACCGTCGTCCGCGCGGATGATCCGCGTCGTCCGCACGGATGACCCGCTTCCGGCACAATCGGGCTGTGTCCGACAAGATCCGGGTGCTGGTCGCCGACGACCAGACGCTCGTCCGTACCGGGTTCCGGGTGATCCTGGAGGCCGAAGGCGATATCGAGGTGGTGGCCGAGGCCGACACCGGTACGGCGGCCGTCCGCCAGGCGCAGCTGGTGTCGCCGGACGTGATCCTGATGGACATCCGGATGCCGGAGCTGGACGGGCTGTCCGCGACCGAACAGATCCGCCGGCAGCCGGATCCGCCGACGATCATCGTGCTCACCACGTTCGACCAGAACGAGTACGTGTACCGCGCGCTCCGCGCCGGCGCCGCGGGCTTCCTGCTCAAGGACTCCCCGTCCAGCCGGCTGATCGCCGCGGTCCGGGCCGCCGCGACCGGCGACTCGCTGATCGAGCCCGCCATCACCCGGCGGCTGGTCGAGCGGTACGTCGAGCCGGTCGAGTCAAAAGGCACGCCGGTCGAACTGGCCGCGCTGACCGAGCGCGAGCTCGACGTACTCCGGTTGATCGCGGGCGGGTTGTCGAACGCCGAGATCGCGGCCGAGCTCGTGGTGGCCGAGACGACCGTGAAGACGCACGTCGCGCGGCTGCTCACCAAGCTCGGGATCCGGGACCGCGTGCAGGCCGTCGTGGTCGCGTACCGGACGGGGTTCGTGGGACCCCGCTGAAACAACAGGTAAAGGATCTTCCGATCGTCTCCGGAAGCGGTTAGTTTGTCACAGCTTGCGTCCGTTCGTTGGGGAGGCTCCTGTGTCGCTCATCCGTCCTTTGACCGCAGTGATCGGCGTGGGCGGTCTGCTCGCCGGTGTGCTGGTCAGTCCTGCGGTCGGTCAAACCGAGGGGATCACCGACGCCGCGATCGCCGAGAACGGCGTACTGACGTCGCGCTCCGACAGCCCAGTAGCGCCCGGGGTGAACTACACGTCGTTCGAGCGGCTCGACCCGAAGGGATGGCAGCGCGGCGACATTCTCGACACCGACCTGGACAAGCACGGGGTGACTGTCGACCTGGTCAACGGCGGCAAGGTGTCCGGCGGGCAGCCGCTCAGTCAGCAGCTCGCCCGCAAGGGTGCGATCGCCGGCGTGAACGGCGACTTCTTCGACATCAACGACACGACCGCGCCGCTGGGCGTCGGCGTGGAGTCGGGCAAGCTGCTGAACGCACCGGCGGCTGGTCACAACGACACCGCGGTCATCGACAAGGACGGTCTCGGCAAGATCGCCCAGCTGTTCCTGCAGGGTACGGTGACCGACGGCGCCACCAAGCTCGAGCTGACCAACCTGAACTCGCCGGCCGTGGACGCCGGCGGGATCGGCCTCTACACCCCGGAGTGGGGCGACGCGGCCCGGACCCGGACCGTCGACGGCCTGCCGACCGTCCGCGAAGTGATCCTTCGCGACGGAGCGGTCGTCTCTTCCGCCACCACTCCGGCCACCACCCCGCTGGCGGCGAACGAGCAGGCGCTGATCGGCCGTGAGGCAGGCGCGGACGCGTTGACCGAGCTGCAGATCGGCGACAAGGTCGACATCGCCTACGGCCTGCGCCCGGACGCCGCCGACGTCGCGGCCGCGGTCAGCGGCAACACTCAGCTGGCGAAGGACGGCCAGGTGCCGGCCGACGTACCGGACGCCGACCTCGCGCCGCGGACCGCGATCGGGTTCGACGCGGACGGCAGCCGGATGATCCTGCTGACCGTCGACGGCCGGGCGACCGGTTCGCGTGGCCTGTCGCTGAAGGAAATGGGTCAGCTGATGATCAGCCTCGGGGCTGACGACGCCCTCAACCTGGACGGCGGCGGCTCCTCGACGATGCTCGCCCGGACGCCGGGCAAGGCCGCGCCGGACGTCGTCAACGACCCGTCCGACGGCAGCGAGCGGCTGATCCCGAACGGCCTCGGCCTGGTCCCGGCCAAGGGCAGCGGCAAGCTGGAGGGCTTCCGCGTCGAATCCGTTGGCACCTCCAACGAGAGCCCGGACGCCGACATCTCCCGCAGCTCCCGCGTCCTCACCGGCCTCAGCCGGGTCCTCGAGGCCACCGGGTACGACGAGACGTACGCGCCGGCCACCGGTACGCCGTCCTGGTACGCCGGTAGCAACGTCCGGGTCGACCAGCAGGGCGTCGTCACCGGCCGTCGCGCCGGCGACGTGATCGTCACCGCCACCCGCGGCACGGCGAACGGAAGGTTCCCGATGACTGTCCTCGGTACGCCGGTCCGGCTCGCCCCGTCGACCCGGCAGGTGTCACTCGCGGACGCCGGAGCGAAGGGCTTCTTCGAGATCGACGGGTACGACGCCGACGGGTTCGGCACCTGGATCGAGCCGCGCGACGTCAAGCTCAGCTACGATCCGGCGCTGGTCAAGATCGTTGCTGCACGCAACGGCTTCGAAGTCAATGCTGTAGGCAACGATGCGGTGTCGGCCGTGGTGACGGCGACCGTCGGCACGCTGACCACCCAGCTGAGCGTCACTGCAGGTCTCGCGAGCACGGTCGTCGACGAGCTGGACGACGTGACCAAGTGGGCCGCGAACGCCGTACCGGCCGGGAAGGCGACGGCTTCGCTGTCCGCCGCGGAAGGCCACGACGGCGGGCAGGCGATCGCGCTCGACTACTCGTTGACGGGCAGCACCGCCACGCGAGCGGCGTACCTGTCCCAGACGCCGCAGCAGACGCTGCCGGGCCAGCCGCAGAAGCTCGGCGCGTGGGTGTACGGCGACGGCAAGGGCGCCTGGCTGCGCGCGAACGCGTACGACGCCGCGGGCGGTACGGCGCAGACGCTCAACCTGGCCGCCGCGGTCGACTGGACCGGCTGGAAGTACGTCGAGGCCGACATCCCGCCGGGGCTCACGTACCCGCTGCGGTTCTGGCGGATCTACGTCGTGGAGACCTCGCCGACCCGGCAGTACTCAGGCCGGATCGTGGTCGACGACCTGACCGTCCGCAGCGCGCCGCCGGTCACCATGGACCCGCCCGCCAAGGTGATCGACCCGATGGTGGTCACCGACGGGACCGTGCAGACCGGCAGCCGTTGGCGGTTCGCGGTGATGTCGGACGCGCAGTTCACCTCCGACGACCCGAACTCGGACTACGTGAAGCAGGCCCGCCGGACGATCCGCGAGGCGCTCGCGCAGAACCCGGACTTCCTGGTGATCAACGGCGACTTCGTCGACCGCGCGTTCGGGCCGGACATCGCGCTGGCCAAGCAGATCATCGACGAGGAGGTCGCGGGCAAGGTCCCGGTGCACTACGTGCCAGGCAACCACGAGACGTACGGTCCGGGTGACCTGTCCGAGTGGAAGAAGGTCTTCGGCGACGCGACCAGCACGTTCGACCACAACGGCACCCGCTTCATCCTGCGCGACTCGTCGCTCGGATCGCTGCGGGCCGGCGGGTTCGACCAGATCCTCGATCTGCGCAAGCAACTCGACTCGGCGGCTGCCGATCGGTCGATCAAGAACGTCGTGGTGATGGCGCACCACCCGATCGACGACCCCTCGCCGACGCAGAACTCGCAGCTCGGCGACCGGAAGGAAGCCGCGATGATCGTGCAGTGGCTGGCCGACTTCCGGAAGTCCACCGGCAAGGGCGCCGCGTACATGGCCGGGCATGCGGGCACGTTCGCAGCAACCCGCGCCGACGGCGTACTCCTGCCCCTGACCGGCAACTCCGGCAAGAGTCCGGCTGCGGCGCCGGACGCTGGTGGCTTCACCGGCTGGGCGCTGGTCGGTATCTCGAAGTCGGCCGGTCAGCCCTGGTTCCAGGTCGAGCTGCGACCGCACGTGGACTCGCTGGAGCTCACTGCGCCCGCCGCTCTGCGTCGAGGGCAGACCGGTACGGCGGCAGCGACCGTCGTACAGGAGAGCCGTCGGGTCCCCGTGGCGTTCCCGGTGTCGGCCGACTGGTGGGGCTCGTCGACGATGCACATCGGTACGGCGAAGAGCGCGCCGTTCTGGGCTGTTGCCTCGTACGACCCGGCCACCGGTTTGGTGACCGCCCTGCGTCCGGGTACCGCCCAGCTGGGCGTGACTGTCAACGGCGTCTCCAAGAGCTCGACCATCCAGGTCAATTGGTAGCGTCAGCGGCGTGAATGACGTGGTGCTGCCGCAGCGGCTGCGAAGTGGAGACCGGGTCGCTGTGGTGGCGCCGTCAGGGCGCGTGGACGGAGCACGGCTCGCGACAGGCGTGGAGTACGTACGGTCCTGGGGCCTCGAGGTCGACGTGATGCCCTCGGTGCTGGCCGGTGACGAGCGGCTGCGGTACCTGGCCGCAGACGACAAGGCCCGCGCTGCGGACCTGCGGAACGCGTGGCTCGACCCGCAGTACGCCGCGGTGTTCTGCGCGCGCGGTGGGTACGGCGTGCAGCGGATGATCGAGTACGTCGACTTCGACGAGCTGGTCGCCGTACCGAAGTGGTTCCTCGGGTTCAGCGACATCACCGCGCTGCACGAGCCGTTGAATGCTCGTGGTCTGGTAACGCTGCACGGGCCGATGGCTGCTGCTGTCGAGCAGCTGGCCGTGAAAGAGGGTCGTGAGCGGCTAAGGGCATTGCTGTTCGAGCCGGAGACCGTCACAGACCTCTTGCACGGTTCCCGCACGGTTGTTGGGGGCGTGGCAGAGGGCCGGTTGCGTGGTGGCAACCTGGCGCTGCTGGCGTCCAGTGTCGGTACGCCGACGTACGCGCCGCCGGCTGGTGTCGTCGTACTCGAGGAGGTCAACGAGGAGGCGTACCAGGCGGACCGGCTGCTCACGCAGCTCCTGCGGGCCGGATGGTTCGACCAGGTGACTGGGCTGGTCATCGGTGACTTCAGCCAGGGCGGCGTAGGCCTCGACGACACGATCCGCGAGCGGCTCGAGCCGCTCGGCCTGCCGATGGTGGAGGGCGCGGCGATCGGGCACGAGCCGCTGAACCTCGCCGTACCGCTCGGTTTGCCGGTACGGCTCGACGCGACCGCCGGGACACTTACTCCAGGTGGTCTCGCAGGAAGCTGAACGCCTGGGGGTACGCGTCCAGCCGGTTGTTGAGCTTGGCCAGGCCGTGGCCCTCGTCCGGGTACACAAGCAGCTGGCAGGGTACGCCGCGATTCGTCAGCGCCTCCGTGATCTGCTCTGCCTCGGACAGCGGCACCCGCGGGTCGTTGGCGCCGTGGATGACGAACAGCGGCGCCCGGATGTCGTCGACCCGGCTGAGCGGGCTCGCGGACTCCAGGAACTCGCGGTCCGTGGCCAGGTAGCCGTACTCGCGCTCCCGCATCGCCCGGCGGTAGTCCGAGGTGTTCTCCAGGAACGTCACCAGCGAGGCGATGCCGACGATGTCCACACCCGCCGCCCACAGATCCGGCTGGAACGAGACGCCGGCCAGCACCATGTACCCGCCGTACGAGCCGCCCCACAGCGCCGCGCGCTTCGGATCGGCGTCGATCGTCGGCAGCCACGCGTTGATAGCGGCCAGGTCCTTGACCGAGTCGAGCCGCAGCTGGCGGTCGTCCAGCGAGTACCAGCGCTTGCCGTAGCCGGCCGAGCCCCGGACGTTCGGTACGACGACCGTGTGGCCCTCGCCGGCCAGCGCCGAGATGATCGGGCTCCACATCCGCAGCGCGGCGCCTTCCGGGCCACCGTGCACGTGGACCACGGTCGAGCCCAGGTTCGGAGCGGTCGGCCGGAAGACGAACACCGGCACCTGCTCGCCGTCGAACGACGGGACGCGCAGGCTCTCCGGGTGCTCCAGCTCGGCCGGTACCTCGACCGTGTCGATCGCGGTCAGCTCGCCGTTCGGCACGAACCGGTACACGGTCGGCGGCTGGATCGGGGAGTTGTAGGTGATCGCCGCGAACGACCCGTCCGGCGACCAGATCGGGTCCGGCGTCGCGTACATCAACGCGGCGCAGCCGCCGTCCGGCAGGCCGACCGGTGCGATCGCCGTACCGTCCTCGAGCCGGTGCAGTGCGAGCGTCACCTCGCCGTCCTCGAGGACGGCGACCAGTTGGTGCTCGCCGTCCGGTGACGGCCACGCGGCGAGGTCGCGTGCGTCGTCCGCCAGTACGTCGGTCCACGCCGCGTCGGCCACGTCGTACCGGCGGATCGCCTTCCGGTCCCGGCCGGCGTCGCTGGAGACGACGAACGCGGACGAGTCCGGCAGCCATGCCACTGGGCCTTGGTCGTTGTGGTCGTCCTCCGGCGTCAGCTCGGTGACCGAACGGCTCGAGGTGTCGACGAGGAGCAGTTGGATCGAGTTCGCGGGGCTGGAGGCCTTGGAGAGTACGACCCACTTGTCGTCCGGCGACGGGTCGACGCCCATCACCCAGCCGCCGGCGTCGTACAGCACGGTCTCGCGGCCGGTCACGAGGTCGCGGGTGACCAGGTCGAAGTCGATGCCGTTGCGGCGGTTCGTCGTGTAGAGGATGCGCCCGGTGCGCGCGGCGACCAGGTGGTGGATGTACTCCGCGTCGTGCACCAGCGGGGTCAGCGCGGGCAGTCCCGAGTCGGTCAGGTCGAGCATCGAGAGCTGACCGCGCTCGTTGCCGCCGGCGTCGTGCTCGACGACGACCCGGCTGCTGCCCGGGACGAACCGGGCGCCGCGGCAGGTGTCGTCGAGGTCGGTCAGCGCACGCCAGGTCCCGTCGGGCGCGACCTCGTTGACCTGGCGGGTGCCGGTGCCGTCGTACAGAACCAGCATCCGGCCGTCGTCGTCGATGTCGAGAGCCAAAGTGGTGGGCAGCGAAAACAGCGTTGTCAGCAGCACCCCGCAATCCTCACACGACAGGGGGTGCCCGGGGCTTCCGCCGGGCACCCCGTCAGCGGTCGCCGTGCCAGGAGTGCCAGAGCGCGGCGTACGCGCCCTGGGCGTCCACGAGCTCGTCGTGGGGGCCGAGCTCGACGATCTTGCCGTCCTCGACGACCGCGATCACGTCCGCGTCGTGCGCGGTGTGCAGCCGGTGTGCGATCGCGACGACAGTCCGGCCTTCCAGGACGGTCGCGAGCGAGCGCTCCAGGTGACGAGCCGCGCGCGGGTCCATCAACGAGGTTGCCTCGTCCAGGACCAGCGTGTGCGGGTCAGCCAGCACCAGCCGGGCCAGTGCGACCTGCTGAGCCTGCGCAGGCGTCAGTGAGACCCCACCGGACCCCACCTCCGTGTCCAGCCCGTCATCGAACCCCGCAACCCAGCCGTCGGCGTCAACCGACCGCAGTGCGGCCCACAGGTCCGCGTCGGACGCGCCCTGCCTGGCCAGCCGCAGGTTGTCCCGCACGCTGCCCACGAACACGTGGTGCTCCTGGTTGACCAGGGCAACGTGGCTGCGCACCTGCTCCGCGGACATCCGGTCCAGCGCCGCACCACCCAGGGTGATGTCGCCGACGCGTGGCGAGTAGATGCCGGCCAGCAACCGGCCCAGCGTCGACTTGCCCGCACCGGACGGGCCGACCAGCGCCACCCGAGCACCCGGCTGAACGGTCAGCGTCACGCCGTGCAGCACGTCGCGACCCTCCAGGTACCCGAAGCGGACGTCGTCGGCCAGTACGGTCCGCCCGTCCGGCTCGGCGTCACTGATCTCCGCGGCCGTCTCCACCTCGCGTACGCCGACGAGACGGGCCAGCGACACCTGCGCCACCTGGAGCTCGTCGTACCAGCGGATCATCATGTTGACCGGCTCGACCAGCTGCTGGATGTAGAGCGCGCCCGTGGTCAGTGCACCGACCGTGAGCCAGCCCTGGATCGCGAACCCGCCACCGATCACCAGCACCGCCGCGAGCGCGACCGTGTGCGTCATGTTGATGACCGGGAACAGGATCATCCGCAGGTACAGCGTGTACCGCTCCCAGGCGACCCACTGGCCGATCCGGGTGTCACCGAACTGGATCCGGCGACCACCGAGCCGGTGCGACTCGACGGTCCGGCCGGCGTCGACCGTCTCGGCCAGCGCCGACGCGACCGCGGCGTACCCGGCCGCCTCGGACCGGTACCCCGACGGCGCGCGGCGGAAGTACCACCGGCCGCCGATGATCAGGATCGGTGCCGCGATCACGACCGCGATCGCCAGCGCCGGTGCGGTCACGACCAGCGCGCCGATCAGCAGTGACGCCCAGATGATCGCGATCGTCAGCTGCGGTACGGCGTCGCGCATCGCGTGCGACAGCCGGTCGATGTCGGTGGTGATCCGGGACAGCAGGTCACCGGTCCCGGCGCGCTCCAGCACGCCCGGTGGCAGGCCGACCGCGCGGACCAGGAAATCCTCACGGAGGTCCGCGAGCATCTCCTCACCGAGCACCGCACCGCGCAGCCGGGTCAGCCGGACGAACACGGTCTGCACCGCCAGCGCGATCACGAAACCGATCACGACGGAGGGCAGCTTCACGTCGGTGTGGCCCTCGGACAGCTTCTGCACCACGTTGCCGAGCAGCCACGGGCCGACCATGCCGCTCAGCGCTGCCACCGTGTTCACCACGGTCAGCCACAGGAACTGACGCCGGTGCCGGCGGAACAGCGTCTTCACGTAGGCACGTACGGTCGCGCCTTGCGCCACCGGCAGCCGCACTACCTCCTGCGGGGCTGCCGGGTCGTACTCAGGGCGCTTCACAAGGACTCCTCGTACGTTGCTTCTTCTTCACGGGTTACGACAGCGCGGTACTGCGCGTTGCCGTGCAACAGTTCGTGGTGCGTACCAACCGCGGCCACGTGGCCGTCCGGTACGAACACCACCCGCTCGGCGCGGTCCAGCATCAGCGGGCTCGACGTGAACACCACGGTCGTACGTCCGTGCCTTAGTAGCCGCAGACCGTCCGCGATGCGCGCCTCGGTGTGCGCGTCCACCGCACTCGTCGGCTCGTCCAGCACGAGCACCTGCGGGTCGACGTACAACGACCGCGCCAGCGCCACTCGCTGGCGCTGGCCACCGGACAGGGACCTGCCCCGCTCGGTCAGCACCGCGTTCATCGCGTCGGACTCACCGGCAGGCAGCGTCTGCCGCAGTACGTCGAGGATGTCCTCACACTGCGCTGCGTCCAGCGCGGTCTCCGGGGAGACCGCACCACTCGCTGGTACGTCGAACAGCTCACGCACCGTCCCTGACAGCAGCACCGGGTCCTTGTCCTGCACCAGGACGACAGTGCGCGCCGACTCGAGCGGGAGGTCGTCCAGCGCGACACCGTCGAGCAGTACGGACGCCTCGTCGGTAGCGGTCGGGCTGTGACCACCCAACCGGTCGGCCAGCAGACCGCCGGCATCAGGGTTGCCACTGACGACCGCGGTGAAGCTCCCGGACGGTACGTGCAGTCCGGTGACCGGGTCGAGCAGATCACCTTCGGGCAGCTGCGCCTCGGCGGTGGCCTTGGTCTCGTCGGTGCGCTTCAGCGACAGCACCCGTGCGGCCCGGCGCGCCGACACCTTCGAGAAGATGAACGCGCTCGCGGTCTCCTCGAACGTGTGCAGCGGCACCAGCAGGAACGTGATGAAGCCGTACGTCGTGACCAGCTCACCGACCGAGATGCGGCCGGACGTCACCAGCCGGACACCCATCCACACGACGAGCACCAGGAACAGGCCGAACAGCAGCACCTGCAGCGCCGCGATCAGCGACCACATACGCGCACTGCGCACCGCACTGCTCCTGTACTGCTGGGAGGCGTCGCGGTAGCGCTCCAGGAACAGCTGCTCACCACCGATGCCACGCAGTACGCGCAGACCGGCGACGGTGTCTGCCGCGAGCTCGGTGGCCCGGCCGCCCTTGGCCCGCTGCTCGTCCGCGCGGCGCTCCGCCGGACCCATCAGCGGGACGATCGAGAACGCCAGCACCGGTACGGCAACGGCGACGACCAGGCCGAGCTGCGGTTCGTAGAACAGCAGGCCGATGACGACCGCGAAGCAGGTCAGCAGCGCGGCCACGAACCGGCCGAGCACCTCGACGAACCAGCCGATCTTCTCGACGTCGCCGCTGCTCACGGCGACCACCTCGCCGGCAGCGATCCGGCGGGTGAGGAGCGAGCCAAGCTCCGCGGCCTTGCGGAACAGCAGTTGCTGCAGGCGGGACGCAGTACTGATCCAGTTCGTGATGACGGCCTGGTGGAAGAACGAGTCGGCGCCGGCCTTGGCTGCACCGAAGGCGAGCAGCAGGACGCCGGACAGGATCAGCTTGGGCCAGGACAGGTCGATGGCCGCCTGCACGGCCAGCCCGACCGCGACCGGAGCGGCGGCGATACCGCCGAAGTACACCAGTCCCCAGAAGACCGCGAGGGCCTGCCCGCGAAGCTGCTGGTGCTCCAGCCAGAGGATGAGTCGGAGGCCGGACCGGGTATCGGGCACACCCGGATCGGCGAACGGAATGAGGCGCAACGACATGACGTCTCGCAATGAGGCATAGAAGGATGGCAAAGGGGCCTGACCAGGCGAATAGAACAAGCCTAGGCGGCCCCGCCGACAGTCCGTCAAACCGTTTTCCCGGCCGGCCGGGAACCGTTCAGTAGCCGGGGCGGGGTATTAGTGCTGCTTCGGCTCGGCTGTGTTGCCAGAGCGTCGACAGGCCCTTCTTGTTGAAGCGGCGCCGTACCCGCCGCTGTCCCATGACGAACAGGACGAGCAGGACCAGCCAGAGCAGGAACGGCACTCCGGCCCCGCCGAAGACGGACAGGAACGCGATCGGCAGCGCGAGCCCGACCAGGTACAGCACGAACACGATCTGGAGTGTCTGCGAGAGCATGATCTTGAAGACCTGCTGGTCGTTGACGTTCTGCTGGTTCGTCGTGTGGTTGAGCACCGCGAACGTGAAGACCTTGCGGCCCTTCACGGCGGTCCAGAAGCTGACGATCTGGCCGGGCCAGGCGCTGACGTTGAAGTTGACCACCTCGACGTTCGCCGGCCGGCCGTCGGCCAGCTTCAGCGCCAGCTGGTCGTAGACGTTGGTGTTGACCGACGTCCACATCCCCGGGACCGAGGAGCCTGCCGGAAGGCTGTACGAGGTGGTGGTGATCGTCTCGGTGTGCCGCCGGGATGCCATCACCTCGCCGGTCACGTGCCAGAGGTGCCAGCCCCAGTACCTGCCCGTGAACCTGGTCGCGGCGGCATTGACCTGGAGTGGCAGCCACATCAGCACCACGTAGGCGATGAGCGGCAGGCAGATCACCAGTGTGATGAACGTGAAGGCGATTACCTTGACCGAAGTACTACTGCTCGAGTCCGTTGCCGATGGATCCATGGCGCGTGTGTCCCGTCCCCCATCGTGGCGGAAAACCGCCACGCCCTCCCCTTGGGCTCAGTATGGCCTCATCGCCCGGACTTACAAGAGCTGGTCAGACGGTGGTGATGCCGGCTCGGGTCAGGGCTTTGAGGCGGCCTTTGAGGATCTTCTGGCGGCGGTCTTCATCTGGGAACAGTTCCAGGTAGGCAGGGCCTTTGGCGGCGAGTAGGTCGTCGTCCAGGCGGCGTACTGTGCCGGCAGGAGCGCGGTGAGTCATGGCGGCTTGTACTGCTTCGCTGTCGATGCCTGTGAGGAGTTCGGTGAGCTGCTCCTCGGTGGTGACGCCCAGGCGGTGCAGGATGCCCAAGATCCACGTGTAGTGCGTCGTCTTCGCATGCGGAGCGTCCGGGTAGCGGCGGTTCAGGTACGTCGTCAGCGTGGCCGTCGTGAGGTCCAGCGGCGCCTTGTCCGACGCGGTCGCGGCCAGCTCGCGGTACAGCCGGTCGATCTCGGTGAACTCGTTGTCGGCCAGCTCCATCAGCGCGGCCGCCAGCAGGAACCGCCGGTCGAACTCCGGCTTGCGATCCGGCGGGATGTCCAGCTTGTACCGGATGTCGTGCTCGAACTCGGCCCACGCGTGCTGGACCGCCGTACGGACCTGGATCTCCATCACCAGGTTCTTCAGTACGGCGTACTCCGGGAGCTCGCGGCGGTGCTCGTTCAGCCGGACCAGGTAGTGCTTGCTGGCGTACCCGAAGACGCCCTGCGCGCGGGTGTGCGCGCCCATGTCGGTGTGCTCGACGATCTCGAACTCTTCCTCGATCACCTCGCACACCCGGTCCACGGCCTCGACCAGGAACGTGATCACCCGGGCCGCGACCAGGTCGGTGATCTGGTTCAGCGGATCGTCGTACTTCGGCCGCGAGGGATCATCCGGGTGCGGCTTCGAGGCCTTCACCAGGAACGACTCCGGGTCCTTCGCCCGCGCGGTCGCGCTGAGGTAGTTGATGCCTTCCTCTTCGCCGATCAGCTCGTTGATCAATGCCTCGAGCTTGCGGGCGCCACCGACGTACTGCTGGTGCACCCGCTCGTACAACGCCCCTGCCTGCGGAGCCCACTCCACCATGCCGGAACCATAGTGGTCTTGGGCTCGCTCGTGGTGTCTATCGCTTTCTAGTCATTTCACTAGAGAGTCGTAGACAGGGTGAGCGACACGCTCTGGCCGTTGATCGGTCAATCTACGGAAAACCGTAGACGGGCTCATACAGTGAAAGCCATGGATCCGATCCGGAATCCCTATGCGCCCGGCGCCGGTCAGCGGCCGCCTGAGCTGGCCGGACGCGACACCGAGGTGCGGCAGTTCGAGGTAGTACTCGAACGTGTCGCGGCAGGCAGACCGGAGCGGAGCCTGGTGCTCAGCGGACTCCGGGGCGTGGGCAAGACGGTCCTGCTCAACACGCTGCGATCACAGGCGATCAAGCGCGCGTGGGGTACCGGGAAGATCGAGGCCCGACCGGACCAGAGCATCCGGCTGCCGATCGCGCAGGCGCTGCACACCGCGATGCGCGAGCTCGGCCACCGGCACCGCGACGACGAGAAGGTCGACCAGTTCAGCGCCGTACTGAAGGCTTTTGCGCTGCGTACGGCGGCCAACGACCGGAAGGGTATCCGCTGGCACCCGCCGGTGGACGTGGCCGCGGCGAAGGGCCGGGCCGACTCCGGTGACCTGGAGATGGACCTGATCGAGCTGTTCACCGACGCGGCCGACCTGGCCGGCGACCTGACCGTCGGCGTCGGCCTGTTCATCGACGAGATGCAGGACATCAGCGCCGACGACCTGTCCGCGCTGTGCGCCGCCTGTCACGAGATCTCCCAGCAGAGCGCGCCGCTGGTCGTCGTAGGCGCCGGCCTGCCGCACCTGCCCGCCGTACTGTCCGCCAGCAAGTCCTACTCGGAGCGGCTCTTCCGCTACATCCGCGTGGACCGCCTCGCCCGGGACGCGTGTGACCGCGCGCTGATGATCCCCGCCGAGAGCGAAGGAGTGCAGTACGACGAGGAGGCCCTGGACGAGCTGTACGCGCAGACCGACGGCTACCCGTACTTCGTACAGGCCTTCGCCCACTCCACCTGGGACCACGCCCCGACCTCACCGATCACCATCAAGGACGTCGCCGTAGCCGCCCCCGAGGCCTCCGCCGAGCTGACCGTCGGCTTCTTCGGCTCCCGCTACGAACGAGCCACCCCCGCCGAACGCGAGTACATGCGCGCCATGGCCGAACTGGGCATCGGCGTCGACGACGGCTCCGTCCCCACCTCGGAAGTAGCCAGCACCCTCAACCGCAAACCCCAGTCCCTGTCCCCCGCCCGCGACGGCCTGATCAAGAAAGGCCTGGTCTTCTCCGCCGAACGAGGCACCGTAGCCTTCACCGTCCCCCACTTCGGCAAGTTCCTCCGCACCCGAACGGCTTAACGCAACCGGGCTTTCGTGCGTCGGCAGCAATCGGTAGGGTCGAGTGTCATGACCTCCCGGCGGCGCGGCCAGCAGGCGGACACGTCTCGGCGGCGGGGTGGGCGGCACGGGCGGCGGAAGGCTGTTCGTGGGCAGTGGCTGGTGGTCACGGCGCTTGCGGTGCTGGGGACTGTGGTCGTGGCGCATCCGGATGTGGCTCATCGCAACAGTCTTGCGGCGCAGGCGGTTGCGGGGGTCAACGATGTGGCGGACGAGGAGCCGGTGGCGTCGGTGACTCCGACGCCGGTGCCTACGCCGACGCAGAAGTTCACGACCCCGTTGCGGCCGGCGCCCTCGCTGACGCGGAAGCCGAAGGGTGCGAAGCCGAACGTGCTCGTGTCGACCGGGAAGCTCGCCGTGGTGCCTGGGTTCAACAAGGCGAGCGGTGTGCGGGACAAGTTCACGTACCGGGTTGAGATCGAGCAAGGCATCACGGTTAACGGTGCGGCGGTCGCAGCGGCGATTCACAAGACGCTGACGGATCCGCGCGGCTGGCAGACGCTCCACCCGGTCAGCTTCGAGCGGACCGACAATCCGGACGCCGACCTGCGGATCATCCTCGCCACGCCGACGCTGACCGACAAGCTCTGCCTGCCACTCGACACCGGCGGTGAGGTCTCCTGCCGCGTCGAGGACCGGGTCGTACTCAACGCGAAGCGCTGGATCTACGCGATCCCGGCGTACAACGGCAACGTCGAGCTGTACCGCAGCTACCTGGTCAACCACGAGGTAGGGCACGCGCTCGGCCACGGTCACTCGACCTGTACGACGCCGAAGACCCCCGCGCCGGTGATGATGCAGCAGACCAAGGGCCTGGCCGGCTGCCTACCGAACCCCTGGCCGACAGTGAAGGCCACCTGAGAGACTGGGTACGACGGGAAGGAGCAGCAGATGTCGTCACAGGACTTCCCGACGTACGGCCGGGGCCAGGACCCCGACAAGCGGCCGCCCGGCGAGGAGCACCACTACGCTCCGCCCACGCCGTACGGCGGTGGCAGCTACGCCGGCGGTCAGCAGCCGCCGCAGGAGCAGTTCCCGTACGCGCAGCCCCAGCCGTACGGCAGCCAGCAGCCGCCGGCGCCGACCAACCCGGCGTACCACCAGCCACCGGCCTACCGCCCTGGGACCCCGTTCGGTACGCCGGCCAACCCGCAGCCGCACGAGCTTCCGACGTACGGCCGCGAGACACCACGTGACGCCCGCGCGTCCCGCGTGGTCGGGCTGGCAACGTTCATCGCGACGATCTACGGACTGCTGGTCCTGACCGTCCAGCGGGTCGCGCTCCGCGAGATCTCCCAGGCGCCGGGCTCACCGCTCAACCACCCGCTCCGCACCGACGTGCTCGACGCCATCGGCCAGCTGATGCTGGTGGTCGTCGGCGCCGGTGCGCTGGTGATGTGGCTCCGGGACGTCCTGGCCCGCCGCAAGGCCGGTCACAACCCCGGCCCCGCCGAGCTGGTCGGTCTCGGCCTGGTCGGGGTGTCCGCGATCCCGATCCTGGTCTGGCTCGTGATGGTGCTGTCCACGGGCCTCGGCGGCAACGACGGAACGGTGTACCGGCTGCCCACGGCGTACGGCTGGGGCGGTTTCGGCCTGCTGCTCCTCGCCGTCGGCTTCTTCCTCGGGTACCGCGAGCTGAAGCCCGACGTACCGAACCCGGTCGTCAAGGCGCCACCGGCCAAGGCTCCCTGGGAGTGAGCGCTCCAGTCGTCCTCGTACCAGGGCTCGGCCTCGGCCCGGAATCGTACGCACGGACAGTAGAGCACCTCATCACGCAGTACCACCTGGTCACTCTCCCCGGGTACGGCGAACCGGCTGGCGCCCGGGAGGACCTGCACCCCCGCGCGCTCGCAGTAGCGCTCGCGGACAAGATCCGTGAGCGGGCCGTCCTGGTCGGCCACTCCGCGAGCTGTCAGATCGTCGTCGAGACCGCGGTTCGCTACCCGGAGCTCGTCCACGCGCTCGTCCTGGTCGCGCCGACCGGCGACGTGCGGTTGTCGAGCTGGGTCGACCGGGCCGTCCGGCTGGTCGGGTCCGCGATCCCGGACGCGCCGAAGCTGGTCCGGATCAGCCCGCAGTACGCCCGGACGACGCTGCCGACGATCGCCCGCGCCGGGGAGGCGTCGCGGCACCACGACCTGGCCGCGGTCATCTCCCAGGTCCGGGCGCCGGTGGTCCTCGTCCGCGGCCGGTTCGACCTGATGTGTACGGCGGAGTGGCTCGAACGGCTCGCGGAGCTCAGTCACGGTGAGGCCCGCACGCTGGACACGGGGTCGCACATGCCGGTCGTCACGAACGGTCCTGAGCTGGCCGTTCTCATAGAACGAGCCGCCGCTCTTCCCGAAACCAGCTGACGCGTTAAGCTTTTCAGTACAAACCTATGCGGGAGCTCGCACCGACAAGCGCGGGCTGAGAGGGCGACAGCTGGGTCGCCGACCGCCTGAACCTGACCGGGTAATGCCGGCGTAGGGAGTGGGGTCACTCATGACCGATACAGCTGTTCGTCCTGCCGACAGTGCCGACAATGCCGAGGCGCCGCTCGTCCTGACCACGGACGCGCCGCGGACGCTCGGGTTCCTGACCCAGTTCACCCTGTGGGGCAACTTCGGGATCTCGCTCTTCGGGCCGGTGACCGGTGCCTTGGTGGTGGCCTATACCGGGTCGCTGTGGCAAGGCCTGCTCGCGGTTGTCGTCGGCTGCGGGCTCGGTGCGCTGGTGCTCGGCGGTTCCGCCGTGTTCGGCTCACAGACCGGTGCACCGGCGATGGCGGCGTTGCGCGGCCTGTTCGGCCGCCGGGGGTCGATGGCGCCGACGGTGCTGAACATCGCGCAGAACATCGGCTGGGCGACGATGGAGATCATCGTCATCTCGCAGGCGGCCGTCGCGGTGACCAGCGAGAAGTGGCGCTGGTTGTTCGTGCTGCTGGCGGGTGCGATCGCCACGACGATGGCGGTCCGGCCGTTGGGCAGCGTCAGGCTGCTGCGCAAGTTCATGGTCTGGCTGGTGCTGATCGCCTCGGCGTACCTGTTCGTGCAGGTTCTCGGCAAGCCGGTCCACGCGCTGCCGCAGGACAGCGTGTACGGCTTCTGGCCGGCCGTCGACCTGGCCGCCGCCGGAGTGGTGTCGTTCGCGCCGCTGGCCGCCGACTACACGCGGCACTCGCGTACGAACAAGGCTGCCTTCGCTGGGTCCGCGCTCGGCTACGGCCTGGCTGCGATCATCTACTACGCGCTGGGTGTGGTCGCGGTTGCGACCTTGCAGACGAACACCGACGACGTGATCACCGCGCTCGTCACCCTCCCGGCGGGCGCGATCGCGCTGTTCGTACTGCTGGTGGACGAGGTCGACGAGGCGTACGCGAACGTCTACTCGACGACGATGTCGCTGCACAACCTCGTCGGTCACATCGACCGCCGGTGGATCTCGGTCGCGATCGGCGTCGTCGCGACCGGCATCGCGATGTTCATCGACCTGGGCAACTACACGCAGTTCCTGTACCTGATCGGCTCGGTCTTCGTCCCGCTGTTCGCGGTCGCGATCGCGGACTTCTTCGTGGTCAGCAAGCTGAAGTGGGACGTGTCCGACACGGCGAAGTTCCGCTGGCAGCCGACCGTCGCGTGGCTGATCGGCTTCGTCGCGTACCAGCTGGTGAACCCCGGTACCGTCGCCGGCTGGTCCCCGTTCTGGACCAAGATCCAGCAGGCGCTCTTCGACCACCACGCCGTACCGGGCTGGCTCGGCGCGACGTACACCTCGATCATCGTGTCGATGCTCGCGGCGGTTCTGCTCGGCCGGATCGGTCGGCGGCAGGCTGCCTGAGCAGAATCAGCGCGATCGCGGGGAACAGTAGTACGGACAACAGCCCGGCGCAGACGAGAGCGGCGGCGGTGACCGGTGTCATCAGCCCGGTCGCCACGCCGATCTGCGTCGCCGTGACGATGAACGGCAGCGAGGTCGCCTGGAGCAGGGCCGCCGCGGCGGTCGCGCGCTTCCCGAGCGTCCGTACGGCGAGGTACGCCGGTACGCCGCGGACGACGAGCAACGCGAGCAGGAACAGCGGTACGCGGACCAGTGCGACCGGATCGTCGAGCAGACCGCGCAGGTCGAGCCGGAGTCCGCTTGTCACGAAGAACACCGGAATCAGAAACCCGTAGCCCAGCGCCTCCAGCTTGGTCCGGAAGCGTGGATGCGAGGTCGCGTCCCGATCGACGAGTCCGACGACAGCACCGGCCAGGAAGGCGCCGAGGATCGTCTCCAGCCCGAACTGCTCCGCGAGCGCGACGAACGCGACCAGCAGGACGACGGCGGCCCGGACCCGGATCTCCGCCGTCGTGTCCTGCAGCCGTAGCAGCACCCCACCGATCCGCTGCGACCTCCCGGCGGTGGCGACGGCAAGGCCGGTGACGGCGACCAGTACTGCGAACAGTCCCACCATCACGAGCCGTTCGCCGGCGTTCCCGCCTTCGGTCGAGAACACCAGCGACAGGACCAGTACTGCAGCGAAGTCGGCAACCGATGCGGCCGCGATCGTGAACTGCCCGACCGTACCCTCGGCCTGCCGCGCGTCCTTGAGTACCGGCACGACAAGTCCGAGGGAGGTCGCAGACAACGTCACCGCCAGCAGCAGGGCGCTGTGCACCCAGCCGACTGCGGAGAGTCCGAGCCCGGCAAGCGAACCCAGCAACAGGGTGACCAGATAGCCGAGCACCGCCAGTCGCAGTACCTGTCCACGCAGCCGGTGTACGTCGATCTCCAGGCCGGCCAGGAACAACAGGAAGCCCAGCCCGAGCAGCGAGATGATCTGCAGCGGCAGATCGACCTTGATCACGCCAAGGCCGTGCGGTCCCAGCACGATTCCGGCCACGATCTCCAGCACGACCGCCGGCACCCGGAGTCGCGGAGCGAACCCGAGCAGCAGCGGTGCGAGCAACGCGATCAGGGCGACCGCGAACAGGTTGGTGAAACCGACATCCGGCATACAGGTCAGTGCCGCTGTGCGCCCCGGGCGTTACGCGTCAGTTCCGACGAGGTAGCGCTCGAGCCGGCCGCGGACGGTTGCCCGGGCGCGGTGCAGGAGCACCCGCTGGTTGGCCACGGAGATCTCCAGCAACGCACACACGTCCTCGGCGTCGTGTCCGTCGATGTCTCGTAACGTCAGCACCACCTGCTGCCGGATCGGCAGGCCGTTGATCGCCTGGTCGACGGTGGCCCGGACCTCGTGGGCAAGCACTTCGCTCTCGGTGGTCGGCCAGCGTTCCGGGAAGGCCTGCCAGGGGCCGTGGAACCGCTGTGGGTCGGCCGTCGGCTCGTGATCCGCGACCAGGCTGGTCCACGGTACGGTCCGTTGCTCCCGGGCGGCCCGCTTGCGGGCGATGTTGACCAGGATCCGATAGACCCAGGTGCGCAGGGAGGACCGGCCCTCGAACCGGTCGATCCCCCCGAACACCGCCAGCCAGGTGTCCTGGACGACTTCCTCGGCGCTGGCCCCGGTCGACACGAACGACCGGGCCAGCCGCAGCATCGACCCCGACCACCCGTTCAGCACGCGGGCGAACGTCTCCTCGTCCCCGGCCCGCAGCCCGGCGACCAGTACGTCGTCAGACAGCGCCCCCACCCCCTACCCGCCAACGCCCGACCGCTCAGCGGTACTCGGGGTTCTCGAAGTCGAACCGGCAGCCGGCGTCCCACTCGGAGCGCTGGTTGCCGTGCGCGGGGATCCCGCCGGCGTCCTTCAGCATCCTTGCCAGGTGCAACAAGTTCCAGGTCATGAACGTGGTGTTCCGGTTGGTGAAGTCGTTCTCCGGACCGCCGGATCCTTCGTCCAGGTACGACGGTCCTGGTCCGGCCTCGCCGATCCAGCCGGCGTCCGCCTGTGGCGGAACGGTGTACCCGAGGTGCTGCAGCGAGTACAGGACGTTCATCGCGCAGTGCTTCACGCCGTCCTCGTTCCCGGTGATCAGGCAGCCGCCGACGCGCCCGTAGTACGCGTATTGCCCGTGCTCGTTGAGGATCGACGAGTTGCCGTACAAGCGCTCGATCACCTGCTTGGTCACCGAGCTGTTGTCACCGAGCCAGATCGGCCCGGCGATCACCAGGATGTCGGCCGCCATCACCTGTTCCTGGATCGCCGGCCAGGCGTCGGTCGCCCAGCCGTGCTCGGTCATGTCCGGCCAGACCCCGGTGGCGATGTCGTGGTCGATCGCGCGGATCACGTCGACCTGGACGCCCTGCTTCTCCAGGATCTTCCGGCTGACGTCGACCAGCCCTTCGGTGTTGCTGGTCTCCGGCGACCTCTTCAGCGTGCAGTTGATGAACAAGGCGCGCAGATCGTTGTACTGGGTCATTGACAGCTCCTTAGAGCAGTTCAGGGTCCTGCTCGATGCAGAGCAGGGCCGGTCCGCTGGCGGCGAAGAGTGCGGTCATGGCGTCGTCCAGTTCCTGACGGCGGGTGACCCGCAGTCCGGTCGCGCCGCAGAGTTCGGCGTACGACGCCCAGTTCGGGTTGTGCAGCGACGTGTGCCAGACCGGGTAGTCGGCGGCGAGTTGTTCCTTGCTGATCTTGCCGAGCGAGTGGTTGTCGAGCAGTACGTGCTTGATCGGGATGCCGTACTTGACCGCGGTCGTCAGCTCGGCGGCGTACTGCCCGAATCCGCCGTCGCCGGTCACCGCGACGATCGGCCGGCCCGGCGCCGCGGCCCAGGCGCCGAGCGCGGCCGGGTACCCGAATCCGATCGAGCCGAGGTAGCCGGACATCAGCACGGGCTGGCCCTTCGACTCCAGGTAGCGGCCGAGCGAGTACGCATGGTTGCCGACGTCAACGGTCACGACGGCGTCCGCCGGCAGGTGCGTCGACAGCACGTCGAACACTGCGGCCGCCGATACGCCCCGGCCGCGGTCGTCGTTCACCCGGCGCTGCTTCTCCGCGCGCCAGATCGCCCACCGTTCGGCCAGGTCCGGTCGCTGGTCCTCGGCCTTCGCGTCGGTGAGCATGCCGGTCAGCGCGGACAGTGCCAGTCGCGCGTCGCCGAGCACGTCCACGGCCACCGCGTCGAAGCGGCCGATCGCGGCGTGGTCGTCGTCGATCTGGACGATCGGTTTGTACGCCGCGATGCCTGTGTGGTTCGAGAACGAGGCACCAACCACGATCAGCAGATCCGACTCGTTCATCAGCCAGCTCGCAACCGGCGTACCGCTGCGACCGAGTACACCGGCACCGAGTGGGTGCGTGTCCGGGAGCAGGCCCTTGGCCTTGAACGTCGTCAGCACTGGTGCGTTCAGGCGCTCGGCGAGCTCCCGCACCTCGGTCTCGGCTCCGCGGGCACCGTGACCCACGATCATGACCGGCCGCCGCGCATCACGGATCACCGCGGCTGCTTGGACCAACGTGTCCTCGGCCGGCCGGATCCGGCGGCGGGACAGTCGGCCCCGAGGCCCCTTGGCTGCCGCCTCGGACGGCAGGACCTGTACCTCGTCGGGCAGTACCAGGTGCGCGACACCACGGCCGTCGACCGCGTGCTTGACCGCGAGGGCGGCCAGCTCGGCGTGGTCACTGCCGGCGTTGACCGACGTACTCGAAACCGCGACATCCTTGAAGACCGCTGTCAGGTCGAGGTCCTGGAACGCCCCTCGGCCGAGCCACTTCGACGGCACCTGGCCGGAGACGGCGACGACGGGCGAGCCGTCGAGCTTGGCGTCGTACAGACCGGTGAGAAGGTTCGTCGACCCCGGGCCGGCGATCGCGAAGGCCACGGCTGGCCGGCCCGTGAGCTTGCCGTACGCGCCGGCTGCGAACGCCGCGGCGCCCTCGTGCCGGATCCCGATGTAGGTGAGCTCACCGCGGTCCTCCGCCCGGCGCATCGCCTCGGCGAACCCGAGGTTGGAGTGCCCCACCATCCCGAAGACATGAGTGATGCCGTGCGCGACCAAGGTCTCGACCAGGACATCGGCGACGGTCCGCACCGCTTGCGGTAGATCGGGAAGCTGTACGTAGACGCCGTCGGCTCGCTCGTCCACCGGGTACGACGGAACGCTGTCGGAGAACCCCTCCGGTGGCTGACCGCTGATCGGGTCGTAGTCGTACCCGTGCCACGGGCACCGCAGCAGGCCCTTCTCGATCGAGCCCTCGCCGAGTGGACCGCCTTGGTGCGGACACTTGTTCTCGAGCGCCCCGAGCCGCTCTCCACAGCGCGCCATTGCGATGCTGCGCCCGTCCACTACCACGCTGCGGACCCGGCCGTCCGCCGGTACGTCGACCTCGTCCACGCGATGCCAGTTCCCGGTGATGTTCGATGTCATGTAACGTCTCCCGCCCTTCACGACACGGACCGTCTGAGAGAACAGTGCCGTGCCGCGGCCCTGAGATACAGGAGGAGACTGCCGTCATGGATGAACGTTCGCTGGCCGTAACCCGTCGCTCCCTGCACGGCGTCGCCGAACTGGTGCTGGCGGGTCCGCAGTACCGCCGAGGCGCAGGGATCCGGCTGCGCGTCGTACCTGGCGGCTTCGGCACCGTCGACGGCGCCTTCCGGGTCGAGGGCGACACGTTGATCACGCCGGCCGGCCAGGCCCCGTTGGCGGGCACGTACGCCGAGCTGGCCGCCGCGGCGGGTCTCGAGGCGAGCCGGCTCGACGACGTGTACTCGGGCGGTCCGAAGATCGCTCCCGAGGAACGGCTCGAGGTCGAGCCGGCGGCCGCCCGGCTGCTGGAGGACGCGTTCGCCCGCGGCGACGCCGCCCTCCGAGCGCTCGATCCGGCGGCGACTCCCGTCCTCTGGCCGGAGCATTTCGACGTCGGCATCAGCGTCAGGGAGGTCAATTACGGCGTCTCTCCCGGTGACGACTACTTGCCGAAGCCGTACGCCTACGTCGGCCCGTGGACCCCACGGACCGGCGATTTCTGGAACGCCCCGTTCGGCGCCGTACGACCGGTCGCCGAGCTCACCGACATCCTGGAGTTCTTCACCGCCGGCAGGTCCCTGCTGGACAACTGACCCGGAGCAACCGGGATACTGACGCAATGCTGAACTCCGCACTGCGTAGCCGGGCCGAGTACGCGGAACTAGGGGCCGACGGGCTCGCCGCGCGGACGACACCCGAGCGGGACGCGGCGATCGTGAAGGCGGTCGAGGAGTTGCTGGCCGGGCGCGAGTCCGTGCTTGACCTGTGCTGCGGCTACGGCCGGGTCGCGCTGCCGTTGCGCCGGGCCGGGAAGGTCGTACGCGCGCTCGACATCTCGCCGAACCTGGTCGAGGCCGGTCGCGTGCAGGCGGCCAAGGAAGAGCTCGCGATCGACTGGGCGATCGGTTCGATGACCGACCTGCCGTACAAGTGGGACTCGTTCGACGCGGTGATCTGCCTGTGGACGGCGTTCCACGAGTTGTTCGCCGAGGACGAGCAGATCTCCACGATCTGCGAGATCTCCCGGGTGCTGAAGCCGGGCGGGATCGCGGTCATCGAGGGACCGGTCTGGGGTCCGGCGACCGCGGCCGAGATCGCCAACGGGATGCGCCAGGGACCGGAACACCGGATCGTCACCACCGAGCACGACGACAACCGCAGCAGCGTGCACTTCATCCACGACGAGATCAGCTACGGCCGGCTCTGCGCGGCCGCCGGAATCAACGACTACACGGTCTACAAACGCGAGTGGGGCGGCCGCCGGCGGCTCATCCTGGAGATCCACGCCCCGGCAAACTAGCTAAGAGGGTGTCTGACGCGTAAAGAAGCAGATCCCCACTCCACACTGGGGATCTGCTCCTTTGTGTATTCAGTGTAAATCTCTTCAGAACAACTCCGGAAACGTCAGCTTTTTGCTTCCAGATTCAAGAGAAAACGCTTGGCGTCCAGCCCGCCGGCGTACCCGGTGAGTGCACCGTTCGCGCCGATCACCCGGTGGCACGGCAGTACGACGCAGACCGGGTTCGCGCCCAGCGCCGTACCGACCGCGCGGGCCGCTTTCGGTTTGTCGATGCCGACGGCAACAGCGCCGTACGTCGTGGTCCGTCCGTAGCTGGTGTGCTCCGGCAGGTCCTCGAGCACCAGCCGCTGGAACGGCGACGCCAGCGCCAGGTCGACCTCCAGGTCGAACGTGTGCCGCTGCCCGGCGAGGTATTCGTCGAGTTGCCGCCGCACGTCGTCCAGCGGCCGGGCCTGCCGTAGTACCCGCGGGGACACCGCGCGGGCGAGCCGATTCGTCATCGTTTCCTCGTCGCCGAACGAGCTGGCGACGACCTTCCCGTGCGCGACCGCGAGCAGCATGGTGCCGATCGGCGTGTCGTGCAGCGTGTAGGCGACATCGGCGTCGGGGAAGGTGGGTGGTTTCAGTTCAGGGGTGTGCAGCCGGGTCAGCCGGCTCTCCAGGTCAGCCATCGTGTACTCCGAGTTTCGTGCGCAGGGCCGCCAGCGCGTCGCTGACGAGCCGTCGCGACGCCGCGGGCGTGGTGTCCAGAGCGGCGGCCACGCCGTGGTGGTCCAGGTCGCCGACGTATTTCAGCGTGATCGCGAAGCGTTGCCGCTCCGGCAGTTCGTTCACCGCCCGCCAGAGGTCCGGGTCCGGCCAGTCGGTGGCGTCCGGCCCGTCGACCGCGACCGGCGGCGCGTCCTCCAGCGGGCGCTGCGGTTTCCGCGCCCGGTGCACGTCGGTCGCGCACCGGGCGGTGATGGTCAGGAGCCAGCTGCGCAGGTTCTTCGCCGATTTCAGCGTCGGGTACGCCGCGTACGCCTTCTCCCAGGCGCGCTGCGCGACGTCGTCGCCGTCCTGACCGGCCATCGCGCGGGCCAGCCGCGCCACGTCCCGCCAGTGCGCGTCGACCAGCGCCTGGAACGGTGGAAGCCCCGTAGTCATCACGTAAGTAGAACGCACGCCCGGTCCGGCGTGTGAGTCCGGATCACGAGATTGTCTAGTTGCTCAGTAGACAATGATGCGAAGATGGCTGACATGACGACGACCCACCTCACCCGCCGTCGCGTCATCGATCTGCTGCGGACGGCGAGCGCCACCTGTCGGTGAGCGCCACCTGTCGGTGGCCTGGCCCGCTTCTCACCTCATGAGGCGTCTGCCTCTGCTTCCCGCCCGGTAACTGCTGCCGGTCGTCCCTGCCCCGTGTTCCGAGGGAGAGACATGTCCGTTCCCGCCTTGCACCGTCCTGCCCTGTCCGTCGTGCCTGATCGTTCCGAAGAGCGGATCGTAGACGCGGACGTCTACAAATCCGTGTTCCGGCGCCATGCCGCCGGCGTCGTGGTGATCACCGCGGACGCCGGCCACGGCCCGGTCGGGTTCACCGCGACCTCGCTGGTCTCGGTCAGCCTGCTGCCGCCCCTGGTCTCGTTCGCTATCGCCACCAGCGCGTCCAGCTGGCCGACCATCAGTACGGCGACCAGCCTGGTGATCAACTTCTTGTCCGCCGACCAGCATGCGATCGCGGGCCGGTTCGCAACCAGCGGGATCGACCGGTTCGCCGAGCCGACCCGCTGGTCCCGGCTGGCCACCGGGGAGCCCACGCTCGACGACGCGCCGAGCTTCTTGCGGGCGCAGGTCGAACACCGCTTCGCCGTCGGCGACCACTACCTGGTCGTCGCCCGCCTCGCCACCCACACCGAACGTCGTGAGCACGAGTCGCTGCTCTACCACGACGGCAACTACGCGAAAGCACACCATGTCTAGAAAACGTCTCTATGCCCTTTTCGCCCTGCTCGCCGTCGTCACGGGATGCAGCGGGAACGCATCCGCCGACGGAGCCGGCAAGCTCTCGCTGGACGCCGCCCTGCCGACAACGGTCCCGGACGGCACGAAGATCGTCGTCGGCGACCCCACCACCGAGGTCGCGCTGAAGCTCTCGGGCCAGTACGACAAGGTCTCGAAGTACGTCCAGTTCGCGAACCTGAGCGGTGGACCACAGACCACCGAGGCGTTCCGGGCGCATGCCCTCGACCTCGGCTCGGTCGCCGAGATCCCGCCGATCAACGCGACCTGGACCGGTCTGCACGTGAAGATCGTCGCCTCGAAGTTCCGGCAGGATCCGATCGACCACCCGATCTACAAGCTCGGGATCGCGCCCGGCGTATCGGTGAAGACGCTCGGCGACCTGCGCGGCAAGAAGATCGCGTACAGCCCAGGTCAGGCGCAGGGAGCGCTCGTACTGAAGGTGCTCAAGAAGGTTGGGCTGACCAAGGATGACGTCAAGCTGGTCGAGCTACCCAGCACCGGTGATGTCTACGTACAAGCTCTCGCCGGCAAGCAGGTCGACGTCGCACCGATCGGCGGCGTCCAGATCAAGCGGTACCTGGGGAAGTACGCCAAGGACGGTGGCGCCGTGGTCGACCACGGGCTGCGTGATGACGCCGGCCACCTCTACGGGCCGGTCGAGTCGCTCGAGGATCCCGGGAAGGCGGCCGCGATCCGCGCCTACGTCGCGGCCTGGGGCGTCGCCCAGAACTGGATCGACAAGCATCCCAAGGAGTGGATCGAGGGGTACTACGTGAAGGACCAAGGCCTCAGCGCTGCCGACGGGCAGTGGCTGGTCGACAACGCCGGTCACCCGGACATCCCGGCGGACTGGAGCGACGCGATCGCGCGTCAGCAGCAGACCATCGAGCTGCTCGCCAAGGAGACCGGCAACCCGGTGATCCAGGCGAAGGACCTGTACGACCTGCGGTTCCAGACCGTGGCCGCCGACGCGATCAAAGCGGGTGCCAAATGAGTGCGACCACCCTGCCCGGGCTGCGTACCCGGGCCGCTGCGAACCCCGTCGTACGGCGTCGCCGGCTCGGGCCGGGTAAGCCGATCAGGTTCGGTGCCGCGCTCGGACCGGTACTGCTGCTGGTGATCTGGAGCATCGGGTCAGCCGCTGGTTGGATCGACCAACGGATCCTGTCTGCGCCGTGGACCGTGGTGAGCACCGCCGGCGAGCTGATCGCCGACGGCCGCCTGCAATCGAACCTGTGGACCTCCGCCCAGCGGGCCCTGCTCGGACTCGCGCTCGGCATCGCGGCCGGGGTCGTGCTCGCGCTGATCTCCGGCCTGTCCCGGCTCGGCGAGGCGCTCCTGGACGGGCCGATCCAGATCAAGCGGGCGATCCCGTCGCTGGCCCTGCTGCCGCTGCTGATCCTCTGGCTCGGCATCGGCGAGTCGATGAAGGTCGTCACCATCCTGCTCGGGGTGTTCGTACCGATCTACATCCACACCCACAACGGCCTGCGCACGATCGACAGCCGGTACGTCGAACTCGCGCAGACCGTCGGGTTGTCGCAGTGGCAGTTCATCCGCCGCGTCGTACTCCCGGGTGCGCTGCCCGGCTTCCTGCTCGGTCTGCGGTTCGCGGTCACCGGCGCGTGGTTGTCGCTGGTCGTCGTCGAGCAGATCAACTCCACCAGCGGCATCGGCTACATGATGGAGCTGGCCCGCACGTACGGGCAGACCGACATCATCATCGTCGGCCTGGTCGTGTACGGCGTCCTCGGCCTGCTCTCCGACGCAGTCGTCCGCCTGATCCAGAGGAGGGCGCTCTCATGGCGTCGCACACTGGCCTCGTAACGGTCCAGGTCCGTGATCTGGTCCGCCGGTACGACGAGCGCGCCGTACTGGACGGGCTGGACCTGGACATCGAGCCGGGTGAGTTCGTCGCGCTGCTCGGGAAGAGCGGATCCGGGAAGAGCACGCTGCTGCGGGCGCTGGCGGGCCTTGACTACGACGTCGAGGGATCCGGCGAGCTCGCCGTACCGGAGAACGTCTCGGTCGTCTTCCAGGACTCGCGGTTGTTGCCTTGGGCAAAGGTTCTCGACAATGTCGTACTCGGGCTGAACGGCGCCGACGAGCGCGGCCGGCGGAGTCTCGAGGAGGTCGGCCTTGCAGGGCGTGAGAACGCGTGGCCGAACGAGCTGTCCGGTGGTGAGCAGCAGCGGGTCGCGTTGGCGCGGTCGCTGGTACGGGAGCCGGAGCTGTTGCTCGCGGACGAGCCGTTCGGTGCGCTGGACGCCCTGACCCGGTTGAAGATGCATGTGCTGCTGCGGAAGTTGTGCGCCGCGCACCAGCCCGCCGTACTACTGGTGACCCACGACGTCGACGAGGCGATCGTGCTGGCCGACCGGGTGATCGTGCTCGACGCCGGCCGGATCGTCGCCGAAGAGACGATCACGTTGACTGCGCCGCGGAGTGCGGCCGATCCACAATTCGCCGCGGTACGTGCGCGGCTTCTCGACGCATTGGGAGTTTCGATATGAGCAGGCAGCTGCACCTGAACGCGTTCCTGATGAGTACGGGGCACCACGAGGCGTCCTGGCGGCTGCCGGAGAGCGACCCGTTCGCGAACACCTCGGTGGAGCACTACCAGAAGCTGGCGCAGACCGCCGAGCGTGGTCTGTTCGACTCGGTGTTCTTCGCGGACTCGCCGGTGCTGTTCGGGAATGTCGAGCGGCGACCGGCCGGTTCGCTCGAGCCGACCGTACTGCTGACGGCACTGGCGGCGGTGACGTCGCGCATCGGGTTGATCGCGACCGCGTCGACGACGTACAACGACCCGTTCAACCTGGCCCGGCGGTTTGCCAGCGTCGACCACGTGAGCGGTGGACGGGCGGGGTGGAACGTCGTCACCACGGCCGGCCCGGAGGCGGCGCTGAACTTCAACCTCACCGATCAGCCGGCGCATGCGGAGCGGTACGAGCGGGCGGCTGAGTTCCTCGAGGTCGCGTACAAGCTGTGGGACTCGTGGCAGGACGACGCCGCGATCGCGGACAAGGCCTCGGGCGTGTGGGCTCTCGACGACCGCGTCGTACCGATCGACCACGTCGGGCGGCACTTCCAGGTACGGGGGCCGCTCAACGTGCCACGGTCGCCGCAGGGGCATCCGCTGATCGTGCAGGCGGGGTCCTCCGAAGACGGCAAGGGGCTGGCGGCGCGGTACGCCGAGGCGGTGTTCACCGCGCAGCAGACGCTGGAGGACGCGCAGGACTTCTACCGGGACCTCAAGGCGCGTGCGGTCGCTCTTGGACGGGACGCGTCCGAGGTGAAGATCCTGCCCGGAATCGTGCCGGTGATCGGGTCCACGGTCGAGGAGGCGGAGCGGCTGGAGCATCGGCTGGACTCGCTGATCCGGCCGGAGTACGCGCGGCTGCAGCTGGCCCGCACGCTGCGGGTGTCGCCGGAGGACCTGCCTCTCGACCAGCAGTTGCCGGCCGAGCTGCCGGACGAGGACGAGATCGAGGGCGCGAAGAGCCGGTACACGCTGATCGTCACGCTGGCGCGGCGGGAGCAGCTGACCGTCCGCGAGCTGATCGGCCGGCTCGGCGGCGGGCGCGGCCACCGCACGTTCACCGGCACGCCGGAGCAGGTGGCGGACGCGATCCAGCACTGGTTCGAGGCCGATGCCGCCGACGGGTTCAACGTGATGCCACCGGTGCTCCCGTCCGGGCTCACGACGTTCGTGGACGAGGTGATCCCGATCCTGCAGGCCCGCGGCCTCTTCCGGACGGCGTACACCGGTACGACGCTCCGCGACCACTACGGCCTGCCGCGGCCGGCGGGACGTACGCCCGAGCTGCAGGACGCGACGGCCTGAGTGCTGGGGGCTCCCGTCAGGTGGCGGGAGCCCCCACCCGTACGACGAGCTTTCCGACCGCGGTGCCGTCCTGCATGATGCGGTGCGCTTCGCCGATCTCGTCCATCGTGAAGACGCGGTCGATCCGGATCGGGAGCTTGCCGGCCGCGACCAGGTCGACGTACCGCTGGAACGCCTCGGCCGGCAGGTCGGAGCTCTCGCCGCCGTACGCGGTCAGCCGGACGCCGTTCGGGATGTAGTCCATCGGGTAGAAGTCGGGGATCGTCCAGCTGTCGCTGAGCATTCCGGTGAAACACACCGTTCCGTGCACGGCGGTCGCTTTCAGCGTGTCCGGGAGAACATTCGTGCCGACCAGTTCGAGGGCGGCGTGCACACCGTTCGGGAGAATGTCCCGGACCTTTTCCGCAACGTTGCCGTCGTCAACGATCGGGTGATCGACACCGAGCTCGCGCAAAACCTGCACGCGCTGTGGATTTCGCGTTGTCGAGATGACCGTGAGCCCGTGTTCCTTGGCCAGCACGGCGGCCGCGACGCCGACCGACGACGTACCGCCGCGGATCAGCAGCGACTGTCCCGGCTCGATGTCGAGGCCCGTGTAGAGCGAGCCGTGGGCGGTCTGCAGCATCTCCGGAAGTGCGCCGAGGGTCGCCCAGTCCAGGTCGGTACGCACCGGGATCACCGACGACGCCGGTACGACGGTGTACTCGGCGTACCCGCCGTCGTACTCGCGGCCCATCCCGCCCATCATCGCGACCACCTGCTGCCCCGGCGTGAACTCGCCGCCCGGCGCCAGGTCGACGGTGCCCGCCGCCTCGATCCCCGGGACGACCGGGAACCGCGCGTTCGTCGCGAGGCCCGCGCGGAGGTGGTACTCCGAACGGTTCAGCCCGAACGCCTCCACCTTGATCCGCACCCACCCGGCGGGCGGCTCCGGCACCGCGACCCGCCGTACCCGCATGTCCTCCGGTGCCACCGGACCGTCCAGCACGATCGCCCGCATCTCCATGCACCCATCTTGGCCGACGGTATGGAAGAGTTTCTGCCATGGGGAATGTCCCGCGCGTTGTCGCCCATCGCGGAGCCAGTGCGGTTGATCCGGAACACACCCTCGCGGCGTACAAGCGGGCCATCGAGGTCGGCGCCGACGGCCTGGAATGCGACGTCCGGCTGACCGCGGACGGGCATCTCGTCTGCGTCCACGACCGGCGGATCGACCGTACGTCGAACGGCCGCGGCGCGCTGTCCACGATGAGCCTCGCGGAGCTGGAGAAGTACGACTGGGGCTCGTGGAGACATCCCGAGGAGGAGCTCTCCGACCTCGACGCGCGGCAGCTGCTCACGCTCGAGACGCTGCTCGCGACCGTCCGCGACGCCGGCCGGCCGGTCGAGCTGGCGATCGAGACCAAGCACCCGACCCGGTACGCCGGACTCGTCGAACGCCGCCTGATCGAGGCGCTGGACCGCTTCGGCTGGGCGCACCCACGGCTCGGAACGGAGTCGCCGATCCGGGTGATGAGCTTCTCCTGGCTGTCGCTGCGCCGGATGCGGGCCGCGGCGCCCGGCCTGCGGACGGTCCTGCTGATGGACCGAGTGCCGCTGCGCTTCCGCGACGGCACGCTTCCCACCGGCGTCTCGTCCGCAGGCCCGAGCCTGCGCATCGTCGCCGCGCACCCCGAGTACGTCGACCGCGCGCACAAACACGGGCACCAGGTGCACGTCTGGACCGTGAACGCCGAGGACGACATCCGGCACTGTCGCGACCTCGGCGTCGACGCGGTGATCACCGACCGCCCCGACATGGCCCTGCGGGTGCTGGCGGAAGAGGTAGGACGTCGGACCCGGTCCGAAAGTTTGTGACACGCCGGGACGCAATTGTGTGGCACGTGTCACGCGGTACGGATAGGTAGCTGGGCGAATGCGGGCGGTTATTGCAACGTTCAATTCCGTCGATTTCGTTACGGTTTCCGGAGGTTTAGGCGGGCGCTCTGCAGAGGCTGTGTAACGGAATACCTGCGGGTGTTTTCCGGGCCGGGATCGTGGGCAGATGTTCCAGTGGCTGAACCGATCATCGAGGAGACCCTGCTTGTCCTCAGCGACCCTGCCCGCCGACGTCAGCGTCGTGGACGTCGTACTGCCGCACGAAGTGTCCGCGGTCGCGGATGCCCGGCGCCGACTCGGCGTCTACCTGAAGCGCTACCGGGTCGCCCGCGCCGCCTCCGACGACGCCCAGCTCGTCCTGTCCGAACTGCTCTCGAACGCGATCCGGTACGCCCCGCCGCTGCCGGCCGGTGAGGTTCGCGCCGCCTGGTGGATCGACAAGGCCGGGATCCACGTCGAGGTCACCGACGGCCGCGGCGACACCGAGCCGCGCCGGATCAGCGAACCGCACCCCGAGTCGATCGGCGGCCGCGGCCTCGCGATCGTCGACGTGCTCACCTCCGGCTGGGACGTCCGTACCGCCGCCCACCACCGCACGGTGCACGCGATCATCCCCAGCTAGACCGTGTCCGGTCCTGGCTGGTTGGCCCTGAGGTGGGGGCGGCTGTAAGACTGCGGGGTTATGGGAAAGAAGTCGCGGCAGCGCGCGAAGAACACGACTCCGACCGTCACGCTCGACCCGGCCGATCTGGTCGACGTCGGGCCGCGCGAACCCTGCCCGTGCGGTTCGGGCAAGCGGTTCAAGCAGTGCCACGGCAAGGACCTGGCCCAGGCGTCCGACACGTTCGTCGTGCGGCCGTTCGAAGGGCTGCCGTCGGAGTGTGACCTGATCGCGTTCCGCGAGATCGTCCCGTCCGGCTCGGTGCAGGTCGAGCTGGTCGGCGACAACGCGGGCAAGACCGTCAACCTGGTCACCCTGCTGCCGATGGCGATGCCGGGCCTGGTCCGCGACGACGAGACGATCTGGATCGGCCTGCAGACGCACGCGTCGTCCGGCGACCCGAGCCGCGACCTCGGCCACGCGATCACCGCGGCGCTCCGGACCGAGCCGGGGAACCCGATCCAGGTCGGCGACCTGATGAAGGACGGCCCGCGGCTGCAAGACCTGATCGACACCACGAAGCCGCTGGAGGTCAAGGTCCACGAGGGCTTCGACTACTGGGTCGGCGAGAACGTCGAGGACCCGACCGGCGAGGTCGCGGCCGGCCTGGAGCGGGCGAACGCAGCGGCGGCCCCGACGGTACGGCTGGAGTCCGTCGAGGCGGCGTACTGGACGCAGATCGGCGACCGTATCTACCTGCGCTGGGTGCTCCCGTACAGCGAGGACACGCTGCTCGACGCCCTCGCCCGGCTGCACGCCGCGGGTTCGTCGGCCATCGTCGACGGCAGCCGCCTGATCGGGTCGTTCCGTGCCCTCGGCGTACTCGCGCCGGTCTGGGAGCTGCCCGCCGGCACCTCGGCCGCTGACGTGGAGAAGCCGGCCGCCGACTTCGCCACCGCCCTCGAGAAGGCGCTCGCGACCGAGGCGCCGCTCAGCACCGCGGAGCGTGCCGCCAAGGCGGGCCTGGCGAGCCGCCAGCTCACCATCCGCTGACCACAAGCAGAACGCCCGGCTGGATCACCAGCCGGGCGTTCTGTTCACTCAGAGTGGTCTAGGCCATGATCGTTCAAATTGGCCCAGAAACGTGGTCGGCCCAAGTCCTGCTGACGGGGGAGCAACAGGGCCTGGGCCTAGGCATGAAGAGTACTCAGGCCCGCCCCCCAACACAACCCCCGATTTCACTCCGCGTGTCGCCCGGCTCACGCGAACCCGGTTCAGGCCGTGGCCGGCGCGCGGAGGATCGGGCAGGACATGCACCGTGGGCCGCCGCGGCCGGAGCCCAGTTCGGAGCCGGAGATGCGCAGGACCTCGATGCCGGACTCCTCCAGACGGGCGTTCGTCTCGACGGTGCGTTCGTACGCGATGCAGACCCGTGGTGCCAGCGCGAGGGTGTTGTTCCCGTCGTCCCACTGTTCGCGCTCGGCGGTGACCGGGTCCAGGCCGGTGTCGATCCGGCGCAGGGTGTCGATCCCGAGCGCCTTCGCGGCCGCGACCAGGAACGGCTCCGGCTCCGCGACGTGCAACTGCTCCCCGTCGGTCGTCACCGCGAGCGCGCGCATCTCCTCGGCCATGTTCGGATACATCAGCACGGCGTCGGTGTCGACCATCGTGCACACCGTGTCGAGGTGCATCGTCGCTCGCTGCTGCGCGATCGGTACGGCGAGCACCGTGTGCGCCAGTCCCTTCGCGAACACCCGGCGCGCCAAACGCTCCACACCAGCCGGTGTGGTCCGCTCCCCGACCCCAACGGCGAGCACGCCTGGGCCGAGCGCCAGTACGTCGCCGCCTTCGACATGCTCCAATTGGTGGTCGTACACCTTGTCGGCGCCCGCGAACCGCGGGTGGAACGTGTAGATCAGCTCGGTCAGCTGCGTCTCGCGCATCCGGGCCGGCATCGCGAGTGACGTGACCGCGACCGAGTCCCGGATCCAGACGCTCGAGTCGCGGGTGAAGAGCAGGTTCGGCAGCGGGTCGACGAGGAAGTCCTCGTGCGCCAGCAGCGACGTGACCAGCCCACCGGCGTGTACCTCGTCGTTGCGGACGCCGGCCATCAGCGCCTCCGCGAGCGCAGCCGGGTCCAGATCGCCCAGGGATGCCCGCAGGTAGTCGCGCAGGGTCTCGCCGAGCCTCAGGTCCTCGGTGGCGCCTGCGACCGCCCTCGCGCGCGCCTCGGGGTGGTTCAGTGATTCGGTGAGCAGTTCGCCGAGGTACAGGACCTCGACATCGCGGTCCCGCAGCGCCTGGGCGAAGGCGTCGTGCTCGTCCTGCGCCCGGCCGACCCAGGGGATGCCGTCGAACAGCAGCTTGTCGTTGTTCCGCGGGGTGAGCCGCCGGAGCTCGTTCCCCGGCCGGTGCAGCATCACCGTTCGCAGCGGGCCGACCTCGCTGTCGACGCCGTACGCCGCCACGTCCTGCCGCGTCTCCGTCATCCGTCCGCCCTTCGTCCGCGATGTCCCACCACGCTACGGCAACCCGATCAATCTGTCTGATTGTCCGACAATTCTGTGACGATGGCCAATCGGCCCGTCGGCCGGTGGCGGGCCGATATCGGCCAGGTGGCAGATGTTCCGTCGCGGCGACGGCAGCAGGATTTGTGCTGTGAGGACGCCGACCAGGGCGTCCCGAACCAGAAGAGGTACCGAAATGACACGCACCGTGGTGGCCAACTTCTCGCTCTCGCTCGACGGCCGGGTCAACGGCGCCGGCGGCGACTACGACATGAGCTGGATCGTGCCGCACGCGATCACCGAGGGCGCCCGCAACCACATGATCCGGGTCACCAGCCCGGCGACCACCGCCCTGCTCGGCCGGAAGAACTACCAGGGCTTCGGCGGCTTCTGGCCGGCGGTCGCCGACGACGAGAACGCCTCCCCGCAGGACCGCGCGTTCTCCCGCTGGCTGAACGAGACCGAGAAGGTCGTGTTCTCCTCGACGCTGACCGAGGCCCCGTGGCAGAACTCGCGGATCGCCGACGGCGAGCCCGCGGACGTGGTCAAGCAGCTGCGCGAGCAGGACGGCGGCGACATCATCGTGCTAGCAAGCTCCAGCGTGATCCGGGCGCTGCTGGCGGCCGATGAGGTCGACCGGCTGAGCATCACCCTCGACCCGGAGCTGGTCGGCGGCGGCACCCGGCTGTTCGAGGACGGTCTGCCGGCAACGTCGTGGAAGCTGAGCGACTCCACCCCGACCGAGTCCGGTGCCCTCTGCCTGCTCTACGACCGGGTGCGCTCCTGACAGTCTGTTCAACTGCGTCGTACGAAAGAATGAGATATCCACAGGCAGCCGATACTGGCGAGGTCTATCGGCTGCCGAGGAACTAGGCTGCACTGCTGTGTCCGCTGATCCTGTCCCCAACGCCGCGCCCGACGAGAAGGCCGAGCCGTTCGAGCGTGCTGTCGCCTGCGTGATCCCGGCCAAGGACGAGGCCGACCGGATCGCGGCGACCGTCGACGCGGTGCACAAGATCATCGGCGTCGACCTGGTCGTGGTCGTCGACGACGGCTCCACGGACCGGACGGCGGAGGTCGCCGAGCAGGCCGGAGCGGTCGTCGTACGGCACGAGAAGAACCGCGGCAAGGCCGCGGCGATGGAGACCGGCGCGGCGGTGGTCGCCGAGCGCGACGGGGCGCGGCCGCGGCACCTGCTGTTCCTGGACGCCGACCTGACCGACACCGCGGCCGGAGCCGGTCCGCTGATCGAGCCGGTGCAGACCGGCCGCGCCGACATGACCATCGGTACGTTGCCGGCCCAGGTGCGTGCCGACGGGTCCAAGGCCGGCGGCCACGGGTTCGTCGTCCGGTTGTCCCGGGCCGGGATCCAGGAGGCGATCGGTTGGGCGCCGGAGCAGCCGTTGTCCGGGCAGCGTTGCCTGACCCGCGCCGCGTTCGACTCCGCCGTGCCGCTGGCCGCGGGCTTCGGCGTGGAGACCGCGCTGACGATCGACCTCGGGCGTAAGGGCTTCCGGATCGTCGAGGTGCCGATCGACGTCCGGCACCGGGCGACCGGGACGGACCTGCGCGGTCAGCTGCACCGCGCGAAGCAGTACCTGCACGTCCGCCGCGCGCTCGCCGACCGCAGCGCGCTGCCCGCGGACGGCGGTGGACCGTCGCTGCGCAGCCTGTTCCCGCGGAAGACCACGCAATGAGCGCTGAGCTGAGCACCGATCTCGAGCTCGGGAACAAGTACGGCCGCCGTGCAGTCGCTCTCTACCTCGCGTGTACGGCGCTGATCGTCGCGGTCGGCCTGCTCGGGCCGTCCGTGGTCGTGCTGACCCTCACGAACCGCCACCCCTGGCTCCCGTCGTACTGGTTCGACACCAAGCCGAACGACTGGCTCGTCTCGGTGCTGATCTACGTCGCGATCGCCCTCGGCGGGTACGGCGTCTACCTGGCCACCAAGGCGTTGAAGCACGGCTGGGCGCCACGCGTCGACCGATTGATTGCCTTAGGCATCGGTACGACGGCGGCCGTCACGCTGGTGCCCCCGATGGCTTCGGGCGACGTACTGATCTACGCGGCGTACGGCCGGATCATGGCGCTCGGCGGCGACCCGTACACGGCCTCGCCGGCCGACACCATCCGCCTCGGGTACGACCCGGTGATCGCCGCGACCGAGCGTCCGTGGCAGGGCGCGCGCAGTGTGTACGGGCCGATCGCGACCTGGGTGCAGTGGCTGTCGTCGCTGATCGGTGGTGACTCCGCGCAGCTCACGGTCTGGATGCTGCAGCTGTCCGTCGCGATCAGCCTCGTCGTCACCGGTCTGGTGCTGGTGAAGCTGGTCGGCAAGGACCTGCCGTCCAAGCGCCGCGTGATCATGCTCAGCCTCGCGAACCCGCTGCTCCTGTGGGCAGTGCTGGCCGGCGCGCACAACGACTCGATCGCGGTGATGTTCGCGGTCCTCGCGCTGTGGCTGTTCCGGCGGCACGTGTTCCTGGCCGGGCTGATGCTCGGCGTCGCGGGCTGCACGAAGCTGTCGATCGGTCTGGTCGGTGTGGCGATGCTGTGGGCGCTGCGTGCCGATCGCCGCAAGTGCGTGTATTTCTGCGGCGGCGGCGCGATCGCCATGGGCGGGCTGTACGCGATCGTCGGCCTGCAGGCGTTCCAGCAGGCGCGGTCGCAGACGTCGTTCATCTCCACCGGCACGCCGCACAAGGTGCTGCTCAGCTTCTTCACGCTCTTCCTGCCGAACGGACTGGTCCGGACGGTCATCGCGATCCTGGCCTGGGTCGGGCTGATCGTGGTCGCGATCCTGCTGACGCAGGTGTTCCCGAAGTCGTTGGTGCCGCAAACGCATCCCGACGACCCGACCCCGGCCGCCATCCGGTACACGGCGATCTACGCGATCGCCTGGTCGCTGACCGCGATGTACTCGCTGCCCTGGTACGACGTGATCGCCTGGGCGGCCCTCGCCGCGGTCGCCGCGTCGAAGGTCGACGGGTTGATGGTCGTCCGTACGACCATGCTCGCGATCGCGTACGTCCCCGGCCGCGACCCGCACGCGCGGCAGGTCGCGGCCAGCCTGTCGGACTCGCTGGAGTTCTTCAGCGCGCGGCTGCGGGACACCCTCTGCCCCGCGATCGAGCTGGCGGTGCTGGTCGGCATCATCGTCTGGGCGCGCCGCAACGGCGCCCAGTGGTGGCCGTACGACTGGCCCCGCCGCAAGCAGAAGCCCCTTCCGGAGAAGGCCGCCGAGGTCGGGTAGTCAGCTCCAGAGTTCGTGCCCGGCGGCGATTGCCTTCGCCAGGACGGTCTTGACCGGCTTCCGCAGCACGGTGGCCGCCGCCGCGACGTCGTCGTACTCCGGCTGGACGTTGACCACCTGTCCACCGTACCTGGCGATCTTCACGTGGATCTGCTGGCCGTCGACCTCGACGGTCGCGAACTCGCGGTCGGCCGCATGCTTGCGGATGCCGAACTCGCGCAGACCGATCGCGGACGTCTCGGACAGGATCACCGAGCGGACCAGTTCGGCGTTCGCGCCGCCGACCAGGACCGAGAGTGTGTGCGCCGGGCGTCCCTTCTTCATCAGGATCGGGGTCAGCCAGGCATCGGCCGCACCCGCTTCCATCAGCCGGGCCAGCACCTGCGGCCAGATCCGGGGATCCAGGTCGTCGACATTGGTTTCGTAGACGAGCTCGGTCGACGACTCCTCGAGCGACTCGCCGACGACGACCCGGAGGATGTTCGGCACCTCGACCGGGTCCCGTCCGCCGGCGCCGACACCGGTCTGCTCGATCCGCATCGGCGGAAGCATCCCGTACTCGTCGGCCAGCGTGGCGAGCAACGCGGCGCCGGTCGGCGTGGTCATCTCGTACGGCGCTGTTCCGCCGACGACGGGTGCGCCGGCCTCGGACACCAGGTGCAAGACGGCCGGTCCGGGGATCGGGATGCCCCCGTGCTGGCCGCTGACCTGCTTGCCACCGCCGAGCGCGATCGTCGACACGACAACCCGCTCCAGCTCCAGGCTGACAGCGGCGGCCGCGACCCCCACGATGTCCGCGATCGCATCCAGCGCCCCGACCTCGTGAAAGTGCACCGTGTCCGGCTCCACCCCGTGAGCCGACGCCTCAGCCCGGGCCAATCGTCCGAAAGTGTCCAACGCCCGCTGCCGCACACGCTCATCGAGCGCCGCACCCTCCAGTAGACGTCGTACGTCGGCCCACGCCCGCGTCGGACCCGAGTGCGTGTGGTCGTCGTGACCGTGGCCGTGTCCATGACCGTGCCCCGCGGCTGGGATGTTCTCGGGGTGGGGCGTGCCGTGCACCTCGACCGTGGCCTTGGTGGCCGCGATCTGGTGGCGGGCGGTCTGGGTGACGGTTACCGAGAGGGACGGGTCGACGGCCGCAACCGCGGTGTTGATGTACGTCAGGTCGGCACCCGCGGCGATCAGGGCGCCGAGGAGCATGTCCCCGGAGGCACCGGCGGAGCAGTCGAGCCAGGCTGTGCGCATCAGGCGTCCTTGGTTTCGCGCGGAACGGACTGCCGCGCGACCCGCGCAGCGAACACCCCGGCCCCGAACCCGTTGTCGATGTTCACGACCGTCACGCCCGGTGCGCACGAGTTCAGCATCCCGAGCAGCGCCGCCAGCCCGCCGAACGAAGCGCCGTACCCGACAGAGGTCGGCACCGCGACCAGCGGTACGCCGACCAGCCCGCCGACGACGCTCGGCAGCGCGCCCTCCATCCCCGCGACCACGATCAGGCAGTCCGCCTCGGCGAGCCGCTCGCGGACCCCGAGGATCCGGTGCAGCCCGGCCACGCCGACGTCGGTGATCACGTCCACCCCGGCCCCGAACACCCGGGCCGTCGTCGCCGCCTCGGCCGCGACCGGCGCATCCGACGTACCGGCGGCCACGACCGCGACCGTGCCGGCCTGCGCCGGCGGTTCGCCGAGGACTGCCGTACGTCCGACCGGGTCGACCACAGCCTCCGGCAGCGCGGCGATGACCGCGGCCTGCGCCTCGTCCGTCAACCGGGTCGCGAGTACGGCGTGACCGGGGTGGGTGGCGTGCAGGGTACGGAGGAGTTCCACGACCTGAGATGGCGTCTTGCCCGCGCCGTACACGACTTCGGCGTCGCCGGTGCGCTCCAGCCGGTCGGTGTCGAGCCGCGCGTACCCGAGGTCGTGAACGCCCGGTTGTGGGCCCTGATCAGGCAAATGTGTCACGCCGCGAATCTACGTTGCCGCGACCGGACGTGCCGCATCCGTCCCCCGCCGCGCACGCTGTGCGATCACCTGAACACTCAGGCACACCATGCGATGCCTTAGGCTCTAGTTCCGTGTCTTCGACGTTAGCCGGTGCTTTCGGGGTCGCCGCCCTCTTCGTGGCGGTGCTTGCCCTGGTGTTCGCGATCCAGGCCCTCCGGGCGCGGACGGTGCCGTCCGAGAAGACCACCCCCGCCGCGCTCCCCGAGCCGGAGCCGCAACCGGCCCAGCCGGAAGCGAAGCCCGGCACGGTGAAATCGGAGCTGCGGAAGCTGGGCAAGGAGCTGGAGATCACCCGCGGCGAACTGAAGGAGACGCTGCAGCACCTCGCGATAGTGCGGTACGACGCCTTCGGCGACACCGGCGGCAAGCTCTCCTGGTCCGTTGCCCTCCTGGACGACCACGGCGACGGCGTGGTCCTCACGTCGATCAACAGCCGCGCCGACGCCCGTACGTACGCCAAAGAGATCAAGGCCTTCACCAGCGAGTCGAAGCTCTCCCCCGAAGAGGAAGAAGCCATCGAAACCCTCCACAAGGAGGCCGGCCCGACGGTCGACTGAGCTAGCGGCGCTTAGGGACCCTGGCGGTCAGGGCCCCTGGCTCGATTTCGGTGACCAGGTAGCGGCCGGGGCCGATGGGGTCGCCGTCCAGTTGGCGTTGGACGTCTACGGCGGCGTGGATTTCGACCTTGCGGCCGGTGAAGCGTTCCAGGTACATGTCGCTGCGGTTGGTGCGGGTCATCAGGCGCCAGAGCACGATCGGCCACTGGGTGACGCGCCGGGGGGCGAGCACGACGACGTCGAGGAGGCCGTCGTCGGGGCGGGCGTCGGGGAGCAGGGGGATGTTCGCCTGGAGCATGCCGACGTTGCCGACGACGACCGTACGGACGCGGCGTTCGATCGGCTCGGCGTCGTCGATGGTGATCTGCACCCGGACCGACGGGTGGTTCACGTTCTTCGCGGCGGACACCAGGTACGCGGTCCAGCCGATCTGCTTCTTCAGGTGCGGCGGGGCGCCGGAGATGATCGCGGCGTCCAGCCCGAGGCCGGCCATCACGGCGTACCGGTCGTTGTCCAGCTGGTCGCCGTGCACGCCGACCAGGTCGATCCGCCGGTCGCGGCCCTCGAGGATGCGCTCCAGCGCGTCGTCGAGGTCGAGCGGGATGTGCAGGTTCCGGGCCAGCAGGTTCCCGGTACCGGCGGGGATCACGCCGACCGGGATCCCGGTGTGCGCGAGCGCCGAGCACACCACCCGGACGGTACCGTCGCCGCCGGCCACGAGGACCAGGTCGGACTCGTACTCGATCGCCTGCTTCGCCATCGCGTTGCCGGCGTCGTCCTCGCGGGTCTCCAGCCAGAGCGGGTCGTCGTACCCACGGACCGCGAGCGCGCGGGTGACCTTCCGCCGGAACGCCACGCCGTCGCCGACCTTGATCGGGTTCACGATGACGGCGGCCCGCGGCGGAGCCGTCGTACCGTTGCCTTCCCCCGCCGCGGGCCGCCGGCGCCGCCGCAGTCCCGGCCGGAGTCCGAACCCGATCGACGTCGCGGTCAGGATCGCCAGCCCGAGCGCCCAGCCGCCGAGTACGTCGGACACGTAGTGCACGTTCAGCGCGATCCGGTCCGCGGACGCGATCCACACCACGGCGATCACCGGCAGCAGCACCAGCAGCCGGAACCGCCGCCGCCAGCCGCGCACGGACGGCAGTACGACGCCCAGCGCCCCGGCCATCACGAACGCCGCCGCCGCATGCCCCGACACGTACGAGAACCCGCTCGCCTCGGCCAGCATCTGCGCCGGGCGCGCCCGTTCGAAGACCGCCTTCACCACCTGTACCAGGACGAGCTCCGCGACCGCCGATGTGAGCAGCCAGAACGTGAGCAGCCGCGCCCGGCGTTGCCAGAGGTACGCCGCGACGATCGCGATCACCGCCCGCGACGTCCAGGGCAGTACGACCGCGCCGACGACCTGCCAGAAGTCGACCAGCCCCTCGTGCCCGGCCCCGTACGACGCGGCCTGCGCCGCCACCGACTGGTCCCACCGGGCCAGCGGCCCCCAGTGCTTGAACACCAGCACTGTGAGCACCGTGAACGGCAACACACCCAGCACAACCGTCAGCGCACGGCCGACCGCAGTACTGGGTGGGTGGTGGTTCATGGCCCGCTCGGATCCCCCTCAGCGATCGACTGTTGCCACCACATCATCCCGAATAGACTTCGCCGCTTCAGACACGCCCCGATACCCTCAGGGTGTGATTGACGCGAAACTGCTCCGTGAGCACCCCGATGTCGTGCGCGAGGCCCTGACCAAGCGCGGTGAAAGTACGGACCTGGTCGACCAGATTCTGGTCGCCGACAGTGAGCGTCGATCGTCCATCTCCGCCTTCGAGGCGCTCCGGGCCGAGCAGAAGTCGCTCGGCAAGCAGGTCGCCCAGGCCAAGGGCGACGAACGGACCGCGCTGCTGGAGCGCACCAAGACGCTGGCCGCCGAGGTCAAGGCCAACGAGGCCGCCGCGAACGAGGCCGGCAGCCGGTACGACGCGCTCGCCGCCGCGCTGCCCAACCTGGTGTCCGACGAGGCCCCGGTCGGTGGCGAGGACGACTTCGTCGTGGTCGAGGAGGTCGGCAAGCCGCGCGACTTCGCCGCCGAGGGGTTCGAGCCCCGCGACCACCTCGAGCTGGGCGAGCTGCTCGGCGCGATCGACATGGAACGCGGCGCCAAGATCTCGGGCAGCCGGTTCTACTTCCTCAAGGGCGCCGGGATGCTGCTCCAGCTCGGCATGCTGCAGCTGGCCATCCAGCAGGCGGTGGAGAACGGCTTCACCCCGATGATCACGCCGACGCTGGTCAAGCCCGAGGTGATGGGCGGTACCGGCTACCTGTCGGCGCACGACGACGTGTACCGCCTCGAGGACCCCGAGCTGTACCTGACCGGTACATCAGAGGTCGCGCTGGCCGGCTACCACATGGACGAGATCCTCGACCTGACCGACGGCCCGATCCGGTACGCCGGCTGGTCGTCCTGCTACCGCAAGGAAGCCGGGTCGCACGGGAAGGACACCCGCGGGATCATCCGCGTCCACCAGTTCGACAAGGTCGAGATGTTCTCCTACTGCAGGCTCGAGGATGCCGCCGACGAGCACCTGCGGCTGCTGGCCTGGGAGAAGGAGATGCTCGACAAGATGGAGCTCAGCTACCGGGTGATCGACACCGCGACCGGTGACCTCGGCATCTCGGCGTACCGGAAGTTCGACTGCGAGGCGTGGGTGCCGACGCAGGGCCGGTACCGCGAGCTGACCTCGACGTCGAACTGCACCGACTTCCAGGCCCGCCGGCTGAACATCCGGCACCGCGACGCGGACGGCAAGACGCAGCCGGTCGCGACGCTGAACGGCACGCTGGCCACGACTCGCTGGATCGTCGCGATCCTCGAGACGCACCAGCTAGCCGACGGTTCGGTCCGGGTGCCGACGGCACTGCGGCCGTACGTCGGTGGTCGTGAGGTCCTCGAACCGGTCGGCAAATGACCGCGGAGCAAAACTTTGGCAGGCCCACGGTAGTTGCTCTGGACATCGACGGCACCCTGCTCGACCACGACGACGGCCTGTCGCCCGCGGTCGCGGACGCGGTACGACGTACCGCCGAGCAGGTGCCTGTCGTCCTGGCGACCGGTCGCGCGTGGTCGACGACCGCGCCGATCGCCGCGCGACTCGGACTGCCGGCCGGCGGATTCGTTGTCTGCAGCAACGGTGCGCGTACGTTGCGTTATCCGGACGGTGCGGTCGTCGACGAACGGACCTTCGACCCGACGACGGTGATCCGGTCGGTCCGCCGGTACGCGCCGAACGCCCGGATGGCGGTCGAGGATGCCGACGGCAGCTACCTGGTCACCGCGCCCTTCCCCGACGGCGACCTCGGAGCGAACGCGCGGATCCGCGAGGTCACCGACGACGAGCTCGCACCGCAACCCGTGACCCGGTTGATCATCCGGGACCCGGAGCAGTCCGAGAGCGACTTCGTCCGGCTGGCCGAACGCCTCGGCCTGCACGGGGTCAGCTACTTCGTCGGCTGGACCGCGTGGCTCGACATCGCACCGGAAGGTGTGGACAAGTCGACCGGGTTGAAGGTCGCGCTCGCGCAGCTCGACCTGGACCCGTCCGGCCTGCTGGCGGTCGGTGACGGACGCAACGACATCGAGATGCTCACGTACGCCGGTCTCGGGGTCGCGATGGGATCCGCTCCGGACGAGGTGAAGCTGGCGGCGGACGAAGTGACGAAGTCCGTCCAGGACGACGGCGCGGCGGCCATTCTCAACCGCTGGTTCTGATCACGCAAGGCCCTTCGGCCAGAACCGAAACCCTTGACAGTCGACAAGCAAAGGCCCGGAACCCCTGTCAGTACAGGAGTTCCGGGCCTTCGGGCCGATAGTCCGCTGGCGGGCCGAGTATCGGGTCAGGCTACGCGCGTGCTACCTCGGCGCTGCTGGTGCTGCTCGACGACGGTGTCGAACGCGTCCAGTACCGCGCTGACCTCCGGGCGCGGCCGCGGAGTCTTCGCAGCCGGGCTCTGACCGCGACGCGCACGCCGCAGGTGCCGCTTCACCGTCGACAGCGAGCAGCCGAGGCGCATCGCCAGCGACTCGAGGCTGTCGTTCGGGTACTGGGTGCGCAGCCGCAGAACTTCTTCGTGGCTCACCGGCCGGCGCGTCCCCCGCGCGCCGGCAAGCTGGTCGAAGTCGTCGGCCTGCACCTCGACGTCGAGCAGGTTCCGGATCGAACGCCGTTGTGCAGCAGTGGTTCCGGCGACGAAACCGCTCACGTCGTGCTCCGCGACCGCGCTGTACAGGCAGTCGGTGAAGAGCGGGCAGGAGGCGCACATCGCCTTCGCCTCACGGACCAGCTGTTCGTACCGTTCGCGGGTACGGCGGGTTGCAGACGCAGGCGGCGGCTCTTCCATCAGGCGGTGCTGAAAGACATCGGGACGTGCTGTGCAGCCGGTCATTGCCCCTTCCCTGACGGTACATGTGTCGACAGCCGCTCGAGAGCTTCTGCCCCCCGGCCCCGCTAGATTGGCGCTGTTGACGGTCATCAAGGCTCCCCAAGTATCAAGACCCGAGTGAACGAACGGTGAACGACGTTCGTTCGCACGGCTCCACTAGCTGGTGGACCCGCACTTTGTTGCCGGCCCACCGTGTCGTCCCGGGCGTGGGACGCACCGATCCATAACTCTTGACGCCACTGCCGCGGTTTTGGTTGCAGCCAATTCCGCAACAGTTCTTCGACGTTTGTGTGTGCTTCCGGAGTGGGTGGCATCAGTCGCGCTGATCCAGAACACGCATAGGACGCGGCCGAACGGCCCCCGGTTCCCCGCCAGACCTAGGCATGGAATCACGCGCCAACCCTGCAGTGCAGGGGAACTTGCTGCCTTTGCAGCATCCTGCCGTAACGGTCTGATGACGTTGTCAAAGGCTCAATCAGAAACGTCAAAAAGACCTGAATCCGGCTGCACACTGCTTGCGCCCAAGGCACTTGGAAGGGTAATGCGGTACGGGGTCGTTCAAGGCTACGGTTGCCCCGTGAGTGCTCCGCAGTACCCCCGCCTGATAGCCACCGATCTCGACGGGACGCTCGTCCGCAGTGACGGGACGATCTCCGAACGGACCCGCGCCGCGGTCCTCGCGGCCCAGGCCGCCGGAAGTGTTTTCGTGATGGTCACCGCCCGGCCACCTCGCTGGCTGCACGACCTGGCGGACCTGGTCGGCGACCACGGTGTCGCAATTGTTGCCAACGGCGCCATTCTGTACGACGTCCTGCGTGGTAAGGCGATCCGGACCCGGTTGATCGACCCAACGGTCGGTCTCGAGGTCGCGCGGGCGATCCGCGCCGCAATCCCGGACGTACAGTTCGCCATCGAGCGACCGGACCGCTACGGACAGGAACCGGTCTACCTCAACCGCTGGCCGAGACCCGACGACACGTTGATCGCCGACATCGAGGTACTGCTCGCGGAGCCGGCCGCGAAACTGTTGGTACGGCACCCGAGTCTGCACTCCGACGACCTGCTCGCACTGGTGGATCCGCTGGTCGGCCAACGAGTCACCGCCAGCCACAGTGGAGGTCACGGTTTGGTGGAGATTTCCGCGACCGGGGTGAGCAAGGCCGCGATGCTGGCCGATTTCGCCGCCACACAAGGGATCTCGGCGGCTGAGACGATCGCGTTCGGTGACTCGGTCAACGATCTGCCGATGCTCGCCTGGGCCGGTACCTCGTACGGCGTCGCGAACGCGCATCCCGAAGTCCTCGCGGTCGTCGACCGAACTGCCCCGTCAAACGACGAGGACGGCGTCGCCGCCGTCCTCGAAGGGTTCTTCCAGCCTTTGAAATAAGGCGTTACAGATACATCCCGCCGCTGCCCGGGCCGTCGGGGTTGCCGGCCTGCGGTGCGCCGGGGAACTGCCCGTCGGCCGGGAGCTGCTGGCCGCCGGGGAGCGCACGGCGCATCTGCTCCAGCTGCTGCCGCGCGGCCATCTGCTGCGCGAACAAGGCGGTCTGGATGCCGTGGAACAGGCCCTCGAGCCAGCCCACCAGCTGCGCCTGCGCGATCCGCAGCTCGGCGTCGGTCGGCGTGCTGTCGTCGGTGAAGTCGAGGCTGAGCCGTTCCAGCTCCTCGACCAGCTCCGGCGCCAGGCCGCTCTCCAGCTCCTTGATCGACGCCTCGTGGATCGACCGCAGTCGCGCCCGGGACGCTTCGTCGAGCGGCGCCGACTTCACCTCTTCGAGGAGTTGCCGGATCATGTTCGCGACCCGCATCACCTTGGCCGGCTGTTCCACCAGCTCGGTGACCGAACGCGGTTCGTCGTCCCGCTCGTCATCGTCGTGGTCGGAGCGCGGCGGCCCCTCGACGGCCATGCCGTCCGGCCCGACGATCAGCACCTTGCCGTCCTCGGTGCGCGCCCCGGCCATCGGAACTTCCTGGCCCTCGCTGCTGCTCTCGCTCATCTGCCCATCCTAGGTCGAGCTCAAGCGGTACGGGCGCGGTGCCTCCGTACAGCGTCGCGGTTGGCGCAGGCGGGGCTGCAGTAGCGCTGGCGACCGGTGCGGGACAGGTCGGCGTACACGTTCTCGCAGCCGTCCGTCGCGCAACGGCCGAGCCGGGTGACGCCACGACCGGCCAGGTGCAACGCCGTACCGGTGCTGATCAGTGTCGCGACCAGCCGCCCGACGGGGACGTTGGCGGGACGGTAGTGCATGTGCCAGCCGTCGCCGGCGTGGTTCGTGAGGCGCGGGTGCTCGGTGTACTTCGCGAGCATCGCGTTCACCAGATCGACGCGGGTCTGGTCGTCGGTGGCGTCAACGACCTGCAACCACTCGTCGAGCGCCGTACGTACGGTCGCGAGATCTTCGGCGGTGACAGTGCGCGCGCGGACGAGCCGGTTCTCGACGCCGCTCGCCTCGCATCGTTCGGCCAGCTCCTCCGGCGTGTTCGCCGGACGGGTGGCCAGGTTCACGGCGAGCATGACCGCGTCCGCGCCGTAAGGGTTGAGATGCATAATGCCATTACATCACGATGGGTGCATGACAGACACACACCGGCACCGCTGGAGCCCTGTCTCGAGTCACCAGGTCAGCGACGGACTCGTGGTGTACCAGCGATGCGCCTGCGGCCGATGGCGCATCACCTCTACACCGCCGCACCCCGTCGCCTACCCCTTACTCGACCCGGCTGACCATCGGTAGGCGCGAGCGCGTCAGTAGCCAGGCGAGCAGGCCGGCGAACAGCGGTACGACGAGAACGATGCCGCCGATCTCCGCCCACGGGACCACGAAGTGCGGCGATCCGAACGCCGCGTGCGCGGTGTAGCCGTACAGCGCGCCGACCCCCACGCCCAGCACGCAGCCCAGCTGCCCGAGCACCCACGCCTGGGCCGCCGCCAGCGACCGCCGGCGCCGCGGCGGGGCACCGATCGCCGCCAGCGTCGCGAGATCGGCCCGGCCCTCCGCGGCCGACAGCGACACCGAGATCGCGACGCCGAGCAGCGTCACCACCGTGGCCGCGAGCAGGATCCCGATCAGGAAGAGCTTCGCGGGGCTCTGATACCCCTTCTCCACCAGCAGTCCCTCGTCGGTGCCGAGGATCCGGCTGACCGCGGCGAGCTCGTCCTTGGTCGGCTCCCGCTTCAGCTCGAAATGCACCTCGGCGACCTGGATCGTGCCCAGCTTTCGCGCCGCGTCCTGACTGATCAGCGCAGTGTCGCGAAGGAACTGCACCGGCGGCGGCTTGCCGACCGACACCGCGTCCAGGTTCTTCAGGTACTTGTCGCTGTCATCGTTGTGCATGGCAACCTTCTGCCCTGCCTTCAGCGGTACACCCGGCAGTACGACCTTGCCGGCCCGCATCGCGGCGGCCGCCTGCTGGCCGTACTCACCGAACTGCGCGACGAACGCCGGATCCGCCGCCTGCAGGGCGAAGCCGGTGGAACCCTCGAAGTTCTCCGGCGTCGCGACCGACAGCGCCGGTACGTAGCCGTACTGGTTGGCCTTCGCGTTCGGCAACAGTACGTAGCCGAGCTCGTGCTGCTGCCGCACCGGAAGGATCCCGTCGAGGCTGCTGATCAGCTCCGGCTTGTACGTCAACCCACCCGGGACGCCCTGCGCGAACCGCAGTACGGCGTTCCCGTGGTTGCTGGCCGCGACGTAGTTCGCCGCGTCCGCCGCGATCGAGTTGGACGCCGCGAACGCGACCGCCGCGGTACCTGCGACCGCCATCATGATCGCCGCCGTTGCGGGCCCGGTGCGATGCCGGTGCCGGGACGCGTCCCGCAACGCCATCCGCCCGCTGAGCGGCAGGGCGCGCGCCAGACCGGCCGCCTTGGCGACCAGGCTCGGCAGCATCCACACCAACGCGGCGATGGTCGCCGTGATTCCTAGCAGTACGAGCGCGATCGGTCCGGTGGGTGTCGCCGTCGCCTGCGTCCCGAGCGGTGCCTGTCTCGCCGACCTCAGTGCCGCGGCGATCATCGCGCTGCCGCCGAACACGCACGCCGGCCCGGCGCCCAGCAGGACGACCGCGAAGGTCCGGATCCGCGCGGCCTTCGCCGTCACGGTGAACCGCCCGGCCAGCGCGGCCACCGGCGCCTGCCGTCCGGCGCTGATCGCCGGTACGACCGCGGCGGCGAGCCCGGCGCCGACGCCGAGGACCGCGATCCCGGCGATCGTGCCCCACGGGATCTGCCACGCGGTGAAGATCGAGTCGGTCATCGCCTCCCACAACGGCTTCGCGCTGAACACCGCGACGCCCGCGATCACCAGTCCGCCGAGCACCCCGACCAGCCCGGCGAACAGACCTTGTGTCGCGACGATCCGCCGGACGTCCCGCGGCGTACCACCGGCGGCCAGCACCAGGCCCAGCTCCCGCGTCTGGCGGCGAGCGCCGACTGCGAACGCCGTACCGGCGAGTAGCACGATCTCCAGGATCCCGAAACCGATCACCAGCGCCATCGCGGCGTACGGACCGACGTCGTCGGCGGTCGTGCCCGACGGCGAGGGCGGCGGATCGATGATGGTTGCCCGGGGCAAGAGATACAGGCCCTGGTCGACCAGCTTCGCGTTCAGCTGGTCGACGTCGGCGGCGTCCGGCAGGTCGACCAAGTACTGGACGGTGCGGGTCGGATCGGTGTCTGCCAGCGCGTTGTCCGGCGTACCGAAGATCGTCGGCGTGCTCTGGCTGGTGATCATCCGCGCGATGCCGACGACGGTGTACTTCGCACCTTCCGCACTGGTCACCGTGTCGGTCGCACCGAGCTTCGTCGCCAGCGACGGCGAGATCGCGACCTCGTCCGGCTTCGCGGGCATCCGGCCCTTGTCCAGCTTCACGGTCCCGGCCGCCAGCGGACTGGACCCGTCGCCGGTGATCAGCGTGGCCGACGTCTTCGAGTCCGCCGCCCGGAGCTCGGCGATCCCCGAGTCGACGAGTTGGCGCGCGAGCTTGGTGCCTGGCGGGAGCAGCGGCAACGGGTCGAACGTCGCCGGCGTCCGGACGGCGCTGTCGTGCCCGTCGGCCGGCGGCGGTTCGCCGTACAGCAACGTCTCGCCGGGCGGTACCTGGAGCTTGCCGTACTGCGTGACGTCGAGCCGGCCGTCGGCGCGCCCGATCGTGTTGTTCGCCAGCGTCTCGCCGGTCGGGCTCGCACTCTTCAGTACGATGCCCAGCCAGGTGGCGGCCAGGACCGGCAGGCCGATCAGCGCGGCGACCAGGATCGTCCGGCCGATCGATCGTCGTGCCGTCCGCCGCGCGATCCGCAGTGCCGTACCCATCAGTGACTGTCCTGCAGCAGCGCGTCGGCGTCGGCCAGCGGCCCTGCTTGTCCGACCAGTACGCCGTCACGCAGGTACACGACGCGATCCGCCCAGGCGGCATGGCGAGCATCGTGCGTGACGAGTACGCCGCCGATCCCGTGCTGGTCGCAGCGGTCCCGGAGCAGCCGCAGTACGGCTTCACCGGTCTCGGAATCGAGCGCTCCGGTCGGCTCGTCCGCGAGCAGCAGGCGGCGCTCGCCGACGATCGCGCGGGCGATCGCGACTCGTTGCCGTTGGCCACCGGACATGTCGTCGGGGAAACGGTCCGCGAGTTCGCCGATACCGACCTCCGCCAGCGCGGCGACGGCGTGCTTACGCGCGCTCCGGCTGCGCGTGCCGTCCAGCTCCAGTGGGAGCGCGACGTTCTCGGCCGCGGTCAGCGCCGGGATCAGGTTGAAGTCCTGGAAGACGTAGCCGATCCGGCGCCGCCGGAGCGCGGCGACCGCGTTGGTGCCGAGGGTGGCGAGGTCGTTGCCGTCGACAAGTACTTCGCCGCTGGTCGGACGGTCGAGACCGCCGGCACAGGTGAGCAGCGTCGACTTGCCCGAGCCGGACGGACCCATCACGGCGACCAGCTCACCGGCCGCGACCGTCAGATCCACGCCGCGCAGGGCATGTACGGCCTGCTCGCCCTCGCCGTGCGTGCGGGTCAGGTTGCGGATGTCGAGAATCATGAGCGGGCCTCCTGCTCGTCCGGTACGTGCGACTGGTTCTGCGGTACGGCCCGCGGCTTTCCGCGGTGGCGTAAGAGCATCGCCTCGCAGTGGTCGAGCCAGCGGATCTCGGCCTCGGCGCCGAAGATCATCGACTCGATGACGAGCTGCCAGGAGATCTCGCCGTCGGTGCTGTTCCGCTTCAGCCGGGTCAGCTCCTGCAAGGAGTGCATCGTCGACATCCGCTGCCGCTGCACCACGGCGCGTACGTCGACCCCCGGTACGGCGAGGGCGAGCGCGAGCTTGATCGCGAGCTCGTCGCGCGGCCGCGACTCCCGGGTCACCGGGGTCTCGAACCACTTCGCGAGCTCGATCCGCCCGGCGTCGGTGATCTCGTACATCGACCGGCCGTCGCCCTCGTGGGACGCGGCCCGGACCAGTCCGTCACGCTCCAGACGCGTCAGCGTCGTGTAGACCTGCCCGATGTTCAACGGCCAGGTCGCCCCGGTGGCGGCCTCGAACTCGCCGCGCAGCTGATAGCCGTACTTCGGCCCGTCCTGGAGCAGCGCCAGCAATCCATGCTTGATCGACATAGATACTGAGTATGCATACTGGGTATGCGCCCGTCAATCCTCCCGCACCAGGCGACGGACCAACCGGGCCGTGATCGCGTCGACGTCGTACGGGCGGCCGGTGCCCGGGGTGAGCTGGTCGAGCATCAGGCCGTCGATCGCGAAGTGCAGCAGGCGGATCTCCTCAGCGCCGCCGGGCAGGCCGGCGTTGGCGTTGAAGGCGACGTCGGCGTCGAAGCCCTGCCGGAGGGTGCGGGACAGGATCTCGTGCAGGCCGGGGCGGCGGGCGGCCTCGAGACGGAGCTCGAACAACGCGAGCGTGAGCTCGGGGCGGGCGAGTAAGCGCTCGACGATGTGGTGCACGTAGTCGATCGCGAGCTCGATCCCCGGTTCGCGTTTCGCCAGCGGTTCGAGGACGGTCTCGTCGGGGGCGAGGCGTTCGAAGATCCGCTCGCCGAGCGTGCCGAGCAGGGCGTCGCGGGTCTTGAAGTAGTTGGACGCAGTACCGGCCGGAAGTCCTGCGGCGGCGTCGACGGCGCGATGAGTCAGGCCGCGGGCGCCTTGGGTGGCGAGAACGTCGAGACCGGCGTCGGCCAACTGGGTGCGGCGTTCCGGGTTCCGGGGCATGTTGACAGGCTAGCAGAGTTCCACTACAACTGTCGTACACAACAACGACAGCTGTAGTAGTCAGGAGAATGTATGCAACCCGCAGCCTTCGGCGCGACTGTGGTCGCCGATCGCCCTTCGGACGTCGCCGCCTTCTACACGCAGTACCTGGACCTGCAGGTCGGGATCGACCTCGGCTGGTTCGTGACGGTCCGCCGCGGTATGGCGGACTGGGAGCTCGCGATCATGGAGCGCGGGCATCCGACGATTCCCGCCGCTGTGTCTGCTTCGACGGAGAACTCGAACGTCTTCGGTTTCGTGGTCGACGACGCCGACAAGGTCGCCGACGCGCTGCGCCACGGCGGCGTACAGCTCGAAGGCGACCCGGTGACCGAGCCGTTCGGCCAGCGGCACTTCTTCGTCCGCGACCCGGCCGGCACCTGGATCGACGTCATCCAACTGGTCGAACCGGACCCGGAATGGGCCGCGGCCAACCTGCCGCCGGCCCCATGATCCGTCGCTGCGGATCTCCAGCACTCAGCAAGTCGACCTGAACGCCGCGATCGTTGGTCGACTGAGCGTCAGCCGCGACCGGCGGCGCAGGTTGGTGAGTGCTGGGGGTCCGCCTCAGATGGTGAGGAGGACCTTGCCCAGTTGGGTGGACTGTTCGAGGGTCTGGTGTGCCTTCGCGACCTCGGCGAGCGGGAACGTGGAGTGCACGACCGGGAGGACCTTCTTCGCCGCGATCAGCGGCCAGACGTGGCCGACGACCTCGGCGAGGATCCGGCCCTTGTCCTCGACCGACCGGAACCGCAGGCCGGTCGCGATGATCGAACCGCGGCGGCTCATCAGCCGGCCCAGATCCACCTCACCGGTCGAGCCGCCCTGCATCCCGATCACCACCAGCCGCCCGTCGAACGCGAGCGACTTCACGTTGTCGGTCAGGTACTTCGCACCCATGATGTCCAGGATCACGTCGGCGCCCGCGCCCTTGGTGGCCTCGTTCACGACGGAGGCCCACTCGGCTTCGTTGTAGTTGATCGCGACGTCCGCACCGAGCCGGGTGCAGAACTCCATCTTGTCCTTGGTGCCGACCGTGGTCAGCACCCGCGCGCCGTGCGCGACGCCGAGCTGGATCGCCATCGACCCGATCCCAGACGAGCCGCCGTGTACGAGCAGCGTCTCGCCGTCCTTCAGGTGCGCGGTCATGAAGATGTTGGACCAGACCGTCGCCACGACCTCGGGAAGTGCGGCCGCGCTGATCAGGTCGAGACCGTCCGGTACCGGCATCACCTGCGGCGCCGGTACGACGACCTTCTCCGCGTACCCACCGCCGGCCAGCAGGGCGCAGCACTCGTCGCCGACCGACCAGCCCTCGACCTCAGCGCCGACCTTGGCGATCCGGCCGGACACCTCGAGCCCGATCGTGCCCGGAGCGCCGGGCGGCGGTGGGTAGAAGCCCTGGCGCTGCAGCAGGTCGGCACGGTTCACCCCGGCGGCGACGACGTCGATCACGACCTCGTCGACGGCCGGTTCCGGGTCCGGGATCTGGCCGATCCCGAGCAGCTCGATTCCGCCGGCACCATCAACCACGACAGCTCGCATGCAGCCCAACTTACCCTCAGTCGCCGACCAGCTTCTCCAGGTCCAGCGCGATGCTGTCGAGGTGAGTGGTCTCGCCGATCGACTTGAACCAGTCCCACAGTTCGAGTGAGTGGTACAGCCGGTAGAGGTCGATCCGGTCCTGCGGTACGGCGCCGTACCCGTCTGTGAGCCCTGCGAGTTTGGCGGCGTTGTCGTGGACCGAGTACTGGATGGTCTTCGCGAGGTCGATCAGCGGGTCGGCGGCGATCGCGTTCTCGACGTCGATGAAGCCGTTGACCTGCCACGTTGCCGGGTCGACGAGGATGTTGCCTTCGTGGAAGTCGTTGTGGCACAGGACGGCTGACTTGTTGTCCGCGAACAGGTGCTGGTTTCGCTCCACGTGCTGCGCGATCTTCGTGTGCAGCTCCGGGTCGCCTTCGAGCTCTTCGAACTCGTGTAGCTTCTTCGCGAACTGGCGGCGCATGTACTGGTCGTTGTCCGGCAGCGGGTCGACGATCTGGTCGGTCAGGTAGCCGTACTCCGGCTGTCCGATGCTGTGGATCCGCTGGAGTAGTTCGCCCAGCTCGGCGTACGTCGTACGCCAGTCTGTTGGCTGTGCCTGCGACAGTGGTACGCCGTCGAGCTTGCTGAGCATCGTGACGCCGTCGCCGACGTGCAGGACCTTCGGTACGTGACCGCCGACGACGGGCTCGAGCATGCCGTAGACGTGTACTTCTTTCGCCTGTTTCCAGCGCCACTCGGGCGCGTAGACCTTCACGATCACGGGGCCGTCGGTCGTCAGCACCTCGTACACGGTGCTCAGCTGACCGCCTGTGCGTTCCGTTGTGGTGCTGGCCTTGGTGTGGAGCGCGTCCTCGACCAGTTGCGCGACGTCCATGCTGTGAACCTATGGGCGCCGTCCAGCGGTTTTCAGTCGTCCAGGTCGGCCCAGGTGTCCACGTCGTCGCCGGCGCGGGTTGGTTCGGTCCAGGCGAGGTCGAGGGTGGCGAGAGTACGGCGTACCGACTTGTTGCGCGGGTCGCCTACCTGTGCGATGGCTTCGGCCAGAGCGGTACGGCGATACGCGGCGGCGAGCTGCTGCTCCTGGCCGGCGGTGTCACGCAGCCCGAACCCGTCGTGGTCGCTCAGACCGTTCACGAGCCTGTCTACGTCCCCCGTGGTGATCCAGGGCAGATCGCAGCTAACCACCACGACAACGGGCGCCGAACCGTACGTCAGCCCCGCAGCGAGCCCAGCCACCGGCCCACCCGCCGGCGGCTCCTCCAACGTCCACTTCACCGGTCGGTACGCCGTCCGCACCGCCCCCACCACCACGGTCTCGGCCGCACCGGCGGTCGCCGTCAACACCCGGTCCAACAACGACACCCCGTCCAAGACGAGCATCGCCTTGTCCACACCCCCGAACCGAGTAGACCCACCCCCCGCCAGCACCACCGCGTCGAACTCCACCCGCTCAGTGTCTCTCAGGGCGCGTTCAAGTGTGGGTTGTGCGGCACCATGGACAGATGAGGATCGCCGTGGTGCAGACCGCCAGCAGTGACGACAAGGCCGCCAATCGCGACCTGGTCACCCGCCTCGTCGCGGAAGCGGCACAAGGCCGCCCGGACCTCGTCGTACTGCCTGAAGCGATGATGTCCGACTTCGCAGTCGACGGACAGTCCGTAGCGGACGCCGCGGAGCCCCTGGACGGAGAGTTCGTCGCCACCCTGCGCAAGGCAGCGGTAGAGCACGGTGTGGCGATCGTCGCCGGCATGTTCGAGCGCAGCTGTGATCAGAACCGTCCGTACAACACCCTCCTCGCCGTGGGTGCCGACGGCGTACTGCTCGGCGCTTATCGCAAGATCCACCTGTACGACGCCTTCGGGTACAAGGAGTCCGACCAGCTCACACCAGGCGATGTAGCACCGGTAGTGGTCCAGGTAGGCGACCACACCCTCGGCTTGATGACCTGCTACGACCTGCGCTTCCCGGAACTCTCCCGCGCGCTCGTAGATGCCGGCGCGGAGGTGCTGGTCGTTCCGGCCGCCTGGGTACGCGGACCGCTCAAGGAGCACCACTGGACGACCCTCCTCACCGCACGCGCCATCGAGAACACCTGCTACGTCGCAGCCGCCGCACAGAACGGCAAGAAGTACTGCGGCCTCAGCCAGGTCGTAGACCCGCAGGGCATCGCTCTCGCCTCAGTAGGCGAGTCCGACGGACAGGCGTACGCAGAGATCTCCGCTGAGCGGCTGGCCGACGTACGCAAGCGCAACCCGTCCCTGCAGAACCGCCGGTACTCCGTCACGCCGCACTGACCCCTCGCGACGCTGCGGGGGACCGGGAGACACGCCCCGGGGTCCGGAAAACTCGCTGACCCGTTAGCCTCCTGAGCGTGCTGTTTGGGTTTGATCTGGAGCATCACGGCGATCTCGAGGTCGGTGAGGGGCTTGTCGACCTCGCCGTCAACGTCCGCGCGGGCACCCCGCCACCTTGGCTGCTCGACGCGATCACGGCGAGTCTGGCCGACCTGGCGGCGTACCCCCGCTCCGCCGCGGCCGTCAGCGCGGTCGCCGCGCGACACGGGGTGGCTACAGACCGGGTACTGCTGACCGCCGGTGCCGCGGAGGCGTTCGTACTGATAGCGCGGGCGTTCCGGCCGCGGCACCCGGTGGTGGTCCATCCACAGTTCACCGAGCCGGAGGCGGCGTTGCGTTCGGCCGGTCACCTGGTCGACCGGGTGATCCTGCGGCCCGAGGACGGGTTCGTATTGGACCCGGCCGCCGTACCGCACGACGCCGACCTCGTTGTCATCGGTAACCCGACGAACCCGACATCGGTACTGCACCGCGCCGACGACCTGCGGGAACTCGCGCGGCCCGACCGGATCCTGGTCGTCGACGAGGCGTTCATGGACGCCGTACCGGGTGAGCCCGAGTCGCTGGCCGGTGCGTCGATCCCGGGGCTGGTGGTGATCCGGAGCCTGACGAAGACCTGGGGGCTGGCCGGGCTGCGGGTCGGGTACGTGCTCGCGAGTGCCGGCCTGATCGAACAGTTGGGCGCCGTACAGCCGCATTGGCCGGTGTCCACTCCTGCGCTCGCGGCGGCAATTGCCTGCAGCAACGAGCGTGCTGTCGAGGAGGCGGCGCGGGCTGCGTTGGACATCGAACGGCAGCGTGTCCATTTGATTGACAATCTGCGTACGTTGAATGGAGTGTCGACGTACGGCGTACCTCGTGCACCGTTCGTACTGGTGCAGGTTCCAGGGGCTGCGCAGGTGCGGGAATCCCTTCGTACACAGGGGTTTGCGGTGCGGCGCGGGGACACCTTCCCGGGGCTGGGGCCGGACTGGCTGCGGATCGCCGTTCGGCCGGAAGACGTCACCGACAGATTTGTGAAGGTGTTGTCCGATGTAATCGAGTTGGCGCTGTAACGCGCCAGGGGGTTTAGCTGAGCTGCACTTTGCGCACAAGATGGCCAGGTGCCCATTTGATGTCTCGGGGCAACTTTCTGGCCGTTCGCGAAGGGAGTAGCACGATGGGTCTCAACGACGACGACATGAACACCTCGTCCGGAGGTGGCGAAGGCCTCGCCGACGGCGGCGCCAACCAGGGCGGCCACGACGGCGGTGCCGATGGCGGTGCGGGCGGATACGGCGGCTCGGGCGGAGGCGAGTCGGCTTCCCCGGGCGGCGGTTACGGCGGCGGATCGTCCGACAGTGGCGCTGACGGCGGCGCCGATGGTGGTGCCGGCTACGGCTCAGGCGGCGACTCGGGCTCCGACGACGGCTCTGGGTCGGGTGGCGGCGAAGGTCCCGCGGACGGCGGCGCGACGCCAGGCGGCGAGGACGGCGGCGCCGATGGTGGTGCGGGCGGCTACGGGTCGGGTGGCTCCGGTTCGGACGGTGGTTCCGGCTCCGGTGGTGGTGACGGCGAGGGTCTCGCGGACGGTGGCGCTACGCAGGGCGGCCAGGACGGTGGCGCCGATGGTGGCGCGGACGGTGGCGCCGGCGGGAACTCCGGAAGCTGGTGAGTGTTGTGCCGGAGGCCGGGCCGTTCCCGCTCGCACAGCAGCCCGCTGGTGATGGCCTGCTGACGAACGAACGCCCGGCCCTCCGGCGCTGTGTAGCCGGCGACCTGGACGACTTCGCCAGCTCCTACTGGGGCTCGCGCGCCCTGCTGTCGCACGGTCCCGACCTTCCCGCACCGTACGACGACCTGTTCAGTCTCGACGCTGCGGACGAGCTGTTGTCCCGCCGCGGTCTGAGAACGCCGTTCCTGCGGATCGCCAAGAACGGCGCCGTCGTGAGCGACAGCCAGTTCAGCGGACCGGCCGGTGCCGGCGCAGAGATCGCCGACCAGGTGCGGGACGACAAGGTAGCCGCGCTGTTCGCCAGCGGGCACACGGTCGTACTGCAGGCGCTGCACCGGACCTGGCCGGCGCTGGTCGACTTCTCGACGCAGCTGGCCGCCGACGCTGGTCACCCGGTGCAGATCAACGCGTACATCACTCCCGCCGAGTCGCAGGGGTTCTCCGCGCACTACGACGTACACGACGTGTTCGTTCTGCAGGTGGCGGGTGAGAAGCACTGGACGGTACACGAGCCCGTGTACGCCGACCCGCTGCGGAACCAGCCATGGACCGACCATGCCCGCGCCGTCGAGGCGGCCGCGCGTGACAAGGCCCCGGTGATCGATGAAGTACTGCGCCCAGGCGACGCGCTCTACGTGCCACGGGGGTTCCTGCACTCGGCCAAGGCGCTGGGCGGAGTTAGCGCGCACCTCACGGTGGGCCTGCACACTCTCACGCGGTACCTCCTGGTGCAGGAGCTTGCCGCGCTCGCAGCGAACCAGGCGTCGCTCCGCACGGCGTTACCGCTCGGCTTCGACCCTGGCGATCCGGACCAGCTGGCTCAGGTACTGCCCGAGGTGATCGAGCTCTTCACGCAGGAGCTCCACTCGGCCAGTCCAGAAGCGCTGGCCGACCGGCTGCGTCGCCGTACCTGGTCGAGCAATCGCCCAGCTCCGCTGCCACCGCTGGCGCATGCGGAATCGATCGCCTCACTGGCTGTGGGTACGACGGTCCGCCTGCGCGCCGGGCTCCGCTGCCGGCTGGTACCGGGCGATCCGCTCGTCCTTCAGCTCCCGGACCGGACGATCACCTTCCCACCGAGCACGGCCCCGGCCGTCGCCGAGCTCGTGTCCGGCGCAGACTGCAAGGTCGGTAACCTCCCCGGTCTGGACGACGCCGATCAGTTGGTGTTGGTCCGTCGCCTCCTCACGGAAGCAGTCGTGGTCGCGACGGCCCGGTGAAGGCTCGCCCTGTTAGTTGAAGCTGAGGTGCTGTGGACGTCAGGTACCGCCCGGAAACCGGCTGTGCAGCCCAGGCCGACCTCCGCCACGACTCCCTGACCGCCACCGCCCCACCCGCCGAACGCTGGCTGCTCATCGAGTCCCGCACTCCCTGGCCCCGCCAAGCCCTGACCTCCCTTTCTTCGCTGGGCGACGAGGTAGCGCGCCGCTGTCGAGCTTTAGGCATCCGCCCGGTACTGATCCGTCGCTACGGCCGAGTCGACCGCACGCAACCCTGCCGCTGGGGCCTGGTCGACTCCCGCCCAGGCCGGGAGGCCGTCCGCTGGGGCGAACTACCGACGGACGAACAACTACTGGACGTCCTCGACAACGCACGCGAGCACCTGCTCGACGTCCTCGACGACGCGCGCGAGCCGGTGGCGGTGGGTCGGTTGGGTACGCCGAGCAGCGAGCCGGTGTATCTCGTCTGCACGCATGGGCGGCACGACGCTTGCTGCGCTGTCCGGGGACGTCCGGTGGCGGCGGCTCTCACCGCCGTGTACCCGGAGCGGGCCTGGGAGTGCAGTCATATCGGTGGTGATCGGTTCGCGGCGAACGTGGTCGTGTTGCCGCACGCCTTGTTCTACGGGCATGTCACACCGACGCGGGCTCTCGAGGTCGCGCGGCGGTACGACGACGGTGACGTCGTTCCCGATCTCCTCCGTGGATCAGGGGCGTTCGTCCCGCCGGTACAAGCCGCGCAGGAGTTCGCTCGTGCGGCCGGGTATTCGCTTGCTGTTGGCAACCTCCTTCCGTGGCGCGTCCAAGCGCTCTCCGCGCACCGCTGGCGGATCCTCCTCGCATCCACCAACGGCACCGTCACCGTCGAGGTGTCGGCACACCTCGATACCGTCGATGCCCGCCTGACCTGTGCGGGTTCCTCTCCCGCCCAGCTCCGCCGGTTCGAACTCGAGAAGCTCAGCCCGGGTCCACCTCGCGATCCGTGACGTGCGCACCGTAGTAGTCCGACTGCCGCGCCATGATGTCGCGCATCGACGTCCCACGTGGCACGCCGTACACGGTTCCGGGGAAGTCCAGTTCGCGTTGGACCTGCCACAGCTCCTCGTGCCGGTCCGGGGAGAAGAGCTGCGCGGGGTCGCCGGCGGCGATCCATCCGATCGGGAGGACCGTGCCTGCTGCCAGTCGCGAGTTCACGTGCAGCACGCTGTTGATCCGGAGCTCGGCGCCTGCGCAGGCGACGGAGCCGGGGAACAACGCGGCGCCCGTGGCGATGAAGACCTCGTCCTCGACCGTGGCGCCGTTCACGTGTGCATGGGGACCTACCAGGACCGCGTCGCCGATCACCGCGGGATGGTCGGCCCGGCCGCGCACCAGGGCGTTCTCCATCACCACGCTGTTCTCGCCGAGCCTGACCTCGCCGTTCTCCGCGGTCAGCACCGCACCGTGCAGGACTCTGCTGCCTTCGCCGAGGACGACGGCGCCGCAGAGCACGGCCGATGGGGCGACGTACGCGGATGCGGGCACGACCGGTCGACGGCCGCGGTGTTCCATCAGCATCTGTCGGTGTCCTCTCGTAAATTGACCTCCTACAGCGTGTACCAGACGAAGTGTGCGGAATCTCCACAGCCCGGGCCCTCACAACCCGGGCGGCGGTGTCCTCCGGGCCGTCCACGTCGAGGTGGGAGGCTCGGTCCATCGGACAATCCGGGTGGAGAACCGCGAACTGAGCCAACATTAGAACAGATGTTCGACGACATGCAACGCATCCTGACGAGTCAGGAACCAGCGTTCAGATCCGCCCCGAGCTCAGTCGCGGAGCGACCCTGGCGAGTACGTAGATCGTCAGGCTAGCGATCAGCGCGAGGACCGCGAGCGCGACCCATGGCAGGTCGTGGTGCACCTCGAAGAGTTGCGTGAAGAACCCCGGCGCGAGCACGCTCGAGAAGGTGAACGAGTACTGCCAGTACGACAGGTACTTCCCCCGCCCGATCTCCGGCGAGATCGCCGCTGACAATGCATTGTTGGTCGCCGCATGCAGCACGTCTGCGAAGGCGTAGCAGGCAGTCGCGAGGACCAGCACCGGCACAACCCACCCGCCCGGGATGTGCACCTGCAGCGCCATCAGCAGCGCCCAGGCCGCGTACGTGATCCCGGCGACCACCATGACGTTCGTACGGCGCCTCTGCTCGGTGTGCCGTACGACGAGCGTCTGACCGGTCGCCAGTACGACAGACGTCGCCGCGATGAGTACACCGACCAGCCACTTGGGCACTGTCAGCGCCTCGGTGACGTAAACCGGCAGGCCGACGCCGAGCATCATCGTGCAGAGCGCCAGCGCCGTGTTGGCGCCGATCAGTACCACGAAAGTGCGGTCCTTGCGCAGCAAAGGTGCAGGTCCGCTGTCCGGGTTCGTCCGCTCGTGATGCGACGGGTGCAGCCGCAGGAGGAGCACTCCGGCAAGGTAGAAGCTCGCTGCGTTCACCGCCATCGCGATCAGGAACGGCCCGTCGCCGCCGATCGCCAGCAGCCAGCCGGCCGCGAGCGCTCCAAGTGCCAGACCGCCGGCCTGCATCATGCCGCCGAGCCCGAACCACTTGTCCCGCTCGCCCTCGTCGGCCACGTCCGCGAGCAGGCTGAAGATCGCCGACCAGAACACCCGCTGCCCAGTGGCCATCACCAGCGAGCACAGGAACAGCAGCCACTCCGACCGTCCGAGGAAGAAGCCCGTGAACGCCAGCCCCTGGCCGAACTGCGCGGCGACAACGATGTTCCGCGGACCGACCCGGTCGATGATCACACCGACGCCGGCCGGTGCGGCGATCGAGAACAGCGTCGCGACGGTCAGCATCACGCCGGCGGTCCCGAGCGGGATGTGCGCGACCTTGTTGAAGTACAGGAGCAGGAGCGGCCCGGCGCAGCCGCCGCCGAACGAGTCGATCGCCAGCCCGGCGAGCAGCGGTACCCGGCCGCGGACGTTCGGCAGACCGAGCGAGGTGGCTGCGGGCATGGCAAACCTCTCCCATCGGTCTTCGTCGGCGGCTGGCGAACCCTAGCAAGCGCTCGCCAGCCCATTCCAACCGATTTCAGTCCGTCGCGGGTACCTTTCGTACCGCAACGTGTCGCAGCGGACGCCAGGCGACCGCTGTCGTCACCACCATCGCCACGAAGGCGATCGCGAACGGCGCGGCCAGACCGAACCGCTGCGCCAGTACACCTCCGAGCGCAGAGCCGACCGCAGCACCGCCCACTGAGGCCAGCAGGTACACGCTGTTCACCCTGCCCATCAGCTTGTCCGGTGTGACCAGCTGACGCGTTGTAGTCGAGACAATGCCCCACACCACCGCGTGGACACCGAAGACGGCCATGGTGGCACCAGCGACCCACGGGTTCCGTGTGAGCGCCAGGATGAGGTGGACCGTCGTCTCGATGACCAGCCCGACGCGCAACAGCATCACTGGGCCCACGCGTGGTTCAAGGAAGTGGTACGTCGGCATGCCGAGCACACCGCCCACTGCGCCGACGGACACGAGCAGACCGAACTGTGTGTCCGTCAGCCCGAGCCGCTCGCGCGCGAACAGCACCCACGTCGCGAAAGCGGCACCGAACGTGATGTTCATGACCAGAATCGAGAGGGCCAACGTACGAACGCCAGAGTGCCGCCAGAGCCACCGGATGCCCTCCCGCACCTCGCTCGACATTGCTGAACGAGTGGACCGGTCGGGCAGCGGCGGCCGTACGGCGACCCGCGCGATGAGGGTCGCCGCCGCGGCGAACGTGACCGCGTCGAACACCAGCGGCACACCGGCGCCTGCAGCGAACAGCAATGCCCCTAGCGGTGGTCCTCCTAGCAGCTGAAGCACCGTGCCGCTGGCGAACAGCCGTGCGTTCGCCTTGCCGAGGTGCTGCTTCGGTACGGCGCTGACGAGCAGTGCGCCGGATGCGTTGTCTGCAAGGGTTTCCGCGGTACCCAGCAGGAACAGCGCGGCGTACACCGCCCACAGCGGTGCAGTGTCGAGCAGAACGGCGGCGCCGAGCGCAGCCAGTACCACAGCACGAAAGGTGTCAGCGGCAACGATCATCAGTCGTCGGTCGAGCCGGTCGACCAGTACGCCACTGAACAGTGCGAACAGCAGCCAGGGCAGTTGCTGGACGAACGCGGCGGCGCCAACAGCCGCCGGTTCGGTGGTGATCGAGGCGACGAGCAGCGGCCCAGCGGCGAGCATGGCGCCGTCGCCGAGGTTGGAGATGATCGAGGCCGGGAAGATCTTGCGGAAGTCGGGTCCGAGCTCGGACGGAACGACGTACGCACCGAGGGAACGCATCTGAACTCCTGAGGGCATGACGGAACAACGGAACACCGGCTGTCCGCAGCCGGCGGTCCGCCCGGTCAGTCGCTCAGTGCGCCGACCGGACGGTGTGTGCCATGTCCTCGAACGACGTAGACATTGCTCCCACCTCCGTCCGTACCCAGCGACGCCCTCCGCCGCTGCGCACACCGTACCGACCGCGTCCGCTCCCCGCACACCGTTTCCGCCCACCCAGCCTGCGCTATCCTCAACCGTCGGCGGCAACCGCCGAGGAGGGCTCGCATAGTGGCCGAGTGCGCTGGTCTTGAAAACCGGTATGGCGGGTGACCGTCATCGTGGGTTCGAATCCCACGCCCTCCGCTCAGTCCTCGGCGCGGGTGGCGGCGATGGTGTTGAGGTCTCGGGTGGCGAAGCGGTAGTGCTCCCATTCTTCTTCGAGGATTACGTGTAGGCAGGATCTGGTGGTCTCGGGGTTGGAGCCGCCGTGGGGGTTCTTGCGGGGGGTGTCGAGGTCGGCCGGGGTGACCGTGGCGAGGTAGTCGCGGACCATGGCGACCCGGCCGGCGCGGGCCTCCAGAACCTCGGCGTACGACGGTGGGTTGGGCTCTGACTGTGACGGGTCCGCGGTGTGGCCCAGGCCGAGCGGGTGGAAGTCCTCGCGTTCGAGGATGCTGCGGCCGAACCACATGTCGGTGGCGTGTACGAGGTGACGCTGGGTCTGCGCCCACGACCACTCGCCGTCGACCGACACGTCCACGGTGCCCTCGGGCATGGTCGCGACCCGATCGTGGGCGGTGGCCCAGATCCGTTCGAGCGCGGCCCACGCGGCGCGGAGGCCGTCCGGGTCCTCGGCGCGGCGGTCGGCGCGGCCGGGGAACTGCCGGTCGAGCTCGGCTTGGACGTACGGCGCGACCTCGACGCCGTTGATCTTCAGGCTGGCCCCGGCCTCACCGAGCCACGGCGCGTCGATGTCGGTGCCCTGGATGTCGACGCCCCGCATCAGCACCCCGCTCAGGTCGCACTCGACGAACCGCGCCCCCTTCAGATTCGCCTCGGTGAACTCCGCCCCTTGCAACTCGTCGGACGGTCCGAACTTCGCCATGCCTGCTCCTTCGGTAGCTGTCGCGAGGAGCCTAGTAGTGAGCTCCGACACAAAAGTCGTGCGCAAGCCGCCCGGCCCGTGGTGGGCTCGAATCATGGATGCGATGAGTGCAGCGAAACAGGTGGGCTTCTCAGAGCAGGACCAGATGCGCTTCAAGGGCTTGGGCACCGGACCGGAGCTCCCCGAGGACGCCGAAGAACTGATGGAGTACTGCGGGGTCGTCGAGGCGGATCGTCGCGAGATGCTGGCCGCTCGCCCGGATCCGCACAGGGACCCGGAGTGGTGGGCGATCACGTCTGCGCTGGCTGCTGAGGTCGAGCGCGATCTGGACCTCGCCATACCGCCCACAGGCTTCACAAGCTGGCCGACCGTGCCGGAGGACCCCTCACCGACCGGACTGTTCGCTGCTGCGTGGGCCTTGCTGGCGAGCCTGCCTCGGTTGCGTGAGTTGCACGCGCAGCGCGGCGTGCCGGAGTCGGTTACCGTGGCGACGGTGTCTGCGCTGGGCGGAGTGATGGGGACGCACCGGCACATCCACGGGCGCCCGGGCGTGGGGCTAATGCCGCTGTGGAGTCCACCGCTGCGTTTCCGAGGTGCGGACTTCGAGATCGGGCGGCACGCGTTCACGCGTACGCAGATGGGTCTTGGGGACGGTGTGTCCGGCCACGTGCTGTCGATGCACATCCCGCCGATAGGACCGTTGGACGGCCAGGAATCGGAGGAGTCTGTTGCGGCCGCGGTGGAGTACTTCAGGCAGTGGTACCCGGAAGAGCCGCTGGCTGGACTCGTTTGCCACTCCTGGCTTCTCGACCCGCAGCTGGCCGAATACCTCCGCCCTGAGTCCAACATCCTCCGCTTCCAGAGCCGCTTTGACCTCCTTCCGTATCTGCCTGGTGAGGACCCGACTGAGGGCGACCGTGAGCTGATGCGCCTTGGCTTGCATCTGCCGGAGCAGGACCTTGCTGCCGTACCGCAAGAGACCACTCTGCAGCGTGCGTTCGTCGCACACCTGAGGGCCGGGCGTCACTGGCACCTGCGAACAGGCATGCTGAAGACATGGAGCTGACGATTCCGGTTGGGCAGGACACCGTCTGGGCCGAGCACCGCGCAGGGGGTGGCGTACCGATTGTGTTGCTGCACCCCGGCATCGGGGACTTGCGGGTTTGGGACCCCCAGCTGCCAGGGCTCGACGGCAGACGCGTCCTCCGGTACGACGTCCGCGGCTACGGCCGGTCGCCGCTCCCGACGACTCGGTTCTCGTTGCTGAAGGACCTGGAGACTGTGCTGGACCAACTGGACCTCGAGCGGGTACTCCTGGTCGGCTGCTCGATGGGAGGCGGTACGGCGCTCAGTTTCGCGCTCGCGCATCCGGAGCGTACGCACGGCCTCGTGCTGTTGTGCCCAGGAGTACCTGGGTTCCCCTGGCCGGAAGAGCCTGAGCTGGACGCACGGTACGACGTACTCGCGGCCGAGCGGGATGTGGACGGGCTGGTGGAGTTCGGATTGCGGCAGTGGGTTGCGGCCGGCTCTGACGACGCGGTGGTCGCTCAGCTGCGTGCTGCGGTGCCTGCGTGGTTCGAGCAGGACGAGTACTTGCAGCCGGATCCGCCCATCTACGACCGGCTGCAGGACATCCAGGCTCCTGCCGTCGTCATGGTCGGCGACAAGGACCGCCCGATCCTCGCGGCCGTAGCCGGCGGCACCGCCGCACGTATCCCCGGCTGCGAGTTCATCTGGATGCCCGGCGTGGACCACTTCCCGAGCCTCCGCGAACCGCAACTGGTAACCGACACCATCCTGCGGTTCGCGGGTGACCAGTCATCACCGAAACGCTAACGAGTGGTTGGTCCAGCGATCCAGTACTGCCGCAGCACGTCCACTGTCCACCGCCTCCCGGCATCGCTCGAAACAGTCGGCCAACTGCTCCAGCCCGGACTCCAGCGAGAGGGTCGCCACGGCGGCCGCGGCATTGAGCAGTACGACGTCCCGGACCGGTCCGCGCTCTCCGTCGACCAGCCTGCGGAGGAGGCGTGCGTTGAATGCTGCGTCGCCGCCGCGGAGCTCGGCGAGTGAGGACGGTCGTAGACCGAGCGAACGTGGGTCGACGACCACCTCAGACATAGACCCGTCGTGTACTACCCAGACACGCGAGTAACCAGTCGTCGTGAGCTTGTCGAGTCCGTCGTCGCCTCTTGCCACCAGGGCCGAGCGCCCTTGTTTAGCGAGCGCTTCAGCGAGCACGGGGAGCATACGGGCGTTGGCGACGCCCACTAGTTGGTGCTGCGGATCTGCTGGGTTCAGCAGGGGTGCGAGTACGTTGAACGCGGTAGGGACGGCCAGCTCGCGTCGTACGACTGCTACTTGGCGGAGAGCGGGGTTGAAGCGCGGGGCGAACAGGTACGTCAGGCCGACGTCAGCGGCGGTCTGGGCTGCCTCTTCTGGGGACAGGTCGAGTGGTACGCCCAGGTGCTCGACCAGATCGCCCGAGCCGGCTGCCGACGATGACGCGGCACGGCCACCGTGTTTGACCACGGTTATGCCTGTGGCGGCGACGACTACGGCTGCCATCGTGGAGATGTTCGCTGCGCCTGTGCGGTCACCGCCGGTGCCCACGATGTCCACAAAGGGTCCACGGATCCGCACCGGGGTTGCGTGCGAGCGCAGTACTGCTGCCAGACCGTTGAGTTCGTCCGCGGTCTCGCCCTTGGCGCGCAGCGCGATCAGGAAGCCTGAGATCTGGGCAGGGGAGGCCTCGCCCAGCACCAGCTGGTCCATGGCCCAGCTGGTGTCCGCCGCCGACAGGTCGGAGCCGGCCAGGAGCGCGGAGATCAGACCGGACCACGTCCGGAGCGTTGTTGCCATCGGCATTCCTCAGGGTGCTGGGCCGCCCACGAGGAGAGCATGACAACGGCCGCCTCGCAGGAGACGGCCGGGTGGGGTACGCGCGGATCAGGCCGTCAGTCGACGGCCCACCACATGCCAGCGCGCAGGAACATGCCCCGACCTTACCCCCTCTGCCCGCGGCCACGAGCAGCTGTCACATCATGGTGGGCTGATCCGTCAGGGCTCTGAGGAGGGCATTAGTGGACGAGCACGAGCAGTTGGCGCGGCGGTTCGAGGAGAACCGTGGGCACCTGCGGGCGGTCGCCTACCGGATGCTCGGGTCGCTGGCGGAGGCAGAGGACGCCGTACAGGAGGCCTGGCTGCGGTTGAGCCGTACGGACGTGAGTGATGTCGGCAATCTGTCGGGCTGGCTGACCACGGTGGTGTCGCGGGTGTGTCTGGACATGCTGCGCAGTCGTAAGTCGCGGCGGGAGGACACGCTGGACACGTACGTCCCGGATCCGGTACTTGGTGAGCTGGGGCCGGAGGACGAGGCGGTTCAGGCGGATGCGATCGGGCTGGCGTTGCTCGTCGTACTGGAGACGCTGTCGCCGGCTGAGCGGCTGGCGTTCGTGCTGCACGACATGTTCGGGGTCGGGTTCGACGAGATCGCGACGATTGTGGACAAGTCGCCGGCTGCCACCCGGCAGTTGGCCAGCCGGGCGCGGCGGCGGGTGCAGGGTGCGCCGGCCGGCGACGGAGACGTGAGCCGGCAGCGCGTGATCGTCGAGGCGTTCATGGCGGCGTCACGAGGCGGGGACTTCGAGGCTCTGCTGTCGCTGCTCGACCCGGAGGTGCTGCTGCGGGCGGACGCGGGCGCTGCGAGCGCGCAGTACGCCGGGCCGGCGGTGTCGAAGCTGGTACGCGGGGCGAAGGCAGTTGTCGAGCAGGCACTCATGTTCGGCCGGATGGCGCCGCACCTGCAGGTCGCGACGGTCAACGGCATGCCCGGGCTAATCACTGTAATCAACGGTCGGCTGATGGGCGTCCTGGCGTTCACCGTGACAGACGGCTTGATCACCGAGCTGGACATCCTGGCGGACCTGGAGCGCCTGGAGGTTGTTCCGCTACCAGCCTGACTCGAGGTTGTGGGGCATTGGGGGAAAGTTTGCCGGGTGTGTCTATTCGGGGGGTCTTCCTTCGACGTATGAGCAGGAGCTGATACGGGCGAGGGAGTGGGCGGATGTCTACGCAGGTTGTGGTGGCGGGTGCTCGGGACGTTGTGGCGGGGTTGTTGGGTGCGGGCTTCAACGGGGCCGTGCACCTGCCGGGGGAGGCGGAGTACGACGAGCAGCGGCGGTCGGTGATTCCCGCGGTGGACTCTCGTCCACTCCTGGTCGCCGAGGCGTACGCGCGGACCGACGTACAGGCGGTGGTGCGAACCGCGCGCGAGTACGGCGTACCGATCGCGGTGCAGGCGACCGGGCACGGGACGCGGGTACCGGCGGACGGCGGGATCCTGTTGAAGACCACGCCGATGACGACCGTGCTGATCGACCCGGAGCGGCGGATCGCGAAGGTGGCGCCGGGTGCCCGCTGGGGTGCGGTGCTCGATGCCGCGCGGCAGTTCGGGCTCGCCCCGCTGTCCGGTTCGCACCGCGACGTCGGCGTCACCGGGTACACGCTCGGCGGCGGCGTGGGCTGGCTGGCCCGCAAGTACGGGTTCGCGGCCGACAGCGTGATCCGCGCCGAGCTCGTCACTGCGGACGGCCGCTTCGTCACCGCGAGCGCGGAGCAGCACCCGGACCTGTTCTGGGCGATCCGCGGCGGCACCGGCAACTTCGGCGTCGTCACGTCGCTCGAGTTCCGCGTGTACCCGGTCCGCCAGGTGCACGCCGGGATCGTGTACTACGGCATCGACCGCGCCGCCGCGATCCTGCGCCGGTACCGCGACTGGACCGCGACGATCCCGAACGACCTGAGCACCGCCGTCGTCCTGACCCGCGTCCCCGGCACCGAACAGCGCGCGGTCGCGATCAAGGTCCTGTACGCCGGACCCGCCGAGCTGGCCGAACACCTGCTGAAGCCGCTCTTCGCGACGGCCGGTCCGCGCCTGGCCGGCGAGCTGACGACCATCGAGTACGCCGACGCCGCGATGGGCGGCACACCCGCGCGGCACCTGGACTTCCTGGACACGCTGACCGACGAGGTCATCGACGTCGTCACCGAACTCAAGGACGCGACCGTCGAGGTACGGCACTGGGGCGGCGCGATGGCGCACCCGGGCCCCGGCGCCGGACCGGTCGGGCACCGAGAAGCGTCGTACTCGCTGATCATCGACCGCGAGGTCACCGGGCTGCCGAACTCGGGCCGTACGTTCGTGAACTTCCTCGGCGACCCGGGCCGCGCGGACACCGCGTACGACGCCGCGGACCTGCAGCGGCTGCGTGAGGTGAAGCGCGCCTACGACCCGGCGAACTTCTTCCACCTGAACACGAACATCGAGCCGTAGAAAAGCGGCCCGGGTCCCCGCCCTGGGCCGCTCTTCCTCGAACGATCAGACCGTGCCGACGTTGCCGTACACGGAGACGTGCACGTGGTCCATGTGGTTCGCGGTCGCGCTGCCGCGGTCCGGCATCGCGCGCCAGCCCTCGCTGCTGCGTTGCACCGTCCAGATGTGCTGTTCCCAGATCAGCTGGCTGACGCCGAGCCTCTTGTAGTTCGCCTTCAGCCAGTCGGCGATCGCCTGGCCTTCCGACGCGCTGTTGATCATGATGTCGATCGCGTGCCCGGTCGCGTGCTCGGAGCCGGTGTCGCCGGCCCGCAGACCGCCGTACGACGTGATGTCGGGGTACATCGCGCAGATCGCCCGGTGCACCCGGATCGCGTCCGGAGTCAACCCGTCCTCCACCGCGGAGCCGGACTTGCAGGCCGCCTGCGAGATCGTGCCGACGACGTCGGCGAGCGGCTTGGTCGCGGACAGGTACTGCGACTTCACCCAGCGGGACTTGCCGTCGCTCACGATCTCGGCGTACAGGCCGTCGACCTTGCCGGTGACCGAGACCTTGGTGCCCTTCGGCAGCACGTCCAGCAGGATGCCGGTCAGTGGCAGCGACCACAGGTTCACATCGGTGGTCGTGTACTTCGTGCCGGTGGCCTTCGGCGCCGCGGCCTGCAGGTCCTGTGCGGCCCGGGTCTTCGCGGACGTCGGCTTCGGGATCGGCGCCTGCTTCTTCAGATGCTTGGCCGACGGCGACGCGGTCGGCTTCGGCGTCGCGGTGCTCGGGTTGATCGGCGGACGCAGGGCGTCCCGGCTGATCGTGGTGTCGCGCGACAGCTGCAGGGACGAGCTGGCGATCGACGGGTCGAGCTGGACGTGCTGGCTGGGCAGGGCCGCGGCCGAACCGGTGGCCACCATCGCGACTGCCGCGCCGGGGATCGCCATCTTCGCGATACCGGGCTGGAGAACCTTGGCACGCGACTGCCGGTGCCGCGCCTGTCTATGTCGACCTGACACTTTGTTGACCCAATCTGCCGAGACCAAAACGTTATCGACCGCAGGAGTCAAGCACAGATCACCGCGCCGGTTCGAATCGGCCCCCAGTCTTAACGCATTGCGAACATCCACAGGCTCGCCCGCGCCGTAATCCGACCGCTATCCGGAAGTGATCGTTCCGAGATCAAACGCTTGGTCGGCACAGCGCCGCGATGACCACGGTCGCGAGGTGCTCCTCGTACCGTTCGAGCGACCAGCCGCGGAGCAGGACGAGCAGCTCGTACAGTTCGACCGAGATGTACGTCCAGAGCACGTCGACGACCTCGGCGAGGGTGATCCCGGCGCGCAGGTCGCCGGTCTCGAACAGGTGCCGGCCGAACATCGTCATCCCGGTGAGCCGCTCGTCGAGCAACGTCTGCCAGGTCTCGCGCAGCGTCTCGTCGCCGTGCCGCCCGTCCCGGATCAGGATCTGCACCCGGGCCGACCGTTGCTGTCGCTCCACGGCGCCGCTCAGGTACAGCCGGATCTTCCGCCGTACGTCGGGTTCGTCGTGGATCGTCTGGACCTGCGGGCGTTCCGCGATCGGGACCGGCTCGTCGTCGCCGGCGATGACGTAGTCGAAGACCGCCTTGGCGAGCGCGGCCTTGGTGCCGAAGCCCTTGTAGATGCTCTCCGCGGAGACGCCGGCCTGGCGGGCGACGGCACTGATCGTGGTCGCCTGGAAGCCGTTCGCGTCGAACAGTTCCTGCGCGGCGACCACCACGTCGAGGCGCCGCTGCCGGGCGCGCTCGCGCCGCGAAGTCGCGTCGTACGTCCTCTTGACTTCCGCCATCACCGATCCGATGCTTTTGGGTACAGTCACACTGTATCTAATAAATGGGGGACCTGATGAGTACGACAACACACGCCGGCGACCTCGCCGTCCGCAGCATCCTGATCATGGCCGACGGGGAACGGGCCGACTTCGACGAGCTGATCCACCCGGAGGCGGTGAACCGGGAGGGGCGGGTCGAGCCGCCGGCGTGCCGGGTCGGCGGCCCGGCCGGGTACTACGCGACCGCGCTGTGGTTGCGGACGGCGTTCGAAGGGCTGGCGTACGACATCCACCAGGTTGTTGCTGACGGCAACTTGGTGGCGGTGCACGTGACGATGCGCGGCCGGCACGTCGCGCCGTTCGTGGTGTGGACGCCGGAGGGTGAGGTGGACACCGCGTTCCCGCCGACCGGCAAGGAGTTCGCGGTCACGCAGTCGCACTGGCTGCGGGTGCAAGGCGGCCAGATCGTCGACCACTGGGCGAACCGCGACGACCTCGGCCAGGCGCAGCAACTCGGCTGGGTCCCACCGACGCCCGCTTACCTGGTCCGAATGGCCCGCGCAAAGACGCGTGCGAAGCGCACTGCCGCGTGACCCGGACCTGCAGCACTCACCAAAGTCTGCTCGGGGGCCCGCTCAGTGCGCGGTCGAGCGGGAGGAGCGGCCGGTGCCGGTTGTTGATGAGTGCTGGAGGTCCGCTCCCGCCAGGTGACCGACGTCGCCGCGTGACGCGGTACGCCATGTGACCCACGGCGCGGCGGGGTGGGCGTGGGTGCGGTTGACTGCGCGGGTGGGATTTCGGATCGAAGGTGGCGTGATCGCGCGGCTCGTGATCGACCGGGCCGCGAAGCGGAACGCGTTGACCCGCGCGATGTGGACGGAGCTGCCCGGCCTGCTCGCGGGACTGGCCGTGGACGACGACGTGAAGGTCCTGCTGGTGACCGGTGCCGGGCCGAGCTTCTCGGCCGGCGCCGACATCCGCGAGCTGATCTCGGGCGACGACCCGGCCGATCCGATGGCGGAGCTCCGCGAATCGAACCTGCGGGCACAGCAGGCGCTGCGGGAGTTCCCGAAGCCGACGGTCGCGGTCGTCCGTGGGCACTGCATCGGCGGTGGGCTGGAGATCGCGGTGAACTGCGACTTCCGGTTCGCGGCCCCGGACGCGAGCTTCGGCGTGACACCGGCCCGGATCGGCGTCGTCTATCCGCCGGACGCGATCAAGGTACTGCTCGACCTGGTCGGTCCGGCGACCACGAAGTACCTGCTGTTCAGCGGCGAACTGCTGACCGCCGGCCAGGCCGAGTTCAAGGGCCTGGTCGACCGCGTCGCCGACGATCCGCTGGCGGCGGCCGGGGAATTCGCGCAGACGCTGGTGTCGCGATCGCAGTTGACGATCCGCTCGGCCAAGGAATCCGTGAACGCCCTGCTGGCCGGCGACAACGCGGACGCGGCAGCGGTACGGCGGTACCGCGAGACGATCGCGTCCGGCGAGCTCGCCGAAGGGATCGAGGCCTTCACCCAGAAGCGGTCACCGAAGTTCGTCTGGCATCCCTGATCAGATGACAGTCGCGCGGAGCTCCACGCGGTCGCCGACCGCGGCCGAGACCCGCCCGGCAAGGGCCTGCGCGTGGTCGTCGTCGCGTGCGTCGACGAGGTAGAACCCGGCGAGCTGTTCCTTCGCCTCGCCGAACGGTCCGTCGGTCACCACCTGCTGACCGTCCCGGATCTGCACGATCCGGCCCTCCGCCGGTGGGCGCAGCCCTTCGGAGCTGACGAGCTCGCCGGTCTCGGCGAGCTCTCGCTCCAGCTGGATCAGCCGCTCGAGCGCGGTGTCGTCGTCCGCGGTCCACACCCGGTCGACGCTCCGGAAGATCATCACGACGTACTTCATGACCTCACCGTAGCCAGCCGGACCGACAGAACCCCGCGGACGGACCGCGGGGTTCTTCTGGGGCTACTCGGTCAGTACCAGACTTTTCGTCCGCCGACCGCGCGGCCGGTGGCGCCGAGGATCCAGAACACGGCTCCGACGAGGAGCAGAATGATGCCGATCGTCCACAGGATCGAAACGTTCAGCACGAACCCGAGGATCAACAGGATCAGCCCGAGGATAAGCATGGGACCTCCTTCAGCTGGGCCGCCTGGCGGCGACGACAGGCTTCCGGTGCCCACTCTTCTCGCCGCGAACCTCCAACGGGCGTTTGACCAGCAGGCAGCCGATGAGGCCGATCACGATGAAGAACCACACGCTCACGAACGCGATCCGGTAGCTCTGGGTCAGAGCGACGGGAGTGGTCCCCGACGTACTCGCCGTAGCCACGGCGGCGACCACCGCGACGCCGACGGCACCGCCGATCTGGAAGCTCGCGTTCTGCAGCCCGGACGCGACACCCGCGTCCTCGCTCGCCGCCTCGCTGAGTGACGCGATCGAGCCGGCGACCGCACCGGCGCCCAGGCCGGCGCCGAAGATCGTCAAGCCCCAGAACGCCAGCTCGAAGTACCCGGAAGTCACGGTGAGCCGCGTCATGAGCGTCGTACCGGCTCCTGCAACCAGGAGGGATACGAAGGCGACCTTGCGCGGTCCAAGGCGAGTGACGACGTGCTGTCCGATCATGGAGCCGCCGACGGCAGTTGCTGCGAGTACTGCGGACATGAGGCCGTAGCGGATCGCTGAGACGCCAAGAGCGAGCTGTGCGTACTGCGTGTACACGAAGTTGAGCCCGAACGCCGCCAAGCCCCAGCTGATCGTGATGAGGTTTCCACCGACCAGGGTGCGTGAGCGGAAGATCCTCAGCGGTACAAGCGGTGCAGCGGACCGCCGCTCCACGACGACGAACAGCGCGAACAGGACGGCTGAGAGCACCAGCAGGAGAACGGTGCTCGTCCAAGAGGACTCGGGGGCTTCGATGACGGCGTACACCAGCACGATGAGTGCTGCGGTGACCGTGACAGCACCAGCAACGTCGAAGCCGCGGCGGCCGGGTCCACGGCTGTCCAGCAGGAGCAGTGGCGCCAGTACGACGATGAGCACGCACACGGGCACGTTGATGAAGAAGATCCACTGCCAGCCGAGCCCGTCCGTCACAGGGCCTCCGATGAGCGACCCCGCCGTACCGCCGACGCCGCTGGTCGCTCCCCAGATCCCGAGCGCCTTGTTGCGATCAGGACCGGACGGGAAAGTCGTCATCACGATCGACAACGCGCTAGGGGCCAGTACGGCGGCCGCAGCGCCCTGCAGACCGCGGGCCAGTACGAGCGCATCCCCACTCCACGCGAGCCCGCACAGTAGGGAGGACCCGGCGAACAGGAGCAGCCCGGTGATGAACACGCGTCGCCGCCCCAGCAGGTCGGAGATGCGCCCACCAAGCAGGAGCAGCCCGCCGAACATCAGGGCGTATCCGCTCGGCACCCACTGCACGCCGCCGATCGAGAACGTCAGCTCCCGCTCGATCGACGGGATCGCGACCAGCACGATCGAGGCGTCGAGGATGATCATGAACCCGGTCAGACAGAGCAGTGCGAGCGCCAGCCAGCGCTTCGATTCGACAACCATCAGGCATCTCCAGTACGGCGGGGACGCCCCGGCTGAGCGTCACTCGCCTGAGACGTCGGGGCCGACCTGCTGTACTTCGACATTCGGAGACATGCTGGAACTGTCGAAGTACGGCGTACCTGCTTCGACGTACCTGTTGACTGGAGGTCACCGCGGCCTCCGCTGGGGACAGGATGGTGCCTGTGAAGTACATGCTGCTGATCTACAGCAACGCCGAGAGCTGGGAGGGCCTGTCCGCCGAGCAACGTGAGGGCTTGGTGCAGGCGCACGAGTCGCTCTCACAGGAGCTGACCGAGCAGGGGCTGCTCGTGAGTTCTGCCGGGCTGGCCGACCCGATCACGACGCGGACCGTACGGGTGGTCGACGACACGGCCACGACGACGGACGGGCCGTACGCGGAAGCCAAGGAGCACCTGGCCGGGTTCTACCTGGTGGAGTGCGACGACATCGACGAGGCGATCGGGTACGCGGCCCGGCTGCCCGACGCGGAGTACGTTGCTGTGGAGGTGCGGCCGGTCATGGACATGTCTGGGCTGGAGATGTGAACAACTTCGACCTCCTGCTGCGTGAGCAGGCGCCGCAGGTGCTGAGTGCTCTCGTCAGGCACTACGGCCACTTCGACCTGGCCGAGGAGGCAGTGCAGGAGGCACTGCTCGCGGCTGCACAGCAGTGGCCCGAGGAGGGTGTGCCGGACAACCCGCGCGGCTGGCTGATCCGCGTCGGGTCGCGGCGGCTCACCGACCTGCTCCGGAGTGAGTCCGCCCGCCGGCGGCGCGAGGAGAATGCCGCCCAGCTCGCGGCACCGGAGGAGTTCGTTGCCGCAGGCCCCGAGATCGACGACCCGGGCGGGCGGGACGACACGCTGACCCTGCTGTTCCTGTGCTGTCACCCGGCGCTGTCGCCGGCGTCGCAGATCGCGCTGACGCTGCGGGCTGTCGGCGGTCTCAGTACGGCGCAGATCGCGGCCGCGTTCCTGGTGCCGGAGTCGACCATGGCACAGCGGATCAGCCGGGCGAAGCGGAGCATCAAGCAGGCAGGTAGTTCGTTCGAGATGCCACCCGAGGCGGAGCGGGACGAGCGGATGGGCGCCGTACTGCACGTCCTCTACCTGATCTTCAACGAGGGCTACACGACGTCGTCCGGTACGTCGCTGCACAGCGCGGAGCTCACGACAGAGGCGATCCGGCTCGTACGTGGTGTACGGAAGCTGCTGCCCGACGACGGCGAGGTGGCCGGGCTGCTGGCGCTGATGCTGCTGACGGACGCCCGGCGAGCGGCCCGTACCAGTGCGGACGGGGCACTGATCCCGCTGGCGGAGCAGGACCGCTCCAAGTGGGACAGGGCTGCCATCGTCGAAGGCGAGGCGCTGGTGAGCGATGCGCTCATGCGGACCCAGCTCGGGCCGTACCAGGTCCAGGCGGCGATCGCGGCGGTCCATGACACCGCAGAGCGCGCGGAAGAGACGGACTGGCGGCAGATCGTCGCGCTGTACGACGTACTCGAGCAGCTGGTGGACAACCCGATGGTGAAGCTCAACCACGCGGTCGCGGTCGGCATGGCGATCGGCCCGAAGGAAGGTCTCGCCGTACTCGAGCCTCTGGCGTCGGACGACCGCATGAATCACCGGCTGGAGGCCGTGCGGGCCCATCTGCTGGAGATGTACGGTGATCTGGCTGCTGCGCGTGAGAGCTACCTCTTGGCGGCACGGCGTACGACGAGTGTGCCGGAGCGGCACTACTTGCAGTCGAAGGCCGACCGCCTGGCGTGAGATGTTGGAGGGGTGGATCTCACCAGGGCCTCCCTCCTTCGGGAGATGTTGAGCGGGACCGAGCTGGGCAGTCGTACTACGCAGTTCGGCTACGCGCTGCGGCGGTTCACGACCAGACGCAGCGGGCTGATGCTGTTCGGCCCGGTCGACCAGGAACCCTGGCACCTGACCGCACACCTGGACGACGAGCTGCGGATGGCCGGTGTCGAGGACATGCGGCCTTCACTGGTTCGCTGGGCGCCGCCGCCGGATGCTCCACCCCACCTGGCGATCGGTCTGGACCGTCTGCGCGACGCCGGTCGTGGTGAGTCCTTGCTGGTGGTAGCCGAGGACACGCCGGCCGACACGCTGCTGGAGCGGATCAGCGACGTACGCAAACGCGGTACGACGATCTTCAGCATCGGCAACGGCGACAAGGAGCTGACGTCGCTCAGCCACGAGGCACTCGTACCTGAGCTGCTGGTACCCGACGGGTTCGGCTGGACCACCCGTGAGATCGAGCAGACCACTGTGGTCGACGAGGGCTTCGAGACCGCCCAGCACCTCGTCAGCCTCGCTGCTGCCGACGAAGAAGCAGGCCAGTCCGGCTGGCGTCGCCGGCTCCGCAACGCCATCGAACGCCTGAGCGGCGAACCTGCCTGAAGCTCTCCTGAGACTTTACCAAAATCTATGGTGGCGGGATTAGACATTCGATCCTGGCGTCTGTAATGTCGTTCATGTCGACAGAGAAGAACATCGAAGCTGAGGCGGACAGCTACCGACCTGTCCAGAGTTGCTCCGAAGTAGCAGTTTGCAGTTGATGTCGCAGTACCAGCAGTTGCAGTTCCAGTAGTACGAGGTACACGAAGGGTCAAGGATCACGCCGTTCGCGGCTCGTCGATGGGAGGTGGTCTTCGGTTACGCAAGGTGGTAATGCCGCAGGGTCAGCTTCCAAGTGGCACGCTGCGGACGTGTAAGGACCGGCCTCACGGCCGGTAGCTAGTGATAATCCACAAACCCAGGGCCCCGGTGCTTCGGCACCGGGGCCCATCGACATGGAGGTGCAATGCCCCAAACCCGCACACGGAGACACTGATGAGTTCAACCCCGACCACGGGACCGGCCAACTTCGACGACGAGGACTACCCCGCCTTCACCATGGGCCGGGCCGCCGAGATGCTCGGCACCACGCCGGGCTTCCTGCGCAGCCTGGACGAAGCCAAGCTGATCACCCCGCAACGCTCCGAGGGCGGCCATCGCCGCTACTCCCGCTACCAGCTGCGTCTGGCTGCCCGCGCCCGGGAGCTCGTCGACCAGGGCACGGCGCTCGAGGCCGCTTGCCGGATCATCATCCTGGAAGACCAGCTCGCCGAAGCCCTGCGCATCAACGAAGAGATGCGCAACCGGGACTAGCCCCAGGTTCCCGCCCGGCCGGATCAGCCGGGCGCGGTCAAGCTTCCAGGTAGAGGGCCGCGAGGCGGGGCAGGTGCGTTTGGAGATCGTCCCCGTCGTCGAAGTCGATCTCGGCACCCGCCGGCAGGTCCGGGGTGTCCGGCGCCTCCGCGTCGACGGCCTTCCAGTACGCCGCCTCGTCGCCGGTCACGTTCTTGTACGCGCGACTGCCGACGTGCAGCATCCCTTCGCCGTCGAAGCCTTCGAACCCCTCCGGCCGGTCCTCGTCCACCACGTCGGCGAGCGAGTCCGGGTCCGCCAGCGCGGCCTCCCAGACCTCCCGCCCCTGGGCGACCAACCAGCCCCGGAACGAGTCGAACCCGTCCTCGGAGGCACCCGAGTTGATCAGGTACGCCGCAGCCCACAGGTCCCACCGGTACGACTCGACCTGCAACCGCGCAAGCTCGGCCCCGAACGCCACGATCTCCTCGGCCCGAGCCGTCCCCAGCACCTTGGTCAGCGCGTCCGCAACCCCGTCCGGATCAGCCACAGTGTCATCCACCGAGGCCCGCGCATCCTCGACCAGACCCCAGAACCCGTCCTTGTCCACCCCCAAACCATCTCACCGCACCCGGGTCCAACGGGAGCGTTGATCGAGATGGATCTTCAGAACGAAGACTCGGAACCGGCCGGGTGGCTCAGTGCCAGGCTCGAAACCAACGGTTCGACGGGTTCGGCATCCGCAATCTCCTCTTGGTCGCTGGTCGGCGCCGGCGGTTCTATCCCGTCGTCAAGCCCGCCTGGAGGCTCCTCGCCTTCGGGTCCGTCCTGCGACGACAGCGCAGTCGAGGTCAACGCGGCGCTCTCGTCGGGCCGCTCCGGAGCTTCGCGCAGTCGCGGCGGGGCTGCGGTCCATGCCCGCAGGTCCTGGACGATTTCCGCGTAAAACGTGTTGATCGCGTTCTCCACCGAGTCGATGAACGATCCGCGGCCGCGCCCACGTTTGCTGCCGAGCGGGGATCCGAGGGCCACCCGGAACGAGCGAAGTTCCTTCTTCGGGTCCTCGATCAGCAACGCCGGGTCGTCACGGACAGCACGCAGGAGCTCGGCAGTACCTGCGCCGCGGCCATGCATCACGAACGCCTCGATCCTGGTGGCGTCCGGCGCGTGACGCAGCTGGCGGAGCAACCAGTTGACACGCGTCGTCGCTCGGCCGTCTCGTGGCGCCGCAATGTCGACGTGACAGGTGACGACGCTCGCTCGAAGGTCGGCCGTGACGACCAGTTGGCCGACGGCGTTCGGGATGTTGATCGCTCCCTGCAAGGTCCCTTGCAAGCTCATCGATTGAACCAACGCCTGGGACCGCAGCGCCGGATCGGCCACTTCCTTGCGCGAGAGTGCTGGTGTGACGTCGTCACCCAGCTTCCGGCCGAGCTGCAAGCCGACGTACCTCAGCAGCGCGTCGAAGCGGCCCGCAACCTCCGGTGCGCATTTGTCGCCTGGCCGGAGTGTGCCGGAGGCAACGGCTTCCCTCGTAGTCACCCAGGAAGCGCCCATGTCGTCGAACTGGAGCGCGCCGGAGCGGGGGTGCTCGAGGTAGCGAATCAGTTCGCCCAGAATCCATGCCTGATCGGGATCCGCGACGCCTCGATGCTCCTTCTGCAGCACGGCTGCCGCAAGCACCATCGACCAGGACCAGTGGTGCAAGGCGACCCGCTTGAGCTTACGCTTGTCGACCTTCGTCGGATGCATTCCAGCAACCGCCGGAATCTCGTTCGAGATCGTGACGACCGCGTCGAAGCCTTGTTCACGGGCAACGTCGAGATAAGCGTCGAGTTGCTCGGCGTCCAGTGTGTTGACTCCGGTCTTCACCTCGACCAGCGCCGTCCACTCCTTCTGTCCGCGCCGTGCCCGGAGCAAGCCATCCGGGTAGAGGCGCCGCTCACCCAAGTGAAACGGCACCTCGATGAACGTCTCCAACTGTCCGGCAGGTGCGCCCAACGGTTGGGTCAGGACACGGCCGAACTCCCGCACCGATGACATCACCGCGAGGAGCGCCGACGTTGCGCGCCGCTCCTGCTCGTCAGCGCCGTTGATCCCCGACGTCGGTATCAGGCGTGCCTGATGCCAGCTCTCCTCTGCCATTTCCATCCCCCACGGGATTCGTCCCGGCAGACCCCCCACAGGTCCGCATCACCGTGATTGCCCGTCGAATCCGGCACATTACGCCTCTCGTCACGCTACGTGAAGAGTAGGATCGGAATCCGGTCTTTACCAGACCTCGTCGAGTTGCTGTCGTTGTTCGGGTGTGAGGTTCAGGTTGGTGCCGGAGAGGGCTGTGGTCAGGTAGGTGTCGGTGCTGATGCCGACGATGGGGGTGATGGCGGGAGTGCCGGTCGCGAGCCAGGCCAGGACTACCTCGGAGCGGGTGACGTTCAGTGAGGCTGCCAGGTCTGTGAGGACCTGTAGGCGGCGAGTGGTGCCCGGGTGGTCGAAGGCTGGGTCCAGCGGGCGGTCGGCGCGGTTCTCGTACGCACCCGACATCAGAGGGCTGTACGCGAACAGCTGCTGCTCCGGGTTGTTCTCGGCGTAGTCCAGGACCTCGTCCGTGATCCAGCCGAAGCGGTGGTCGTGGCTGTGGTCGCGTACGAACGGCCGCGGCTGCAGGTACGAGTACCGGAGCTGTAGCGCGGTCGGACCGGCTACACCCTGCTGCAGAGCCAGGTTGCGCATCCGCTCGACCCGCCAGAGTGCGTAGTTCGACAGGCCGATGCGGCCGATCGTGCCGTTCGTCGCGTGCTTACCGAACGCTGTGACGGTCTCCTCCAGCGGAGTAGACCTGTCGTCGCGGTGTGCCCAGTACAGGTCGATGTGGTCGACACCGAGCCGTCGGAGCGACGTCTCAAGGGCAGCGTCGATCGCTTGAGTGCTCAGGCCCTCTGAGTGCTCCGGGAAGCTGCCGGGCCAGAGCGGCTCACACCCGACCTTGGTGGCCAGCTTGATCCGGTCCCGTACGCCGGGCCGCTGCGCCAGCCACCGCCCGAGCAGTTCCTCGCTCTGACCACCGTGTCCGCTCGGGTCCTGCCAGAACGCGTAGCAGTTCGCGGTGTCGATCCACTCCCCGCCGGCGTCCACGAATGCGTCCAGCAACCGGAACGAGGTCTCCTCGTCGATCCGCGTCCCGTACTCCATCGCGCCCAGTGCAAGATTCACCATGCACTCGATCCAACAGGCTAGAGCCCTGTCTAGGTCAAGTCCGCGAACTCACGCAGTACCGGTGCCAGCGTCGCCGCCTCGGTCCCGTGGTTCTCGCCCGGGATCGCCCGCACCGTCGCGGTAGGCAGCACCGCGCCGACCGCCTGCGCCCCGGCGGACAGCGCCGGCCAGGTCTTGTCGCCGTACAGCACGAGCACTGGCACCTTGACGTCCGCCCAGCGGTCCGTCGGCAGCGGGTTGCCGGACATCGTCGTGCCCATGATGCGGCCGTCGTACGCGATCGTGTCGGCGATCTCCTCCACCGGCGCCCAGAACGGCGACTGCTTCATCCCGGCGACGGCCTCCGCGGGCAGCCCGGCGGCAGCGGTCATGAACAGCTCGGCGGCCTTGTCCCGGCGGCCCTCGGCGACGAACGCGTCGAGCTGCTCGACGTAGTCCGACGGCAGCGGCGGCCGTACGTCGCCGACGACCACCGGCGGCTCGAACAACACCAGCCCTCCGATCGGCAGCCCGGCCGCAGCGGCGTCCAGCGCCAGCAGGCAGCCCGACGACCAACCGAAGAGGATCGCCGGCTGACCGGCATCTTCGATCAGCGCGGCGATGTCCTCGATCTCTCGCTGGATCGCGTACGGCGCGGTGTCGGTGCTCTCGCCGCGCCCGCGCCGGTCGTACACGTACGTCCGGAAGCTGTCCTTCAACAGCTCCCCGACCTGGGCGTTCGTCGGGTTCACCGCGCGGTGCGCGGTCGCTCCGTCGATCAGGACCAGCGGCTGGCCCTCGCCGTACGCGTCGAAGCCGATCTTCGTGCCGTCGGCCGATGTCACGGTGCTCATGGTCTTCTCCTCACTCGCTGGGAACTAGACCGTACAGTACTCGCGCCAGAACTGGACTGTCTAGTATGATTTCCGAATGGAGCAGGTAGAGATCGAGGGACGGACGCCCCGCAAACGCCGCGCGATCCTGGCGGCGGCCACCGAGGTCTTCCTCCAGCACGGGTATCTGGGCGCGAGCATGGACGAGGTCGCCGCGAAGGCCGGCGTCTCCAAGCAGACCGTCTACAAGCAGTTCGAGAACAAGGAACGCCTGTTCGCCGAGATCGTGCTCGGCACCAGCGACGAGTTGATGGACGGCCTCGTCCAGGCGTACGTCGAGACGCTCGACGGAGCCGCGGACGCCCGGGAGGCGCTCCGTGCGCTGGCGCATCGCCTGCTCCAGAGCCTGACCGCGGACGGTGTCCTGCAGCTCCGGCGGCTGGTGATTGCCGAGGCCGACCGTTTCCCCGAGGTCTGCGGCGCGTGGTTCACCAGCGGCTTCGAGAAGTCGCTCGAAGCGCTGGGACAGGCGCTGACCAGGTTGAGCGACCGTGGTCTGCTGAAACAGCTGGACGATCCGACGCTCGCGGCGTACCAGTTCGCCGGTCTGGTGATGTACAAGCCGATGAATCGCGCGATGTTCGCCGGTACCCGGCAGCGCGCCGACGCCACCGAGCTCGTCACGCTGGCCGACCAGGCGGTCGACGTGTTTCTGGCGGCGTACGGGTTAGACAGCGCCGCGCGTTGACGTGCGGACGACCAGTTCCGGTGTGAACGTGACGCGCTGGTGCTCGTGGTCCGGGTTCGACGACTCGTCCAGCAACAGTTCCGCGGCGGTCCGGCCGAGCAGCTGGCGCGGCTGACGGACCGACGTCAACGGGACCGCGGCGGCCTCGGCGAACTCGATGTCGTCGTACCCGACGATCGCCAGGTCCTCCGGGACGCGCAGGCCGAGGCTCACGCACTGTTGCAGCAGTCCCAGCGCCAGCAGGTCGTTCGCGCAGAACGCGGCCGTCGGCCGGCGGTCCGCGGGCAGTCCGGCAAGTCGTTGCCCTGCGCCCCTACCTTCGGCGACGGTGAGGGCGCCCGTGGTCAGTTCGATCAGGTCCGTGATCGGCTTCCCAGCGGTCCGCAGCGCACGCCGGGCGCCGTCGCGCCGGTCGACGACCTGGCCGATCGTGTTCGGGCCGCCGACGTACGCGATCCGCTCGTGGCCGAGCTCGAGCAGATGCGAGATCGCGAGCTCACCGCCGAGTACGTCGTTCACCGCGACCGAGCAGTGCGTCGCGCTGTCGAGCGTACGGTCCACGACGACCACCGGCGTACCGCGCGACGGGAGCTTGAGCAGGCGGGACGAATTCTGGTCGATGGGGGTGATCAGGATGCCCTGGACGCGTTGCTGTTCGAGCAGGTCCAGGTACGCCGCCTCGCGGTCGGCGTCCTCGCTGCTCGTACACAGGAACACCGACAGCCCGGCCGCCTGAGCCGCCTCCTCGACGCCCTTCGCGACGTCGGTGAAGAACGGGTTGCCGGCGTCGAGCATCAGGTACGCGAGGATCCGGCTCGACCCGGCGCGCAACTGGCGGGCCGACTCGTTGCGGACGAAGCCGAGCGAGGCCATCGCCGCCTCGACCTTCGCGCGGGTCATCGGGCTGACCACCTCGGGCCGGTTCAGCACGTTCGAGACGGTGCCGAGCGAGACGCCGGCGGCCGCGGCGACCGCCTTCACCCCGGCCGCGTGCGGCTTCGGCGTACTCCGGCGCCGGGTGCGCCCGGGCAGGGCTTCCGCATCGTCCACGGACACCAGACCTCCCTGCGCACTTGAAACGTGTTAGCTGCCGAAGGATACCCGGTTTCCGCCGGATCTCCGCGTCACCGTACCGGAATCGGTCGTCAAAGCTGGGCAGGCTCTTGACGCCGGACCGTGCCCACACTTAGCGTCAAGGCACCTTCTTGAAACCTTTCATCTCCCGCGCAACAACCACCTACCCGCCCGAAGCACAGGTGACGCCGTGAATCGGTACTGCTTCTGCCTGCAGGTCCGGCCCGACCGGCTCGACGAGTACGTCGACCGGCACCGCCACGTCTGGCCGGACATGCAGGCAGCGCTGCGCGATTCCGGCTGGCACAACTACTCGTTGTTCCTCCGCGACGACGGTCTGCTGATCGGGTACGTCGAGTCCGAGGATCTCGAGGCGGCGCGGAAGGCGATGGCGGCCACCGAGGTGAACGCGCGCTGGCAGGCGCAGATGACCGAGTTCTTCACAGGGATCGACGGCCGGCCGCCGGACGAGTCGTTCCTGCTGCTGCCCGAGATCTTCCACCTGAAAGAGGTCTGATCCATGACACCCGATGCCGCGAAAGCAGCGCTGAGCCGCCAGGAGATCGAGCTGCCCTCGTGGGCGTTCGGGAACTCCGGCACCCGGTTCAAGGTCTTCACCCAGCCCGGCGTACCCCGGTCACCGGAGGAGAAGATCGCCGACGCGGCCGTGGTGCACAAGTACACCGGCGTCGCTCCGAGCGTCGCGCTGCACATCCCCTGGGACAAGGTCGACGACTACGCGGGCCTCGCGGCGTACGCGAAGGAGCAGGGTGTCCGGCTCGGGGCGATCAACAGCAACGTGTTCCAGGACGACGACTACAAGCTCGGCAGCGTCACGAACCCGGATCCCGCGGTCCGCCGGAAGGCCACCGATCACCTGCTCGAGTGCGTCGACATCATGGACCAGACCGGGTCGCGGGACCTGAAGCTGTGGTTCTCCGACGGTACGAACTACCCGGGCCAGGACGACATCCAGGACCGCCAGGACCGGCTCGCGGCCGCGTTGAAGGAGGTGTACGACCGGCTCGGCGACGACCAGCGGATGCTGCTCGAGTACAAGCTGTTCGAGCCGGCCTTCTACACCACGGACGTGCCCGACTGGGGTACGTCGTACGCGCACTGTCTCGAACTGGGGCCGAAGGCAACGGTCTGCATCGACACCGGGCACCACGCACCGGGGACGAACATCGAGTTCATCGTGGCGTTCCTGCTCCGCGCCGGCAAATTGGGAGCGTTCGACTTCAACAGCCGGTTCTACGCCGACGACGACCTGATGGTTGGCGCCGCCGACCCGTTCCAGTTGTTCCGGATCATGAACGAGATCGTCCGCGGCAACGCGCTCGACCCGGACGCCGGGATCGCGTTCATGCTCGACCAGTGCCACAACATCGAGGAGAAGATCCCCGCGATCATCCGCTCGGTGATGAACGTCCAGGAGGCCACCGCGAAAGCCTTGCTGGTGGACCGCGACGTACTGCGCAAGGCCCAGCAGGAAGGCGACGTACTCGGTGCGAACGCGGCGCTCATGGACGCGTACAACACCGACGTCCGCCCGCTGCTCGCCGAACTCCGCGAGTCGCAGGGCCTCGACCCGGACCCGATCGCCGCGTACAAGCGCAGCGGGTACTTCGACCAGATCACCAAGGACCGCGCCGACGGTCAGCAAGCCGGATGGGGAGCATAAGTGAGCGACACGTCAGCCGAGCTCGTTGCGCGTAGCAACCGACTGGGTGCCGATCCACGCAACACCAACTACGCCGGCGGTAACACGTCCGCAAAAGGTACCGAGACCGACCCGGTCACCCAGCAGCCCGTGGAGCTGCTCTGGGTGAAGGGATCCGGCGGTGACCTGGGAACCCTTACCGACAAGGGCCTTGCGGTGCTGCGACTCGACCGGTTGAACGCCCTGGTCGACAGCTATCCGGGCGTCGACCGTGAGGACGAGATGGTTGCCGCGTTCGACTACTGTCTGCACGGCAAGGGCGGCGCGGCCCCGTCGATCGACACCGCGATGCACGGGCTGGTCGACGCAGCCCACGTCGACCACCTGCACCCGGACTCCGGGATCGCGCTGGCGACCGCGGCAGACGGCGAGAAGCTGACCGCCGAGTGCTTCGGCGACCGGGTGGTCTGGGTGCCGTGGCGGCGGCCCGGGTTCCAGCTCGGCCTGGACATCGCGGCCGTGAAGCGCGAGAACCCGCAGGCGATCGGCTGCATCCTCGGCGGCCATGGCATCACCGCGTGGGGCGCGACCTCGGAGGAGTGCGAGGCCAACTCCCTGGACATCATCCGTACTGCGGAACAGTTCCTGGCCGATCGTGGAAAGCCCGAGCCGTTCGGTGCTGTCGTCTCCGGCTTCGAGGCCCTGCCCGTGGACGAGCGGCGTGCGCGCGCGGCCGTGCTGGCGCCGGTGATCCGTGGGTTGGCGTCGACCGACAAGCCGCAGGTCGGCCACTTCAACGACTCCGACGTCGTGCTCGAGTTCACCGCACGCGAGCGGCTGGCTGAGCTGGCCGCGCTCGGCACCTCCTGCCCGGACCACTTCCTGCGGACCAAGGTGCGCCCGCTGGTGCTGGACCTGCCGGCAGCAGCTCCGTTGGAAGATGCGGTGGCGCGGCTTCGCGACCTCCACGCGGCTTATCGCGAGGACTACGCGGCCTACTACAACAGGCATGCGGACGCCGACAGCCCGCCGATGCGGGGCGCCGACCCGGCGATCGTGCTCGTCCCGGGTGTCGGGATGTTCAGTTTCGGGAAGGACAAGCAGACCGCGCGGGTGGCGGGCGAGTTCTACGTGAACGCGATCAACGTGATGCGGGGCGCCGAGGCGGTGTCGTCGTACGCGCCGATCGACGAGCGGGAGAAGTTCCGGATCGAGTACTGGGCGCTGGAAGAGGCGAAGCTGCAGCGGATGCCCAAGCCGAAGCCGCTCGCGGCCCGGGTCGCGTTCGTGACCGGCGGCGGTTCCGGGATCGGCAAGGCGATCGCGCACCGGCTCGCGGCCGAGGGTGCGTGCGTCGTCGTCGCCGACCTGGACCAGGCGGCGGCCGAGGCCGCGGCGAAGGAGATCGGGTCCACCGACGTGGCCGTCGCGGTGGCGGCGGACGTGTCGTCGGCGGAGGCGGTCGAGGCCGCGCTGCGGGATGCCGTACTTGCCTTTGGCGGCGTCGATCTGATCGTCAACAACGCCGGCCTGTCGATCTCCAAGTCGTTGCTGGAGACAACGGAACGCGACTGGGACCTGCAGCACGACGTGATGGCGAAGGGCTCGTTCCTGGTCTCCCGCGCCGCCGCGAAGGTGCTGATCGACCAGGGGATGGGCGGCGACATCGTCTATATCTCCAGCAAGAACTCGGTGTTCGCCGGTCCGAACAACGTCGCGTACGGCGCCGCGAAGGCCGACCAGGCGCACCAGGTCCGGCTGCTCGCGGCCGAGCTCGGCGAGTACGGGATCCGGGTCAACGGCGTCAACCCGGACGGCGTCGTCCGCGGGTCCGGGATCTTCGCCGGCGGCTGGGGTGCCAAGCGGGCCGCGGTGTACGGCGTACCGGAAGAGGAACTCGGTGCGTACTACGCGCAGCGGACGCTGCTCAAGCGCGAGGTCCTGCCGGAGAACGTCGCGGCCGCGGTGTTCGCGCTGACCGGCGGAGACCTCACGCACACGACCGGTCTGCACGTGCCCGTCGACGCCGGCGTGGCTGCCGCGTTCCTGCGTTAGGTGTCGTCGTGAAGCGTGTCGCGGCGGTGGATCTCGGTGCCTCCAGCGGGCGGGTGATGCTGGGCGAGGTCGGCCCGGGCGTACTGCAACTGCGCGAACTCAATCGCTTCTGGAACGGCCCTGTCCGCGTCCGCGGCACGCTCCACTGGGACATCCTGCACCTGTACCGCTCGATCCTCGACGGCCTGCACCTGGCCGGTCCGCTCGACAGCATCGGCATCGACTCCTGGGCCGTCGACTACGGCCTGCTCGACGCGGACAGCCGCCTGCTCGGCAACCCGGTCCACTACCGCGACTCCCGTACGGACGGTGTGATGGAGCGGGTGCTCACACAGGTGCCGGCCGCGGACCTGTACACCATCACAGGCCTCCAGCAACTCCCCTTCAACACCATCTACCAACTGGTTGCCTCGGGTGTTCCGGCGGAGGCCGCCATGTTGCTGATGATTCCGGATCTGCTGGGCCATTGGCTCACCGGCGAGGTGGGTGCTGAGCGTACGAACGCGTCCACCACCCAGCTGTACGACGTCCGCACCCGGACCTGGAGCGACGAGCTGATCGCGCGCATGAGGCTGCCGCGACGGATCTTCCCGGCGCTGCGTGAGCCGGGGGATGTGATCGGGAACGTGCTGCCGGACGAGACTGGTTTGGCGCCGGGGATCCCGTTGATCGCGGTGGGGTCGCATGACACGGCTTCGGCGGTGGTCGCGGTGCCGGCCAGCGGCGAGCGGTTCGCGTACATCTCGTCCGGGACCTGGTCGCTGGTCGGGTTGGAGCTCGAGGCGCCGGTGCTGACCGACGACGCGCGAGCGGCGAACTTCACCAACGAGGGTGGGATCGACGGGCGGATCCGGTTCCTCCGGAACGTGATGGGGCTGTGGATCCTGCAGGAATGCCTGCGGAGCTGGGGCGACGATCTCGACGACCTGCTTCAGGCGGCCGCCGCTGCGCCGCCGTTCGCCGTACTGATCGACCCCGACGCCACCGAGTTCCTTGCCCCCGGCAACATGCCGGCCCGGATCGACGAACAGTGTCGGAACACCGGACAGGAACCGCCGCGGAACCGTGGCGCCGCGGTGCGCTGCATCCTGGAGAGCCTCGCGCTCGCGTACCGCCGTACGCTCCGCACCGCCCAGACGATCGCGTCCCGGGAGGTCGACGTACTGCACGTCATCGGCGGTGGTTCGCAGAACGAGCTGCTCTGCCAGCTGACCGCCGACGCGTGCGGCGTACCGGTGCTCGCCGGACCGGTCGAAGCCTCCGCGCTCGGCAACGTACTCGTCCAGGCTCGCGCACTCGGCGAGCCCTTCCCGGACCTGGACGCGATGCGCGCCCTGGTCCGGTCCACCCATTCTCTGCGGCGCTACGACCCGCAGGGCAAACCGGCCGACTGGGACGCCGCCGAGTCCCGGGTATTCGGAACCAGGTGATCAGTATGACCGTCCTCCCCCAGGAACTCCGACCGGTGGCACGCCGGGTGCCGCCGCGTGAGATCAGCCATGACGACCTGCAACTGCTCCGCCTGCTCGCCACCGGGCTGCCGGTCGACGGTGTTGCCCGGCGTCTCGACCTGTCCGAGCGTACGGTCCGCCGCCGCACCCGGCTGATCTGCGACCGGCTCGGCTTCAGTACCGCGATCGAAGCCATCGTCTGGGCCGCCCGCCGCGGCCTGGTCTGAAGTCCGACCGTACGACGTTAGGCGGCGACGACCCCGGGTACCGGTGGTTCTGACCATCGAGCTGAGGAGTAGCGATGAGCGGAATGACCATTGTCTGGATCGTCGTCGCCGTGGCCGTGCTGGTCATCGTGGTCGCACTTGTTGCCGGCATGGCCTCGCGCAGGTCGCAGCGCCGGCACCAGCAGGAGGCGTACGACCACGAGCAGCAGGCACGCGCCAACGCCGCACAGGCGGAGAAACAGCGCGCGATCGCCGACGAGGTGGACGCACGAGCACGCAAGGCGCAGGCGATCGCCGACGAGAAGACCGCGGAGGCGCACAGGCTTGCAGCCGGCGCGACCGAACGCCGCGACGCCGCCGACCAGGCCCGCGCCGTCTCCGAGGACCACCGTTCGCAGGCCCAGAACCTCTGGCCCGACGACGGCTCCCGCAACCGCGAGGGCCAGCCGGTCGACCCGCAATGGGACGACGGCACGCACCCCAACGACCCCGCCACCCAAAGCACTCGAAGCACTAGATGAGGTACCTGAACTCGGGGGAGTTCGGGTTGATGGGCTCGATGTCCAGCGGGGCGGCCTCCATCCGGGCGAGGAGTCCGGGGAGGTCGTCGCGAGTGCTGATCTCGATCCCGACGAGGGCGACGCCGGTTTCGCGGTTGTTGCGTTTCACGTACTCGAACAGGGTGATGTCGTCGTCCGGCCCGAGCGTCTCGTCGAGGAACGTGCGCAGTGCGCCGGGCTCCTGCGGGAACGTCACCAGGAAGTAGTGCTTCAGCCCTTCGTACACGAGCGATCGCTCGAGGATCTCGCCGTACCGGCTGACGTCGTTGTTTCCGCCGGACAGCAGGCAGACGACGGTCTCGCCGGGGCGTACGTCGAGACCGTTGCCCAGGGCGCTTGTCGACAAAGCGCCCGCGGGCTCGGCGATCAGCCCGTCGGTCTGGTACAGCGCGAGCATCTCCGAGCAGACAAGCCCTTCGGGTACGGACATCAGCTCGACACCGGCCTGCTGCACCAGCGGAAGCGTCACGTCACCGACCCGTCGTACGGCGGCACCGTCCACGAAACTGTCCAGGTGCGGCAACGTCACCGGAGCGCCCGCCTCGAACGCGGCCGCCATACTCGCGGCGCCACCCGGCTCGACGCCGACGATCCGTACGCCGGGATGCCGCTCCTTCATCCACGTTGCAACCCCTGCAACGAGACCGCCACCACCGACCGGCACCACGAGTACGTCGGGCGCGTGGCCGAGCTGCTCGACCAACTCGACGGCTACGGTCCCCTGTCCTGCAACGGTTCTCGGGTCGTCGAAGGCCGGCACCAGCGTCGCGCCGGTCGCCGAGCCTTCCGCGAGTGCTGCCGCGGCCGCGTCGTCGTACGTGTCGCCGGTGACGATCACCTTGATCTGCTTGCCGCCGAGTGCGGCGATCCGGTCCCGCTTCTGCCGCGGCGTCGTCCGCGGAACGAAAACCTTGCCCCGGACACCGAGGATGTGGCACGAATACGCCAGGCCCTGACCATGATTGCCTGCGCTGGCGCAGACGACGCCGGCCGCTTTCGCCGCGTCGTCGAGCTGGGCGATCAGGTTGTAGGCGCCGCGAAGCTTGTACGAGCGGCCGATCTGCAGGTCCTCACGCTTCAGCCAGACCTGGGCGCCGGTGCGCTCGGACAGGCGGAGGTTGCGCTGCAACGGAGTACGGACGGCGACGCCGTCCAAGCGCTTGATCGCGGCCTCGATCGCGCCGGCGTCAACCGTCGACCGAGCGACTGAACTGCTGCCCTGCATGGTGTTCCTTCCCGTGCATTTGCACGATCTTCGCCGATTCGCTCGCTGCCCAAGACGATCCGCGTCCAGAGTCCGGACCGCCGGATTCCTTTTGCGTTTCAGACTCTTGCACCATGCGTGAAACGGCCCTTCACTGGGGAGTCTAGTTTTCATACGCTCACTCGGTGTAACGACCAGGGTCCTGGTCGGGATGAGCCGGGTAAATGCCGGTCAGTGAGGACTGGAGGGCACAGATGGAACTGATTCCGTTCAGTCTGTGGGGCGACGCTTTGTGGTGCGGTCAGGAAGTCGTGCGGGAGACCCCGCACGAGCAGGCGATCCGTAGTCTGTTCCCTGACCCCATCCCGGCGCGCGGCGCAGATCTGGACACCGAGGCGGACCTCGTCCCGGAACCGCACAACCGTTTCGACCCGCGGTCGATCGCCGTCCGGGTGCAGGGCAAGGTTGTCGGCTATCTGCCGAGGGACGACGCGCACCGGTACCACCCGGTGTTGTCGGAACTGGTGGCGCAAGGCCTGCAACCGCAGGTGCCGTGCCACCTGTGGGTAAGTGAGTGGGAGCCGGCGGACTGGGAGGGCAAGGGCACCCAGGACACGCAGTTCCACGCCAGTGTCGCGGTGGCGCTCGGCCAGCCGCACATGCTGGTACCGGTGAATCTGCCCCCGCCAGGCAGTTATCACCTGCTACCGCCCGGCAGCGCGATCGTCGTACCGGGCAGCGAGGTCCATCCCGACGTACTGGCCCCGTTCTTCCGGGTGGAAGGCGAGTGCTGGGCGTACGCCACCATGCACGCGATCGAGGAGGAGGACGGTATTCAGGACCGGCACCGGATCGTGGTCGAGATCCGGCTGGACGACGAACCGGTCGGCCGGCTCAGCCCGCGGCTGAGCGCCGAGTTCCTGCCGGCCATCCACTACCTCGCCGACATACGTGCCGAGACCGCTGCCCGGGTGACCGTGCGCGGTGACCGTTCCGCATCGGAGGTGATCCTGTACGCGGCACGGAGTCACGACCTGCCGGCCACCTGGCCGGACGGCCTGGCCCGCTCCCCAGTTGCTTCCCCGCAATGGCACTACTGGGCGACCAAAGAGGCCAACTAGGGCGGCTGCGCAGTACTGACCATGCCTCACCAGGCCGGTACTGCGGAGCTACTTTTCCGGGTTGAACGGGCGCCGGGCAGCTTCCCTTGGAGAGCTGCCCGGCTGCGGGGTCCGAGCGCCCCGCACCGATGAGACGGTTGCGTTGGGCAATCATGACGTGCGTTTGTGAATCTCGAGGCTTCTTGTGGATAACTCGCCTGTGGACAGCTGCGGCGGGGCTGTGGATTGTGGATCTAATCTGTGGATAACTCCTCGTGCAGCAGGCCTGCGTTGGCGGCACACCACTGCGCGTACGTCTGTGGCTCCCGGCCGGTAACCCGCCGTACGATGTCTGTTCGCAGGCCGACCGTGTCCGCTCGCATCAGCTTCAGGCCTTCGACGATCGCGGCCGCCAGCTCCGGCGGAGCACCGTCGGGGTAGCGGAAGCGGACCGCTTCCTCCGGGGTTTCGATGGGCCGTACGTCGATGGTGCGGCCGAGTGCTGTGCCGAGGATCGCGACCTGTTCCGCGAGCGTGAACGCCTCGGGGCCGGTGATCGTGTACGCCTGCTTCTCATGGCCGTCCTCGATGAGCGCCGCCGCCGCGACCGCGGCGATGTCCGCTGGGTCGACCGGTGCTGCTCGGCCCGGGCCGATCGGGTCGAGGACGTAGCCGCCGGCGCGGATCGTCGGGAGCCAGTCGAACGTGTTCGTCATGAAGCCGGTCGGGCGGAGGAACGTTGCCGTGATCCCCGAGTTCTGGATGAGTTGTTCGCGCTCGTGGTGCCAGCGGCCCATCGCGGGGACCGGGTCGCCGAGCACGGCGTACGACGAGACGTACACGATCCGCTGCAACCCGTGGGCTGCCGCGACAACGTTTGCGGTGTGCGTGAGCCCGGTGCCGGGGACGAGCAGGAAGAGCTTGTCGATCCCGCGCAGGTCGAGCGGGCCGTCGAGGTCGCCGACGACCTGCTCGGCGGGCAGGTCCGGGCGTGGGGTGCGGACCAGGGCGCGGAACTCGGTGCCGCGCCGGTTGAGTTCGTCGACGAGGGCGCGACCGACGTGTCCGGTGGCGCCGGTGACCAGCAGCATGACAGACTCCTTTACCGGTTAACGATTTCGAAGAACGTTAACCGGTAAACGATCTGAGGGTCAAGGAGTGTGCCGGTGCCCGAGTTCCTGGAGCTGCACAGCAAGACGTCCAAGTTGCTGCGGACCGCCGCTGACAACGCAGTACAACGGCATGGTCTGCGGCTCGGGCAGGACCACCTGCTCGCGGCGTTGTGGGCGCAGGACGGGCGGACGCCGGGGGAGATCGCCGCCGCGGTGAACGTGACCACGCCGGCGGTCACCAAACTCGCCACCCGAATGGCCGAGTCCGGGCTCCTCGAACGCCGCCCGGACCCCCACGACAACCGCCTCGTCCGACTCTGGCTGACCCCAGCCGGCCGCGCCCTCCAGGCCCCGATCGAAGCCGAACGTCAGCAACTGGAGGACCGCATCACCGCGACTCTCACGAAGACCGAGCGGGCCCAGCTGATGAAGGCCCTGACCAAGATCCACCAGGCCCTGCTCGACGGCGCCTAGACCTCGCGTGCGCCGTTGCGGCCCGCCCCTGGCGGATCCATCCGGTAGGCCAGGCGCGGGTCCGTCGCCGCGCCGCCCGGTTGTCCGGAGCTGCCGGAGCTGACGGCCGGTGCGACGCCTGAGGACGCCGCGTTCCGCGCCGCGTGGCCGTCGAGAGCCGCCTGCATCGGTACGCCGGTCGATGCCGGCGGATACGCGAGGCTGCTCACTGCCTCGATACCTGCCCCGGCGATATCCGCACCGATCCTCTTGGTCTCGTCCATCGTCTGACGGATGTCCCGTGGCGGCACGCCCTCGTGTCCGCGGAGGTCGTCGTACGCAGCGTTCAGCCTGATGGCTTCATTCTCCATCGCCTGCTGGATGCTGGTGATCGCGTTCTCGTGGTGCTCGGGCGGCACCTGCGCCTGCGAGCTCCTGAACAGGGCGATCGCGGCCGTTCGCATCGGCGACATCTGCGGGCCCGCGCCGCGGGTGTTCGCCAGCACGTTGCGTGCCACATCCGCGGTGCGGAGGTGATCGCCGAGAGCCTCGGTGAAGCCTTCCGCCGCGGCCTGACGGAGCACGTCGTTGATATCTGCCGGTGCGGGCTCGCCGGAGGCACGCAGAGCCAGGATCGCGCGATCGGCGCGCGGGACGTTGCTCCGCGCGATCCTGTCGTCCACGTCCTGTACGGCCACCTGCCGGGCCAGCCCGCGAACGAGACCGACGTGCCGGAAGTCCCCGGCGTACGCGTCGGCCATCGCATCGCAGATCGTGGACCGCTGCTCGGCCACGTTCGTGGAGCTGCTGAACCGGCGGGTGTTGTCTATCATCGGCCGCCTGGTGTCCGCCCAGACCATCGCGGACATCCGGTCCCACCACTTGCCACGAGCAACCTCCGCCCGCTGCCGGCCCGATTTGATTCCGAAGACCACGTCCTGCTCCTTGCCGCCCGATGAACGAACCCCGATCGTACGACGGAGCAGGACGAACGCCCGCTTGACCCGAAGCTGGCCGCGAACGCTAGGCAGGTCGGATGTTCTGGTTGAGGTGGAACAGGTTCGTCGGGTCGTAGCTGTTCTTGACTGCCACGAGACGTTCGTAGGTTGCCGCCGGGTACGACGCCCGGACGATGTCCTCGTTCGTCTCACCGGTGAAGTTCACGTACGACGCCGCGCTCGGCCCGAGCGAACTCCCGGCCGAACGAGCCCACTCGACGACCCCGTCGTACCCGGCCGCGTCCTCGCTCCGGGCGACCACGTTCAAGATGTACTCGCGGTCACGGGTCCCGAACGCCGTGGCATCGGCCGGAACGCGTCCCATCGCACCACCGAGATGGTGGACGTGCACCTCGGACAGACCATTCGGTACTGCGGAGTGCGCGGCGACGAGCGCATCCACCGTGGCCGGCCCGAGGTCGCCGAAGAACGCCGACCGGAAGTAGTTCCGCAGGCCGCGCGGGAACAGCGGATCGAGCAGCGTCTGCATCGCGTTGTACGGCATCGGCCCGAACAGATCCGCGACGACCGGCGCGAGTTCGCGGAACGGCCGGGTCGCGGCCTCGCCGGCTTCCGCCGGTCCGGACCACATGCCGAGGACGGCGACGATCGGCTTGCCGTGCACGTCTTCGGGCAGGAACGGCAACGGCGGTGCGGTGGTGAGGTTGATTGCCAACGACAACTCGTCCGGCGCTGTGGCCGCCGCCGTACCGAAGCCACGCAGTACGTCGGCCGCCCGATCGCCGGGGTAGAAGACGAGGCCCGCGAACACCGTCGGACCGACGTCGTACGCCTTGAACTCGAACGAGGTGACGACACCGAAGTTGCCGCCGCCGCCCCGCAACGCCCACAGCAGCTCGGGATTCTCGTCCTCGCTGGTGTGCAGGTACCGGCCGTCCGCGGTGACGACATCGGCGCCGACGAGGTTGTCACAGGCGAGCCCGCACCGGCGGACCAGCCAGCCGATCCCGCCGCCGAGGGTGAAGCCGGCGACTCCGGTCGAGGACACCAGCCCACCGGTGACCGCCAGCCCGAAGGCCTGCGCCTCGGCGTCGACGTCCCCCCAGACACACCCGCCCTGCGCCACGATCCGGCGCCGGTCGGGGTCGATCCGGACCGCGTTCATCGGCGACAGATCGATCACCAGGCCGCCGTCGGTCGTCGAGAATCCGGGAATGCTGTGACCGCCGCCCCGGACCGCCAACGTCAACCCCTCGCTCCGGGCGAACTCCACGGCCCGGATGACGTCGGCGACCCCCTTGCACCGGACGATCAGCGCCGGCGACTTGTCGTGCGCGGCGTTCCAGATCGACCGCGCCTCGTCGTACGACGGGTCGGACGGGCGGATCAGCTCGCCACGAAGTCCTTCGGCGAGTTCACCGAGGGTGGCCTCCCCGAGCGTGTCCTGCCGCGCTTGCGTCGTTGTCATGTCCACTCCTGATTCGTCCCCGGTCCAGGACGTTTCCCGGACCCGCGAACGACATTAGGAACGACGTCTTCGCACTGACTTAGCGTGACTTAGCAGGTCGTGAGCAGCCTGCGTCAGGACGGGCGCGGCAGCGCGGCGGCGCGCGGCGTACCGATGCGGCAGCCCAGGCGGGCGAAGATCGCCGCTGCCGCCGGGCCGTGTTTGTGCAGCACCTCGGTGTCACCGTCCTCGACGGCCAGTTCCGCGGCGAGCAGCCGGGTCCACGCCTCGAGTCGCAGATATCCCTGCGGATGCAGGGCCTCGACGGCCTGTTCGACCAGCGTTCGTGCGGTACGGCGCTCGCCGGCGAACAACTCGACCACTGCCAGATTCAGCAGCGCACCGCCCGCGGCGGGCGCATCATCGACCGCCTGGCCGCGATCGAGGGCCGCGCGGGTGAGCCGCCGTCCGGCTTCGGGGTCGCCGGCCGCTGCGGCGAGCAGGCCGAGGTTGGCGAGCGCCAGGCTCTCACCGCGGCGGTCTCCCAGTTCGCGGCGGATCCGGAGCGCGTCCCGCAGATGCCTCTCGGCCGGATCGAACAGTCCTTGGTCGCGTTCGATGCAGCCGAGATGGTTGAGGGCATGGCCGAGTCCGGCCGCGTCCTCGATTCCGGTGAAGGTGTCGACGGAGCGTCGTACGGCATCGTGCGCGGCGTCCAGATTCCTCGTCAGCCGGTGGGCGTCGGCCAGCGCCGACAAGGCGTAGCCGGCGCCCTGGACGGCGCCGACCCGTCGACCGAGCAGGAAGGTTTCCTCGAACACCGGGACCCACCAGCCGTCCACCGGTGCGAGCGGCAGGCACATCGTGACGGCGGGGAAGAACCGCAGCGTGGTGGTGTCGATCAGCTCCAGCCGCCGCAGGCATTCTGCGAAGCGGGGCAGTGCGAGTTCGGCGTCTTCGCGGAACAGTGCGGTCATCGCGGCCAATCCTTGCGCGGCCGCGCCGAGGGGCTCTGCACCCAGAGAATCGGCCTGCGCGAGCGCGTCCACGGCAGTTTGCTCGACCTCGTCGAGATCACCGCTCCCGAGCAGTAGCGTGCCGCGCAGTACCCGGGTCGTGACGAGCTCGACTGCGTCGCCGGACTGCTCGGCCACCGCGACCGCCTCGTCGCCGAGACCGGGAAGCCGGTCGGCCAGGCCGCTCCGGGCGAGCAGAATCGCCAGCGCGAAGATGGCCCGCACTCGCTCGCGCGACGGTTCGACCGCCACCTCGAGGACACGCGCGAGCCAGCCCGCCCCCTCGGAGAAGTGACCTCGTGCCAGCCAGTACGGCGACAGGCTGAGCCCTAGGAGCAAGGCCCGCTCGTGGTCGTGGCCGAGTGCCCAGCCGAGTGCGGCGCGGAGGTTGTCGTGGTCGGCGTCGAGCAGCTGGGGACGTTCGACCACGACACCGGCGCGCTCGGGATCCTCGTCGGCCGCCAGCTCCAGGAAATGCCTGCAGTGCGCGGCCTCCATCGGCGCAGCCTCGCGCGCGGCGGCCAGACGTTCGTGCGCGAACTGCCGAATGGTCTCCAGGAGCCGGTACCGGGAACGCGGCCCGTCGTGGTCGACCAGCAGCAGCGACTTGTCGACCAGGCGGCCGAGGACGTCCAGAACCTCAGGAATCCGGTCGTCCGCACACACCTGCTCGGCGGACCGCAGCGAGAAGCTGCCGGAGAACACCGCGAGCCGGCGCAACAGCACCTGCTCGTCGTCCGACAGCAACGCATGGCTCCATTCGAGCGTCGCCCGAAGGGTCGCATGCCGGGTGACCTCACCGGGGCGGCCGAGCAGCGACAGCGCCGCACCGAGACGTACGGCGATCTCCGCGGCCTCGAGATGCGACGCGCGTGCGGCGGCCAGCTCCAGGGCGAGCGGGATGCCGTCGAGACAACGACAGATCTCCACGACGGCGGTGGCGTTTCCGGCGTCGAGAGCGAAGCCGGGCCGGACGTCCTGGGCCCGATCGACGAACAGCCGTACCGACGACAGCGTGCCGAGACGATCCAGTTCCCGCGCGTCCGACGGCTCAGGAAGTTCGAGTGAGGGCACCCGCAACGTCACCTCGCCGGGAGCGTGCAGGGGTTCGCGGCTGGTCGCGAGAAGGCTGACGCCGGGGCAGCTCCGCCGTATCGCGCTGGCCAGACCGGCGCAGGCGGCGAGCAGGTGCTCGCAGTTGTCGAGCACGAGCAGGAGATTCCGTGGCGCCAAGCGGGTGATCAGGGTGCGGGTCGAGTCCGAACCTGCTGCGGGGTCGAGGCCGAGGGCGGCCGCGACGCTGTCGGCGACGAGTTGCGGATCCGCTACCGGCACGAGGTCGGCGATCCAGACACCATCGGCGTACGAGTCGACCAGTCGGCGCGCCGCCTCCTCGGCCAAACGGGTCTTGCCGGCGCCTCCGACCCCGGTCAGTGTGACCAGCCGGCCTTGCTTCAGCAGTCGATGGACATCGGCGATCTCGCGTTCGCGGCCGACGAAGCTCGTCAACGCCGGCGCGAGATTGTGCCGGGTCTGCGCTCCGACGGTGACGGTTCCGGTCAGCAACTCTTGGTACAGGCGTTGGGTTTCCGGGTCGGGATCGGTGCCGTACGCGGTCCGCAGGTCGGTTCGCAGCCGTTCGTACTGCGCCAACGCCTCCGACGATCGCCCCATCGCCGCATGTCGTCGCATCAGGCTTCGGACGCCATGCTCATGCAGCGGATCGATGGCGAGCGCCTGCGTCAGGGCATCGACCGCCTCCGCCTCCTGCCCATCCGCGGCGGCCGCGTCCGCGAAGTCGACGAGAAGTTCGCCGAAGGTCGCCCGGAGTTCCTCCCGCGGGCGGACGGCCCAGTCCTCGAACCTGTCCTCGGGCAGGAGATCGCCCGCGTACGCAGCGACCGCGGCGCGGAGGTCGGACAGGTCACCGCTGGTCCGGCCGGCTGCCGCCAGCCGTTCGAACGTCCGTACGTCGACCTCGACGAGCCCGTCCGCGAGCAGTACAACGAAGTCGTCACGCAGTTCCAGCAATCCGTTGCTCGGTTCGTCGCCCGCGAGCGCTCTCCTGGCCACGTGCAGCGCCTGGTGGAGGTTGTTCACCGCGGAGGTCGAAGCCCGGTCCGGCCACAGCGTCTCGAGCAGCACGTCCCGGTGCAGCCGCTGCTCACGAGTCAACGCGAGCAACTTGACCACCGTCCGCGCCTTCCGCAACCGCCACACCGCCGCATCGACGGACCGCCCGCCGCGATCGACAGCAAAACCACCGAGCAGCCGAATGCGCACGTTCACCCCTCCTCCCACGATCGTAGGACCCACCATTGACGAGGACGGGCGAATGAGCCGCGCGGCGCTACTCCTGGAGCTTCGCGCCGATGAGTTGGTAGATGTCGTCGTGGGCGCCGGGGAGGTCGTCGTGGCCGAAGTCGGGGTAGGTGCGTAGTTCCTTGACCGACTGGAGTTTGTTGTAGGCGGCGAACTGGGTGGACGGCGGGCAGATCTGGTCTTCGAGGCCGGTGAAGAGAGTCACCTCGGCCTGGATCCTGGGGGCCAGGTGCTGGACGTCGATGTAGCCGAGGGTGTTGAAGACCTCGTCCTGGCGGAGGTGGCGGGGATCGCGTTTGCGGAACCAGGTGACGATCTCGTCGTACGGCGCGGTCTCCAGGTTCAGGTCCCACGTCCGCTGGTAGTCGCAGAGGAACGGGTAGACGCTCGCGGTGTACTTGATCGTCGGCGTCAGGGCAGCGGCGACCAGCGACAGACCGCCGCCTTGGCTCCAGCCGGTCGTCGCGATTCGGGCCGCGTCCACTTCGGGCAGCGCGCTGATGATGTCGGCCAGCCGCCGCGTGTCCAGGAAGACGTGCTTGTACAGCAGGCCGTCGGGCCCGTCGTCGAGGCCGTGGACCAGGTGGTTGTGCAACGAGAAGCTGTTCGGCGACTGCGACGGCGTACGGAACCCGACCTGCTCACGGACGTCGAGCGCCGCGACCGTGAACCCGCGGGCCGCGTACGGCAGCAGCTCGACCCACTTCGGCTGCTCGCCGCCGTACCCGTGGAACAGCAGGACCGCCGGACCCGTCGGCTCGGCCGGGCGGATCACCTTCGCGTGTACGCGGTACCCGCCGGTGCCGTCGAAGTACAGGTGCTGGGCGGTTGCCGTCGTCAGCGGGAAGGTGGCGTCGACGAACTCCGCGTTCGGCTCCACCTCGTCCAGCGACAGCAGCGCCTTGTCCCAGAACGCGTCGAAGTCCGCGGGCCGCGGGTTCGTGCCCTGGTAGGTCAGGAGTTCGTCGTACGACAGCTCGAAGGAAAGCACCGCATCATTCTGCGCCGTCGTCGTCCTCCGGGGCAGTCCCGTCCCAGATCGTGTACCCGTGCGCCGCGTTCAGCTTGTCCCGCAGCGCGGTCTCCAGCGTCGCGACCTGCTTCGGTACGAGCCACGAGACCGGCAGCAGGATCGGCTGGTCGGGCTGCTTGGTGCGCAGCACGATCGCCTCGCCGTGGGTGGTGTCGACCCGGCCGGCCTCGGTGATGTCGGTCCACGCCGTACGGACGCCGCGGACGTCGATCTCCTTGTCCCGCAGCTGGGCGACCTTCGGCGGCCGGGCCAGGATCCACAGCCCGGCGAGCGTGATCAGCCCGCCGAGCGTGACGAACACCGACACCGCGACGGACGGCAGGCCGAACGCCCAGAGCAGGGCGGCCACCCCGAGAATGATCAGCCCGGCGGCCAGGATCCCGAGGAATCGTCCCGCCCGCATCCGGTACGTCGTCCGCATCGCCACAGGATCTCATCCACCCGGGCCGGGCGGCTCAGAAGGCTTCCGTCTCGGACGACGGCGCGTTGCCGAGCGGGGACTTGGTCAGCGTGACCGTCCACGCGTACGAGCCGTCGAAGATGTCGTCGAACTTCTGGTAGGCGCAGTTCTCGGTGAACCGGTGGTTCCTCGCGTCCCAGTTCGTCCCGGACTTGAAGTAGACCCAGTAGTCCTGGTTGCGGACCCCGTTCAGGGTCGCGGTCTTGTTCGCGCGTACGTAGATCGAGGCCTCCGGCTTGCGCGGGTTGCTGGTGGTGACGACGACCACCACGTCGTTACCGGAGTTGACGATCTTGAGCGATCCCGGACCACGGCCGCCGGACCGCTGGAACACGTCGCCGTTCTCGCCGCGGCCGCCGATCACGGCCGGGGCCGCGGGCTTCGCCGGCACCGACAGCGCGCCGAACTTCACGCCCTTGCCGATCGACGTCTGCACGCTCTGCGCAAGCCCGGCGTACGCGGTCCGGATGCCGGACTTCGCCTCGTACAGCCGGACGTCGGGCGTCTTCGGGATGCCGCAACTGGTCCGGGTGTCGCCGGCCTTGGTCAGCTCGGTCGCCACGTCACCGGCGTACGCGTCGAAGGCGTCGAGTACCTCGGGATGCGCCGTCACCAGACCGCTCGGCGGCGTGATCTTGGCGAGCTCGTTCCGCTCGATGACGACCGCGGCGGCCAGCTGCTTGCGGCTCGCGTCGAACGCCGCGACCGTACCGGCGTTCATCACGCGGGCGACGTTCGGCTTCAGGACCTTCTCGACGTTCGTCAGCGCCCGCTGGTACATCGGCACCGACAGCGCGACCGCGGTCGGCGTCGGCTTGGGAGCCGGAGCTGTCGATGTAGGCGTGGACGACGACGGAGTGCTGCTGGTCGTCGTACCGACGGCCGACGGCGTGCCACCACTTTCCGGTTTACTGCTGCTGCAACCCGCAACGGCCAAGAGCGAAACCCCGACCACAACCGCCAACGAACGCCTCACGTCACCCCCAGGTGTGACCAATTTTCACTTTGGTCCAATTCTCCCCTGGGGAGGGGTTCAGGCCCTACTCAGTTTCCGGTACCGGTCTCGTTCGGGTTGTAGGCGCAGGCGTCGGCCAGGTTCTGCGCCTCGCCCGGCGTGGCGGTCTTCGTCGGCGTCGGCTTCTTCGTCGTGGAGGTGCCGGTCGTCGGCTTCTTGGTCGGCTTCGCCGTCGTCGTCGCGGGGTTCAGCGCCTTCTGGATGATCTGCTGCATCGCCGTGTAGTCCGGGTTCTTGCCGGTCGGGAAGTTCTTGTTCTTGTCCAGGTCGATGTTCGTGACCTTGGCGCTCTTCACCTTCAGCGCGAGCGAGATGAACGCCGACAGCAGCTCCTGCGGGATGTCGGTACGCAGCAGTTCCTTACCAGCCTTGGCGATCTGCTGGTAGCTGGTCACCAGGGTCGCGGGGTTCGCGCTGTTCACCAGCGCGTGGATCGTGCAGCGCTGCCGCTCCTGCCGCGACGGGTCGCTCAGGCCGTACCGGCCGCGGGCGAACCAGAGCGCGTGGTACCCGTCGAGCTTCTGGTTCGGGCCGGGCTCGATGTAGCCGCTCGGCAACTTGTGCCCGTTCGTACCAGGGCCCTCGCCGTAGTCGCCGCCGATCGGGACCCGGTAGTTGACGTTCACGGTGATCCCACCGAGCGCGTCGATGATCTGCTTGAAGCCGGCCAGGTTGACCTGCATGTAGTAGTCGATGTCCAGGCCGAGCGCCGCGCTCGCGGCCAGCTTCACCGCGTCCGCGCCCTCGTTGTCGGTCTGGCCGAGGATGCCCGGGTGCTGCTTCGGGATGTTGTCGTACATCGCGTCGAGGTAGTACTCCGGCTGCTCGACGTTGCCCTTGCTCGGGTCCCAGAAGCCGTCCGGGTACGCCTTGTGCAGCGGCGAGTCCTCCGGGAACGGCATCCGCATCCAGTTCCGGCTGAGCGAGATCAGCGCGGTGTTACCGGTCTTGGTGTCGATGCTCGCCACGATCACCGTGTCGGTCCGGACACCGGTCCGGCCGATGCCGTCGTCGGCGCCGAGCAGCAGCAGGTTCAGCCGCGGGATCTTCGCCCACGGGTCCGACTTGTTCACGTTCGGCCGGGTCGCGGACTTCGAGTTGCCCTCGGACTGGAACACGCTGCCGACCAGGTCGCGCTGCGCCATCACCGTCTGCGCCGCGACGGTCGTCGGTACGGCGATCGCGAAGCACAGCAACCCGACGAACATCGAGCCCGCCAGCCGTCCCGTGTACGTCATGCTGACCGGGCGGAGCAGCTTGTGCGACGCCACCACGACCCAGATCCAGCAGACGCCCAGTACGACGACGGCGCCGGTCGCGATCAGCAGCTGCCGCGGCGACACCGCGAGCGCCAGCACCGAGTCGCGCTGCGTCAGACCGACGTACGCGGCGAGCAGCAACAGGCCGATGCTGATCGTCAGGACGAACGCGCCGAGCTTCTTCCGGCCGCCCATCAGCAGGCCCGAACCGGGCACCAGGGCACTGACCAGCGTGAGCCCGATCGCCTTCGACGCCGTACGGGCGCGATGCGTACGAGCCCGGGCCCGAACGGCCCGCGGCGCTGACCTGCGACCGGCTGCCCGAGTACTCCGCGACATGGCTCCGTTTCCCTGATCGACGACGTCACAACCTATCCGTCGGCCGCTGCCAGGCAGCCCACGGTACTTCAGACGCCCACGACACCGAGTTGGTTGACGTGAAGCTGGCGACCCCCGTCGATGCCCGCCAGCGTACAGGTGCTCTGGGCTACCACCACAACGTGCCTTCTCAGCAACCGAGCGTGTCCGCCGCCCCGTTTTGCTCGTGGGCCGGTCGAGCAGATAGTCTTGGTCGTCGTCGTGTCCCCCGTGTGGGGACCGTCGGAGGAGGCGTCGCCTAGTCCGGTCGATGGCGCCCGCCTGCTAAGCGGGTTGAGGGTAAACCCCTCTCGCGAGTTCAAATCTCGCCGCCTCCGCTCTGGGAGTTCTATGCCTGCAAAAAGCGCAGGCATAGAGCTCCGGCTGTTTTCTGGGGGTGCAACCCCCAGACCCCGCCCGGCGGGGCTCCGCCCCCCGGACCCCCCGCGGGTTTCCGCGGGCGGCGGGCACCGTGCCGGCTGAGGGCGGTTACCTGGCCTCGGCTATGCGTTCTACGGTGCGTGGGGTCATGGGGTCGGGGGAGATGATCAGGTGGTCCACGCCTAGGTTTTCGTAGGCTGTGATGGCTTTGGGGAGTTCGGCTACTGGGATCGCGTTGGGGTTCGGGTCGGTGGACGGCTGGTCGGGGTCGCGGACGAGGATGCCTACGGTGCGGGTCATCGTGTCGGCCGGGCGGTTTGCGGTGACGAGAGCCTGGCGGAGGGTTTCCAGGCGCTCCTCGACCGTCAGGTTCGGGGTGCCGTACCAGGCGGTGTTCCAGGCGTCGGCCCACCGAGCCGTCAGCTTCATCATCCGGGGCCGGCGGCCGGCGACCAGAATCGGGATCCGGTGGAGTGGGGCCGGGTCGAGGTTGGCGTCCCGGACCGAGTAATAGGTGCCGTCGTACGTGACGGTCTCGCCCTGGATCAGGCGGGCGACGATTTCGAGCCATTCGGCGAATCGACCCACCCGGTGGTCCGTGGGGAGGCCGAAGGCTTCGTACTCGGGATCGTGCCAGCCGGCGCCCACGCCCAGGGTCAGGCGGCCGCCAGAGACCTCGTCGAGGGTCGCGGCCATCTTGGCGGTCAGGCCCGGGTCCCGGAACGAGGCGCACAGCACCATGTTGCCCAGCTCGACGCGTTCGGTGACGGCCGCGACCGCGGTGAGCAGAGTCCAGCTGTCGTGCATCCCGAAGACCTTCCCCTCCGCGTCCCGGTAGAGGAAGTGGTCCGCGATCCAGACGGAGTCGAGGCCGCCCTGTTCGGCCGCCTCGGCGACCGCTCGGACGTCCTTCCATCCCGGCGTCCCGCCGCCCGGACCGTCGCCGGCGCCGAGCGGAAGCATCACTCCGACCTTCACGCCCACGGGCCGACACCCCCGATCTTGTCGACGGCGATGTGGGTGATGTAGCCGGGCGGCCAGAGTGCGTTCGACTCAAGTACAGCTCGGGCGCTGTCAGGGATTCGCATGCGGTCAACGTACGTGGATCATGGGCGTATGAGGAGGCCGTACCCGGATCGGGCGGCCGCGGGGCGCGCGCTGGCCGAAGAGCTCGGCCCGGTCGCCGGATCCGTTCTGGTACTCGGGCTGGCGCGCGGCGGCGTACCCGTCGCGGGCCCGGTCGCGGCCGCCCTCGACGCGGAACTCGACGTACTGATCGTCCGCAAGCTCGGCCTGCCGTGGCAGCCGGAGCTGGCGATGGGCGCGATCGCCGGCGTCGGCGAGGACCTGCACGTCGTCCGCAACGAGCCGGTCGCGGCGGGGGTCGACCCGGAGCGGTTGGAAGCGGTACGCCGGTACGAGGAGGGCGAGCTGCGCCGCCGCGAGCGCGCGTACCGGGGCGACCGGCCGCCGATCGACGTACGGGACCGCGTCGTCGTCCTGGTCGACGACGGTCTCGCGACCGGTACGACGATGCGCGCCGCCGTGGAGGCGGTACGGCGGCAACACCCCGCGCGGGTGATGGTCGCCGTACCCGTCGGCGGACCGGACAGTTACCGGAAGCTGTCCGCGGACCAGGTGGTGTGCGCGTGGTTCCCGCAGTACTTCACCGCGGTCGGCCAGGCGTACCGCGACTTCTCGGAGGTCACCGACGACGAGGTTCGCCAGGTGCTCGCGGAAAGTACAGCGCGGCGCCCCGGGAGGTGATCCAGGGCGCCGCGATGCGTCCGGCCGCCGGCTTCCGACTCGGCGGCCGGTGCTCGTCAGCCCAGCCGGGCCTTCAGGTTGTCCAGCTCGACCTTGAGCGAAGCCGGGACGGTGTCGCCGAGCTTGTCGAACCACTCCTCGATCAGCGGCAGCTCGGCCCGCCACTCGTCGGCGTCGACGTTCAGCGCGATCTCCAGGTCGTGGTCGGTCAGCTCCAGACCGGCGACATCCAGGGCGCCTGCGGCCGGGACCCGGCCGATCGGCGTCTCGACCGCATCGGCCTGGCCCTCGATCCGCCCGATGACCCACTTCAGTACGCGGCTGTTCTCACCGAAGCCCGGCCAGACGAACTTGCCGGCCTCGTCCTTGCGGAACCAGTTCACGTAGAAGATCTTCGGCAGTTGCGCCGCGTTGTGCTGCTTGCCGACGGTCAGCCAGTGGTCGAAGTACTGCCCTGCGTCGTACCCGAGGAACGGCAGCATCGCCATCGGGTCGCGCCGCACGACGCCGACCTGGCCGACCGCGGCCGCGGTGGTCTCGGACGACAGCGTCGCGCCCATGAACACCCCGTGCGCCCAGTCGCGCGACTCGGTGACCAGCGGGACCGTGGTGGCGCGGCGGCCGCCGAAGATGATCGCGGAGATCGGTACTCCGTTCGGGTCGTCGTACTCGTCGGCGATGATCGGGCACTGCTTGATCGGCGTGCAGAACCGGCTGTTCGGGTGGCTCGACAGCTCACCGTTGTCCGGCGTCCACTCGCGGCCCTTCCAGTCGGTCAGGTGGTCCGGCGGGGTCGGCGAGTAGCCCTCCCACCAGACGTCACCGTCGTCGGTCAGCGCGACGTTGGTGAAGACCGAGTTGCCCTTCTCGATCGTGCGCATCGCGTTCGGGTTGGTCTTCCAGCCGGTGCCGGGGGCAACACCGAACAGCCCGAACTCCGGGTTCACGGCGTACAGGCGGCCGTCCTTGCCGAACCGCATCCAGGCGATGTCGTCGCCGAGCGTCTCGACCTCCCAGCCCTCCAGTGTCGGGTCGAGCATCGCCAGGTTGGTCTTGCCGCAGGCGCTCGGGAACGCGGCCGCGACGTAGTGCACCTTCTTCTCCGGCGAGATCAGCTTCAGGATCAGCATGTGCTCGGCGAGCCAGCCCTCGTCACGAGCCATCGCGGACGCGATCCGCAGCGAGTAGCACTTCTTGCCGAGCAACGAGTTGCCGCCGTACCCGGAGCCGTACGACCAGATCGCCCGCTCCTCGGGGAACTGCACGATGTACTTCTCGTCGTTGCACGGCCACGGCACGTCTGCCTGACCCGGCTCGAGCGGCGCGCCGACCGAGTGCAGGCAGGGGACGTACGGGGCGTCCGTGCCCATCTTCTCCAGCACCTCGGCGCCGGAGCGGCACATGATCCGCATCGACGCGACGACGTACGCCGAATCGGTGATCTCGACGCCGAACATCGGCTTCTCCGCCGTCAGCGGACCCATGCAGAACGGGACGACGTACATCGTCCGGCCGCGCATCGCGCCGCGGTACAGCCCGGTCAGCGTCGCCTTCATCTCGGTCGGGTCGACCCAGTTGTTGGTCGGGCCGGCGTCGGCTTCGACGGCGGAGCAGATGAACGTACGCTGCTCGACCCGGGCGACGTCGGACGGGTCGGTGCGGACCCAGAACGAGTTCGGCTTCTTCTCGTCGTTCAGCCGGACCATGGTGCCGGCCGCGATCAGGCCGTCGGTGAGCTGCGCGTACTCCGCGTCCGATCCGTCCACCCAGTGGATCCGGTCCGGCTGGGTCAGGGCGGCGACCTCGGCCACCCAGGCCAGCAGCCCGGCGTGCTGCGTGGGGGCGCCGGTCAGGTCGTACGCCTGCTCGAGGGGGTTCTCGGTGTCGGCTCGGTGGTCGGCTTTGGTACGGGTCGGATTGGCGATCGTCGTCATTCGCGGCTCATTCCCTCTCGGCTGCCGAGGTCCGGCGACGTTCGGCCCCTCGACGCTGAAAGGCGGCTACGGCGTCCGGCCGCCGGGGTCTCCGACGGTTCGGTGCAGCTGGCTGGCGGTGTGATCTGTCGCATACCAGTCGATCCAGTGGATACATACCAGTGTGCAAGTGGTACTACGGTACGCGACGCACCCGGGGTCTGAGAACCGGTTGGAAGTGAACCCGGTCACAAAGTTTTCGCGACAATCGCTTTCCGGTGCCGCTTGTGAAAATGAGAACGGCCCGCGCGTGCTGCGCGGGCCGTTCCAGGAGATTTTGCGGTACGTCAGCTGGTCTGCCGCCAGATGTCGTTCACGACCCGCTGGATGTCCGGCGCCTCGACCGGCTGGCCGGAGACCATCGTGCCGACCAGCCACCACTGACCGCCGCTCTCGAACGCCCGGGTCATCGTGATCGTGTACGGCTTGGAGACCGACAACCAGGTCCGGGCGTCCTTCGCGGTCGCCGGCGCCGTCGTCCGGTAGATCTTCGTCCACTGCTGGTCGAACGCCGGCCGCTCGGCCAGGCACTTCGCCAGCGATGCGCAGGGGTGCAGCGCGAACTTCGCCTTGAACGAGTTCTTCGCGCCGCTCGGGTCGTAGTCGGCCGACGTCACGACCTGGCGCAGGATCAGCCGCGACGACTCCCCGAGGAAGCTCACCAGCGGCGGCCGCGGCCAGCCGAATGCGAACGGGAGCTCGGCGTTCTCGACCACCTGCACGTCGGCACCGGCCGGATAGGTCGCGCCGAAGACACCGGCCGAGCCGTCCGGACGCTTGTACGGCGCGGTCGTCACGCGGTTGATCGCCGGGATCAGCACGGTCGGCGGGTACGCCTCCGGGCTGACGGCCGGGGTTGCCGCGGCCTCGTTCGGGTCGTCCTTGACGGCGCCGCCGATCGCCGTACCGACCGAGTACGCGATCGTGAAGACAATCAGCACTACGACGGCGACCACGGCGTACGCCCAGGGGCCGATCTTGCGGCGGTACTGCTGGGCGATCTCGAGCTTGGACAGCTGCGGCTCGTCGTGCTGCTCGTTGTGCTGTGGTTTGTCGACGTACGACGGGATGCTCTGTTCTTCCTGGGGCGCCGCTCCGGGGAGCGTCGGCGCGACACCGCCGAACCGGCTGAGCTGTTCGCGGACCGCGCGCAGCGAGTCCTCGTCGTTCCCGAGGACGCCGTCGAGCGGGTCGATCAGCCGCTCGGCGCCGGTCTCGCCGTGGATCAGCTGGGTGATCGCGTACGGGCGGTCCGAGCTGAGGTTGGCCGCCCAGAGTGGGGTCTCCTGCCGGCCCGGGGTCAGGGCGGCGTCGCGGCTGGCGCCGGAGAGCCGGTCGACGACGGTCTCGTTCCGGGAGCCGTCGTCGCTCAGGATCAGCGCGACGACCTCCATCCCGGTGAACGAGCGGCCGTGCCACAACTCCGCCAGCGGGTGCTGCAGGATCCGCTGGTCCAGCTGGTAGCCGGGGATCTCCGGCGTGCTGTTGCTCACTTGCTCTCCCAGATCGCGCGGTCTGCCAGCGCCAGCGCCGCCCGCTGCGCGGTGTCCCCGTCGATCGGGTTGGCCGTGTAGTCCACCAGTACGACGATGTCGGCGTGCTGGACCAGCGCGTGCACGTTCCACGACTCGCCGGCCAGACCGCTCTCGGTCCGTTCGACCTTGGTCGGGTACGGGCGGTCCTTGTCGTACCCCTTGAGCGGCGAGCGAGTGAACGTACGGTTCGCGACCTGGTCCGGTGTGAGCGGGGCGTTGCCCGCGCCGGCGTCCTGCCCGCCGTACGCCGTGATCGTCACCTTCACGCTCGCGGACGTGTACGCCCGGACCTTCGCGCGCGAGCTGCCCGCGGTGCAGGTGATGGTCGACGTACCGCCCTGGATCATCGTCACCGGACCACCCGATGCCTTGGGCAACAGGTTCGAGACGTCGCCGATCCGCGCGCAGAGGTCGCCCGGCAGCACGCGGGCCGGCACGATGTCGGACTTCGTCACCGGTTCCCCGACCGCGAACCCGACCCCGCCGCCCACCAGGGCAGCGACGCCGCACCCGATCGCCGTACCACGCAACAGCCGACTAGCCATGCCCGCGACCTTAGTCACGCGGAGGTCCTCCCTCGCCGCCCAAACACCCCGCGTTAGACGAACGTCACCCAACTCCGGTTCCGTGTCCGTGAACAAGCGACGGTGTCTGGGAACAAGCAATAGCCTGTCCCCAGACACCGGGAGATGTTCCCCGGCTCGGCCGCTGACCGCCGGGCGGGGTCAGCCGAGGAGGGTCTGGACGGAGCCGCCGGATTCGGTGAGCTTGGTACCGAGGCCCTTCAGCGCGTCGCCGACCGTCGCGAGGATCCCGGACAGGTCCTGAAGATTGCCGGCCAGACTCTCGATCTCGGTGGCGACCGCGCCGACCTGACCACTGCCGTCGTTCAGCTTCTTCGCTGCGGCGTCACCGATCCCCGGGATCTTGTCCAACTCGCCCGCCAGCCCCGACAGCATCCCCGCCGCGTCGTGCAGCCGGTCCTTGGCCGTATTCATCGTCCCGGCGCTCCCGGCCAGCGCCTTCCGCGCACCACCCTCGCCGTCGTCCCCGACGAGCGCCCCCGCCGCCTTCGCCGCCTGCTCACCCGCCTCCGCGAGCCCCGACCCGATCGTCTTCAGCAGTTCCGGCAGCTTTCCGATCACGCCCAGCGCATCGTCCGGTAGCCCGCGCACCAGCTCCAGCACCTTCTGGAAGTCGTCCGAGTTCTCCATCACGAACCCGACCGCCTTCTTCACATCCCCCAGATCCCGCCCACCCAGCAAGTCCTCGATTCCCATGCGCCGGATCGTAGAGCCGCACCCCACCACCCTCCCGCACGCCGCACCGCCCGATCGCACACCGTGATCCACCACCCCCGAGGACCCGATTGGCAAACTTCCGCCCCCTCCATGTATCGTTACTCGACGTTGTCCAGCGCTCGTAGCTCAACGGATAGAGCATCTGACTACGGATCAGAAGGTTGGGGGTTCGAATCCCTCCGAGCGCGCCACGTAGAAGCCCAGGATCAGCTCGCTGACCTGGGCTTTTGTGTTCCCCGGAGACATGCCAGAAGTGCGGCCCAACTGCCCGGCCACCGTCCCGTACGCCCATACCTACGCCAACGTCACTCCTCGTCGTGCTCCCCGAACAGCAACCCGAGCCGGCGCAACGGCGTATGGCTCAACGGTTACGACCCTGGCCGTGTTGGCCAGCTCCTGCGTGATGCGTCTGGGCGTACCTAGCCCGCGGCCCGATCAGACCTCGCATGTCGACCCGGAACTACCGCCGACTGGAGAGGCAACTCGTCCAGCCTCGGCAACGCATCATCCCCCTGATCGGCGAGGCCGACGTGCTGACCCCTGCATCCGCGCCCGTCCTGCTCGCCACCTGCGACCCCGGCTGACCTCCTCAGAGCCGGGGCCGCCTCACGTCTGCTTGCTCTCCGCCCACGGGACTGGCTCAGGACCTCCGATGTAGCCGTAAGGAGGGATTGCGCCTAGGTAGCCGCCGGTGTAGCCGATGGCGTGCAATAGAAGGAGGCAGATGTACTGCCGGCTCTGATGCCACGCCTCCTTGACCAAGGACTCCCGTGTGTACAAGCGGTCGTGTGGATCCGTTGGATGGATCAACCGGTTCCTCACCCATGCGACCGCCGCCGGACCATCGAGCCGCTTCTCCTCCGCGAGGTGATGCAGGGCAGGCAACCGCGTGGCGTCTATATCGACCGGGATCTTTGCGCGAGTAAGCAGCTCACGGAGGCGACGAGCGGTCGGCCAGAGCCTCGGTGTCTCGAAGTCCTCCTTGGGGACGAGTCCACCGAGCACGAATGTCTCCCAGCTGAGGTTCTCGATCGCAGGGAAGGCCGAGAAGATCCGATTTTCGACAAAGCCGACGTTGGATGTCTGAGTCGCGAGCTGCATCTGGAAACGGGTGGTATTGGCTGCGTTGCCGCCGTGCAGCTTGGCCACGCTCGCCTTGAGGAACGCCTCCAGATCATCGAAGACCGTGGGGCTGATCACGGGCTGGCCGATACTCTCGTAAGGCGCGCAGATCGGACTCACCCACCACCGCCACGCCTCCTGTCCTGTCATATCGAAACCGTTGAAGAGCGTCGGGGCTACCCATCGCCCGGCTGCGAACGAGAGCGACAGGCGCAGCGCATCTATCAGCTGCTTCGCGCTAGCGACATCGAACGAGCTGCCGTCGCTACGGCGAAGTTCCATGGTGTGCGTCAAGACGTAACGCGGCTGACCAACATCCTCGGTGAAGAGAGACCCGTTATCTGGTCGGCCATCGATAACGATGCTCCAGCCGTCGATCTCCAGGTCCAGCCGGCCGCGAGTCCATGTCCGACCGGCATCGCTGATGTGGCAGAGGGTCGTGTTGCCGGCGTAGTTCGGCAGATTCATCCAGTGCACCAGGACGCGGTCCAGTCGGCCACCGGACTCGGACTCAAGCTGTGCGGAACTGCCTGCGGCGGAGTCGAACGAGGTGTTGCTGATCATGCTGTGACCGGTCATTTCGCCAGCGGTCATCTCGAACTCGTGACCCACGCGATCGATCGTCGGGTGGTGGCCCTCGGTGTGTGGCACATCGACCTGCCAGCGCAGGTCTGGCGAGGGGAAGGGCACTAGGCGGATCGTCCCTTCCAAAGTGCCGTCAGCCAATCCGCCGATCGGTCCGGAGTAGAGATCAACCACCTCGCCCGGTTTGTTGAACGGATAGACGGGCGTCAGCGGATCGTTGCCGCCCTCGTCGTCCGGATCCTTTGTGGACACGCAGGTCATCCTGCACCCGCCAACGCCGGTGCTCAACAGGCCCTGTAATCCGCCAACAGATCCGGGACACATTTCCGTCGGCTGATGTGCGCCAGGCTAGACCTCTGGCGACCGACTGCGGGCGACGGCCAACGCACGGGTCTGCCGAAATCCGAGTTGAGCAGCGCCCGCATGTCCGCACAGAGTGAGCGGAAGAACTTCGCCGACGAACGTCGTCTTCCCCCGTTTCACGCGGGCCCTGCGGATCCACACGTCGTGATCTGAGTGTCGGAGGAGGCCTCTAGCATAACTTCATGGCGCAATGCACAGCCCCCGTCCGTGGTCACCGCTCATCTGCCGCGGCAGCGAACTGCCCTGCGTGCGGCGGGCGGTCGCGGTACCGCTCCTCTTACCCCTCCTACGGCGGTTCGTCGTCGTATGGCAGCGGGCGGGGATCGACATACGGGTCGTCCTCGGCCGGCGGCTCTACCTCGCGACGCACCAGGACCGGCAAGTCCGTCTCGTACAGTCCTAGCGAGTGGCGGGCCGTTGAGCCCTACGCTGAGAAGGCTGCGGAGCAAGCTCGTACCCACCCGGACCGTCGCGACCTCTTCCTCTGCCACGCCTGGGACGACCGTGCAGGCAGCGCGGCTGACCTCAACCGTCAACTGAAGGCGAACGGGGCGACTGTCTGGTTCAGCGAGGAAGACATTCCGCTCGGTTCGCTGATGATTCGCGAGATCGACAAGGGGCTCCGGAACTCTCGCATCGGGATTGTGCTGGTGACGCCAGCGCTGCTCAAGAGCATCAAGAACGAGGGCATCGCAGAGAAGGAACTCGCCGTGCTGCTCCATAGCAGGCGTGTCGTTCCCGTCACGCACGGCGTGACCTTCGACGAGTTGTACGACGTCAGCCCGATGCTCGCGTCGCACGCCGGACTCAGCACGGCGGAGTCCTCGCTTGACGACGTGGCTGCCAAGCTCGCTGCTGCAGCCGCCGCGCTCCCTGCCGCGTAGACCCGTCTACATCGCGACATCTTCCGCGCCGTACCCCGATCCGCGCATTCGCACTGTCGCAGACCACCAGGCGGACGACCGTCGCACATCACCCGACGGACGACAGTGCTCAGCAGGGCCCTCGCTGCCGGATTAACCTCTTAAGAATCAAGGCGCGCCGCAAGCGGCGCGCAGCGCGGCCCGGGCTTACGACCTCCGGCCGACGCCCTCCGCCGCGCGCACCATCTGCGTACGACCGGTCTCAACCGCTCATCCCGCCGGACAGGACGAGGCTGGTGGCATCGAAAGGTCGTCGGTCTGGCCCCGTCCCCCTGGCCGCTCGATCGTACGGTCACCACGACACGCCTCAAGAGCGCTCTGCGTCCCTCCGGGATCGGCAAGCCGACTCTTGACCCGCACCGCGCTGACCTTGGTTGGCAGCTATCAGGGGGACGGGGCAGGTGTGGGAGTCGGGTAGCGGTCAGGTGTTGCGTCGCCGACGAGTGCGAGTAGCGGCTTTGGTCACGCTCATGAGGTGCTGAACGTGCTCAAGCATCATGATCGTATTGAGTGGAGAATCCTCGAATTGACTGCTGTGAGCCCGGGGATTCCGCCACGCGGCAACAACTCCTTGACACATCATCATGTGGCCGCGCTGTTCACTCTTGTCACTGTCGGAGCGAAGGCGGTTCAACCGCAGCAGCGGATTGTTGGCTGAGAAGGCCGTCGTCATCAGCGTGTCACCATCGAGCGCGAGTCCGGTACGAGAACGCACGCATTCATTCAGAGCTTTTACGCCTGCCTCGACTGCGTCGGCATAGTGGGTCGATATGAAGCGCGAACGGGTCGCCGCCCGGAGGTCTGCGTCCACGACACGCCTGTCGTACTCCGCTAGAAGTGGCTCAGCAGGATCTAGCTCACTCTGTTGAGATGGCTCGGTTGAGGATCTTGCAGTCGGCTGGCCGAACTCAGCAACGTCACCGGCAATCCGCCGAGCCAGTTGAACGCTCAGATGAGGGTCATCCCTGGGCATCATCGACCGTAAAGATGCTTGCCCATACTGGCGAAGATCTGATCGATCTGCTCCGGGGTTGCATCGGAAGGGATGTGGATCTGAATATCGAGATGAACCTTTGGCAGATTCTGTCCATCACCGCTACCGCCACCGGCACCGTTGCTGCCTAGATCATGGACCGTCGACGCGTTCGGCTTGGGCGGCTGGACCGTAGACTTCTTTGCTTTGCGAGGCTCAGACTTCGCACGCTGACCTGACGATCCATTTGCTTCCGCTGAGCCGGGTTCCGGCAGCTGCTTCTTGGCGATCATCGCGTAGGTCGCTGCCATTTGGCGAGCGTTGGACGTCCCGAGTCCGCTGTGTTCGAACCACGCCTGTACCTTGCCGGCATCGACCGCACCAGCGCTATCAGTGAGGCCAGCCAAGTCATCCGGATAAACTTCATCCAGCATCTCCTGACATGCCTCGCTGTACGACTCCTTCACCCGCCACTTGCGACCTCGGTCAGTCAACGTTCCGTCTTCATCGATAAGACCGAGACGTCGCATCGGGTTCACAACGTTGGTTCGTGCACTGTCGGGGCTCCCGAAGTCCAGGAGGGACGCTACGTACTGAGGCGAGAACTTCACCGACGGCGCGGAGCTTGCTCGTTCCTGCAGAGCGCGCCAAGCCTTCGCTGGAACCTTTGGGTAGGTCGTAGGAGAATCCGCCATCGATGACCCCTGATCGCTTACCGAGTAAAAGTCCCCAGACTCGCGAACGTACACCCGGAGTCCGTCAGATGGGCAGGGAGACACGCGAGATCCGGCTATCGGGCAGGCCGAGGAGGGGCGCTGGACCAGAGCTGAACCGGCGATGTCGGGTGGATACCGGCTGCGCCGGAGACGGGATCGGGCACTGCGCCCGGCTGAGATCGTGTACCCCAGTCGTACCCCAACTACCCCTCACACTCGGCCGATCGTCGCACCTGCTGGCCCTGCCGACGAACCTGACGCGGGCTGCCGCACATGTGCTGCCGGGTCCTACGGATCAGAAGGTTGGGGGTTCGAATCCCTCCGAGCGCGCAACAGAAACCCCAGGTCACGAGCTGGATGACCTGGGGTTTCGCATCTCCGGACCTCCCGACTGACACGGCCAACGCACGGATCTGCCAATGCGCGGACGCCGCGTGCCGTCGAGAGCTCGCAACGGATCGTGGCGGAGTTGCGCCCGGGTGCTGACCGTCGACTACGTGCCCATCGATCGGCTGCTCGCTGCACCTTTTGGCCGGTGGGCGCGGACGAGGAGCAGGATGCTGACGATCACGATCCACAGCCACAGTAGGAGGTAAGGCAGGAGCCAGAACGTGCTGAGCCACAGCGCCCGGGCGACCACGAACCCCGCGGCGGCGACCAGCGCCCACCAGCCCAGCCAGGCGGGTACGGCCCGGCCGGTGAGCACAGCCACGCCGGCGCCAGCGGCGAAGCCTCCGAGGAGCACCCACGAGTTCGCGAATGTGAGGCTGCCCTGGTCGTAGATCAGCCGGGCGATCTGCGGGTCGAGGTCGCTGGCCCGCAGCACGGCAAGCTCCCACCCGCCGACCGTCACGGCGACGACCAGAGCCACCGTGCAGAGCTGGGCCGCCCGCACCGCCAGTACCGGCACGCCCTCACCGGTGGGCGCCAGCACGTCACGCAGCCCGGCGGCAAAGGTCAGAAACGCCACCATGCCCGCGAGGACGATCACCGTGCCGGCGGTCTGCGGACCGCTGCGGAGCGAGTGGAGGAACGCCACGATCTCCTGCGTCGAGCTGTCGAACGCCGGCTCGGTGCGGGAACCGATCGCGCCGACGAACTGGCCCGCGAACAGCAGCACCACGGCGGCGATGCCGGCGACTCCGGTGATGAACTTCGATGCGGTGCCCATGGCAATCCTCGTAGGGCCGGGTCAACACGATCCAGCGTACTGTTCTGCCCCGATCCGGCACCGCCTCCCGGATTTCTTTCGAGGATTCCGGTACGCCGGTTGTGAGCGATCCGACAGCCCGACCGTTCCGGGGCGACTGCGCCCCACTCCTCATGCGCGCCCAACGCGGACGAGCTCTGCGACCAGACCAATCGCGCAGCCCTCGACTCGTCGTCGCGGCCCGCCACGCCGGCCCACGAACCACCATGCGCTACGACCGCGCCCGCACCAACTTCGACTTGTACCCCAACTACATCCTCGCGGCCCACACGGCCTCCGCCACCTGACATTCGCGCCCATCCCCGGCGTACGGTGGATTCAGGAAGCCAGTCAGGCTTCCCGCTCAAGGAGCAGCCATGGCCGACAAATCGCCTCGGCAACACATGTCCAAGAAGGCGGGTAAGTCTCTCAAGGAGAAACGCGCCGAGAAGCACGCGAAGGCAGAGGACAAGAACAAGACTCAGATCGTGCCGCCGAGCAAGCAACGCCAAACGTAGCCTTCAGCTCCGCGTGCGTCAGCGCCGGTCCGGATGCCCCGTTCCGCGCGCTCAGGTCGACGTGCGCTGCCGCGCCGCCCGCGACGCCGCCGTCGTCGTTTTGGGGGATCGCCTCGTTAGTGTCGGCTCATGGCAGCGACGGCTTCTGGGGTGTTTCGGCGGAGTGCGATCGAGCGGGCGGATCAGCGCGTCTCGTGGGAGCGAACGGATCAGGCGTTCTTCTCGAGTGGGGCATGCCACGTCCTCGCTTGGACGTGCCGGGATTTCTATCCTGATCGGGAGATCTCGTTGGCGGCGATGTACATGGGTGACTTCGAGCATCCGATGCACACGTACGCGAGGTGGGGTAGCTGGGCGTTCGACGCGTCGGGGTGGAACCTCGAGTCCGAACTCCTGCAGGTCAACAGCGACTTCGAAGGTCTTCCCGTACGTGAGGTCGAGACGATCACAAGTGACCTTCGGGAGTTCTGCGAAAAGCACGTGCATCGACAGCCGCATCAGTACTGGTCAGACCCGACCGAACGCGCACGGGCGTACGTGGCCCGACACGACCCACCTTGGCTCTAGCCGATCCGTGAAGGAGTCGACGAACCACGCAAGGTTCCGATGAGGCAGCGTCGGAGTTCCGATGGAACGCGGTGTGCATCGACTGCGGGCCCGACGATTACGACGCTGAGGTCGCCTTCTATCGCGACCTGCTCGGGGCGGAGGTCGCCGAGCGCGAGCGGCGTTGGGCTGCACTGCGAGAGTCCCGCAGTGGAATGTGGCTCAATATCCAGGCCAACGACTGGTACGTGCCTCCGGTGTGGCCGGAGGAGCTTCCCGCGCAGACGAAGATGATGCACTTCGAGATCCGGGTGGAGGACGTCGAAGCTGCGGTGACGCGCGCAGTCTCAATCGGTGCTCGTGAGGCTCGTCGACAGCCCGCGGACCGAGACCCGCGCCGGTTGAGGGTGATGCTGGATCCTGCTGGGCATGCCTTCTGCCTCTGGAGCTGATTCCGACCAGGTTGCCCAGACAAGCTACGCCTAGCTCAGCTGAACCGGGCTTTTGTATTTCTCGGGTGTCGGGCCTACGCCCCAGGTGTGGGTGGTGAGGGACAGGTGGTGGCTGATGGCGCGCAGGTGTGTCGTGTGCAGTTCGATCCGTCTTGTGTCGGCCGAGCCGGGAGTGCTGAAGTGCCCGTAGATGTACGGGTACTCGGGTGGGCCGCTGGCTTCGAGGTAGCGCAGTACGGCGTCACCAGGCACCGTCGTGGAGATGCCGACCGAGGCTGCGGTGACGGGATGACCGCATGCGAGGGCGGCGTTGATCTCGTGGAGCTGAGCCAGCTCCACCGTGTGCGTCGTACGCGACAGCTGATGGTGCATCGTCTTGACCCTCCTCACTTCAGGGTGCGCAGCCGGCGGGCGGCGCGGGCAGGGCCAGAAGTCCCGATAGCGAGGTCTGCTAGTCGGCCAGTGCGGCGAGGGCGTCCAGGTAGCTCCGTGGGATCTCCGCCCGGGACCGGAGCTCGATCGGGTCGGCGTACGGGATGAGGCGTCGCCAGGAGATCAGGCGGTGTACGGCTACGAGTGGTTCGGTGGCGTTCAGGTCCTGGCGGAGTACGGCGGGGTCGGCGTCGAGGTGGTCGCTCCAGATCGTGAGGTAGGTGGCGTACAGCTCTTCGCGGTGCTCGCGGGACAGGGGGCTGCGGGTCCACTCCAGGACTGAGTCGAGGAAGCCGTGCACGGTGACGAACGGGTGCGCCCACAGCGTGTTGCCGAAGTCGAAGAAGCGTGGGCGGAGTACGCCGGTCCTGCGGTCGGCGAAGATGTTCGCCGGGTAGACGTCGTTGAACTCCAGGTCGAGCGGAACGGTCCCACTAAGAGCCGCCGTACGTCGATCCAAAACGTCAGCCGCCGACTCGGCACGCGCCACCAGTTCCCGCTCGATCCGCAACGGATGCCCGGCCGGCAGCTCGGCCCACTCGCGAACCACCCCGCGTACCCGATCCCCGGCCGTCTCCGGTGCGAGTTCGAGCATCGCCCGTTCGAGCTCCCCGAGCACGGCGCACTGCAGCCGAGCCAATGCCCGTACGACGATCAGCCGCGTCGCCTGATTCGCGACCTCGGCGTGCGAGAGCGTCGTACCGCAGTCGTCCGTCAGCAACCAGCCCCGCTCACGATCCACCGCCAGCGGAACGATCACGTCCTCAGGCACCAGCCGAGCCAACTCCCCAACCAGCCCAGCCTCGAACCGCTGCCCCGGATTGTTCTCCTTGAACCAGACCAGCCCGTCATCCGTCCCATAACACCGAACCACCGACCAGAACCGGACCCGAGAAGTCACCCCCGCACCAACGACCCGCCGACCCACCTCCCGCAATCGGCGGTCGACCCACTCGTCCACCACCTGAACCCACCCACCCGAACACCACCACCGAACCCATCGCCCTGCAGCGTCGGGTCCCAACGGCCGCGCGTCGGGCAGGCTGACTACCATTCCGCGACCCTAATGCCGGCGACAACATGTGCGTGGCAGACGTTGCCGTTCGAATACGTGCGTCGGGGGACTTGGCTGGGACGCGGCGCGATCCAGGTCCGACCGCCGCCCGCCGAGCTGAGCGTGTCCTGTCTCGACGGTGCGATAGGTGATCTCGGCCGTAGTGAGACGAATACGAACGCAGCTGGCGCGCACACGTCCTCCCCACGGAGCAACTGGTCGAACTACTGGCCCTGGAACCCGGTCCGAGCTGAACTCATGTCGAGTGGGCGGGCTTCAATCCCGTTCGGGCGAGCTGGACCTGTCGGTGCGGGGCCGGATTCCTGGGGTCGCTCATGCGGTTACCAGGTCGCGGGCGGGGACGAAGAGGTTGAGTTGGGCGAGGTAGTCCGGGGTTTGCTCGATGATTTTTTCACGGTCGAGGAAGGGATGCTCCGGGATCCACGGTTCGGCAAGCGGCTTGATCTTGCTCCACTCCGGCGGGTCTTCGCCGGCTGCCCCGGAACTCGTGAGCGGTCAGGGCTGCGAGCAGTGCGTCGAAACCAGCCTGTCCCGTCGTACCAGGGGCTGCTTCCCACGCACCCTCGGAGCCATCGTGCCGGAGTAGCAGCAGGTGCAGGTGATCGCGGCCTTGGAGCAGCATCCGCCAGGCCCACTCGTCGTCAGTCGCCTCGCGAATGGCTGCCGCGGTCGCCGGTGCGGTCATGATCCGGTACTCGCGTGCCGCCCGCAGCGCGTGAGCAATCCGTTGGGCTCGTAGGAAGAACTGTGCGGTCGGCTTGGTCTTGCCGGAGCGGTACGTCGAGAGTCGGGACGCGGAAGTACCAAGTGCAGTCGCGAACGCTGCCTGAGACAGACCGCTCTCGGCGAGCGCCTCGTCCAGCAACGCGCCGACCGCCTGGCTGTCCTTGTCCATCCCGGCACCTCGATCCTTATCTGATCAGATAACGGTTCAGGTCCATGGTCAGGCCAATATCCAGTTGATCGCAGGTCGGATCTTGTTAGCGTTCGGTGGGTGGAACTGTTGCCGCGGGGTCGGGCGTCAGGGGCGGTTGGTGGGTTGCTCGACGGGCTTCGGGAGCGGGGGGTCGAGTGTCATTCGTTGATGGTGGTGCACCGCGGGCAGGTTGTTGCTGAGGGGTGGTGGGCGCCTTACTCGGCGGAGCGCGTACATCTGCTGTATTCGTTGACGAAGTCGTTCACCTCGATCGCCGTGGGGATGGCGATCGGCGATGGGTTGTTGTCGGTAGACGATCGTGTTGTGGATGTGCTGCCGGAGCATGTCCCGGCGGACGTTTCGGAGCAGGGGCGGCGGATCAACGTTCACCACTTGTTGTCGATGACCGTCGGGCACGAGGATGACAGTCTCGAGGAAGCCTGGCAGTTGGAGCCTCGGGATCTGGTGAAGGGGTTTCTGCGGGTGCCGTTCGTGCACGTCGAGGGGACGCGGCACATGTACGACAACGCCACCACCTTCATCCTCGCCCGGATGGTGGAGCGGGTCACGGGGCAGGGCTTGCCCGAGTACCTCGATGAGCGGCTGTTCAAGCCGATGGGGATCGAGCACGCCGAATGGGATCGGGTCGCCAGTGGTGCCGCGTTCGGGTTCCACGGGCTGCACCTGACGACCGAGGCGATCGCCGCGTTCGGTGAGCTGCTCCTGCGCGGCGGACGCTGGGGCGACCAGCAACTGGTGCCGCGTGAGTGGGTGGAGCTCGCGACGACGAAGTATGTGGACACGCTGCCGCACCCAGAGTGGTCGGAGAACGCGGACTTCCTGTGCGGCTACGGCTATCAGTTCTGGATGTCGCGGCACGGGTACCACGGGCACGGCGCGTACGAGCAGTACTGCGTCGTCGTACCATCATACGAGCTTGTCGTCGCGGTGACCGCCGCCATCCAACAGGACGACGCGCTGCCAGGCCTCCTCTGGGAGCGCCTGTTGCCGGCGCTGGACTCCGCCGACGACTCGGTCGCCGATAGGTTCGGCGGGTTGTCGCTTGCGACCGTCGAAGGTACGGCGGGACGCTCGGCCGAGGCGAGCATCGACGGCTCCCCCGAGGCCTCGGCGCTCCCCGACGGCACGGCGGTGACCCTGACTCCCGTCGACGGCGGCTGGACGCTCCAAGTCGGACCGCTGACCGTCGACGTCGGCCACGGCGAGTGGCGGGAGAGCTCACCTCTCGGCCGGCCGATCGTCGCAATGGGCGCGTGGCAGGACGACACGTACGTCGCCGACCTGTACGTGATCACCACGCCACACCGGGTACGCCTCACCATCAACGGCAGTACTGCCACCGCGACCTGGAACGTCGTACCGCTGACCGGCCCCGACCTGGTCAAGCATGTCCGGGCGCCATTGATGACCCGACCCGACGTCTCATAAACCGAACTCCCGCGCCCACTCCTCGGGCGCGGTGGATCGGAGCCGACGGGCCATGTCGGTGGCGGCTCGGGCCGGATCCTGTTCGGAACTGGTCAGGTGGAGGAGCAGTTGCCCGTGCTGCTTGATCGAGAGAACGACGCCTTCGTCTTGCCAGGCAGGGCTGACCCATTCGAGGGTCGGCATCGGGCGTAGCTGCTCTTCGAGAAGGCGGGCCGTCAGGCGGCGCGGCGTCTCCCACGAGCGGTCGGCGGTGGCTCGGCGTACCTCGGCCAGGTACTCGTCGCGGTCGAAGTGCAGGTCCGGGAAGCCCCACGACCGGCCTTCGTACTCGTCGGAGCTCGGCGCGAGCGGGCGTGTGAACACGCCGGTGTAGTCGCGGAAGTCGACCCACGAGATGCGCCGGCGGTCCGGTGAGGCGACGATGTACGGCGCGATCACCCCGCAGCCGGGCTCGCCGCACGAGCAGCGGTACACGGCCACGCGCCGCCCGTGATCGTCGGGGACCAGTGGCGAACCTTCGCCGAGGATCTGGGCCGGATCGAACTCCTGCCAGCCGTCCTGCCCGAACGGGTCACGGCCGTTGACGCGGATCGCGACAACCGGCCAGTCGGGGCGATCAACCGGTACGACGAATTCGAGCGTGAGTACATCGTTCATGTGAGCGGCGTTCTTCGGCACGTCGTAGGCCATCTAGTTTAGTCGAGGCAGAAGTCGTTGCCTTCGACATCGTTCATCCAGATGCAGGATTCGTTGACGCCGTCGGCCTCCTGGAGGAGTACTTCGACGGCGCCGAGTGGGATCAGGCGATCACGTTCGGCCATCAGGGCGGCGAGGCGTTCCGCGCCGACGAGACCGGTGCCGACGCGGACGTCGAGGTGTACCCGGTTCTTCACGACCTTGCCTTCGGGTACGCGCTGGAAGAACAGCCGCGGGCCGATTCCGTTCGGATCGGTGCACGCGGACCAGCTCCCGCGTTCGTCCTCCGGCTGCGTGAGGTCGTACTCCTCCCACGATGCGAACCCGTCCGGCGGCTGCGGTAGGACGTACCCGAGGACCTCGCACCAGAAGCGGGCGACGCGCTCCGGCTCCGCGCAGTCGAAGGTGACCTGAAACTGCCTGACCGTTGTCACCGGTCCACGGTAAAGGTGTCGAAGGCCACGGTCCACCGTAAATCCGTACCGCGCACCGCCCCGGCACGACATGATGGCGGGCGTGTACGACGAGGAGGTGCTGACCGGCGGGAACGTCGCGGACGTCGTCGTCCGGATCGGTTCGACCGTACGGAAGCCGGCGCTCGCGCATACGGCAGGCGTCGAGGCGATTCTCGAGCACCTGAAGGATTTCGAAGGTGCTCCGCAGACGCTGGGCCGGGACGACCAGGGGCGGCACGTCCTCGAATACATCCCCGGCGCACTGGCGGACACGCTGCCGCCGCTCACCGTCGACGAACTGCACCGCATCGGCAGGATGATCCGCGAGCTCCACGACGCGATGGAAACCTTCGTGCCCCCGCCAGACGCCGAGTGGCATCCCGTCGTACCCGATCCGGCCGGCGGCGACCTGATCCTGCACGGCGACCTCGCCCCGTGGAACCTGGTCCGTACCGACGACCGCTGGGTCTTCATCGACTGGGACAACGCCGGCCCGTCGACCCGCCTGTGGGACCTCGGGTACGCCGCCCAAACCCTCGTGGCGCTGCTACCGTGGGGCGACGCGGAGGTCGACGCCCCCAGACTGCGCGCCTTCGCCGACGGCTACGGCCTGAACCGCGAACAGCGCCTGGCCTTCCCCGCCCAGATCGCCGCCCGCACCCGCGGCTCGTACGACCTCCTGGTCCGCGGCCACGAAACCGGCGAACAACCCTGGGCCAAACTCTACGAAGAAGGCCACACCAACTTCTGGGGCCCGGCCGCCGACTACTCCGCCAAGAACCACGACCGCTGGGTCGACGCGCTGATCAGCTCCTGAACCGTCGTCGACGGCTGACCTGTTCGGGCGAGAGGATGGGGCCGCGGCTCAAGGCCAGGAGAGGCGGACATGGGAAGTACGGGGACGGCCAAGGCGCTGGCCGTGGTGCTCGCGGTTGGCGCGGTGCTGATGGCGTTCGTTGCCTTTGGCATCGGGATGGGCAAGCCGTTCCGGATCGACGACTCGGGGGACCTCGCGGTCGCGTTCGTCGTGCTCGGTGCGTGGCTGGCGGTCTACCTGCTGCTGGGTGGTCTCGCCGTCGTCGACGCGGTACGGCTGTCGCGCCGGCGTGATCTCGGCGCGCTCCAGGAGTCGGCGAACCTGGCGAAGCTCGGCGCCGTCCCGTTCTTCGTCCTGAACTTCGTCGCCCTCGCGGAGACGGTCGCCGTGGTCGGTGCCGGTGACAGCGATCGCCTCGGCCTGGCCGGGATCCTCCTGGGGCTGCTGTTCATGGTGCTGACGTACGTCGTGATGTTGCCGACGTCGGCGTACGGTGTGGCGATCCTGGTGCTACTGCGCGAGGACGACCGGATCGGGCGCGCGTTCCTCGGTATCAATCTGGCGATGCACTTCCTGTTCGTCGTCGACGTCGTCAGCATGATCCTGGTGGTCGAGGTAGCCCGGCGCATCCTCGGAACGAGCCGGCCGCCGGGGGCGTTCGCCAGGAACCTGCTCACCGTGGTCCTCGCGGTCGGGTCGGCAGTCGCGCTGATCTGGCTGGCGTTCGTCGCGATGCTCTACTTGGTCGACTACCACTCCCTCGGAGATCCCGGAGGCTTTGTGGCCGAGGGTACGTACTGGCTCTCGTTCGGCGCGTCGCTGGAGTTCGTTCTGCTCGTGGTCGCCCCGGTCGTGCCGCTGGTCGCGTTCCGTACGGCGGTCCGATTGTTCCTGCTCGACGACCTCGAAGCGCTCCGCCGCTCGGCCCGCGCCGTCAAGCTCGTCATGATCCCACTCTTCGTCCAGAACTTCGTGCTGTGCGCCGTCGTCGTACTCGCGGTGACGCTGATCCCGGTGGCGATCACCCGCGGCGCAATCCTCCTGATGGGCCCCGCCGGAGTCGCCTTCGTCGGCACCCTCACCGCGGCCGCCCTGGTCCCCGCCGTGATCGGCACCTATCTGATGCTTCTCCCCACCTCGATCTACAGCATCACCTACCTGTCCGTACTCCTCCGCCGCCGGTCCATCACGCCGAGCCGGTTCGCCGTCCACGCGGCACTCCAGCTGCTCTTCGTCACCGACATCATCAGCACCCTCATCACCACCCGCCGCCCCACCTCACCCCAGCAGCTGACCCCGGCCGTCACGACCCAGCAGCCCACCTAGCGCCGTCATGGTGCGCTTGGTAGGAAGACGTTGGCGGTTGTGGGGTTCTGCAGGGTGTACTGGCGGATGCCGCAGTGTTCGATGCCGCGTTCGCCGGTGAGGGTTTCGATGACCATGCTGTGGCAGACGGCGATGAATCGGTCGCCGGTGGATTGGCGGTGCAGAGCGTTCAGGGCGCGGCGGCGTACGGACGATCGCGGCTCCCAGGTTCGGGTCTCGCCGGGCGGCCATTTGCCGTCGTACTTCGTGTAGTCGTCGATCGCGGCGAGGGCTTGCTCGGAGCGCCAGGACAGCGTGTTGTCCGGCAGCCATTCGCGCAGGTCGACGTCGACGGCGGTGATCGGGAGCTGCGTCTCGGCGGCGATCAGCGCGGCCGTCTGCAGGGCGCGCGTCATCGGTGAAGCGACGATGCGCTGAGCGCCGGAGTCGCGCAGTCGCCTGCCTGCGTGTTTGGCTTGTCGTACGCCGAGCGCGGACAGCGGGGCGAAGTCGCGGGCAGGACCCCACCAGCCTTCGTCGTCCAGCTGGGACCCGTCGGCCTCACCGTGCCGTACGAGCAGGATCTGCGGCATCTACTCCTCCCCCGAGTACCGCTCCCAGGCGGCTTGGTGCTCGGGCGACGCGTCGTACGAGGTTGCGGTTTCCGCCATGGTCCGCGAGCGTAGACGGCCCCGCCGACAATTAGGTTGGGTCCGTGTACGTGCGATATCAGAGCCCCTTCCCGGATCGTCGCGGCCGGCGGATCGGGATCTTCGGGCTGGTCAACATGCTCGCGCACCGCGGGTACCTGAGCGCCGAGGAGGAGCGCTTCCGGCGTACGGCGAACGACTGGTACGACGCGACGTACACCAACCCGTCGACCGTCGACCCCACGATCTACGCGGACAACCCGCTCGCCGCATCCTGGTTCAAACCCACCGCCGCCCACCTCCTCGAACCGATCCCCGGCTACCTCGACATCCTCACCAACCACAACGTCCCCTGCGCCCGCTACACCTCCCCCAACCCCGGCCGAGTCCTCTACGAAGACGACCACCAACTGGTCGTCGTACCAACCGACCCCCACGAACCCGTCACCACCATGCTCTGGCTCGCCCCGAGGACCAGTCGCCAATGACGCTCGTGTACCTCACCGGGGTGTCGGGTGTCGGCAAGACGGCAGTGGGGGAGGAGCTCAGGCGGCGCGGGTACGTGGTGTACGACGTCGATGTGGATGGGTTGGCCCGCTGGTTCGAGAATGCGTCCGGGGTCGAGGTGTCGATGGCGGCGGACCGGGGCGACAGTTGGTACGGCGGGCACACGTACCGCCTGCCGCCCGAAACCGTACGGCGCCTCACGCCCGGCGCCGGAATCACGTTCATCACCGGGACCGTCGGCAACGAGGACGAGGTTTGGGACCTCTTCAGCAAGGTCGTCCACCTGATGGTCGACGCAGCCACCCTCAAGCGCCGTCTCCTCCAGCGGGCCAGCTTCGGCTCACGCCGGGTGAGCTGGAGCGCGTACTTGGATGGCAGGCCCGGGCCGACGCGGACAACGCGCGGTACGGCGCGCGCCTGGTCGACGACACGGCGCCGGTCCACGAGGTCGCCGACCGCGTACTCGAGGCCTTACGTCCCTGACGTCGGCCCCGCCGAGTCGTGGCGATCGGCTCGGGCCGCCTCCGTCGAGTCGTGAGAAGTGGCTCTCTCAGGCGACCGATTCCCACGACTCGACACCGGGCTGCGAGTCTGAGTTGGGGTGAAGTGAGTCCGGGGATCACTTACGGTGATGCCTATGGCGTTTGCTGCGAAGGGGAGCAAGGGGGAGTCGTTCCTTGCGGTGGTCGTGGGTGGTGGGGCGGCTTTCGGGTTGATCGTGATGACGTCGCGGGCGTGGAAGGCGTGCCGCGTGGACGTCACCGGGAGTGTGCCGAACGGGCTGACGTTGCTGTTCCTCGGTGTACCGATCGCGTTGATCGTCAACCTGGTGCTGTTCACCGTCGTCTTCCGGTACGCCGGGAAGGCGTTTCTGTTCTCGCTGTTCGCGGCCTGCATCGCGATCGCGATCGCCGACCTCGCGCTGTTCTCCTGGCAGGGCACCCCGGCCGGATCCCCCGGGATCTGCCCGGGCAACGTCCCGCCATGGTGGCCGAAGGTGATCCCCACCTGACGGGTCGTCCCAGGCGGTCCGGCGCCCACAAAGCCAGCGCCGACACCGGCCTGAGGTCGATAATCGAGGGATGACACGCTGGCCGGACACCCAGTTTCGCGTCGGCATTTCCGGCTGGCGCTATCCGCCGTGGCGCAAGGCGTACTACCCCGACGGGCTCCCGCAACGGGCCGAGCTCGAGTACGCGTCCAACCGGCTGAACTCGATCGAACTCAACGGCTCCTTCTACGCGCTGCAGCGCCCCGAGTCGTACCAGCGCTGGTACGACGAGACGCCCGAAGGCTTCGTGTTCTCCGTCAAGGGCCCGCGCTTCGTCACGCATCTCAAACGCCTGGCCGATGTGGACGCCCCGCTGGCGAACTTCTTCGCCTCCGGAGTCCTTGCGCTGGGCAACAAGCTCGGCCCGGTCCTGTGGCAGCTCCCGCCCAACTTCCAGTACGACGCGGCCCGGTTGGCGGATTTCTTCGCGCAGTTGCCCCGGACAACGGTCGCCGCGGCCGGCGTCGCGAAGCGGCATGACGAACGGATGGAGGGCCGCGCGCTGCTCGAACCGCGCGTCGACCAGCCGCTCCGGTACGCGATCGAAGTACGCCACGACAGCTTCAAGGCGACCGGCTTCACCGACCTCGCCCGCGAGCACGACATCGCCGTCGTCTGCGCGGACACCGCCGGTAAGTGGCCGATGTTCGACGACGTCACCGCGGATTTCGCGTACGTACGGCTGCACGGCGCGGAGGAGCTCTACGTCAGCGGGTACGACGACAAGTCCCTCGACCGCTGGGCGCGCAAGGTTCGCTCCTGGAAGTGCGACACCTACGTGTACTTCGACAACGACGTCAAAGTGCGAGCGCCGTACGACGCCGAAGGTCTGGCGCGCCGCCTCGGGATCAGTTCGGCCGCCGCCGAAGCGTGACGGCCTTACCGTCGCCGGTATGACACAGAACCCGGGAGAACTGGTCGAACAAGCGGTGGAGCGTTCGCTGAAGCTGGTCGTGACGTGGCCGGCCTGGGACGGTGTACCGCGGACCTCCGACGACGACCGTACGTTCACGCCGCACAAAGCGGTGCGCCGGATCGCGGACCACCTGATCGATCACCTGGCGGAGGTCGAGGCGCTGCTGGCGGGCGTACCGACGCAGCCCGACGAGTGGCACGCGAGCGCGCCCACCTCCGCGGCGGACCTCGCGCCGTTCACCGTGGAGGACGTACGGGAGGCCGAGCAGCGGCTGCGCCGGCTGGGCAGGACGTTCGTACTGCGGTACGCCGCCCTCGACCCGGCCGAGTGGGACAAGGACCGCAGCCCGAACTGGACCCTCCGCCAGATCGCCGAACACCTCACCGAACTCGACTGGTACGCCGAACAGGTCGGCGACCTGAGCTGACGCGCGGACGCCCACCACTCACCAACCCCTCCGCGTCGAACCGAAGCACGCTCAGCCGCGGCGGCGGGACGGTCGCGGACCGAGGTTAGTGAGTGCTGCAGGTCCGCCTCTCAGAACAACCGCGCGCCGACCGGTTCCTCCAGGTCGAGGAGGAACTGCTTGCGTTTCAGCCCGCCGGCGTACCCGGTGAGCGATCCGTTCTTCCCGATCACCCGGTGGCACGGGACCACGATCGACACCGGGTTCTGCCCGACGGCCTTCCCAACAGCCTGAGCCGGTTCGCCGAGCCGGGCCGCGATCTCGCCGTACGTCATGGTCTCGCCGTACGGGATCTCCTCGAGCACCGCCCACACCCGCCGCTGGAACTCATCTCCCTCGAGCCGGACCGGCAGGTCGAAGGAAACCCGCGATCCGGAGAAGTAGTCCTCCAGCTGTGAGACCACGACCGCGATGAGCGGGTCGGTCGACTCGACCCGCTCACCCAGCGTCTCCGCTGACGGCTTCACCCAGTGGTGCGGAAAGTAGATCCCGACCAGGTCCGTCTCCGACACCACCACCGTGAGCTCACCGATCCGGGTGCTGACCACCGCATGCCTGTTCATGCAGATAGAACGCGTCAGCACCCGGACCTGTGAGTACTACGACCCGATCCGCTCCCGCGTCCGCCGCCGGAAGTCCCGGCCGATGGTGATGAGTTCGTCGGTGTGCAGCTCAGCGACCGCGACCGACGGCGTGCCGTCGTCCGCGCACTGTGCCAGCCACTCGCCGCGGGGTCCGGCTACTCCGGACACCAGGCCGGTGCCCGGGTCGGCGGTCGCCGCGAGGCTGATCCAGGAGGTGTTGTTCGCGGCCGCGCCGCGAACCTGCACCCCGATGTGGTCGTTCCGGCCATTGGTGCTGGCGTACGACACCAGTACCACGTCCGCTCCGGACCGGTCGTACTCCGTGAAAAGCTCCGGGAACAGGACGTCCAACCCGAGCATGAGCCCGAAGCGGACCCCGTCGACCTCGAACGTCACCGGCTCCTTGCCCGCGGAGTACATCCAGGTGACCTTGGTGGTGGAGAGCATGCGCTCGTCGTACCGGGCGACGATCTTGCCCTGGTCGGACACGACGTACATGCTGTTGTGCGGTCGGGCGTCGGCGACCTGGTGCACGGACGGGATCACCGTCCAGATCCCGAGCTCACGGGCGAGCGCGGCGATCTGGTCGAGCTCGGACTGCAGCGCCGTCCAGTCGGCCTTCGTCCAGTCGGACGGGCCGATCTCGTCCGGGCCGAGCTCGGACATCACCCTCTTGCTCGGGAAGCAGATCGCTCCCTCGGTGAAATGCACCAAGCGGGCGCCCGCCGCCGCGGCCTCCCGCATCAGAGTGCGGACCTCGTCGCCGCTCTGCCGGAGCAGGGTGGCGTCGGTGGGGTCTTCACGGACCGTCGACTGGGTCGCGGCGATTCGTACGATTTCCGGCATGTCTGGTTCTCCTGGTGGAGTCGGACGGAAGTGCCGGAGGGCAGTCGTGTAGGACTCGCCGGTTTTCGCGGCGCGGGCACGGACCCGTTGTTTGAAGTTCCTGTGCGCTGTCATCTGGCCTTCCACGCACTCGTACGCGATCCCCCAGCGATCCGTCCGAGGCGGGTGACCAGGACGAGCGGCCCGAGACAGGAAGTCCCTTTGCCTTCTCGCTGTGACCGGGCTGGGGCCGGTCGACGAAGGTGAGGCGCGGGCCGCGCCGGTTCCATATCCTCTCCGAGCCCCACGGCCGGAGTCAATCAGCGACGCGGCATAAAGTCGGACCTGGACGCGGTTGTTTCCGAAGTACGCGCAGACGACGTTTGGAGCAGAGGGTGAGCATTCGGGTCGGGTACAAGGCGTCGGCCGAGCAGTTCGGGCCGCGGGACCTGGTGGAGTACTCCGTTCGGGCCGAGCAGCTGGGACTCGACAGTGTGACCGTGTCGGACCACTTCCTGCCGTGGCGGCACGAGGGCGGGCACGCGCCGTTCGCGCTGGCCTGGATGGCGGCGGTCGGCGAGCGGACCTCCCGGGTGATGTTGGGTACGTCGGTACTGACGCCGACGTTCCGGTACAACCCGGCGGTGATCGCGCAGGCGTTCGCGACGATGGGCGTGCTGTACCCGGGGCGGGTGATGCTCGGCGTCGGCACCGGCGAGGCGCTGAACGAGATCGCCGTGTCCGGGCGCGAGTGGCCCGAGTTCAAGGAGCGATTCGCCCGGCTGCGGGAGGCCGTACAGCTGATCCGCGACCTGTGGACGAAGGACGGCGTCAGCTCCGAGGGGCCGTACTACAAGACCGTCGACGCGTTCATCTACGACCGCCCGGAGACCCCGCTGAAGGTGTACGTCGCCGCCGGCGGTCCGCTGGTCGCGCGGTACGCGGGCCGTGCCGGTGACGGGTTCATCGCGACGTCGGGCAAGGGCATGGAGCTGTACACCGAGCAGCTGATCCCGGCGGTGAAGGAGGGCGCCGAGAAGGCCGGGAAGACGTTCGAGGACGTCGACCGGATGCTCGAGGTGAAGATCTCGTACGACCGCGACCCGGCGCTCGCGCTGGAGAACACCCGCTTCTGGGCGCCGCTCTCGCTGACCGCGGAGCAGAAGCACAGCGTCACCAGCGCGACCGAGATGGAGCGGCTCGCCGATGAGCTGCCGATCGAGCAGGTCGCGAAGCGGTGGATCGTCGCGTCGGACCCGGAGGAGGCGCTGAAGCAGTTGCAGCCGTACGTCGAGGCCGGCTTCAACCACTTCGTCGTCCACGGTCCGGGCAACGACCAGGAACGGTTCCTCACCCAATTCACCGAGGACGTCCTTCCGTTGCTGCGCAAACTGGGCTGACAATCACCTGGTGGGGGACTACGAGATCGTTCAGGAAGGTGACCCGCGGTGCGCCGAGCTGGAAGCGGCCGGGTACCGCGTGGTCGCCGAGTCCTGGGCGGTCCGGTTGTACGACCCCGACCGCGACCTGCTGGAGTCGGCGGTACGGCGAGCCACCGCGGGCGGGCTGACCGTCCGTGAGCTCGGGCCCGAGTCCGCCCGTGACCTGCACACTCTGGAGACGACGAACGCGCCGGACTACCCGGACACGCCGGCGACCCACCACGAGATCGGCGACGTCGCGAGCGTCGAGGCACTGTGGCCGGCGAACCGCGTCTTCGGCGCCTTCGACGGCAACCGCCTCGTCGCCGCCACGGTGATCCGCACCCACGACGGGTACGGCGACACCGCCTTCACCTCGGTGCTGGCGGCGTACCGCCGGCGCGGCGTCGGCCAGGCGGTGAAGGCCGCTTCGATCCTCGCGTTCCTCGACATCGGCATCACCCGCTTCAGCACCGGTGGAGCCGCGGTGAACCAGGCGAGCCTCCAGGCGAACCAGTCCCTCGGCTACGTCCTCACCGAACGCTGGCGCACGTACGCCCCCTGACCCTCGCCGAGTCGCGAAATCCGCGCCATGGATCCGCGCAGCCTCATCTTTGAGAAGCCACCGACCATGTTGAGGCGGCGAAAATGGTCGATGGCTTCTCAAAGTTGCCGGCGTGGGAGCAACGGAGGTGCCCTAGTGCAGGTCCTCGGAGAGGGCCTTGGCGGCCTGGGTCAGGAGTGGGACGGCTTGCTCGACCAGCGGCTCGGTCATGCGGCCGGCGGGGCCGGAGATGGAGATGGCCAGCGGGGAGGGGGCGTCGGGGACGGCTACGGCGACGCAGCGGACGCCGACCTCCTGCTCGCCCTCGTCCATCGCGTAGCCGTTGCCGGCGGCCTGGTGGAGTTGGGCGGTGAAGGCGTCGGGCGAGGTGATGGTGTTGTCGGTGTGCTTCGGCATCCCGGTGCGGTGCAGCAGCTCGCGGACCTCGGCGTCGGGGAACTGGGCCAGGATCGCCTTGCCGACCGCGGTGCAGTGCGGGAGGACCCGGCGGCCGACCTCGGTGAACATCCGCATCGAGTGCCGGGACGGGACCTGCGCGAGGTAGACGATCTGGTCGCCGTCGAGCATCGCCATGTTCGCGGACTCGCCGAGCTCGTCGACCAGGCGCGCCAGGTGCGGCCGGGCGAACACACTGAGCATGTGCGACGAACTCTCCCCGAGCCGGATCAGCTTCGGACCAAGGACGTACTGCCGGGACGGCTCCTGCCGCAGGTACCCGAGGTCGACGAGCGTGCGCACCAGCCGGTGGATCGTCGGCAGCGGCAGCCCGGACGCGGCGGCGAGCTGGGACAGGCCCATCATCCCGCCGGCGTCGGCCATCGTCTCGAGCAGCCCGAACGCGCGCTCGATCGACTGCACACTGCCGGTCCGGGTCTTGCCGTCCGTCTCCGCCATATCGTCCACCTTTCCGGATCATGGAAGTTTAGCGCCAGATCGTGGAACCCTTGTGTCTTCCGCACAGTAGATATTAGTCTCCACAATACGGAAAAAGGAGGCCGCACGTGGATGACCTGGTGACCGAGCTCGACCGTCGGCTGGCTGCCGCCGACGCCGCCCTGACCGCCGACTACCGCGGTGACCGCGGCGTCCGGCAACCCGTGCACACCGTCTACGTGCCGGCCGACCGGTTCGACGGACGGACCGTGGCCGACTGGGGAGCGCAGGCGCGTACGGCGCTCGACGAGCACCCGGAGTTCGCGAAGATCCTGGACCTCCCGGACGACGTGTACGAGCGGGTCCGCGGCAAGCTCGAACGCGAGCCGATCGAGGACCTCCGGATCGACTTCGAGGACGGGTACGGCAACCGCCCGGACGACGAGGAGGATGCGGCCGCGATCGCCGCCGCCAAGGTCGCCCAGCAGACTCCGTACTACGGCCTCCGGATCAAGTCGCTGGAAGCGCCGACCAGGCGGCGCGGCGTACGGACCCTCGACCTCTTCCTCGGACACCTGGGCGCGATCGGCGACGGCTTCGCCATCACGCTCCCCAAGGTGACGTCCGTGGAGCAGGTCGAGGCGATGGTCTACGTACTCGAAACCCTCGAACAGAAGCATCAACTGCCGCAGTTGAAGTTCGAGATCCAGGTCGAGACGCCCCAGGCGATCCTCGGCGCGGACGGTACGGCGCTGATCGCCCGGATGATCAAGGCCGGCGGCGTGCGCGTCACCGGGCTGCACTACGGCACCTACGACTACTCCGCCTCGCTCGGCGTCGCCGCGGCGTACCAGAGCATGGAGCACCCGGTCGCGGATCACGCCAAGGACGTCATGCAGCTCGCCGCGGCCGGCACCGGCGTCTTCGTATCCGATGGTTCGACCAACGTTCTCCCGGTCGGTGAGGCGATCGACGACGCATGGCGCCTGCATTTCCGGCTGGTACGGCGTTCGCTCGCGCGTGGCATCTACCAGGGCTGGGACATGCACCCGGCGCAGCTGCCGACCAGGTTCGCGGCGACGTACCTCTTCTACCGTGAAGGTCTCGACCAGGCCGCGCTCCGGCTGCGCGCGTACCTCGGCCACGGGGACTCCGGGTACCTCGACGAGCCGGCGACCGCCGTCGCGCTGGCCGGTTTCGTACTGCGGGGCATCGAGTGCGGCGCCGTCGACACGTCCGAGTTCGACACCACCGAGCTTGCCAGGCTCGCCCGCCGGGCGGTCTAGCCTCGCAGTATGCGACTGGTAGCGGAGTTCACCACGGAACCCTTCGACGTGGAGGGCTCCCCGCCCGCGCACGCCACCGAGGCGTTGCGGGCGGCGGAGGCGGCCGGGCTCGACTGCGAGTTCGGCCCGCTCGGTACGCAGGTCAGCGGCGAGCAGCACGTCCTACTGCCCGCGCTCCCGAAGGTGCTCGAGGCCGCATTCGCCGGGGGCGCGAGCCAAGTGACCCTGCAGGTGCGACGCGATGCCTGAGCAACACCCGCTGGTCCAGGCGATCACGCCCCTCGTCGAACGGCTGAGCGCCGAGCTCGTCGACCCGGCGGAGGCCTCCGGCGACGACGTCACGCTGGAATGGGAGGGCGAGCCCGTGGTCGCTGTTCGACTGCCCGCCGCAAGCGCGGCGGCAGGGAGAACGCCCGAGCCGCCGGCGCGGGCGGAGCGCTCCGCCGATGGCGGCGTGCAAAGCCTGCTGGCCGATGTCGCGGCGGAGCTCGGGGGCCCGCTGCGTGACCTGTCCCGGCACGACAAGCAGCAGGCCGTGCTGTTGCTGGAGTCGCGCGGTGCGTTCGAGTACCGGAAGTCGGCGGAGATCGTGGCCGAGGCGCTCGGCGTCACGCGCTTCACCGTCTACAACTACCTGAACCGCTCGCGCTGAAATTCAACAAACTGTTGACGACGGGCGGGATGGCTGTCACGCTCTCGTCATACGGAAAGTCGATTTCGGGATTCGAGAAGGTGTGATCGTGGACCTGGAGGAGTTCAACACGACTCCGAGCGACCGGCTGCGGCCGGCGCTGGCGGCCTGCTGCGACGTACCCCGGTGGGTCGACGCGGTGCTCGGCAAGCGTCCGTACGGCGATCTCGCCGCACTGACCGCGGTCGCCGACCAGGTGCTGCGGGAACTCGGCGACGACGAGGTCGATCGGGCCCTGCGGGCGCATCCGCGGATCGGCGACCGGCCGCGGGGCGCGAGTACCGAGGCGTCCTGGTCCCGGTCCGAGCAGTCCGGCGTCGGCGATGACGCCGGCGTCCGGCAGGAACTTGCCGAGGGCAACCGTCAGTACGAGGACCGGTTCGGCCGGGTGTTCCTGATCTGCGCCACCGGGCTGTCGGCGGCGCAGATGCTGAGCAGTCTGCGGACCCGTCTCACGCACGACGACGCGACCGAGGCGGCGGTTGTCCACGAGGAGCTGCGCAAGATCGCGCTGCTCCGCCTGAGCAAGGTGGTGGAGGCATGAGTTCCCTGTCCACGCACGTCCTCGACACCGCATTGGGGCGACCGGCCGCCGGGGTTCCGGTGCAGCTGTCCGCCGGTGACGCCGTACTGGCAAGCGGTACGACGGACGCGGACGGGCGGATCGCGCTGGCGCCGACGCTCGGCCCGGGAACGTACCGCCTCCGCTTCGACGTCACGACGTACGCGGAATCCACCGGCCAGGACATCTTCTTTCCCGAGGTTTCCGTGACCTTCACGGTCGCCGACGAGCGGCACTACCACGTCCCGTTGCTGCTCAGCCCGTTCGCGTTTTCCACCTACCGAGGGAGCTGACCGGAATGGCCATCCACCTGGGAGCCAACCAGTACGGCAAAGCCGAGAACCGCGTCGTCCGCATCTACCGTGACACGCCGCGCCACCAGATCCGCGACCTCAACGTGTCGACCGCGCTCCGCGGTGACTTCGAGGCCGCGCACACGACCGGCGACCAGTCCGTCGTACTGCCGACCGACACGCAGAAGAACACCGCGTTCGCGTTCGCCAAGGAGAAGGGCGTCGGCGCGATCGAGGACTACGCGCTGACTCTCGGCGACCGGTTCCTCGAGGCGTCGCCGGCCGCGTCCGGCGCCCGGATCGCGGTCGAGGAGTACGCCTGGGAGCGGATCCTCGTCGACGGTCAGGAGCACAACCACTCGTTCGTCCGCAGCGGTGCCGGAGTACGGAACACGGTCGTCAACATCGACGGGCGCGGCGCGGACCGGAAGGCGTACGTCGTCTCCGGGATCAGCGACCTCGTCGTCCTCAAGTCGACCGGGTCGGAGTTCCACGGGTTCCTGAAGGACGAGTACACGACACTGCCGGAGACGAACGACCGGATCCTTGCGACATCGCTGGTCGCACGGTGGCGGTACGACCACTCCGACGTCGACTGGGACAAGTCGTACGACGGGATCAAGGCGCTGTTGCTCTCGCGGTTCGCGACGATCCACAGTCTCGCGTTGCAGCAGACGCTGTACGGCATGGGCTCCGCCGTACTCGAAGAGCACCCGGAAGTTGCCGAGATCAAGTTCTCGGCGCCGAACAAGCACCACTTCCTGGTCGACCTCTCGCCGTTCGGTGTCGAGAACCCCGGTGAGGTGTTCATCGCCGCGGACCGTCCGTACGGTCTGATCGAGGCCACGGTGACGCGCGACGACGCCAGCGACTCGGGCAGTGCCTGGGTCAACATCGCCGGCTTCTGCTGATGGAACGGATCGTGATCGAGGGCGCCTATGTGGCGACCCTCGATCCGGCCCGGCGCGAGTTCACCGGCCATGTGGTTGCCGAAGGCAATCGCCTGATTGCGGTCGGGCCGGGGCCGGCGCCGGCGTACGAGGGTGCGCGCGTGGTGGACGGGCGGGGGTGTCTCGTCACGCCCGGGTTCGTGAACACGCATCAGCACCTGTACCAGTGGGTGACGCGCGGGCTGGCCGCGGACGCGACGCTCTTCGAGTGGCTGACGACGCTGTACCCGGTCTGGGCGGGCATCACCGAGGAAACCGTGTACGTTGCGGCGCGGGCGGCGCTCGCCCAACTCGCGCTCACCGGATGCACTACGGTCGCTGATCACCACTACGTCTTCCCGCGTCGTGGTGGTGACCTGCTGGCGGCGGAAATTGCGGCGGCATCTGAGATCGGGCTGCGCTTCCACCCTGCTCGCGGGTCGATGGACCGCGGTCAGAAGGACGGCGGGCTGCCGCCGGACTCGGTGGTCGAGGACCGCGACGAGATCCTCACCGCGACCGAGGCCGCGATCGACCGTTGGCACGACCCATCACCTGACTCGATGCTGCAGATCGTCGTCGCGCCGTGCTCCCCGTTCAGCGTGAGCGGCGAACTGATGCGCGAGTCGGCCGAGCTGGCCCGGCGTCGCGGTGTACGAATGCACACGCACCTCGCGGAGACGACGGACGAGACGTCGTGGTGCCGGGAGACGTACGGGTGCACGCCGCTCGAGTACGCCGACGGCCTCGGCTGGACGGGCCCGGACGTGTGGTTCGCCCACGGCATCCACTTCGACGACGCGGAGATCAAGCACCTCGGCGGTACGGGTACCGGCGTCGCCCACTGCCCCAGCTCGAACGCCCGCCTCGGCGCCGGCATCGCCCGCACCGCCGACCTCCGCGCCGCCGGATCCCCAGTGGGCCTAGGCGTGGACGGTGCCGCCAGCAACGAATCCGGCAGCCTCGTCGAGGAACTCCGCCACGCCCTCCTCTTCGCCCGAGCCCGCGGCGGCCCGCAAGCGTTGACCGTCCGCGCCGCCCTCGAAATGGCAACCCTCGACGGCGCCCGCATCCTCGGCCGCTCCGACGACCTCGGCTCCCTGGAACCCGGAAAGCTGGCCGACCTCGCCGTCTGGAACCTCACCGGCCTCCCCCACGCCGGCATCCCCGACCCGATAGCAGCCCTAGCCCTCTCCACACCCCCACCCCTGGCCCTACTCCTAGCGAACGGCCACCCCGTCGTCGAACAAGCCGTACTCCAAACCGCCGACGAACACGCCCTAGCCGCAGCCACCACCCGCACCCAAGCCGCGCTGGTCCGCTGACCCGGCATTGATCCTGGGGACTGGCGATAGGCAATGTCCTATTGCGAGTCCCCGGGGGTTATCCACAGTTCGATGATTGCGTGCTCGAAGGGTGCGGAACGACTGCATCTTCTTGGTGTGAACAGGAGATTGGAAGTGATTGCGGCCGGGCGGGGTGGGTGGTTCACCCGCCCGGACGCGCTGGCCGCTGGGTACAGCGACAGCGAGTTGCGGCAGCGCGTGCGGACCGGGCAGTGGGTCAGGATGAGTTTCAACTCGTACGTCGACCCGCGAGGCTGGCCGGCCGACGAACCGCCGTGGGACCGCGCGATCCGGCTGCATCGGTTGCGCGTGCGGATGGCGCGCGAGCGACTCGGTGGCGTCGTAGTGAGTCATCAGTCGGCGGCGATCCTCCACCAACTGCCCATCTGGGGCACGGATCTGGCGAAGGTCCATTTCACGCGGCTGGGGACCGGGCTGTCGCGCGTCGGGCGTGGGCTGCAGGTGCATCGTGCCGCGATCGACAACGACGAGATCGTAGAGCTGGACGGTCTGCATGCCACCACGTGCGAGCGCGCGGTGGTCGAGACCGCCTGTACGACGTCGTACGAGGCGGGTGTCGTTCTGGCCGACGCCGCGCTGCGGTTGCGGCTAACCACGCGCGACCGGCTCGCCGACGTCGTACGGCGTCATCGGCACTGGCGTGGGATTCCGGCCGCGAGGGCTGCGACACAGTTCGCCGACGGACTGAGCGGGTCCGTCGGCGAGTCACGTCTCCGCGTACTGATGGCCAGCCAGGGCCTGCCCATACCCGAGCTCCAGGTTGAGATCTGGGACTACGCCACCCGGTTGATCGGCCGCGTGGACTTCCTGCTGGCCAGGCGGCTCGTGGTCGAGTTCGACGGCGCGATGAAGTACGCCGACGGCGCGGACGTCGTTCTGGCGGAGAAATGGCGCGAAGACCGGCTTCGCGAACGCGGGTACGGCGTGATCCGCATCAGCTGGTCCGACCTGGACAACCCCCGCGAAGCCGCCGTGCGGATCCGGCGCGCGCTCTCGGCATTGACGAAGGGGACCGGCGATAAGCAATGACCTGTCGCCAGTCCCCGAGGGGTGTTGTCAGTGCAGGAGGGCGCCGTTGAGCCAGACGGCTTGGATGTCGGCGGGGGTGCCGAGGGTGAAGATTCGGGCCAGGGCTTCTTCGGTGTCTTCGGCGTGGGTGATGGCTACCGCCAGGGGGGAGCCTTCGGCGGGGCGGAGGAGTTGGGCGTCGAAGTACTGGCCTACGGACAGGTGCCCTACCTGGGGGAGGTTCAGGGCTTCGGCGCCGGCGGTGGTGGCCAGGTACAGGAGGTGCGCCGCGGTCAGCGGGCGGCCCTGGTCGCCTAGGAGTTGCTGGCAGAAGTACGCCTGCAGGCCTTCCTTCAGGAGGGAGAAGCCGGTGCCGGCGCCGACGTCGGAGCCCAGGGCCACACGTACGCCGTGCTGCAGGTGGCGCGTCAGCGGGAACAGGCCGCTGCCCAAGGCCGCGTTGCTCGTCGGGCAGTGGGCGACGGTGGCTCCGCTCGTGGCGAGCAGTTTGAGTTCGACGTCCGTTGGGTGGACGTTGTGGGCGAGGACGGTACGGCGGTCCACCAGGCCGTGGCGGTCGTACGTCGTCACGTAGTCGCTGCCCCCGAACAGGTCGGCGACGGTCGCGATCTCGGCCTCGTTCTCGTTCACGTGGGAGGTGAACAGCGCGCCGGGGATCGCGTCCATCAGCTCGCGGCAGGTGGCGAGCAGGTCGTCGGTGCAGGACAGCGAGAAGCGCGGCGTCACCGCGTACCGGTTGCGGCCGACGCCGTGCCAGCGGTTCGCGAGGGCGAGCGATTCGGCGTACGCGCGGACCGGGGTGGTCAGCAGTTCCGGGCGGAGGAGGCGGTCACTCAGCACCAGGCCGGACGTAATCCGCAGGCCGACCCGCGACGCCGCCGTGAACAGCGCGTCGACCGCGTCGGCGTAGTGCGCGCCGAAGACGAGCGCGGACGTCGTACCGGCTGCGGCGAGTCCGCGGACGAACTCCTCCGCGACGCCGGTCGCGTACTCGACATCCGCCATCCGCGCCTCCTCCGGGAGGGCGTACCGGTCGAGCCATTCGAGCAGCGGCAGGCCGAGACCGCCGACCGCGCGGATCTGCGGGAAGTGCACGTGGGTGTCGACGAACCCGGGCAGTACGACGCCGTCGCGGAGATCCACGACCTGCTCGGCCGGGTGTGCCTGGCGGAGTTCCGCGTACGGGCCGCGGGCAACGATCAGCCCGTCCTCGACGAGGAGGCCGGCGTCGCTGTCGACCCGCAGCCCGGCGCCCTGGAACGGGTTCTCCGGGGTGTCGATGAACGTGCCACGATAGAGAGTCATGCTTGTGCCTTACGCTGAGCCGAGGCAGGGCGACGCTCGGCAGGTCGAGCCGGCACGGGGAGCCGCGCGGCGGTTTTCGGGGCGGTTGACTGCTCGGTGAAGCGCTGCAGGAGCCAGGCGGCGACGCTCACCGCGATCACGGCAGGTTCCTTGCCGGGGAGGTCGGGGAGACCGATCGGGGTGGTGATGCGGGCGATCGCCTCGGGTGGGTTGCCGTCCTCGGCGAGCTTGCGCTGGAACCTCGTCCACTTCGCGCTCGACCCGATCAGCCCGATCGTCGCTAGCTGGTCGTTGCGGATCGCGGCGTCGCAGAGCGCGGCGTCCTCCGCGTGGTCGTGGGTCATGATCACGACGTGTGTGCCTGCCGGAAGCTCACCGACCACCAGCTCGGGCAGAACCGGGACGTTGTGGACGTGCACCTGCGCGACCGCGTCGTCCACTACGGCGAGGCGCCCTGCCGTCAACTGGTCAGCGCGGGAGTCGACCAGGTGCAGCTCGATGTCGTGCCGCGCGAGGATCCGCGCCAGCTCGAGCCCCACATGTCCGATCCCGAAGATCGCCACTGAAGGCACCACAGGCAACGGCTCCAGCAACAGCTGCACCTCCCCACCACAACACTGAACCCCGTGCTGGTACGGCGCTTTGTCGGACAACGCCGCGGTCAGCACCTCAGGCCTGCCGATGCCCTGGGCAATCATCTCCCGCGAACGTTCAACGCCAAGCGCCTCGAGGTTGCCGCCGCCAACCGTCCCCCAGACGTTGTCCACAGCAACAACCATCTTCGCCCCGGCCTCCCGGGGCGCATGCCCGCGCACAGACAGCACCGTCACCAACACTCCGGCTTCACGGCGAGCGCGCAGACGCTGAACAGCCTTCACCCACTCCATGAGGCACCTCCTCGCGCCCGCTCAACGGCCCAGTAGACGGCCTCGGGAGTGGCGGGGGAGGGAAGGTCGACGCTCGTTCCGGGTGGACCGAAGGCGGCGGCCGCTTGACGTAGGGCTTCGCGGACGGAGAAGGCGAGCATCAGCGGGGGTTCGCCGACGGCCTTCGAGCCGTAGACGGCGCCATCCTCATGCGCCTTCTCCAGCAGCGTCACGTTGAAGACTTCCGGCATCTCGGAGAAGCTCGGGAGCTTGTACGTGCTGGCCGCCTGGGTGGACAGCCGTCCGGTGTTCGAGTCCCAGCGGAGGTCTTCCAGCGTCAGCCAACCGGCGCCCTGGACGAAGCCGCCCTCGATCTGGCCGATGTCGATCAGCGGGCTGAGGCTGTCGCCGACGTCGTGCACGATGTCGACCCGGCGCAGCGTGTACGCCCCGGTGAACCCGTCGACCTCGACCTCCGACGCCGCGACGCCGTACGCGAAGTACTTGAACGGCTCGCCGCGCATCGCGTTCGCGTCCCAGTGCAGCCCCTCGGTCCGGTAGAACCCGGCCGCCCACAGTTGCACCCGCTGGTGGTACGCGAGATTGACGAGCTCGTTCCAGTCCACGCCGTCCCCGGACAGACCACGGACGACGCCGTCCACGAACCGAACGTCCGACGGGCTGATCCCGAGCTTTCCGCCGGCGACCTGCGCCAGCCGCTCCCGGATCTGCTCGCACGCGTTCTTGATGGCCGCCCCGTTCAGGTCGGCGCCCGAGGATGCCGCGGTAGCAGACGTGTTCGGTACCTTGTCCGTCCGCGTCGGCGCCAGCCTCACGCGCGACAAAGGCAAACCCAAGGTGGTCGCGGCGACCTGCAGCATCTTCGTGTGCAGGCCCTGCCCCATCTCGGTGCCGCCGTGGTTGATCAGTACGGACCCGTCCTTGTACACGTGCACCAGCGCACCGGCCTGGTTGAACGCCGTCAGGTTGAACGAGATCCCGAACTTCACCGGCGTCAGCGCCAACCCGCGCTTCGCCCACGAATGCGAAGCATTGAACTCCGCAATCGCAGCCTGCCGCGCCGCCACCTCGCCGTTGGACAACACCTGCGACCAGCACGACTCGAGCCGATCCGCGTGCCGTACCGGTTGCCCGTACGGCGTGGAGTCGCCCGGCTGGTAGAAATTCCGCCGCCGCAGTTCGGCCGCTTCGTACCCGAGCAGCGGAGCGCAGCGCCCGAGGATGTCCTCGATCACCAGCATCCCCTGCGGCCCGCCGAACCCGCGGAATGCGGTCTGCGACGTCTTGTTGGTCTTCGCGATCCGCCCGTCGACGCGGACGTGCGGGATCTCGTACGCGTTGTCGATATGGCACATCGCCCGCGCCAGCACGGGCTCCGACAGGTCGAGGCTCCAGCCGCCGTCCGCGGTCAAGGTCGCGTCCAGTGCAACAAGCTTGCCATCGGCCCCGAACCCGACGGTCCAGGACGAGTGGAACCCGTGCCGCTTGCCCGACATGGTCATGTCCTGCGTCCGGTTCAGCCGCAGCCGTACTGGCCGTCCGGTCAGCGTCGCGCCCAGCGCGGCGATCGCGGCGAACCCGTGCGGCTGCATCTCCTTGCCGCCGAACCCGCCACCCATCCGCAGGCACTGCACCGTCACCGAGTGGCTGGCCAGCCCGAGTACGTGCGCGACGATCTCCTGCGTCTCGGACGGGTGCTGCGTACTCGACTGCACGAAGATCTGCCCGTACTCGTCCACCAGCGCCAACGCCGAGTGCGTCTCCAGGTAGAAGTGTTCCTGCCCGGCGAACTCGAACTCCCCGCTGAACACGTGCGCCGCCCCGGCCAACGCCTCGGTCACGTCACCGCGCTCCAGGTGCCGCCCGATGCCCTGGAAGCTCCCGGCGTCGATCGCGTCGCGGACCTCGATCAGCGCCGGCAGCGGCTCGTACTCGACCTCAACGGCACACGCCCCGAGGCGCGCCGCCTCCAACGTCTCGCCGAGCACCCAGCACACCGCGTGCCCGTTGAACATCACCTCACCCGGGAACAACGGCTCGTCATGCTTCACGCCCGCGTCGTTCACTCCCGGTACGTCGTCCGCGGTCAGCACCCGGACCACGCCAGGTACGTCGTACGCCGGCTTCACCCGGAGCGCGGTGATCCGCGCGTGCGCGTGCGGCGACTGCACCGGCCACGCATGCAGTACGTCGCGGGTACGCATCACCAGATCGTCCGTGTACAAGGCAGTTCCGGTCACGTGCAGCGCCGCGCTCTCGTGCGGCATCGGTACGCCGACCACGGACTGCAACGGCCGCTCCGACAGGTGGCTCATGCTTCGACCCCCTTGAAGTAGAAGCGCAACAACGACTGGCCGAGCATCGCGGAGCGGTACGACGAACTCGCCCGGTGATCGTCCATCGGCGTACCTTCGCCCGCCATCACCGCGGCCGCGGTCCGTACGGTCGTCTCGTTCCACGGTTGACCGATCAGCGCTGCCTCGGTCGCCGTCGCGCGCAACGGCGTCGCGGCGACTCCGCCGAGGCCGATCTTCGCGTCCTGAACGGTGCCATCGGCAACAGTCAGGGCGTACCCGATCGCGACGCTGGAGATGTCGTCGAACCGCCGCTTGGCGATCTTGTGGAACGCGGTCATCGGTGCCAGAGGCAACGGAACCACGATCGTCTTGATCAGCTCGTCCGGCGCCTTCACGGTCTGCCGGTATCCGGTGAAGTACTCCGCCAACGGCACCACCCGCTCACCCCGCTGCGATGCCAGCACCAGCCGCGCATCCAGCGCCAGGAGTGCTGGCGGTGTGTCTCCGATCGGTGATCCGGTCCCCAGGTTCCCGCCGATCGTCGCCCCGTTCCGGATCAACCGCGACGCGAACTGCGGGAACATCTGGGCCAGCAACGGTACCCGTCCCGCCAGTCGCCGCTCGATCTCGGTGAGCGTCAGCGCAGCGCCCAGCCGTACCTCATCCGGCCCGAAGCTGAACTCCCGCAACTCCTCCAGCCGATCGATCGCGATCGTCAGCGGAGGCCGCGACCCGAAGATGTTCACCTGCACACCTAGGTCGGTCGAGCCGGCAACTACCACCGCATCGTCCCGCTCACCGAGGACTGCCAAAGCAGCTTGCAGGGTGGGTGGGCGGAGGAACTCGCCTTCGGCGGAGACCATGCCGGTCGCCGCCGGAGCAGGCGGCGGCGAGTCCCGGCGTACGGCGAGCGCGTCGTCCTCGGCCGGCTCGTCCAGCGCGTAAGCAGCGTCCCGGATCGGCCGGTACCCCGTACACCGGCACAAGTTCCCGCTCAGCGAGTGAAGGTCGAACCCGTTCGGCCCGTGCTCATGATCAGCCGACGAACCACACGAGCGGTCGGGGCGGTAGTACTCCGCAGCCATGCTGCAGATGAAGCCCGGCGTGCAGAAGCCGCACTGGGAGCCGCCACGCACAGCCATCTCCTGCTGCACCGGGTGCAATGCGTCCGGTGCGCCAAGACCCTCCGAGGTGATGACTTCCTGACCGTCGAGCGATGCGACCGGGAGGAGGCACGCGTTGACGGCGGTCCACTCGGTCGACGACGAGGTGCCGGGGCGGGCGACCAGGATCGAGCAGGCGCCGCACTCACCTTCGGCGCACCCCTCCTTGGCGCCGGTCAGGCCGCGGTCGCGGAGCCAGTCGAGGACGGTGGTGTGGACGGAGACGTCACCGATCGGGGTGACGTCGCCGTTCACGGTCAGTGCAGGAGCCCGGAGGGCTTGGGTGGTCATCGGTTGCTGCTCCATCGAGTACGTGCGGAGTGGATCGGGTTGGCGTCGGAGACGTAGTCGTCGAAGCGGTAGCCGGCGATCTTCGCGATCTCGAGCAACGCGGCCGCGTGCTCCTGGTTCTCGCAGTTCCCCAGCCGCTCGCGCCCCTGCTCGACGATCCGTTCGTACGACTCGGCGTCCCGTACCGAGATCACCAGCGGGAACCCGAACCGCTCCTCGTACGCCGAGGTGATCGCGGTCAGTTCGTCCCGCTCCGGATCACCCAGGAACGTCAGGCCCTTGTCGGACTGGTCCCGCAGCGACGCCTCGCCGCTCAACCCGTCCGCGACGAACTGCGACCCGAGCTGCGGGTACGCCTGGATCAGCTCGATCTGCTCGTCCTTCGACCCGGAGAACAACGCCTCCTGGAAGGAACGCCGCAGCGCGTGCGTGTCGGCGTACGGCCGCATCTCCCAGGCCCGCTCGACCGCCCACCGCGGACCCTGGAACAACCCACCGAACGTCTCGACGAACTCCTCACGCGTCATCTGGTTCACCTGGTCGAGCCGGACCGAGTCGCCGGGCTGCCCCGCGACCGCCGGGCCGAAGTTCTTGCCGACGTGGTGGAACAGGATGTTCAGGAAGATCGCGGTCAGGCTGCCGAGCGTGATGCCGCTGCCGAAGATGATCTCGGCCCAGTGCGGTACCGCCTGCGCGACCTGCGGCTGCGCGGTCACGTACATCGCCAGCCCGACGCTGGTCGCGACGATCACCACGTTCCGGTGGTCGTGGAAGTCGACCTTGGCCAGCGTCTGGAACCCGACCACGGCAACCGTCGCGAACATCGCCAACGCCGCGCCGCCGAGCACCGGATGCGGTACGCCGGACACGATCGCACCGGCCTTCGGAACCAGCCCGATCAGGATCATGATCGCCCCGGCGGTCGCGACCACCCAGCGGCTGCGGATCCGGGTCAGCCGGACCAAGCCGACGTTCTCCGCGAAACAGGTGTACGGGAACGAGTTGAAGACGCCGCCGATCGTGGTCGCCAGGCCGTCGGCCCGCAGCGCCCGGGCGATGTCGTCGCGGCCGATCCGCTTCTCGACGATCTCGCCGGTCGCGAAGACGTCACCGGTGGTCTCGACCGCGGTGATCAGCATGACCACGATCATCGAGATGATCGCCGCGACGGAGAACTTCGGCCAGCCGAAGTAGAACGGCTGCGTCACGCCGACCCAGGCCGCGTCGTGCACCGCACCGAAGTGCGCGTCGCCGAACGCCCAGGCCACCAGCGTCCCGACCACCAGGCCGACCAGTACGGCGATGGTTGCCATGAACCCCTTGGACACCCGCTGGATCAGCACGATCAGCGCCAGCGTGCCGAGCGCGTACGCCATGTTCTTACCGCTCGTCGGTGCCGCCGTCGGTCCCGCCCCGCCGACCGCGTCCCCGGCCGCGACCGGTAGTAGCGCGAGACCGATGATCGTGATCACCGAACCGGTCACGACCGGCGGGAAGAACCGGATCAGCTTGCTGAAGTACGGCGCGACGAAGAAGGTGGCCAGCCCGGCGACCAGTACGGAGCCGTAGATCACCAGCAGACCGTTGGTGCCGCCACCGGCCGCGAGGCCGATCGCGATCATCGGCGAGACCGCCGTGAACGTGACGCCCTGCAGCAGCGGCAGCCGGACGCCGACCTTCCAGAACCCGACGGACTGGATGATCGAGGCGATCCCGCAGGTGAAGAGGTCCGCGTTGATCAGGTGGATCAGCTGCTGGGTGTTCAGCCCGATCGCGCTGGCGAGCAGGATCGGTACGATCACCGCTCCGGCGTAGAACGCCAGCACGTGCTGGGTGCCGTACACCGCGAGCTTGCCAGGCGGCAGCACCTGGTCGACGGGGTGGCGGCTGGGCCGCAGGTTTGCCTTCATCGGGGACACGCTCCTCGGGCTGCGTGGGGCGGCGGGGGGATTTGACCTGCCCTTGAGCATCGGCTCACCGCGGCCCGGATTGCACCCCGTGAACCTCCGAAGATGAACGGCCGGAGAACGTCCAGTTTGTGTGATCACACAACTACAGCGATTTGAGCGCGAGGAACACGTCCACCCGGTCCTCGAGGCTCGACAGATCGCGTCCGGTCAGTTGCTCAACGCGTTCGATCCGGTAGCGAACAGTGTTGACGTGCAGGTGCAGCGACTCCGCCGTACGGGTCCACGAACACGAGCAGGCGAGGAACGCCTGCAGCGTCATGAGCAGGTCGGCATGGGTACGGCGGTCGTGGTCGAGGACCGCTCCGAGGACGCGGTTGCTGTACGTACGCCGTACGTCGTCGGGCAGCGTGGCGAGCAGGAGGACGTGCGACGCGACCTCGTCCGACGTCACGACCGAGACGGGTGCACGGGCCGCGCCGGCGGCCCGATGCGCGAACCGGGCCTCCTCCAGTGCGCCCGCGAGCGCGTCGATCGCCGTCTCACCGCTGATCCCGACCGCGAGGTGTGCGCGGTTGAGCCCCGGAGCCAGCCGTCCGAAGGCTCGTCGGAGATGCTCGGCGAGCGCCGGCGTGGAGGGTAGGAACGCGACCAGCAGACCGTCCCGGCCGAGCGCGACGACGGCCGGGCCGAACGTGAGTGCGACGTCCTCGATCAACGACAGCGCGACCTCGCCGGGACCGTCGTCGCGGAGGCCGGCGACCGCGACGACCAGCGGGCGTTCCGAGTGCGCGCCCGCCTGACGCAGGCGTGCGGCGACGTCGGCCTGCGCAGCACCCGACTCGACCATCGCCAGCGCGTCGGCGACCAGCGGGCGCAGGGCGCGCCGTCCCTCGTCGCGGCGGGCGCGGTCCAGCGCGGCGATCGCACAGAGTTCATTCACCGCCTCGACGTGGTCGCGGGTCCAGGTGTTGTAGTCGCCGTCGATGACCAGCACCCACGCGGTCAGCCGGTTACCGAACCCGGACCCGATCGGGAACAGGCTGTACGGGTCGGCCGCGGCTGCCACCGTGGGCATCCGGTCCGCGGTCAGGAACCGTCGCGTGACCGCGTCGACCGTGTCGGGGTCCAGCTCGCTCGGCCCGGGTACGACGTGCCGCCCGGTCGCGGTCAGCACCCGGCAGTCGTGACCGATCTCGGCCGAGATCCGCGCCGCAAGCTCGTCGAGGCTCCGCCCGGCGGCGATCGACGAGAGCAGCTGCCGTTGCCGGACCAGGCTCGCCGACAGCCGCGCCCCGGTTTCGGCGGATCCGGCCGCCGCGACGTACTCGGTGATGTCCGCGAACGCGATCTCGACCGGTACCTCGATCAGCGTCACCTCGTGCCGCCGGCACGCCTCGATCAGGTCGGTCGGTACGTCGCCCAGCTGCGCCTTCCCGGCCAGGATCGTGGTGGCGCCGCGGCCGGCCATCGAGGCGACGAACACCTCGCTGTCCATCGGCCGGCGCCGCCAGACCAGCCCGGTCAGCACCACCTCGCCGCCGTTCAGGTACCGCCCGGGCTCGAGCAGGTCGGTCGTCACCAGCCGCCCGATGGGCCGGTCCAGTACGCCGCCCGCGGAGTGCAGCAGGCGCAACCCGAGCTCAGGCGCGTCGAGTAGCTCGGTCAGCAGCACGGCGTACCTCCTTTAGAGGAACGTACAACGCGCGCGCCCGCGTGGGACAGCCCCATCCAGGACCGGTCGGCGCTTGACGGCCCGGACCCGGCGACTTATGGTCATTTCGCAGAACAGAAATCAAGTTCCACAATGCGGAAGTTGGGTCAGGATGAGTCACCAGCTGCGGTACACGGTGAACTGTTCGTTGCTCTTCACCGAGCTGCCTCTGCTCGAGCGGCCCGCGGCCGCGAAGCGGGCCGGGTTCAGCGCGGTGGAGTTCTGGTGGCCGTTCGTCGAGGCCGTCCCGCCGGACCGCCAGGTCGACGCGTTCGTGAACGCGGTCACCGAGGCCGGCGTGCAGCTGACCGGCCTGAACTTCTTCGCCGGCGACATGCCTGGCGGCGACCGCGGCCTGGTGTCCTGGCCGAAGCGTTCCGGCGAGTTCCGCGACAACGTCGACGTCACCGTCGGCATCGGCGAACGCCTCGGAGCCCGGGGCTTCAACGCCCTGTACGGGAACCGCGTCGAGGGCAGCAACGACCAGGAGCAGGGCGACCTCGCGGTCGAGAACCTCGCCCTTGCCGCCAACGCCGCCGCGCGGATCGGCGCCACCGTGCTCGTCGAGCCGGTCAGCGGCGCCGCGCAGTACCCGCTCAAGCTCGCGGCCGACGCGCTCGGCGTGATCGACCGCGTCCGGGCGGCGTACGACGTACCGAACCTCGGGCTGCTCGCGGACCTGTACCACCTCGCGGTCAACGGCGACGACGTCGACCAGGTGATCGCCGACCACACCGACCGGGTCGCGCACGTACAGATCGCCGACAACCCGGGCCGCAACGAACCCGGTACCGGCACGCTCCCGCTCGACGCCCAGCTCACCGCCCTGCAGGCCAACGGCTACGCCGGCTGGGTCGGGCTCGAGTACAAGCCGTCCACCACCACAGAAGCAAGCTTCGGCTGGCTGCCGTACGAGCGCCGCTGACACCGACCACGCCTCCTCTCTTTCCATTCTTCATCGCAGGTCACGCACTTCCAGGAGAACGAACTATGACGAACATCGCCTTCATCGGCCTCGGCATCATGGGCAACCCGATGGCCGTCCACCTCGCCAACGCCGGGCACTCCGTGACCGGCGTCGACCACAGCCCCGAGCGCGCCGCGGCGCTGATCGAGGCCGGCGGCCGGTCCGTCTCCTCGATCGCCGAGGCGGTCAAGGGCGCCGACGTGATCTGCGTGATGGTGCCCGACTCGCCGGACGTCCAGGATGTCCTCGCCGGCGAGAACGGCGTCTTCCAGAACGCCGACACCGGCGCGCTGGTCATCGACTTCTCCAGCATCCGCCCGGACGTCACCCAGGAGCTCGCCGAGCAGGCCCGCGCGCTCGGCTTCCGGCTGCTCGACGCCCCGGTCTCCGGCGGCGAGGCCGGCGCCAAGAACGCCGCGCTGTCGATCATGGTCGGTGGCGAGGCGGACGACTTCGCGCAGGCCAAGGAGGTCTTCGACGTGGTCGGCAAGACCGTCGTACACGTCGGCCCGAGCGGCTCCGGCCAGACCGTGAAGGCGGCCAACCAGCTGATCGTGGCCGCGAACATCCAGGCGGTCGCCGAGGCGGTCGTCTTCCTGGAGGCGTACGGCGTCGACACGAAGGCCGCCCTCGAAGTACTGGGCGGCGGTCTCGCGGGGTCGACCGTACTGAACCAGAAGAAGGAGAACATGCTGTCGCGCTCCTTCGAGCCCGGGTTCCGGATCGACCTGCACCACAAGGACATGGGCATCGTCACCGCGGCGGCCCGCGAGGCCGGTGTCGTCGTACCGCTTGGCGCCCTGGTGGCACAGCTGGTGGCGTCGGCCCGCGCGAACGGCGACGGCAAGCTCGACCACTCCGCGCTGCTCCGTGGCGTCGAGCGGCTGTCCGGGAAGGACGTCAACTGATGGCTCGCATGCGGGCGGTCGATGCCGCCGTACTGATCCTGGAGAAGGAAGGCTCGACGCAGGCGTTCGGTCTGCCGGGCGCCGCGATCAACCCGTTCTACAGCGCGATCCGCGCGCACGGCGGGATCAAGCACGTACTGGCCCGGCACGTCGAGGCCGCGTCGCACATGGCCGAGGGGTACACCCGGGCCAAGGCCGGCAACATCGGCGTCTGCATCGGTACGTCAGGACCGGCCGGTACCGACATGATCACCGGGCTGTACTCCGCCTCCGCCGACTCGATCCCGATCCTGTGCATCACCGGGCAGGCGCCGGTCGCGAAGCTGCACAAGGAGGACTTCCAGGCCGTCGACATCTCCGCGATCGCCAAGCCGGTCGCGAAATGGGCGGTCACCGTGATGGAGGCTGCGCAGGTCCCGGGCACCTTCCAGAAGGCGTTCCAGGTGATGCGCGAGGGCCGTCCGGGTCCGGTGCTGATCGACCTGCCGATCGACGTCCAGCTGACCGAGATCGAGTTCGACATCGACACGTACGAGCCGCTGCCTGTCTCGCGTCCGGCGGCGACCCGGGCACAGGCGGAGAAGGTACTCGACCTGCTGGCCGGCGCGGGGCACCCGCTGATCGTCGCCGGTGGCGGCATCGTCAACGCGGACGCCGCCGACCTGCTGGTTTCCTTTGCGGAGCTCACCGGCATTCCCGTCGTACCGACGTTGATGGGTTGGGGTGCGATCCCGGACGACCACCCACTGATGGCGGGCATGGTCGGGCTGCAGACGTCACACCGGTACGGGAACGCGACGATGCTGGCCGCCGACGTCGTCCTCGGGATCGGCAACCGCTGGGCGAACCGGCACACCGGTGGGCTGGATGTGTACCGCGGCGACCGGAAGTTCATCCACGTGGACATCGAGCCGACCCAGATCGGGCGCGTGTTCGCGCCGGACTACGGCGTGGTGTCGGACGCCCGCGCCGCGCTGGAGGTCTTCGTCGAGGTCGCCCGCGAGCGCGCCGGTTCGTTGCCGGACCGTACGGCCTGGGCCGCGGAGTGCCGCGAGCGCAAGACCACGCTGCAGCGCAAGACGCACTTCGACGCGGTGCCGATCAAGCCGCAGCGGGTGTACGAGGAGATGAACCGCGCCTTCGGGCCGGACGTCCGGTACGTGTCGACGATCGGGCTGTCGCAGATCCAGGCGGCGCAGATGCTACACGTGTACCGGCCGCGGCACTGGATCAACGCCGGACAGGCCGGGCCGCTCGGCTGGACCGTACCGGCCACGCTCGGGGTCGCGACGGCGGATCCGGAGAGCACGGTCGTCGCGCTGTCGGGTGACTACGACTTCCAGTTCCTGATCGAGGAGCTCGCGGTCGGGGCGCAGTTCAACATCCCGTACATCCACGTGGTGGTGAACAACTCGTACCTCGGCCTGATTCGTCAGGCGCAGCGGAACTTCGACATGGACTACTGCGTGCAGCTGTCTTTCGAGAACATCAACAGCCCCGAGGTCAACGGGTACGGCGTCGACCACGTGAAGGTCGTCGAAGGACTCGGCTGCAAGGCGCTGCGGGTGTCCGAGCCGGACGGGATCCTGCCGGCCCTGGAGCAGGCGAAGAAGCTGATGGTCGAGCACCGGGTCCCGGTCGTCGTCGAGGTCATCCTGGAGCGGGTCACGAACGTGTCGATGGGCGTCGAGATCGACAACGTGATCGAGTTCGAGGACCTGGCGATCGCGCCCGAGGACGCGCCCACGGCACTCGCGTTGCTGGACTGATGGCCACCGCGTCGTTCGAGGGGTTCGGCCTGCGAGTGGTCGTTGCCTCGGACAAGTTCAAGGGAACGCTCACCAGCGCCGAGGTCGCGGAAGCGGTCGGCGTCGGGGTACAACGAGTCTGCCCCGATGCCACCGTGATCCCGGTACCAGTAGCCGACGGCGGCGACGGCACCCTGTCGGCCGCCGTCGCCGCCGGCTACAAACTGTTCCCGGTCACCGCGTCCGGCCCCACCGGCGAGCCGGTCCGTACGGCGTACGCCCGCCGCGGCAACACCGCGGTAGTCGAACTCGCCGACGTCTCCGGCCTGATCCGCTTGCCGGGTGGAGTGCCGGCTCCGCTCACGGCAACGTCGTACGGCACCGGCGAGGTCATCGCCGCCGCCGTGGACGCCGGCTGCACCCGGATCATCCTCGGCATCGGCGGAAGCGCCTCCACCGACGGCGGCCGCGGCCTGATCGACGCGCTTGCCGGTTCGTCGTCGGAGCTTTCCGGAAACAATTCGGCGCTATCCGACGAAAATGTTCCGGAGATCGGCGCGCTGACCCTCCGCGAACGACTCGCCGGCGTGCAGGTGGTCGTCGCGTGCGACGTCGACAACCCGCTGACCGGCCCCCGGGGCGCGGCGGCCGTCTACGGGCCGCAGAAAGGGGCTACCCCGGAGCAGGTGGTGCAGTTGGATGCCGCCTTGACGGAGTGGGCGGACCTGGTGGCCCGGGAGACCGGGACGGACCTGCGGGACGTACCAGGCGCGGGTGCGGCCGGTGGGGTCGGGTTTGCGGCGATCGCTCTCCTCGGTGCCGAGCTGCAGCCGGGTATCGACCTGGTGCTGGAGCTGGTGCGGTTCAGGGAGCAGCTCACCGGTGCGGACCTGGTGGTCACCGGCGAAGGCGCCCTCGACGAACAGACTCTCCACGGCAAAGCCGTTGCAGGAGTAGCAGCAGCCGCCCGAGGTGTTCCGGTGGTTGCGGTGTGTGGGGTGAATCGGTTGGCGCCGGAGCAGCTGCGGGAGATTGGGGTGGCCGCGGCGTACGCGTTGACCGAGGTGGAGCCCGACGTACGGAGATGTATCGCCGAGCCGCGTCCGCTGCTGGAAGCGCTCGGCGAACGGATCGTGGTGGAGCACCTTACGATGACACGAAGAGCGAAGGGGATCGCATGAGTCTTCTGGATCTCGTGGTACGGGCCCGGCGGGTGGTGCGCGGCGGGGGCGAGCAGGCGTGTGCGATCGGGGTCCGCGACGGGCGGATCGTCGCGATCTCGCCGTACGACGCGGAGCTCGACGCCGCGACGGAACTCCGGCTCGCCGACGACGAACTACTGCTTCCGGGCCTCGTCGACTCCCACGTACATGTCAACGACCCCGGCCGGACCGAGTGGGAGGGGTTCACCTCCGCGACGAAGGCCGCGGCCGCCGGCGGCGTAACCACGATCGTCGACATGCCGCTGAACAGCATCCCGCCGACCTGCGACGTACCGGCGCTGAAGCTCAAGCGGAAGACCGCCGAGACCCAGGCGTACGTCGACGTCGGCTTCTGGGGCGGCGCGATCCCGGGCAACGTTCCCGACCTGCGTCCGCTGCACGACGCCGGTGTCTTCGGCTACAAGTGCTTCCTGCTGCACTCCGGCGTCGACGAGTTCCCGCCACTCGACCCGCCGCAGCTCGAAGCCGCCATGCGCGAGATCGCAAACTTCGACGGCCTGCTGATCGTGCACGCCGAGGACGCCCACCGCATCGACGAGGCGAACGAACCCAACGGCGCGAGCTACCAGGCGTTTCTCGACTCCCGCCCCCGTGCGGCGGAGAACGAGGCCGTGCAGCACGTCATCGACCTCGCCCGCGAGACCGGCTGCCGGGTCCACATCCTGCACGTCTCCAGCGCCGAGGTGCTCCCGCTGCTCGCGAAGGCCCGCGCCGACGGCGTCCGGATCAGCGCCGAGACCTGCCCGCACTACCTCAGCTTCGACGCGGAGGACATCCCGGACGGCGCCACGCAGTACAAGTGCTGCCCGCCGATCCGCGAGGCCGCGAACCGCGAACTGCTCTGGGACGGCCTCCGCGACGGCACCATCGACCAGGTCGTGTCCGACCACTCGCCGTCGACGATCGACCTCAAGCACCTGGACACCGGCGACTTCGGTACCGCCTGGGGCGGCATCGCGTCCCTTCAGCTCGGCCTGCCCGCGGTGTGGACCGAGGCTCGTCGCCGCGGCTTCACCCTTCCGGATGTGGTCCGTTGGATGGCCGAGGCGCCCGCAGCACAGACCGGCCTGCAGACCAAGGGCCGGATCGAGATCGGGTACGACGCCGACCTGTGCGTGCTCGCCCCCGACGAGACCTTCACCGTCGACGCGCACCAGCTCCAGCACAAGAACGCGATCACGCCGTACGACGGCCGCACGCTGACCGGGGTCGTCCGGAGCACCTGGTTGCGCGGCGTACCGGTCGACCTCACCGCCCACCCGCGCGGCCGCCTGCTGACCCGAGGAGAACGATGACTTTCTATGCCCCGAAGGGCGGACTGCCCGCGCAGACCGACCTCACCACCGACCGCGCGGTCTTCACCGAGGCGTACGCCGTGCTGCCGCGCGGGACGATGCGGGACATCGTCACCAGCCGGCTGCCGTTCTGGGACGACACCCGGCTGTGGGTGATCGCGCGTCCGCTGTCCGGGTTCGCGGAGACGTTCTCGCAGTACATCGTCGAGGTCGCGCCCGGTGGTGGCAGCGACAAGCCGGAGACCGACCCGGCCGCCGAGGCCGTACTGTTCGTTGTCGCAGGCAACATTGTGCTGACGGTGGCGGGCGAGAAGCACGCGCTGACCTCCGGTGGGTACGCGTACCTCCCGCCGGGTGGCGACTGGACTGTCCGGAACACCAGCGACGCGAACGCCACGTTCCACCTGGTGCGGAAGGCGTACGAGCGGGTCGAGGGGATCGACGTACCGCCGGCGCTGGTCACCAACGAGGCCGACGTCGAGGGTCGCGAGATGCCGGACACCGACGGCGCCTGGCGGACGCAGCGGTTCGTCGACCCGGACGACGTACGGCACGACATGCACGTCAACATCGTGACGTTCGAGCCGGGCGGGGTGATCCCGTTCCCGGAGACGCACGTGATGGAGCACGGCCTGTACGTCCTCGAGGGCAAGGCGATCTACCTGCTGAACAAGGACTGGGTCGAGGTCCAGGAGGGCGACTTCATGTGGCTGCGCGCGTTCTGCCCGCAGGCCTGCTACGCCGGCGGGCCGGGCCGCTTCCGGTACCTGCTCTACAAGGACGTCAACCGGCACCCGAAGCTCACCCTCTGATTTCCGCCCAGTCCGTCTGCAGCTCGACAGGACGTATACGCACACCGACGGCGTCTGCACGCCGGGGAGCGGGCTCGTTCGCAAGCCAGTGGACATGTACGTCCTGTCGAGTCGCAGACGTCGGGTCAGCTGACGATGCGGACCGGGCGGTTGGGTGGGTTCAGCGGGTCGGTGACCAGGCGGGCGTGGCGTTCGACGTCGTACCGGGTTCCGTCGAAGGCGAGGCGCTGGCGTTCGATGCCCTCGGAGAGGAAGCCGGCGCCCGCCGCGACCGCGCACGAGGCGGGGTTGTTCAGGCGGTGCCCGAGTTCGAGCCGGTAGAGCCCCGCCTCGTGGTGGGCCCAGCTCGCGAGCGCGCGGAGGGCGTCCCGCGCGATGCCGTGGCCGCGGACGTCGGAGAGCGTCCAGTACCAGATCCAGCCGACCCGGTGCCGGTCGATGTTCGTCACCGCGACGCACCCGATCGGGTGGTCCTCCGCGTCCGCGACGGCGTACACGTGCCCGTTGTCGAGATCCGCGACCCGGCCGATCCAGTCGACCGCGGACGCCCGGTCCACGATGCCGCCCTGGTTCACCATCGCCGGATCGTCGTGCGCCGCCGCCAGCCGCAACGCGTCACCAGTCCGCCACCGCCGGAGCCCGAGCTCCCCGAGCGCGTATCCCATCCATCGAAAATACCCCCGCCCCCACCCCACCACCCCGCCACCCGGCGCGTTCAGTCCAACGGCAGCGCCACGACTCCGAGGATCGCGACCAATGCGCCCAGGATCTCGACCAGGCGGTCGCCCACCGGGATCTTCCCGTCGTACTCCCAGTAGGTCGTGCCCTGGTCGATGTTGAGCGTCAGCCCGCGACCCGTCGCCAGGCAGACGACCACCGCGAGCACCCCTCCGGCGAACAGACCCAACGGCAGCGCAACATCCGTCGGCGTAGCCGTCGTCGCCAGCACGAGCGCGACCAGGATGGCGAGCCCGGTGACGATCAGGCATCGCGCGCGAGCGCGTGCCACCAGGCGCAGCAGCACCGCACCTGCGGGCCAGGCGACATACGCGGCGACGAGAACGGAATGCGGCACTGGGAGAGGATATGCCCATGGCATATCTGGATTTCAGGGATCAGGTCGTGGTGGTGACCGGGGCGAGCAGTGGGATCGGGGCTGCGGCGGCGGTCGGGTTCGCGGAGACCGGGGCGACGGTCGCGCTGCATTACCACCGGAACGAGGAGGGCGCGAGGCACACCGTCGGGGCGGTGCAGACCGCGGGTGGTACGGCGTCCCTGCACCAGGCGGACCTCGCCGACCCGAAGTCGGCCGACGCGTTCATCGACGAGGTGCTCGCGCAGCACGGGCGCATCGACGTACTCGTGAACAACGCCGGCGACCTCGTCCACCGATCACCGGTCGCCGACGTACCGGACGAGGAGTTCCACCGGATCCTGGACGTCAACCTGACCTCGGTGTTCGCCCTCAGCCGGCGGATCGTACCGGTGTTCAAGGCGCAGGGCGGTGGCTCGATCGTGAACGTCACGTCGATCGCCGGGCGGACCGGTGGCGCCGGCGGTTCGGTGGTCTACGCCACGTCGAAGGGCGCGGTCAGTACGTTCACCCGCGGACTGGCCAAGGAGCTCGCGCCGGACGGGATCCGGGTGAACGCGATCGCGCCCGGCGTGATCAAGACCCCGTTCCACGACCGCCACACCGGCGACGCCCAGCTGCAGGCGATGCTCGCGACCATCCCGATGGGCCGCACCGGTACGCCGCACGAGTGTGTCGGCACCATCCTGTTCCTCGCCTCCGAACGGATGGCGTCCTACGTCACCGGCCAGATCGTCGAGATCAACGGCGGCCAATTGACGCCCTAGGCAACCAAGGTGATCAGCGGGACAGCGTGCGGAAACGGTGGGCCGACAACGGCAGGAAGATCGCCGTCAGCACGAGTGGTGCGATGACTGCTGCGACGCCCGCGTGAGAGCCGATCCAGGTTGTGGTGGTTGACGGATCCGGGTTGCCGAAGAGGCCGCGGGCTGCTGTGGCTGTGGCGGACAAGGGGTTCCATTGGGCGATGGTGCCCAGCCAGGGCGGCATCGTGGACGTGGCTACGAAGGTGCTGGAGAGGAAGCCGACGGGCCAGACGAGGACCTGGACCACGGTGACGCTCTGGGCGTTCTTGACGGAGAGGCCGATGAAGATGCCTACCCACAGGAGCGCGAAGCGGAGCAGCAACAGCAGCCCGAACGCGGCCAGCGCTGACATCAGCCCTTCGTGCCACCGCCAACCGAGGATGAGCCCGGTGGCGACCAGCACCGCCAGCGTGACCACCGAGTCGAGCAGGTCCGCGATGCATCGCCCGAGCACCACAGCCGCCGAACTCATCGGCAGCGAGCGGAACCGATCCGTCACCCCCTTCGACACATCCGTAGCGACCGCGGTCATCGTGCCCTCCAGCCCGAACAGCATCGCGAGCGCGAAGATCCCCGGTACGAGCAACTCGTAGTACGACGAATCCGTCACCATCGCGCCGCCCAGCAACCCGCCGAACAGCAGCAGCATCAACACCGGGAAGAACCAGGTGAACACCACCAGCCCCGGCTGCATCCGCCAGTGCAGGAAGGTCCGCCGCGCGATCGTCCAGCTGTCCGCGAACACCCACATCACGCCGCCACCTCCGTACCGGTCAGGTGCAGGAAGACCTCGTCCAGCGTCGGCCGCCGCAACGTGATGTCCTCCGGTTCGATCCTTGCCTCGTGCAACGAGTTCGCCATCACCACCAGGGCTTTCGTCCGATCCTGCACCGGCACACTCACCCGTACGTCGACCACCTGCACCTGCCCGGCCGCCAGCGGCGCGGCCAGCTCCACGACCCGCGGTACGTCGGCCGGATCCGCGAGTACCAGCTCCAACCGGTCCGCGCCCAGCTGCGTCTTCAACTCGTCCGGCGTCCCTTCCGCGACGACCTTCCCCGCCTTCAGCATCGAGATCCGGTTCGCCAGCTGATCCGCCTCCTCCAGGTACTGCGTCGTCAGCAACACCGTCGTACCGCCGTCGACCAGCTGCCGTACGGCGTTCCACACCTCGATCCGCGCGGCCGGGTCCAGACCCGTCGTCGGCTCGTCCACGAACAGCACCCGCGGCGCGACGATCAGGCTCGCGGCGAGGTCGAGCCGCCGGCGCATGCCGCCGGAGTACTTGCTCACCGCCTGCCCGGCCGCCTCGGTCAGGCTGAACCGCTCGAGCAACTCGTCCGCCCGGGCCTTCGCGTTCCGCAGGTGGTTCAGCCGCCCGAACATCACCAGGTTCTGCCGCCCGGTGAGTACCTCGTCGACCGCGGCGTACTGCCCGACGAGCCCGATCCGGCGGCGTACCTCCGCGCCTTGGCGGCGTACGTCGTACCCCGCGATCGTCGCCGTACCGGAATCCAGCTCCAGCAGCGTGGACAGGATCCGCACCGCGGTCGTCTTGCCGGCGCCGTTCGGGCCGAGCAGGCCCGTCACCGTACCGGCCGTGACCTCCAGGTCGAAGCCGTTCAGCCCCGCACCCTCCGTACCGCCGCGGTAGTTCTTCCGTACGCCGACGGCCTCGATCACTTGCTCTGTTGCCATTCCCAGCCTCTCGTGGTCGTTGAACCGTAGAGTGTACCGTACATTGTACGGCTCAGGTACGATGCGTCCAACGACGATCGGTGGAGGAAGGTTCCGCGTGGCGGGAAGAAAGGCGGCGGCGCCCGATCCGGCGCGCAGTCTGGCGCTGCTCTGGGGTAGCCACACCAAGCCCGGCCGTTCCGGCCTGACCGTGCGCGCGATCGTCGACGCGGCGATCGCGCTGGCCGACGAGTCCGGGCTCGAGGCGCTGTCGATGCGGATGGTCGCCGACCGGTTGAAGGTCGGCACGATGTCGCTCTACACCCACGTCCCCGGAAAGGGTGAGCTGACCGACCTGATGTTCGACCAGGCGTACGGCGACCTGTACGACGACGCCGAACCGGCCGGCCAACCCGGCGGCTGGCGTGGCGCCCTCGAATTCATCGCCCGCCGGAACTGGGACGTCCTCACCGCGCACCCGTGGATCCACGAGGTCCCCACCATGCGGACGGCGCTGGGCCCGAACATCACCCGCAAGTACGAGATAGAACTACGTCCGCTGGACGGCCTGGGCCTGACCGACGTCGAGATCGACTCCGCTCTGTCGCTGGTCCTCACCCACGTCCAGGGCACCGCCCGAGCCGGCGCCGAACAACTCCGCACCCAACGCGAATCAGGCCTGTCGGACCAGGAGTGGTGGCGTCAGATCTCCCCAACCCTCACCACAGTCATGTCCAACACGCACTTCCCCCTAGCGGGCCGAGTAGGCACCTCCGTAGGCGAACACTTCCAGTCCGCCCTGGACCCCGCCCACGCCCTGACCTTCGGCCTGACCACCATCCTCGACGGCCTTACCCAGCTGATCGCGTCGCGCTCAGCTGTTGAGTAGGTCTTCGAACGGGGTTGGGTTGGCGAACGGGTCTGTGTGGGTGGGGGTTTCGTGGTGGAGCGCGGCGACCAGGTCGGAGGCGGCTTGGGCGATGCGGGGGCGGAGGGTGGCCGCGTTCGGGCCCCAGTCGGTGGAGGCGGCGTAGACGGCCGTGGGGACCGGGAGGGCCTTCAGGTATGCGAACAACGGCCTCAGGGCGAACTCGAGCACCAGCGAGTGGCGTTCGGTGCCGCCAGTGGCGGCCAGGAGGACTGGTTTGCCGGCCAGGGCCTGGTCGTCGAGTACGTCGAAGAACATCTTGAACAGGCCGGAGTACGACGCGCTGAAGGTGGGGCTGACCACGATCAGGGCGTCGGCCGCGGCGACTGTTTCCAGGACCTCGCGCAGCTTGGCGGGCGGGAAGCCCGTCAGCAGGTTGTCGGTCAGTTCGTGGGCGTGGTCCCGGACCTCGATCAGCTCGATGCGCGTGCTGATGCCGCGACCGGACAGCTCGTCGCGGACGGCCTCGGCCAGCTGGTCGGCGAGCAGCCGGGACGACGACGGAGTCGTCAACCCAGCTGTCACGACGGCAATCACGCGTTCGTTCATCGCGTCGGCTCCTCGGCGGCCGGTTCGGCCACCACGGCCGGCTCGTCGATCGTCTCCAGGTCGCGAGCCCGCTCGGCGGCGGCCTTCAGGGAAGCGTGGGTCGGGGCGTCGGGTACGTGGGCCGGCTTCAGCGCGGCGAACTCCTTCCGCAGTACCGGTACGACCTCCTCGCCCAGGATGTCCAGCTGCTCCAGCACCGTCTTCAACGGCAAGCCGGCGTGGTCCATCAGGAACAGCTGCCGCTGGTAGTCGCCGACGCTCTCCCGGAAGCTCAGGGTCCGTTCGATCACTTCCTGCGGGCTGCCGACCGTCAACGGCGTCTCCCGGGTGAAGTCCTCCAGCGACGGGCCGTGCCCGTACACCGGCGCGTTGTCGAAGTACGGCCGGAACTCCCGTACGGCGTCCTGCGAGTTCTTCCGCATGAAGACCTGACCGCCCAGCCCGACGATCGCCTGGTCCGCCGCGCCGTGCCCGTAGTGCTCGAAGCGCGTCCGGTAGAGCTCGATCATCCGCTGGGTGTGGCTCATCGGCCAGAAGATGTTGTTGTGGAAGAACCCGTCGCCGTAGTACGCCGCCTGCTCGGCGATCTCGGGCGACCGGATCGACCCGTGCCAGACGAACGGCGGTACGCCGTCCAGCGGCCGCGGCGTCGACGTGAACCCCTGCAGCGGCGTACGGAACTTGCCCTCCCAGTCGACGACGTCCTCACGCCAGAGCCGCCGGAGCAGCGCGTAGTTCTCGACCGCGAGCCCGATCCCGTTGCGGATGTCCTGCCCGAACCACGGGTACACCGGACCGGTGTTGCCGCGACCCATCATCAGGTCGACCCGGCCGTCGGCCAGGTGCTGCAGCATCGCGTAGTCCTCGGCGATCTTCACCGGGTCGTTGGTGGTGATCAGCGTCGTCGAGGTGGACAGGATGATCTTGGACGTCTGCGCCGCGACGAACCCGAGCTGGGTGGTCGGCGAGGACGGCACGAACGGCGGGTTGTGGTGCTCGCCCTGCGCGAACACGTCCAGCCCGACCTCTTCGGCCTTGAGCGCGATCCGCACCATCGCCTTGATCCGCTCACCCTCGGAGACCGTGGTCCCCGTGGTCGGGTCCTCGGTCACGTCCCCGACGCTGAATACGCCGAACTGCATCCGTCCTCCTCGACTAGGTAGTTCACAATTAAACTACTAACACCCCACAGAACACCAATCCCCGGCAACTCATTCCACCCTCTGCGGCTCAGATCCCCGGCCGCTCGATGACACCTCGAGCATCCCGAGCAGCCACCCACCACACCTGCTTGCGGAACAGCAGCACGATCCCGGCCAGCGCCGCACTGCTCAACAGCCCGGCCACGATGATCAGGGCGAGGCTGTCGAACAGCCCACCGACCACGACCAGCGCCAGCCCGCACACGGCCGCGGCCGTCGACAGCGTCACGGCCGCAGCCTTGCTCTGCCACGCCCACTGTCCGCCGCGCTCGACCTCGGCTGCGATCCCGGTGGCGAACACGCGCAGGTCGTTGTCCCAGGGGGCGAGATCGAGGATCTCGGCGGCCTCGCGCCGGCACAGTTGCCGTTGCCGCTCACTGGCGATCATCCGTACCTGATAGACGGTGACGGCGAGCGAGGCCTCGATCATCCGCCGGATCGCCCAGGCCAGCCGGGTCCGCAGGTCGTTGTCGTCCGGCCGCGATCGCAGCTCGTTCCGTAGCCGCTCGACCTCGGCGGCAGGGTCTTCATCCGGTTGTTGAGCCAATGTCCCTGTCCTGCCTTGTCGGACAACCTGTTGTCGCCTACAGTGCGCTTGCGAGTGCTCCCGGTAGCTTAGGTCGACCGGCGGCTCGCGGGGAGTCCGAACTGGCGACGCGTACTGGGGAACCATGAGTCAAGCGCGGATGAGTTCCAAGCAGCTCGCCGTGATCGCGTTCGCCGGCAACCTGGTCGTCTGCGGCCTGATCGGTGGCTCTCTGCTGGTACTGCGTTCGCCCGGCGACTCGGCCGGTGCCGCGACGCCGAAGCCGACCGCGATCTCGTCGACTCCGACCGCGGCGCCGTCCAGTTCGGAGACCTCGCCGACCGAACCGCAGCCGAGCACACCGTCCCCGGCGAAGCCGTCAGTCGTGCAACCGCCTCAACCCGGTATCCCCGCCGGCTTCCAGGCGGCGAGCGGACCGGGCGGACTGACGACGTTGATCCCCGTCGGTTGGCCGGCCGCGGTCCGCTCCACCGGCACCGACACGCAGGCCACCGACCCGAACGACTCGACCAGCTTTCTCCGGTACGGCGGTTCGCCGGCGCCTGGTCGCCCACTGGCCTCGGTGATGCAGGACACCGAGCGTGGGTTCAGAACGAAGTACCCCGGTTATCAGTTGGTCGGGCTTCACCCGTCCACCTGGCGTCAGCACGAGGCTGTCAGCTGGGAGTTCGAGTTCGACTCCGACGCAGGGCGCAAGCACGTCAGGTCGATCTATTGGCGCGTCGGCAGCCAGGACTACGTGCTGTACGCGTCGTCGTTGCTCACGAACTGGCAGCGGATGCAGGCCATCTACCAGACCGCATCCGCCGCGACGAAGCCGTAGGTCCTGGCTGGTAATCCAGACAGGACCTAGTCACTCTCCAGGCGTGTAGACGACCTTCCCGTCCGGCGCGGTGACCGTGCCGTCGACGGCGAACTCCTGCGTGTCCGTGTACGGATAACCGCCGTACTGAGTGCCTGTCACCGTGGCCTCTCCGTCGGTGGCGGTCCGCACGACGACGGATCCGTCGTCGGCGAGGAGCAGTTCGATGGTCGGGTACTTCACGATCCGCCAGACCGGTTTGGTCACCTCTGTGGACAAGTTGAACGGGCAGGAGTCGTTCGCGTTGGTCAGGCAGCCTGTGAGGTACGACTTGATCTGCCCGTCGACGGCGGTCTTCGCCTCGGGCTTCACGGTCGGCGTCAACTCCACGTCCTGCTGGCCGAACGCCGCGTCGATCGTGACCGGTTCGCTGGTGATCAACGGGCCGTCCGCGACGGTCACGACGTACCGTCCGGGGAAGAGTTCGACCTGCGACGCCGAGCTGTTCTCGTCGACCGGAAGTGGCTTGCCGTTCACGCGGACGGCGGTCGGGTTCGGCGTGGAGACCTGGAGCGAGGGGCGCGAGGTCTCGATCGTCCAGCCGCGGAACATGCCGAACGTCAGCTTGTCCTTCGCGCGCAGCCGGAGTGTGCCGCTGACGTGGTTGTCGCCGATCGAGTAGCTGATCTTGGCGATCCGCGTCTTGCTGTCGTCGCCCTTCTCGATGCTCTCCACCTTCAGCCCCGTCGGCGGCACGTACTGATCCGAGGCGAGCGCCCCGTCGATGCTGCCGGCCGGATCGTTCAGGTACGTCGCGGCCTTGCCGGCGTCCCGCTCGCCGAGCGCCCTGAAGTACCCCTCCACCGCCGACTCCGGCTTGAACCAGATCCGCTCTACGACGAAGCTCGCCGTACTGATCGAGACGACAAGGGCGACGATCAGCGCGGTCACGACGATGAACCGCTGCGTGGGCTTCCACGGCTCCACGAACGGGTTGACCACCTGCGGAGGGGGAGTTGTCTGGGTCATCACGCCTCCTCGGCGTCGCGCACCACGTCAGCGGGCCGTGGCTTGGCTGCTTCTGCTTCGGCCCGTACGGCCTGGGTCAGAAACTCGTTCTGCTTGATGCGGCGGTCGGCCATGATCTGGTTGTGGTGCGACACCGGCGGCTCGTGCCGGCAGGTCGACAGCTCCCGCCAGGCCTGCGCGGACCGGCGCAGTTCGTTGTGCCACCGAACGCCGTCGATCGGGTTGGCGGCCTTCGACATCAGCCAGCGATGCCAGTACCAGAACATCGTCAGCTCGGTGCGGAGCCCTTCGTGCACCGGCCAGCACGGTGGCAGCATCACCCACGGCGCGTAGGCCTCCTCCAGCCACGTCACCCAGGCCGCCAGCCGCGACCAGGACTCGGCCCGAACCTCATCACTCAACCCGTCCCAGACCCAGGGTGGTGCAGACGCCACCGTCACTCCCTCCCCATGTCAGCCGTCGCGGAGTCGTCGTACGAGTCGTCCCCGTAATCCGCATCCCCGCCTTCTTCCATAGCCCCCGCCACCCGGTCGTCATCAGCCTCAGCCTGCTGCTCATACCCACCCCCAGCTTCATCCCCACCGGCCTCAGCCCCGCCCCCACCAGCCTCAACGTCGTCCGCCTCGGCCTCTTCCCCACCGGCCGCCATGTCGTCCCCGCCGGCTTCAACCTCTTCCCCATCCGCCTGGACATCGTCGCCGGCAGCCTCCTGCTCCTGCCCACCAACCTCGACGTCCTGCTCGCCGGCCGCGAGATCCTGCTCCTCAGCCTCCGCAGACTCAGCCTCCGCGGACTCAGCCTCGGCCTCCTCCTCACGGACCTCGGTCTCCTGACCGTCGGCCTCCGAGCCCTCCCCAACGTCAGCCTCATCCTCCCGCTGCACATCAGCCTGCTCCGCCTCCGCCTCCGCGTCGTCCTGAGCATCTGCCTCGGCCTGGGCGTCAGCGTGGGCATCAGCGTCGGCCTCACGATCTACTTCAGCATCTACCTCAGCGTCGGCGTCAGTGTCGGCCTCCGCGTCGGCTTCGTCCTGAGCCTCAGCCTCTGCCTCGGCCTGCGCGTCAGTGTCGGCCTCCGCGTCGGCCTCGGCCTCGGACTCAGCGTCAACCTGCGCCTGGGCGTCGGCTTCGTCCTGCGCCTCGGCATGGGTATCTGCCTCGTCCTGAGCGTCTGCGTCCGCGTCCGCTTGCGCCTCGGCCTCATCCTCCGCGTCGGCTTCAGCATCTGCCTCAGCCTGGGCGTCCGCGTCGTCCTGAGCGTCGGCGTCCGCGTCCGCGGCTGCCTCGGCTTGGTTCTCGGCGTCTGCGGTTGGCTCGGTTTCTGTGTCTGGGTCGGAGGTTGTTACGCCGGGCTGATCAGCGTCGTCCCCGGCTTGATCGCCGGTGCGTCCGTCCGCTCGATCCGCAACGTCACCCGGTTCGTCCCCTCGCTCCTCGGGGTCGGGAACTCGATCCCGAGAATCCGGATCGGCTGCCTCGTGTCCTCCGTCAGCAAGGTCGTCCCGCCCGAGATCACTCCCGTCACCAGCTCGCCCGGAACCAGGATCCCGTCCCTGTTCGGCAGGTCGAACGTCGTCTCGACCACGAACCTGATCGCCGTCATGTTCCCTCAGCCTTTCCAGCGCCGGAGCTTCGCTCGCGTACGCCTCATCTTCGAGATCCTTGAGTGTTTCCGAGTCGAAGTCAGGGTCGGACATGGCCCGGAGTTGTTCGACGTGTGTCTTCTCGTGCGCGAGTGTCGCGACCAACATCTCACGGTCGGCGAAGGCCGCCGGTCCGAGTCGTATCTCGTCACCACCGCGCTCGCTCGGCGTGTACGCACACGCCTGCTCATGGTCGAGATAGCGAATCTCGTCCGGCTCGTCGACGATCAGTACGTCCACTCCGGTGAGATCGATCCCACCGGCATCGGCCGCCTCCCGCACGCTCTCCTGCGTACGCGGCAACCCGTCACCGGAGTCGACGATCTCCTGATTGGTCCGCGATCCGCCACGCGAGTACAGCTTGGAGCTGTCGTGTTCCGAGTACAGTTCGTCGGCTCCGGCTGCCTCGGGGTTCAGGTGGGCCTTCCGCTTGAAGGCGTCGTACTCCGCGGGACGGTAGACCTCGAGTGCACCCCCCGGCTCTTTCTCCGCGATCAACACGCTGCCGTTGTTGGTGTCGAAGAGCTTCGCTTCGTCCGCCAGGTCTGCGTAACTCGCGAAACCTTCGCTGAATCCTTTGTGCGCCTCGAGTTGCGAGCTGACCGGAACGTAGCGACCGGTTCGCTCCGCGCGCTTGCCGTTGCGCTCGACCGCGGTGACAGGATCGACGGTGACGCCGTACAGCCGCACGTCGTAGCCGGCGTCCTTGGCGGTCTGGATGAGGGTGCGTCCCTTGTCCGGGTTGCCCATCGTCACGTCGTAGACGATGTCCCGGCGCCCTTCCATGGCCGCACCGAGCACCTGCTTCGAGAGCGCGCTGCTCTCCTCGTGAACCGTCGCTGCCGCACGACTGTCCCCGGCTGCGACAATCGCGTTGTACTCCGGGACGCTGGTCTTGATCTCGTCGGGATCGAGATTCACCACGTTCTGCGCGGGTATTCTTCCTCTCTCAATCTGCGCATCCTTGACCGCCCCTTTGCCGGACGCGCCGCCGCCACCCATCAGGTACAGAACCGGCTTGCGGTCCGTGACGGGCGTCGAGCCGGCCAGATGGTCTTCGACGACCTGTCGCCGAAACGCCTCGCGCTCCGGGGTTTCGATGGTGTTCGTCGGCGTCAGGAGCGGATCGTCGTCCGCGAGCGTGATCGGGAACGACCGGATACCCCAACCGTTGGCCTTTCCGGCGTTCATCGGCCCGGCACCTCCGTGACGAGATCAGGGCGATGAGCCGGCCGGCCCCCGGGACTCAGGAGTCGGTGTCGGAGTCCGGAACAGGGAAGGGCTCTTTGTCGCCGAAGATTCTGCGACCCTCCGCTTCTTCCTTCTCGCGTTGCTTTCTCAGGATCTCCTCCCACTCTTCGCCGGTGACATCCTCCTCGCGCGTCCGCCTGGCGATCTTCTCCGGATCTGCCGTCTGCGGTTCCGGCGGATTGTCGGTCATAGTGCGCACTCCTTGCTTGTGGTCCGGTTCCATGTTCTCTCATGATCCGAAGCCTCTGAGCTGGGCGAATTCCGAGATGGCCCCGGCGGGGCGGGCCTCGACCTGGAACGGGGGTTCGCTGCGCCAGAAGAGCCAGGCGTGGAAGGGTGGCAGCATCTGGATCGCGTTGACCGGGAGAGCCGGGCGGTAGATGTTGCTGACCGTGGTGTTCTGGCCGGCGATGGCTCCGCTGACGCCGACCGGTCCGGTACTGCCGGGCGTCTGACCAGGCTGCGGTCCTAGTTGCATGCTGGTGGTGGTTTGGCGCTCCTCACCGGCCCAGGACGAAATGTTGTGCAGGTCCTCGCCGTTCGACAGTCCACCGAAGATGAGCTTTGCGGTGGTGGCCGCCAGGATCGCCGCCTGCTGCTCCACGCCGTACCGATTCCTCAACTGGGCAAGGCTTTGCGTTGCCCACATCGTCACGATGCCGCGACCGCCACCCTCGCTGACCAACGAGGGGAGACTCGACAACGGTGCGATGTTGGCGATCTCGTCGAGTGCCAGCATCAGCGGTGGCTCCAGTCTGCCGCCCCGTTCGGCGGCGATCTCCGACGCACGTTGCGCGATGCTGTCGACCAGGCCTGCCATCAGCGGCGCGATCGCCTGCTGCTGGTGGGACGGACCGATGATGAACAGCGACGACCGGCTCTCCAGGAACTCGTCGATGTTCAGCTCGTTCTTCGAGCAGGACGCGAGCACGGTCGGTTCGGACGTCGCCTCGAGCGTGTTCCGCGCAACCGAGTAGAAACTGCCGCGCTCCCGGTCGCCGAGCAACTTCACCGCATCCAGATCGTCCGCCCACATCGCGCCCGGACTCGACGACAACCGCAGAATCGCCGTAGGGTCGCGCGTTTCCTGAGCAGTGAGCCACCGTCGTACGACGGAAATCGGCAACTGCTCCAGCGCGGCCGCGTGGAAGTACGCGCGGAGGATCGCGGCAGCCCCGCCACGCCAGTGGTCACCGTCCTGCACTCCCTGACCCGCGACAGCTGTCATCGCCGCCACCCGTCGGTAGCAGACGGACGGGTTCTCGCAGTCCGCCAACGGCGACCAGCGCATCGACAGCTCGGGATACTCGCTGCCGAACGGGTCGTACACCTTGACGTCTCCGCCGTACGGCGCTGCCAGCGCGCGCCGGCGATTCCCGGCGAACCCGAGGATGTCGCCGCGGGTCGACGTGCAGACGAGTGGACCTTCCCACCACATCACCGACGGGATGATCAGTCCGGAGGTCTTGCCGTAGCGAGGAGGCCCGACGATCCCGACCGAGTCCTCGGGCGCGCTCCAGCACCGTTTGTAGCCACCTCGGGCGTCCCAGCCGAGAAACACCTGGCGGCGCGGCTCCAGGCTGAACGGCGGGATCACCGGCCACTGTGCGTTCATCAGTCCCTGGCCAACCCGCCGGTGACGATCACCGGCATCGGCACATCGGGGTTCTCGGCATCAGGCAGTGGGTACTCGACGCCCGGCTCCTCGAGAGCCTCCAGCCGCAACTCGCTCGGCGGGTGCGTGCTGAGGACGGACCGATCCCATCCGTTGCGCGCGCCGTCGAAGCTGGCGCGGAAGCGGGTGAGAACCCTGCGCAGACCGTCCCGATAGCCGGCCGCCACGGCACCTTGGTCGGCCCGGAATTCCATCGCGCGGCTGCCGGAGGCCTGCAGCGGCATCACGACGTACCTGATGCTCACCAGGATCGGCCATGTCACCAGCACGACGAAGAATTGGATGATCCCGCGGGTGAAACGCAGCAGCCAGGTGCAGACGTTGTACGAGATGTAGAGCGGGAGGGCGACGCCGCGAATGAAGTAGCTCGAGACCGTGTCCGCGTTGCGCCAATGGGTCAGCTCGTGGCAGATGACACCGGCCAACGGCTCGGGGTCGTAGTCGAAGTCGTCGAGGAACCCCTTGTTGACGATGATGTGCCGCGTGGCCGCCGCCGCGTTGGGTGTGCGGTCGTCGTCCATCAGCAGTTTCGGTGTCGAGGTCAGGCCCAGCCGCCGAGCGCAGTCCTCGACGATCGGCTCGATCAGCGCTCGTTCCCGGCGGCTCGGTTGTCGCGCACCCGAGACTCGCAACATCCAGCCCTCGCTGGCGATGCCCCAGATCGTGTAGAGCACGCCGCAGAAGAACGCGACCAGGAGCTGGGCAAGGAACCGGCCGAGGCCTTCGGCCGGGCTGCTCGCCGCTAGCGCAAGCCAGGGCACGACCAGGCCCAGCAGGAACCCGCCGAGCGCGCCGGCGGCCGCGCCCAGAAGCATGCCGAGAATACCGCCGCCCTGCAGGAACGCACTGCTGAACAAGCCGTCCAGGACCGGAATGCCGGCGAACCAGGAGTCCGCTCGGCTGTTGCCGCTGACCGCACCGCCGATGTAGCCGTAGATGCCACCGGCAACCAATCCGGTACCGCCGAGGAGCACGGCGACCGGAAGGTTGAACCAGGTCGCGAGCAAGGCGCCGAACAGCCCGCGCTTGTCCCGCAGCATACCGGTGACCAGCCAGACGAAGACGTTCTGATAGCCCGGCGGCCGGGTGAACAGGCTGCGGACCTTCGCCCGGAACCCGGGGCCCGACGCGCGCTTGGTCGGCGCGGCCGGGGCAGCCGGAGTGGTAGGCGGGTGGATGCCGATCGGCGGTTGCACAGGAGGAGCGGGTACATCGTCCCGCCCGCCGTCACGTGGTCCGGGACCGAACCATTGTCCTTGCGGATGAGGCTGCTGCGCGGTCGGCGGCAACGCCGTTGCCCCGCAATGCGGGCAGGTTTGGCTGGCAGGGTCTCGCTGGTTCCCGCAGCGGGCGCAGATCCCCACTTGTCCTCCGCGGTCTCGGCTGGCCGGGTGTACTTCTGTATCCCACGCCCTGCTACTTCACAGTCACGCAGTGGCAGTGCGTTGAGATTAGCGGCGGAGGAGGTCGGTGTCGTCGCCATTTCGGACCTTGTGGACAAGTTGCCACTTGTTGCATCACAAAGGCCCGCGATCGCGGGGATCACGGGCCTTCGAGGGTGTTCGTCAGAGCGACTGTGACTTGAGCAGCTCGTCGTCGCCGGTGAGGGCCGCGGCGATGCGGCGGTGTTTGCCGGCCTCGTCGGGGCGGGACTGGCGTTCCAGTGTGCGGGCCATCATCAGGTGTGCGTAGTACTCGGTGGGCTCGCGTTCGATGACCGCGAGGAGGTGTTCCTCGGCGGGCTTGAGGAGTGCGGCGTGGTAGTACGCCCGCGCCAGCAGCAGCCGGGTGCCGACGTCGTCGGGCGTCTCCTCGACCACCGGCTGCAGCGCGCGGATCGCGCCGCGGTAGTCACGTTCCTCGAAGTACTGCTGTCCGAGGCCGTAGCTCAGTGCGCGCATGTCTTCCATGCGCACTCCAACAGCGGCGGTACGGCGAATATGCCCAGGTCAGGCGGCATCCAGTACGGCGACCTGCTCGGCCGTCAGCTGCAGGTCGATCGCGGCGTAGGAGTCGCGGATCGTCTCCGGGCGGCTCGAGCCGGGGATCGGGATGACGTACGGGGACTTCGCGAGCATCCACGCCAGCGTCACGCGCTGCGGCGAGACACCGAGCTCCGCGGCCAGCGTGTGGAACGCCGGGTGCTTCGCGCCGAGCTCGCCGGCCCGCGCGATCCCGCCCAGCGGCGACCACGGGAGGAACGCGATGCCGAGCTCGTCGCACAGCTCGAGCTCCGGCTCGCTGGACCGGAACGCGGGCGAGAACTGGTTCTGCACCGACACCAGCCGGCCGCCGAGGATCTCGTTCGCCTGCTTGATCTGCGAGGGGTTCGCGTTCGAGATACCGGCCATCCGGATCTTGCCGGCGTCGAGCAGGTCCCGGATCGCGCCGATCGAGTCCTCGTACGGGACCCTTGGGTCGGGCCGGTGGAACTGGTACAGCCCGATCGCCTCCACGCCGAGCCGCTTCAGCGACGCCTCGGCCGCCTCCGCGAGGTACTCCGGCGACCCGTTCTGCGTCCAGCTCCCGTCGCCGGGCCGGAGGTGTCCGCCCTTCGTCGCAACCAGCACGTTCGAGGTGTCAGCGCCGTACGACGCCAGCGCCTTCGCGATCAGGATCTCGTTGTGGCCGTCGTCGGTCGCGGTCAGGTGGTACGCGTCGGCGGTGTCGATCAGCGTGATGCCGGCGTCGAGCGCGGCGTGGATGGTGGCGATCGACCGCTGCTCGTCCGGGCGTCCCTCGATCGACATCGGCATCCCGCCGAGCCCGATCGCGGACACCTCGACGTCGCCGATCGTGCGGGTCTTGTTCGTGTCAGCTGCCATGTATCCAACCTCCCGCGCGGTCGGCGACAATTCCAACAGGAATATCCGCACACAGTGAGCAGCCCGATTGCTTAATCACCCCGGTACGTCGAGACGCTGCGTGCCGACCACCGACAGCAGCCGGAGCGCCTCCTCCGAGGGCGATCCCGGTGGCGCGGTGTACAGGATGAGTTGCTGGTCGCGGTCCGGGATCGCGAGCGCGTCGCAGTTCACGGTGACCGGACCGACCAGCGGATGGTCGAAGGTCTTGCAAAGCTTCAGTTCGGCGGCCACGTCGTGGGCGTCCCACAGTTCGGCGAAGCGCGGGCTTCCGTGGCGGAGTTCGTCGATGAGCTGCTGAATCTCCAGGTTGTCCGGGTAGCGCGCCGCGGTCGCGCGTAGATAGTTCGTGGCGTGTTCTGGGAACCCTCCGTCGCCGGACGCCCGGAAGATCCGGCCGTCGGCGTCGCGTGGGCCCAGAAAGACGCGGCGCAGCAGGTTGCGGTCGCGGGGCGCACGCTGCGAGAAGTCCTCGAGCAGCGCGGCGGCGAGGTGGTTCCACGCGATCACTTCGTACGTCGCCGAAAGCACCAGAGCCGCCGTCGTCGGCAGTCGTTCGATCAGGTCCAGGATGCTTTGCCTGACCTGTCGCGAAGGCCCGGGTGGCATCCTCGGTACGCCGGCCAGCTGATAAAGGTAGTTGCTCTCGGCATCGGACAGCCGGAGCGCTCGAGCGACGCCGGCCAGCACCTCGCCCGACGGATGCGGTGCCCGGGCCTGCTCCAGCCGGGTGTAGTACTCGGTCGAGATGTAGGCCAGCTGCGCGACCTCCTCGCGACGGAGCCCTGGCGTACGGCGTCGGCGCCCGCCGGACAGTCCTACGTCGGCAGGCGTGATGCGCTCGCGCCTGCTCCGCAGGAATGCCGCCAGCTCTGCCTTGTCCACACCTCAAGTCTGCCTGTTTCCGGGCGCTGATCCAGGTACTACTGGTGTCTGGATGAGAGGCACGGCCCGGAACAGGATCGTCGGCATGGAGAGATTGCTCGAAGGAAAGGTCGTCCTCGTCACCGGTGCCGGGCGGGGAATCGGCGCCGCGGCCGCGCGGCTGTTCGCCGCCGAAGGTGCGCGGGTGATGCTGGCTGCCCGTACCGAGGAACAGTTGGCCGGCGTCGCGAAGGAGATCGGCGACGCCGCGTACGTCGTCTGCGACCTCGCGGAGCCGGAGTCCGTCCGCGCGGCGGTGGATCGTACGGTCGCGGAGTACGGCCGTCTGGACGGCGCCTTCAACAACGGCGCGTCGGGACAACCACCGGGATCGGTCGACACGTTGCCGGAGGCTGAGCTGGATCGGCTGTACGCCGTGAATCTGCGTGGGCTCTGGGCGTCGATCAGCGCCGAGGTGACCGCGATCCGGGCCACGGCCGGCCGCGGCAGCATCGTGAACACGTCCAGTGTCGGCAGCTTGCGCGGCAACCCGGCGCTGCCGGCGTACGGCGCGCTCAAGCGAGCCGGGAACAGTCTCACCGAATCGGCCGCCAAGACGTACGGCCCGGAGGGGATCCGGGTGAACGCGATCGCTCCGGGCGCCACCCTGACCGAGATGCTGCACGACTGGGACGGAGCATCGCCCGGGATCATCGACCTGATCGTTGATCAGACCCCGCTGCGGCGGGCCGCGCGGCCGGAGGAGGTCGCCGAGGCCGCCGCCTGGCTGCTGAGCGACCGGTCGTCGTACGTGACCGGCGCCGTCCTGCAGGTCGACGGCGGCCTGGCGGCCTGATCAATCCGAGTCTCAGGCCGGACCGGTGCAGGATAGGTCGTATGCAGACCGACGACCGCATCCGCCGAGCCCGTCCCGACGACGTACCTGCTCTGGTGGAGTTGGTGTACGCCCTCGCCGAGTACGAACGCGCTCCGCAGGAATGCCACCTGACCGTGGACCAACTGCAGACCGCCCTGTTCGGCGAATCCCCGGCCGTCTTCTGCCACGTCGCCGAACACGAAGGCGAGGTCGTCGGCTGCGCCATCTGGTTCCTCAGCTTCTCCACCTGGCGAGGCGTACACGGCATCTACCTGGAAGACCTCTTCGTCCGCCCCGAAACCCGAGGCACCGGCCTCGGCAAAGCCCTCCTCACCGCCCTGGCCCAAGAATGCGTCCGCAACAACTACGAACGCCTCGAATGGTCCGTCCTCAACTGGAACACCCCCGCCATCAACTTCTACAAATCCCTAGGCGCCAAACCCCAAGACGAATGGACCATCTACCGCCTCACCGACGAACCCCTCAAGTCCCTGGGCTCATAAGAACCGCTCCCGCAACTCGGCGGCCAGCCGCTCTTCATCCTGCCGCGCGCTCTCTCGCTTCCGTTTCGCGAACTCCTCCGGCGTCGGTTGCCGCAGTACCGGACCCGGTAGTTCTGCGCATCAGATCAGCTCCGGGAAGGTCAGCCGCAGCTCGGCGAGCAGCAGTGGCTTGTTGGCGAACGGGCCGAGGCTCCACAGCACCGCACGGATCGCGCCGCGGAGAGAGTTCTCGTCGTACGTCGGCTGCACCACCATCTTCACGTTCTCCAGCGGCGCTGCGTCGTCCCGCCAGCCGTACTTCACGGTGCCGAGGACAAGCGTGACCTCGCCGGAGGGGTTGGGCACCGGCGGATGGAACAGGGGCCAGTAGTCGTCGCCGCGGTCCATGCCGTCGAGGATCGCCGCGATCTGATCGTCCTGGGCATAGCCGGCCTCTACGCAAGCTCGGCGGGCAGCCCAGCGAGCCACCGCACGACGTGTCACTTCGTCGGCTCGTTCCAGCGCGTCGACCAGCGGGCGGTCCAGACTGCACAGGTCCTGGGCGAACATCATGTCGCGGAGGCGGTCGCTCGGCAGGGTTCCTCCCCAGGCGGCGGCTTCCTCGGCGATGCGCTTCTCCTCGGCCAGACGCGCACGGTCGGCTCGTTGCTGGGCGAGTTGCTCCAGAGTCGGTAGTTCGCGGGCTACGCGGTGCCAGTACGCCGCCTGCCGGCTCGTCACCTTCACCACCCGCTCGGGCGCCGGGCGGGCAGGCCAGAACTGCAGCAGGTACCGGTCGACCAGCGACTCGTCGTCGGCGGGCGGGCCGGATTGATGCCCCGCATCCATCCCCCAGGCGGAGTACCGAACTCGATATCCGATCGGCTCCAACTCCAGAGGGACGCCATGGCCGCCGAGCGCCGACAGTTGCGCGTCCCCGGACGCGAGGTACGACGCTTCGACGACGTCCTCGGCGTCGTACTCCACTGAGGGCATGCGTTCGTGTACCTCGACCCGAAGGCCCACCTTCCCGGTGTGCAGGCCGGTCCGCAGGTGGAGATGCCCCGGCGCCGCGGCTCCACACAACCCGTTCTGCTGCCCGGCGAAGCACGTCTGCGGCTCCGTGTACCCAGCTACAAAGAATTGGCCGTACTCGAGCCAGAACGGCCCGTCCATGACAACGCGCATCTTCCCCCCAGGTCGAACGATGGCCCTATTTCAAGCACATCCGCACGTCCGGCGGCAATGAACACGAGCTGCAGGTTGCTGCAATCGGTCAGCCGCGGCGGTTCTTGGCGGCGTACATGGCTTGGTCTGCTTCGTGGAGTAGGGCGTCGAGGTCGGTGGTGGTGGGGGTGATGGGGACGGTGCCGACGCTGGTGGTCACCTGGATGGTGATGTTGGGGAGGGGGCGGGTGACGGCGTCTTTCAGGCGGGTTATCAGGGTGGTGAGGTCGTCGCCGGTGATGTCTTCGGCCAGTACGGCGAACTCGTCGCCGCCGAGTCGTGCGACGGTGTCGCCATGGCGGACCGCGGTGCTGAGACGGGTGGCGATCTCGCAGAGGGCGTGATCGCCGGCCTCGTGGCCGTAGCTGTCGTTGACCAGTTTGAAGTGGTTGAGGTCGCAGAACAGGAGCGCTCCGGAGCGGCCGGTGGCTCGGGTCTGTTCCAGGACCTTGGTGAAGCGGTGCTGGAGGAGCCGGCGGTTCGGGAGGCCGGTGAGCGGGTCGTGCGCGGCGTGGTGGCGGAGTTCGCGTTCGGCGTCCTTGCGGGCCGTCACGTCGTCGATCTGCACGAGCAGGATCCGCGGTTGGCCGGCGCCCTGCGCGACCAGGGCCGCCGTACCGCCGAGCCAGATCAGGTTGCCGTTCGGCTGCGTGAACACCCGCTCGAACCGGTACGTACTGTTGTTGGCGGCAACTTCTTCGAGCTCGCTCCGGGTCTGGTCCGGCTCCTCGTCGCGCAGGAACGTGACGAGCCGCGTCCCCACCAGCTGATCCGCCGAGTACCCGGTGATCCGGCAGAACGCGTCGTTCACCCGCAGGATCCGGCCGAGGTCAGGCCCGTCGAACGCGACCGTGGCCATCCCGTTCCCGGCGCCTTCGAAGACGAGCCGGAACGTCGCCTCGCTCGCCTCGAGCCGGGTCTTCTCGGCGAGCAGCTGTTCGGTCAGCCGGGCCTTGTCGATCGCCAGCCCGGCCTGGGTGGCGAAGATCTCCAGCAGTTCCCGGTGGATCGGCCCCGGCCGTCGGTGATCCTCGGGCAGGTCGACGGACAGCATCCCGACCAGCTCACCGGCAGGGGAGTACAGCGGCGCGAAGAGCGCGTCCAGCGGGTGCCACGCGTCCGGGTCGTCGGAGACCGGGACGTCGGGCACCCACCCGACCACCTCACCCTCGCCCAAGCGCTCGTGCGGTACGAACCGGAGCCGGCCCCAGGTGTCCGCGATGGCGAAATCCGCGTCGAAGACATCGGACGCACTCACCCGGCCGAGCAGCGCCTCCCGGGCCTCGGGCGATCCGGCGACCGCGATCACCTCGAACTTCCCGTCCGGGTGCCGCAGGTTCAGTACGGCGATACCGAAACCGAGCCCGTTCACCACGCCGTCGACGACCGCCTGCAGAGTCTCGGCAAGGCTGCGCCCAGCGCCCATCCGCGTGCTCACCTCGTACAGGCGACGGACGGCGGACAGCCGGACCGCTGGCTCGTTCTGCACCTGTTGAGAATAGGCCGATTTCACCACGGGTGAGCAGACGTATCCACAGCTGACCCGGTTAAGCGTTTGTTGTCACAGCAAACAGCCGTTTGTTGGCACCCCAAATCAGTAGCGCAGCTCGGTCAGCCCGCGGTAGCTGCGTTCGGCCGACTTCCACGCGTCCGTGGGCTTGTCGTGCTCGACGAGGTACTGCTCGACGCCGCCCGACTCCGCGTACGCGAACATCGCGCCGAAGTCGAGCTTGCCGGCGCCGACGTCCTCCCACGCGCCGTCCTCGGCCATGTCCTTCACGTGCAGGGCGGGGAAGCGGCCCGGGTGGTCCTGGAACAGCTTGGCCGGGTCGTGGCCACCGTCCACCGCCCAGTACAGGTCGAGCTCGAACCCGAGCAGCTCCGGATCCACGTCCAGCAGGATGTCGTACAGCACCCGCCCGTCGACCTCTTCGAAGTCCCGGCCGTGGTTGTGGAACAGCAGCTTCAGCCCGGCGTCCCGGGCGGCCTTGCCTGCCTCGGTGAACGCCGCCGCCGCGGTCTTGAAGCCCTCCACGGAGTGCAGTTCGGAAGGAATCGACGGTACGACGGCCCACTGCCCACCGAGCGTCCGTACGTCGGCCAGCGCGCCGGCCCAGTCCTCCAGCATCCGCGCGTACCCGACGTGCTCGAGCACGATCCCGAGGCCGGCGTCGTCGGCGAACCCACGGATCTCCGCCGCGCTGTGGTCGAACCGCCCGCTCACGCCCACGGTCCGGTACCCGATCCCCGCGAGCCGCTTCAGCGTCCCCGGGTAGTCCTCGGCCAACACGTCACGCATCGTGTAGAGGTGCATCCCGATCCCGTCGGCGGGAATGGTCCGGTCAGTCATACAGGTAACTCCTTGTCAGAGGACGTGTTCCTGATACCTCGCGTACGCCAGGTCGAACACCTCTTGACCCGGCGCGTCCCACAGTTGCTGGTTGAAGATCTCGACCTCGATCGGGCCGTCGTACCCGGCCGCGTCGCAGGCGGCGCGCAACCCGCGCAGGTCGATCGAGCCGTCGCCGATCATGCCCCGGCCGAGCAGGGTGTCCTCGGGCAGCGGCACCACCCAGTCGCTGACCTGGTACGACAGGATCCGCTCGCCGGCGCGTTCGATCTGCCGGTAGACGTCCGCGTCCCACCACAGGTGGTACGCGTCGACGACCACGCCGACCTGGTGCGCCGGGAATTGCTCGGCCAGGTCGAGCGCGCCGCCGAGCGACGACACCACGCAGCGGTCCGAGCAGAACATCGGGTGCAGGGCCTCGACCGCGAGCGTTACGCCGCGTTCCTCGGCGTACGGCGCCAGCTCGGCGAGCCCGTCGCGGACCATCGCGCGGGCGCCCTCGAGATCCCGGGAGCCGGGCGGCAGTCCTCCGCTGACGAGGATGAGTACCGACGTACCGATGGTGGCGGCCTCGTCGATCGCGCGCTGATTGTCCTCGATCTTCGCCTGCCGTTCGGCCGCGTCGGTCGAGGTGAAGAATCCGCCGCGGCACAGTGACGAGACCTTGAGGCCGGCGTCCGCGACCAGCTTCGCCGCCTTGTCGACGCCGTACTCCTGGATCGGCTCGCGCCACAGCCCGATCCACGCCAGGTTCGCGGCGGCACTCGCTGCGACGACGTCCTCCAGCGGCCAGTACTTCGTGGTCGCCTGGTTGAGGCTGTACCGGTTCATGCGTCGATTCCGCTGACGCGTAGGAGCTGGCGGAAGCGGTCGACGGCGAGTTCGGGGTTCGTCAGTACGCCGGCCTGATCCGCCAGGCGGAACGTGTCCGCGAGGTGGGGCAGCGAACGCCCGGTCTGCAAACCGCCGACCATCGTGAAGCCCGGCTGGAACCCGTTGAGCCAAGCGAGGAAGGCGATCCCGGTCTTGTAGTAGTACGTCGGCGCCGAGAAGATCTGCCTCGCCAGCGGAACCGTAGGCGCGAACACCCGCTCGTAGGTCTCCAGATCACCGGCGTCCAGGGCCCTCAGAGCAGCTGCCGCAGCGGGGGCGATCGCCGCGAAGATCCCGAGCAGGGCGTCACTGTGACGCTCACCGTCCCCGCGAATCAGCTCCGGGTAGTTGAAGTCGTCACCTGTGTACAGTCGTACGCCTTCGGGAAGCTGGTTGCGTAGGGCAATCTCTTTCGATGCGTCGAGCAACGAGATCTTGATGCCGTCGACCTTGTCCACGTTGTCGTTGATCAGCTCGACAACTGTCTTCAGCGAGGCTTCGAATGATCCGCTGCCCCAGTATCCTTCCAAAGCAGGGTCGAACATGGGGCCGAGCCAGTGCAGGATGACCGGGCGCGACGACTGCGTGAGAAGGCGGTCGTACACCTTCCGGTAGTCGTCCGGCGATTCGGCGGCCGCGCACAACGCCCGGCTCGCCATCATGATCGGCTGGGCGCCGGCGGCTTCAGCTACGGAGAACTGCTCTTCATAGGCCGCAACGACATCCTCTACAGAATGGTTGCCAGCAGCAAGTTGGTCGGTGCCCGCGCCGACGGCGATGCGGCCGTCGGGCGCCTCCGCGGCCGAGCGGCGGATGAGTTCCTGGGTGGCGGCCCAGTCGAGGCCCATCCCGCGCTGTGCGGTGTCCATGGCCTCCGCGACCGACAACCCCAACGACCACAGGTGCCGCCGGAACTCCAGCGTGTGGTCCCAGTCGACCACCGCCGGAGCCCCCGGCGAGTTGTTCGCCAACGGATCCGCCACCACATGAGCCGCCGCAAACGCCAACCGCGACCGCGCCGGCCTGTAGTTGCCGTGAGCAACCGGCTCACCAACCAGCCGATACGTCTCCAGCCCGCCTCCGGAAGGAAGCCTCAGTTCCATCAGTTCGCCTTCAGGTCGAGCTCGGGGACCTCGAGCTTGCGGCCCTCGTGCCAGGACTTGAGGCCGAGTTCGGCCAGCTGGACGCCCTTGGCGGCCTCGACGAAGTCCCAGGTGAACGGTGCGTCGTCGACCACGTGCCGCAGGAACATCTCCCACTGCACCTTGAAGCCGTTGTCCATCACCTCGTTGTCCGGCACCGTCGCCCACTGGTCGCGGAACTTCTCGGTGGCCGGGATGTCCGGGTTCCAGACCGGCTTCGGCGTGGCCGAGCGGTGCTGGGCGCGACAGTTGCGCAGGCCGGCGACCGCGGAACCCTCGGTACCGTCAACATGGAACTCGACCAGTTCGTCGCGGAAGACGCGCGTCGCCCAGGAGGAGTTCAGCTGGGCGACGATCCCACCTTCGAGTTCGAACACGCCGTACGCAGCGTCGTCGGCGGTCGCGGCGTACGGGTTGCCCTGCTCGTCGACCCGCTCCGGGATGTGCGTCGCGCCCTGGCAATAGACGGACCTGACCTCGCCGAACAGCTGGTCGAGCACGTACCGCCAGTGGCAGAACATGTCCAGGATGATGCCGCCGCCCGCTTCGGACTTGTAGTTCCAGGACGGCCGCTGCGCCTCCTGCCAGTCGCCCTCGAAGACCCAGTACCCGAACTCGCCGCGCACCGACAGGATCCGGCCGAAGAACCCGCCGTCGACCAGCCGCTTCAGCTTCCGCAGGCCGGGCAGCGACAGCTTGTCCATCACCACGCCGTTCTTCAGCCCGGAGTCGACGACCAGCTTGGCCAGGTCGACGGCCGCGTCCAGGCTCTCCGCGATCGGCTTCTCGCAGTAGATCGCCTTGCCGGCCTCGACGGCGGCGCGGACGCCCTTCTCGCGGAGCTGGGTGAGCTGGGAGTCGAAATAGATCTCGACGTCCGGTGCGGCCAATGCCTCGGCGAGGTCGGTAGTCCACCGCTCCAGCCCGTACTGCTCGGCGATCCGCCGCAGCTTCGACTCGTTCCGGCCGACCAGGATCGGCTCGGGGACGATCATCGTGCCGTCGGCGGCGGGGATCCCGCCCTGCTCCCGGATCGCCACGATGGAACGCTCGAGGTGCTGGCGCAGGCCCATCCGGCCGGTGACGCCGTTCATCACAATGCCGATGCGTCGCTCGTTCACAGTCGTACCTCTCACGCTCACACCTGGGAAAGGGCTTTCCGTGGCTGTGAGCGCAACCATAAATGTCCCCCATCCCCCAGTCAACCTGCAACGGAAAGCGATCTCCAACCGCCACCACCCGCCGACTCGACGCCGGCGGGGCAGGGTGGGTTTGGGAGGTCAGGGGGTTGTTGTGCGGACTGCGGTGACTGCGGCGGCCCATGCGGTGCGGCGTGGGGTGGGGTCTTCGGTGGTGGGTTCGTACGTGCGGAACGTGCGGTGGGACGACCAGGCGGTGGGGGCGCCGAGGGTAGTCCAGGCCAGTTCGGCGGTGCCGAGGGCGGAGATCTCCGGTACGTCGGCTGCGTCGACCGCGTGGCCCAGGAGGTCGGCCTGGGTTTGCATGAGGAGGTCCGAGACGGTTGCCCCGCCGTCGGCGCGGAGGGTGGTGAGGCCGCCGGGGATGGTGTCGGTGATGTCGCAGATCTGGTGTGCGACGGCGTCGACGGCGGCGCGGGCCACGTGGGCGCGGGTGGTCGAGCTGCTCATCCCGGTGAGTGCGGCGCGGGCCTCGCGGTCCCAATGTGGTGCGCCCAGGCCGGCGAAGGCCGGGACGAGTACGACGCCCTCGGCCGACGGGACTGTTGCCGCCAGCATTATCAGCGTGCCGACGTCCGGCAGACCGAGCAGGTCCGCGGTCCAGGCGAGCGCGGCACCGGACGAGACGATGTTCCCTTCCAGTGCGTAAACGGGCCGATCGGTCAGCCACGCGAGCGTGCAGCCGCCCGGGACGAACTCGTCCACCGGCGTCATCACCGACGAGCCGGTTCCGTACGTGGCCTTCACCATCCCGCTCCGCGTGCACCCCTGGCCGTACATCGCCGCATGCGAGTCGGCGAGAACGGCGACGATCGGGATCCCGTCCGGTAGACCCGGCACGTCCTTCGTGTGCCCGAAGCCCGCGTTGGACGGCCGCACCTCGGCGAGCGCGGTCCTCGGCACCCCGAACGCATCGAGCAGCTCTGCGGACCAGTCCAGGGTCGTCAGGTCGTACAGCAAGGTACGCGACGCGTTGCCGGCCTCGGTCAGATGCTCCCGGCAACCAGTCAGCCGATGGATCAACCAGCTGTCGACGGTGCCGACGTACGCGTCCGAGCGATCCAGCAACCATCGCATCTTCGGCGCCGAGAACATCGCGTCGACCCGGAGCCCCGTACGCCGGCGTACCAGCTCGTCAACCGCCGGCGGTAGTTGGGCGCACCAACTACTGGTCCGAACGTCCTGCCAACCCAGAACCGGCCCGACGGGGTTACCCGAACGATCCCACCCCACAACAGACTCGCGCTGCGTGGACAGCGCTATCCCCACGAGCTGTACCTCGGGTAGCAAGCAGGCCTGAACTGCGGTGAGCGCGCTCTGCCACAGGTTTTCGGCGTCTTGTTCTACCCAGCCGGGGTGAGGGGTGGAGAGGGCAACCGGAGACGAACCAGTGGCGAGCACCTGGCCGTCCGCGGTGACCAGGGCGGCTTTCGAGTTGGTTGTGCCCTGGTCTATTGCCAGCACCACCTGGCGCATCGGCCCTCCAAGTTTCAACTGAGGTCTTGACGGGACTCTAGCTGCGTGGTGACACTCATGGCGACAGGCTATGCACTATTGAATATCTATTCAAGCGAGAGGTCAAGCGTGAAGCCGAGTAGACGCCGGGTGATCATCAACACCGATGCCAAGAACGAGGCCGACGACCAGTTCGCGATCGTGCACGGGCTGTTGTCGCCGACCTTCGACGTACGTGGTCTGATTCCGGCGCACTTCGGCACCCACCGGTCGGATCGGAGCATGGAGGAGTCCCGCGAGGAGATCGACCTGCTGCTGGACCTGCTCGACCTGACCGGCAAGGTCACCGTCGCGAACGGTGCGCCGGCCGGCATCCCGGACGAGCAGACCCCGCGTGACTCCGACGGCGCCCGCCTGATCGTCGAGGAGTCGAAGCTGGCCGGCGAGAACGACCCGCTGTTCGTGTCGTTCCTCGGGCCGCTCACCGACATGGCGTCGGCGATCCTGCTGGACCCGGAGCTCGTGCACCGCAACGTGATCGTGGTCTGGATCGGCGGCCGTGGTTACAACGGTTACGCGGCCGGTCACGGGATGGAGTTCAACCTGTCGAACGACGTCCACGCGGCCAACGTGGTCTTCGGGTCCGGGATCACCGTCTGGCAGGTCCCGAGTGACGTCTACACCAAGGTTTCGGTCAGCTACGCGGAGCTCGAGGAGAAGATCGGCGACGCCGGCCTGCTCGGCAAGTACCTGATCGAGCAGTTGATCGAGTGGAACGCGAGGTACCACGGCGAGCCGATCGAGTCCCGCTCCCTCGGCGACTCGCCTGCGATCTCCCTGATGCTCTACCCGCACAGCGGCAACTTCCGGACCCGTCCGGCGCCGCGCTTCGGTGTCGACGGCTGGTACCTGCCGGGCACCGACAACCCCATCCAGGTCTGCGAGCAGGTCGACGTGCGCTTCCTGCTGGAGGACATGTTCGCGAAGATCCGCCGTTTTGCCCGCCAAAGGAGCACCCAATGATCAGCCGTAGAGGTTTCCTCGGTTTCACGTCCGCCGCCGCGCTCGGCGCCGGTCTGTCCGCCTGTACGGGCGGTGGTACGTCGACCGGCGGGGCAGCCACTCAGGCGGCGTCGAACAACCTGCGCCTGTTCACGTACGAGGACGACTCGACGATCGGCCTGCTGAAGGCGCAGGTGAAGAAGTTCGACGCACAGAACGGGACCACGACCACCGTCGACAGCCTGCCCGGTTCGGGTGCCGCGGTGTACCCGGACAAGCTCCGTACCGAGCTGCTCGGCGGCAAGGGCCCGGACGTCTGGCGGATCTGGGGCGGTCAGATCGGCGCGCCGTTCGCGAAGGCCAAGCAGTCCCTCGACCTGAAGCCGTACTTCGACAAGTACGGCTGGGACTCGAAGATCAACCCGAAGGCGATCGGCGGGATGACGTTCGACGGGGTGAAGTCCGGCGTACCGTTCATCTCGCTCGGGATCGGTGCCTGGTACAACAAGTCGCTGTTCGCGAAGGCCGGGATCGCCGCTCCGCCGGCGACGTACGCCGAGCTAGAGGCCGCCAACGACAAGCTGGTCGCGGTCGGCGTCACGCCGTGCGGGCTGGGCGGCAAGTACGGATGGGACATCATGCGGCTGTTCGAGTACCTGCTCGAGCACACCGCCGGGCCGGACCTGCACGACAAGCTGCTGACCGGTGGCGAGAGCTGGGACCGACCCGAGGTGGTCGAGGCGTTCACGCTGTTCAAGAAGTGGCAGGACAAGAAGTGGCTGCCCCAGGGCGCCCTGGCGCTCGACCCGTCCGACGTGGAACCGTGGTACGTGCAGGGCAAGACGGCGTACACGATCACCGGACCGTGGACCGAGGCCGGCGCGATCCTGGCGGCGAAGAAGAGCTCGTCCGCGTTCGGCAACTTCGAACTGCCGACCGACAAGACCCCGGCGCGGCACTCGGGATTCGTCGAGGGCTACATGATCAACGCCCGGAGCGGGAACGCGGACAAGGCGGCCGCACTGATCGACTTCATCGTGCAGCCGGCCACCCAGAAGGCGATGAACATCACCGCCTCGACGGTCAAGGGCGCCGAGCCGGACCCGAAGACGCTGCCGCTCGCGGCCGAGTGGGCCCAGAAGTACTCGGGCAACCCGTTCTACACGATCCAGGACCAGGCGTTCCCGAAGAAGCAGGCCGACCAGTACTTCAGCATCCAGAGCGACCTGCTGCAGGGCTCGGTCAAGCCGGACGCGGCGGCGAAGAAGATGCAGGAGATCGTCTCCGCCTGGGCGAAGAGCTGACGGCATGGCAGCAACCGTTGCAGTCAAACAGGTGAAACGTGGTGGCCGGTGGTCACCGTGGTTGTTCGCCATCCCCGCGTTGGCGGTGTACGTCGCGTTCCTGGTGTACCCGGCGTTGTCGTCACTGTTCTTCAGCCTGACCAACTGGGACGGCCTGAGCGCCACGTACAAGTTCGTTGGGCTGAGCAACTACTTCAAGCTGCCGCACGACCCGGTCGTGGTGACCGCGGTCAAGAACAACCTGATCTGGACCGTGGTCACGATCGCGGTCCCGACCGTCATCGGCCTGCTGCTGGCGATCGCGCTGAACGGCAAGGTGCACGGCAAGCCGATCCTGCGGCTGGTCTTCTACACGCCGGCCGTCCTGCCGCTGGTGTCGATCGCGAGCATCTGGGGCTGGCTGTACAACCCGCAGTACGGCGCGATCAACTCGTTGCTACGGGCAATCGGGTTGGACGGGCTGGCGCAGCCGTGGCTCGGGCAGGACTCGACCGCGCTGTGGGCCGTGATGGTCCCGGCGATCTGGCTGCGTACGGGCTTCCCGATGCTGCTCTACTTGGCCGCACTACAGGGGATTCCGAACGAGTTGTACGAGGCCGCGACCGTCGACGGTGCGTCGAAGTGGCAGCAGTTCTGGCACGTGACGATGCCGAGTCTGCGGCCCGCGCACTACATCGTGCTCGCGCTGTCGCTGATCGATTCGTTCAAGGTCTTCGACATGATCTACGCGATGACGTACGGCGGCCCCGGTACGTCGACGCAGGTGATGGGTACGTGGATGTACTTCAACGTCTTCCAGTACTACCAGGCCGGCTACGGCACCGCGATCGCCGTCGTCATCACGCTCGTAGCGATCGCCGTCGGCATCCCGTACGTCCGCTCCCAGACCCGGGAGGCCTCATGACCCTCACAGCCCAAGCGCCGGTAGAGCTGCCGGCACCGACAACCCAGCCTGACAGTCCTGGACCCAAGGGCCGTCGCGGTCTGGTGATCACCCTCGCCCTGGCAGTGATGGCACTCTTCTGGATCTCACCGCTCGCCCTGCTGGTGATCACCGCCGTACGCCCCCTCGCGGACTTCATCGGCAACGGTCCGCTGAGCTGGCCCGACCACCTGACGTGGAGCAACTTCAAGGACGCCTGGGACATCGGCAACTTCGCCACGACGTACCGGAACAGCGCGATCCTGGCCGCGATCAAGGTCCCGCTCGGCGTCCTGGTCTCGGCGATGCTCGGATTCGCGCTGGCCAAGCTCCGGATGAAGTTCCGCCGGACGGTGATGTTCTCAGTGTTCCTCGGGCTGACCATCCCGATCTACATCACGATCGTCCCGGTCTTCATCATGATGCGCTCGGCCGGGATGACCGACAGCATCTTCGGGCTGATCGGGCCGTACCTGGCGTTCGGTATCCCGTTCGAGGTGCTGGTGCTGCAGTCGTTCTTCCGGCAGATCCCGGACGAGATCATCGAGGCCGCCAAGGTGGACGGGGCCGGCGACTGGCGGGTCTTCTTCACGATGATCCTGCCGCTGTCGGTACCGGCGCTGGTGACGGTGGCGATCCTGGACGCGGTCGCGACCTGGAACGAGTTCCTGTTCGCGCTGATCCTGCTGAACTCGGACGCGCACAAGACGATCCCGGTCGGGCTGCTGAACTTCCAGGGTCAGTTCGCGAACAACAACACCGGGCTCGCCGCGGGCATCCTGATCGCGGTGGTCCCGATCCTCATTGCCTACACCCTGCTCCAGCGCTGGATCGTCGGCGGTCTGACCGCCGGCTCCCTCAAAGGATAGGAACACGATATGACCGATATGCCGGTTTTCGGCGCGGGTATCTGGCACTTCGCCACCTACAAGGACCGCTACGCGACGGACGGGTACGGCGAACCCGTCACCCTGATCGAGCAGATCGACCGCGCCGGCGCCGTCGGCGACCTCTCGGTGGTCGACCTGAACTGGCCGTTCGCCGGGTACGACGGGACGCTCGACGACGTCAAGGCCGCGCTGCAGCGGAACAACCTGAAGGCGATCGCGATCACCCCGGAGATCTACACCAAGGACTTCGTCAGGGGGTCGTTCACCAACCCGGACCCCGCTGTACGGAAGCAGGCGCTCGAACTGTTGCACCAGGCAACGGAGCTGGCGAAGGACCTCGGCTGCTCGTACGTCAAGCTCTGGCCCGGTCAGGACGGCTGGGACTACCCGTTCCAGGTGGACTACCACGACATCTGGAACCTGGCCCTGGACGGCCTGAAGGAGCTGGTGTCGGCGCACCCGGACATCAACTTCGTGATCGAGTACAAGCCGCGCGAGCCGCGGGTGAAGATCATCTTCCCGAACGTCGCCCGCACCCTGCTCGGGATCGAGAAGATCGGCCGGCCCAACCTGGGGATCCTGCTCGACTTCGGCCACTCGCTGTACGGTCAGGAGACGCCGGCCGACGCGGCGCAGCTCGCGATCGACTACAACCGGCTCTTCGCGATCGACGTCAACGACAACATGAAGGGCTGGGACGACGACATGGTCGTCGGCTCGGTGCACCTGGTGGAGACGTTCGAGTTCTTCCACACGCTGCGGAAGAACAACTGGGAGGGCGTCTGGCAGCTCGACCAGTTCCCGTTCCGCGAGGACAGCGTCCAGGCCGCGAAGCAGGCGATCACGTTCCTGAAGGCCGTGCACCACGCGCTCGACGTACTGGACGATGACGCGCTCGCCGCCGCTCAGGCGTCGCACGACGCGCTGGCGGCGCAGAAGCTGGTCCAGAAGGTGCTGCTGAGTTCGATGGCGGAGATCGTATGACGCTGACAGTCGAGCACACGACGATGCCGGTCCTCGGGCGGCTGCCGATCCACAGCAGCCGTACCGAGCAGATCGCGCACATCGCCGAGGCCGCCCGGCAGATCCGGATCCAGGACCTGAAGCTGGTCCACCACGCCGGCGCCGGCCACATCGGCGGCGACTTCTCCGCGATCGACATCCTGGCCACGCTGTACGGCGCGGTGCTCGACATCTCGCCGGAGACGGTGAACGACCCCGAGCGGGACCGCTTCATCCTGAGCAAAGGTCATGTTGCCGGAGCGCTCTACACCACGCTGGCGGCGTACGGCTTCCTGCCCGTCGAGGAGCTCGCGACGTTCCTCAAGCCACTCTCCGCGCTGAACGGGCACCCGAACCGGAACAAGGTCGCCGGCGTCGAGGCGAACACCGGCCCGCTCGGGCACGGCCTTCCGGTCGCAGTCGGGCACGCGCTGTCGGCAAAGCTCGACGTCTCACTGCGGCGTACGTACGTCCTGGTCGGCGACGGCGAGCTGCAGGAGGGCTCGAACTGGGAGGCGATGATGGCGGCCTCGCAGTACCAGCTCGACCGGCTGACCGTGATCGTCGACCGGAACCGGCTGCAACAGGGCGCGACCACCAAGGAGACCAACGACCTCGACCCGCTGCCGGATAAGGCGACCGCGTTCGGGTTCGCGGTGGTGGAGGTGAACGGCCACGACCACGGCGAGCTGCTCGACGTACTGTCCGCGATCCCGTTCCGGCCTGGCAAGCCGACGTTCGTGATCGCGCACACGCACAAAGGGCACCCGATCTCGTTCATGAGCAACAACGTCGCCTGGCACCACCGTGTACCCGATGCCGCTGAGTACCAGCAGGCCCTGAAGGAGCTGCGATGACCGTCCTCGAGACCCGTTCGATCGCCGACCAGCCGCGGTACGACTGCCGGGACGCGTACGTCGAGACGCTCGCCCAACTTGCCGAGGCCGATCACCGGATCGTTGGCGTCGTCAACGACTCGGTCGGATCGAGCAAGCTGAACAGCTTCCGAAAGGCGTTCCCGGACCGGCTGATCAACGTCGGGATCGCCGAGCAGGACATGGTCGGCGTCGCGTCCGGGCTGGCCAACGGCGGCCGGATCCCGTTCGTGTCGGCGGCGTCCTGCTTCCTCACCGCCCGCGCGCTCGAGCAGATCAAGGCGGACGTCGCGTACTCGAACACCAACGTGAAGCTCTGCGGGATGAGCCCCGGCGTCGCGTACGGCGAACTCGGGCCGACGCACCACTCGATCGAGGACATCGCCTGGCTGCGCGCGATCGCCGGGATCAGGATCATCGTCCCGGCGGACCCGATCGAGACCGCGGCCGCGCTGCGCTGGGCGGCTGAGGTGCAGGGGCCGGTGTTCATCCGGGTCAGCCGGATGAGTGTGCCGAAGGTGTACTCCGAGGACTACACGTTCGAGCTCGGCAGGGCGATCACGGTCCGGGAGGGCAACGACGTGACCGTGATCAGCAACGGTACCGTGCTGTGGCGGGCGCTGGCCGCGGCCGAACGGCTCGCCGCGGAGGGGATCTCCGCGCGGGTGCTCTCGATGCCGACGGTGAAGCCGCTGGACACCGAAGCAGTGGTCGCGGCCGCGCGGGAGACGGCCGGCATCGTGACCGCGGAGGAGGCGGTGGCCGCCGGCGGTCTCGGCGGTGCGGTCGCGGAGACCGTCGTGCAGCAGCATCCGGCGCGGGTGACGATCCTCGGGTTCCCCGAGTTCGCGCCCACGGGGTCGGCCGGCTACCTGCTGGACCGGTACGGGCTGTCCGCCGAGGGAATCGCCGACGCCGCCCGCAAACTGGTCACGACAGGTAGCTGATCACGGGAGGCTCGATGTCCATCTCATCCACCTGGCACGAGATCGAACTCCCCGCCACCTGCGATTGGGTCGAGTTCTCGCACGAGGATGGTCTCGTGCTGCGGCGGCCCACCTTCCTCGACGGCGCCGCGGCGGCGGGAGGCGACGGAGCGGGCGGGGCCGGCGGTGCGCGGAGGGTGCGGTTCGCGGCGCCGGTGGCTGGGCGGTGGAGGTGGGTGGATGGGCAGGAGTCGGGTGAGTTCGACGTACGGCCGGCGGCTGCGGGGGAGGGGAATCCGTTCTACGCGCATGGGTTCTGGCGGATGTCGCCTGGTGGGCGGAGTCTGGTGCATGCGGATGGGACGCCAGCTGTGCTGGTGGCTGACACCGCTTGGGCGCTGCCGTGGCGTGCTACGCCTGACCAGGTACGCGAGTACGCCGCTGACCGACAGGCCAAGGGCTTCAACGCGGTGCTGCTGATGACGGTGCAGCCGGACATGCGGGCGGTCGGCCCGCGCGACCGTACGCAAGACGAAGGGTTCGGGGTCGCCTTCGAAGATCTTCCTGACGGCCACCTCAAGCAGCTGAACTTCGAGTACTTCCGGTACCTCGACGACTTGCTGAGGATCCTGGTCGAGCATGGCATCGCCCCCGTCCTCCAGCCCGTCTTCCACGGCTTCGGTTGGAAGGGCCTTGACGTGGCAGGCCCGGTCGTACCGCCGGAGGAGTACGCCGCGTACTGCCGTTATCTCGTCGCGCGGTACGGCGCTCAGCCGGCGATGTACCTGGTCGGAGCGGACGGCGCCGGCACCGAGCCGCAGATCGCGGCGGGTGGTGAGGAGGTGCACGCGGTCGACTGCTACGAGCAGCCGACCGGCATCCACTACCGGCCGCACGTCCGGCCGGCAGCCCACCAAGACGCCGACTGGCTCGACTTCCAGTGGTGCCAGACCGGCCACACCGGCGAGCACGTCCCCGAGCGGGTCGCGGATATGTGGCGGAACCACCCGGCGAAGGCAGTGGCGAACGGCGAGCCGACGTACGAGCACACCGGCCGGACCGGCGTCGCCGAGGGCTGGTGGCAGGGCCACGAGGCGTGGAGCAACCTGTGCGCGGGCGGCACGATGGGCGTCGTGTACGGCGCCGGCAGCCTCTGGCAGTGGCGCCTGCACCCGGAGGAACCGGGCCATTCCGAGTTCTTCCTCGCGCCCGGCGCGGGCTGGCGCGAGGCCGTCCGCTTCGAGGGTTCGGCGTACGTCGGCCTGCTCGGGAAGATCCTGGCCGGCCTGCCGACCACCGACATGGTCCCGGACTGGACCCGGGTCATCTCCGGTCGCGCGCTGAGTACCAAGGACGGCGGCCTGATCGTGTACCGCGAGAACGGCGGGCCGGTGATGGTCTTCGACGACACCGTGCCGCTGGCGTACACGATCGTCGATCCGCGGGACGGCTCGGTGGTCGCGACCGGGAAACGGGACACTCCGGAGAGTCCGTTGCCTGACGCCGGTGGCGCACCGAGGGTCTACATCTGCCTATAGTCCAGTTTGACCGGGTCGAGAGGGGTGTCGTGAACAGCAACCGCGCGGTGCGCCAGCCGGGGCTGGACGAGCTGCGGCTGCTCGCGAAGGTGGCGCGGATGTACCACGAGAAGGGCATCCGGCAGCCGCAGATCGCCGCCGAGCTGAACCTGTCCCAGGCGCGGGTATCCCGGATGCTGAAGCAGGCCGTCGACGTCGGCATCGTGCACACCGTGGTGACCATGCCGAGCGGCGTGCACAGCGACCTCGAGGACGAGCTGCAGGGCCGGTACGGGCTGCGCGACGCGGTCGTCGTCGACACGATCGGCGTCGGCGACGAGGTCCTGCCCGCGCTCGGCTCGGGCGCGGCGGCGTACCTGGACATGACTCTCACCGGCGGGCACGTGGTCGGGATCTCGTCCTGGAGCGAGACGCTGATCTCGGCCGTGGACCGGATGCCGCGCAAGAGCGTCCCGGTGGTGGACAAGGTGGTGCAGATCGTCGGCGGTCTCGGCGACGCCGCGGTGCAGATGCAGGCCACCCGGCTGACCGCGCGGTTCGCGGAGCTGACCGGTGGGATGCCGGTCTACCTGCCGGCGCCCGGGCTGGTCGGGACCCCCGCCGTACGCCGGGCGATGATGAACGATGTGTCGGTTCGGGACGTTCTGGGCACGTGGGGACAACTCACCGACGCCCTGGTCGGGATCGGCAGCCTGGAGCCGTCGCCGCTGCTGCAGCGCAGCGGCAACGCGGTTGCAGAGGCCGACCAGGACGAGCTACGCCGGCTCGGTGCCGTCGGGGACGTGTGTTTCCGGTTCTTCGACGAAGAGGGAAAGCTGGTGCGTTCGACGTTCGACCAACGGGTCATCGGGGTGACCGCGAAGGAGCTGCTGGCGGTGCCGCGGCGGATTGGGGTCGCCGGCGGTGAACGCAAGTACTCCGCGATCCGCGCCGCCCTGCTCGGCGGCTGGGTCAACATCCTGATCACCGACCTCGCGATGGCCCACCGGCTGCTCGAGCAGTAGATGCAGCCTGACGAGCAGCGGGAGATCTACGCGACCATCGACCTGGCGTTGCGGGTCGGTGAGGTGCTGCTGTCCAGCGGCGCCGGTACGGCGGACGCGACCGCGACGATCCTCGGTGTCACCGCGGCCGGGGGACTGCGCGGGTGCGAGGTCGACATCACGTTCACGTCGATGGCCGTCTCGTACCAGGCCGCCCCGGACGTCGCGCCCGAGACACACATCCGGTTGGTCCGGTACCGCTCGCAGGACTTCTCCCGGCTGACCGACGTCGACCGGCTGGTACGGCGGTTCGCCCGCGGTGAGCTGTCCCGTGAGGAGGCGTCGCGCGAGCTGGCTCGGCTGACGTCCGCGGGTCCTCCGTACCCGCGCTGGAGTGCGGTGCTCGCGTGGGGCGTGATGGCCGGTGGTGCGACGTTGCTGCTCGGTGGTGGCTGGCTGATCACCCTGGTCGCGGTGCTGACCGCGATCGTGATCGACCTGAACAACCGATGGTTCAACCGGCAGCGGCTGCCCGCGTTCTACCAGCAGGTCGCGGGCGCGTTCGTCGCGACCGCGGTCGCCCTGGTGCTGTACGCCCTGAACGCACCGGTGAAACCGTCGCTGGTAGTTGCCGCCGGCATCATTATGTTGCTGGCCGGGATCGCCCTCACCGGTGCCGTCCAGGACGCGATCACCGGATATTACGTGACCGCCGCGGCCCGCAGTCTGGAAGCGATGCTGCTCACCGGCGGGATCATCGCGGGCGTCTCGCTCGGTCTCGCGCTGGGGCTACGGCTCGGTCTGAAGGTCGGGATCGAGCCGCAGACGATCCAGCTGGCGAACCTCCCGGTGATGGTGATCTCAGGCGCGGTGATGGCGGTCGCGTTCGCGTACGCGTCGTACGCACCGCTGCGCGCACTCCTGCCGGTCGCGGTGATGGGTGCGCTGGCCTCGCTGATCTTCACCTTGATGACCAGGGCGTCGTTCGGTCCGGCCTGGTCCACCGCGGCGGCTGCCTTCGTCGTCGGCCTCGGCGGGTACTCCGGCGGCCGGCGGACCGGCGTACCGCCACTGGTCGTGGTGGTCGCCGGCTCGATCCCGCTGCTGCCGGGGTTGACGATCTACAAGGGCCTGTACGAGCTGACGGCCGGCGGTCAGCTGATCGGCATCGTCAGCCTCACCACCGCGGTCGCGATCGGCGTCGCGCTCGCGTCGGGGCTGATCCTCGGTGAGTACGTCGCCCAGCCGATCCGCCGCGAGGCCCGCCGCCTCGAGGACCGCCTCGCCGGCCCCCGCCTGGTCGGCCCCCGCCGCCCGATCCGCCGCCGGACCAACCGCACCAACCGCCCCCGCCGGCGCCGCCGCTCCGCTTGACGAAGGTTATCCGGGTGTGTAACTTTTACTCATGCGGATAAATCAGAGCACGGACCGGACCCGGAGCACGGCGGCGCGGAGGGATCAGATCGTGGCGGCGACGATCACCGTGCTCGCCCAGCGTGGGTACGGCGCGACGTCGTACGACGCGATCTGCGAGGAGGCCGGGCTGAGCAGCAAGCGGCTGATCTCGTACCACTTCTCGACCAAGGACGAACTGCTCGCCGAGGTGCTCCGCCGGGTCACCACCGATGCGGCGGACCGGATGCGGCCGGCGATCGACGCGGCGGAGCGGATGGACGCCAAGTTGGCGGCGTACATCCGCTCCAACGTCGAGTTCATCGCGGACCGGCCGGACCACGTGCGGGCGGTGCAGCAGATCGTGTACGGCGGTGCGCCGGTGCCGACCGAGGAGGCCGACGCGGCGGTCGCCCGGCTGGCCGCCTTGTTCGAGGAGGGGCAGCGGACGGGCGTCTTCCGTACGTTCGACCCGATGCTGATGGCGCACACCGTCCGCGCCGCCATCGACGCCTCCGCCGGCCGCCTGATCGCCGGCGCCGACCCCACCCACTACGCCGAAGAACTCACCGAGCTCTTCCGCCGAGCCACGAGGGCCGACCGATGAGCGCCGCCGAGCCAGGAGTTGAAGGGAAGGCGAAGGCACGGTGGGGTGCTGTGTTGGCGCCGGTGGTGGTCGATCTGGTCGTGCCGTTGGTCATCTTCTACGGGTTGCGGCGAGCTGGGGTAGGCGTGGTGGGGGCGACGCTCGCGGGGTCGGTGATTCCGGTGGGGCGGACCGTGTACTCGATTGTTCGGGGCCGGAAGGTCGATTGGATGGCCTTGTTCGTGATTGTGGCGTTGGCGGTGGGGACCGTTGCCTCATTGGTGATGCACAGTCCGCGGATGCTGCTTGCGAAGGACGGCGTGATCACCGCGCTGTGTGGCCTGTGGATGCTCGGGACCGTTGCCCTGGGCAAGCCTCTGCTGCTCGCGATCGGCCGCGGTATCGCGGAGGCCAAGCGTGGTACGGGCGGCGGCGAGGTGTGGGCGAGCCGATGGGATCGCGAACCACGCTTCCGGCACGGGATTCGGCTGATCACGATCGTGTGGGGCGTGGGGCTCGTGTTCGATGCGGTGGTGCGCGTGGTCATCGCGTACGCACTCCCGCTCGATGCGGTCCCCGGCGCGACGACCGTCCAGTGGATCGTCCTGTTCGTCCTGCTCTACGGCTTCATGATGATCTACTCGCGCAAGAACGACCTGCTCGCATGACGGTCCTCGTCGTAGGTGCCGGACCGACCGGCCTGCTGCTGGCGTCCGAACTGGCCCTCGCCGGTGTAGACGTTCTGATTGTCGACAAGGCGACGAAGCGGTCCGGCCAGTCCAAGGCGCTGACCCTGCAGCCGCGTTCCGTGGAAATCCTGCACTCGCGCGGGCTGCTCGACGACCTGGTGGACAACGCGCCCCGGTTGCCCGCCGGACACTTTGCCGGCCTCCCGGTACCACTCGACTACACCGCACTCGACACCCGCTTCCCTTATCAGCTGGGGATTCCACAGCTCCGTGTGGAGCAGCTCCTCGAAGATCGCCTCGCCCAAGCAGTACAACGTGGCCTGGAGCTGACCGCGCTGCTGCAGGACGACTCCGGCGTCGACGCGACGTTCGCGGACGGTACGACGATTCGCGCGGACTGGATCGTCGGCTGTGACGGAGCCCGGAGCGCGGTACGGCACCTGGCCGGGATCGGCTTCCCCGGACGCGACGGGCGGTTCACCGCGGTCGTCGCGGACGTGGTGATCTCCGGCGTACAGCCCGGCTGGCAACTGCCCTCGCTGGTGCCGCGGGACGGTGCCGTGATGACGCTGGTCCCGCTCGAGGACGGCGTACACCGGGCGCTGTTCACGGGCCCTGAGCAACAGAACCTCCCGAAGGAACAGCCCGTCACCCACGACGAGGTCGCGTCCGCGCTGCACGCTTGGTACGGCGACGACGTCGTACTGCGGGAACTCCGCTACGCCTCGCGCTTCACCGATGCGGCGCGGCAGGCCGACCGGTATCGGGCCGGCCGGGTGTTCGTGGCCGGGGATGCCGCGCACATCCATTCCCCGACCGGCGGGCAGGGCATGAACCTCGGGCTGCAGGACGCGTTCAACCTCGGCTGGAAGCTCGGCGCGGTCGTCCGCGGTGACGCGGACGAGGGCTTGCTGGACAGCTACCACGACGAGCGGCACCCGGCCGGGAGCGCCGTACTCGCGAACACCCGGGCGCAGGGCGTGCTGATGGTGCCCGACGACGACGTCGCGTGTCTGCGCGAGACGTTCGTGGACCTGCTCGGCGTACCGGAGGCGAATCGGCGACTCGCCGGGGCGATCTCGGGAATCGGACTCGCCTACGCACCGGGTGAGCATCCGTTGGTGGGTCGGCGGATGCCGGACCTGAGGCTTGGTGACGGTACGACGGTGGCGGAACGGCTGCGGGCCGGCCGGCACGTGTGGCTGGACGCTGCCGAGGACGGGGAGCTGGAGGCGGACCGGGGGCTGCCGGCGGCGCGGGTCCTGGTCCGGCCGGACGGATACGTGCAATGGGCAACCGATGACCCGGACGCGCCGGAACCGCCGATTTTCGGCCACCGGATGACCCCGGCCGCTTCGAGCCGTTAGAGTTACCGACGGGAAACATCGTCCGGCCCGACCGGGCCGGCGCGGTTCCGAACTGGGGGCCGACGAGGAGGATCGACGTGGCACTGGGTAGGACGTCCCCGCGGGACCTGCCGCTGTTCGCGGATCTGTCCGGACGGGACATCAGGGACATCTTCCGGGCCGGCGAGGAGGTCTCGGTACCGGCCGGCTGGTCGCTGATCCTGGAGCAGACACCGCCGGACGCGGCGTACCTGATCCTGAGCGGCACCGCCGCGGTCCGGGAGAAGGGCGAGGAGATCGCCGTGCTCGGGCCGGGCGACATCGCCGGCGAGGTCGCGGTCCGGAAGAACACGTTGCGGACGGCAACCGTCACGGCGAAGTCGCGGCTGCAGCTGCTGCACTTCACCCGGGAGAAGTTCGACGACCTGACCCGGCGGCTGCCCGCGTTCCGGGACGCCATCGACGCCACCATTGCCGAGCGCCGCGGTGGCTCCTGAACCTGATCTCGCCGCGGTCCAGCGCGAGTTCGAGCGCACCCTGCTCGGTGGCGAGCGGAAGTTCACCCGGGTGCAGGTGTCCGAACGGGCCGGGATCTCGATCCAGCGGGCCGAGCGGATGTGGCACGCGCTCGGGTTCGCGACGGTCCCGGACGACGAGGTGGCGTTCACCGACGACGACGTCGAGGCGTTGCGGTTGGTCGCGGCGCTCGAGGACGACGGATTCATCGAGCCCGAGATGGAGTCGTCGCTGGCCCGCAAGCTCGGGCAGACGCAGTCCCGGCTGGCGTCGTGGCAGTCCGCGATGTTCCTGGAGTTCCTCGGCAGCTCCAAGCTGCCCGCGGACGAGGCGATCGAGGTCGCGGGCCTGCTGCTGCCGGCCATGGAGCGCCTGCAGACGTACGTCTGGCGCCGCCACCTGGCCGCTGCCGCCGGCCGCGCGGTGGCCGGTTCCGACGAGCTGGCCCGCGGCGTCCGGGCGGTCGGTTTCGCGGACATCGTCAGCTACACCCGGCTGACCCGGCGGCTGACCGAGACCGAGCTCGGTCAGCTGATCGAGCGGTTCGAGGGGATGGCCGCCGACGTGGTCGCGCTGAACGGCGGCCGGGTGATCAAGTCGATCGGCGACGAGGTGCTGTTCGTCACCGACACCGCCGCACAGGCCGCCGCGGTCGCGCTCGCCCTGCAGGACGCGGTGAGTGCCGACGAGGACCTGCCCGAGCTGCGGATCGGCCTCGCGTACGGGACGATCCTGATCCGGCTCGGTGACGTGTACGGCGAGGTGGTCAACCTGGCTGCCCGGCTCACCACCGAGTGCAAACCCGGCCGCGTCCTCGCCGACCGAGAACTCGCCGCCGCCCTCGATGGGCACCCCGACTACACCCTCCACCGCCTCCGCCGAGTAGCAGTCCGCGGCTACCGCCACCTCGTCCCGTACGCCGTCCAACGTGCCGACTGAGCTGCAGCTCGACAGGACGTATACGCCCACTGCCGCTCGGCGGACGCCTGCGTGCGCCTGGAAGCCCGGCCAATCGACGGACACCTCCTGTCAAGCTGCGGCTCGTCGCATACGGTTTGTGCCGTGCGGGAGATCAGGACGCCGGCTGAGCTGGAGTCGGCGAGCGGGGGCGACGCGATCATCGGGTGGGCGGCGCAGGGCTTTGCGGCTGGTGTGCGGTGCTGGTCTGCAGGCGATGCGGTAGCGGTCGCGTCACCGGACGTCTCGAAGCACGACCGGCTCGCGGTCGTCGGGCCGGTCGAGGATGCCGTACGTCTGGTGACCGGCGTGCTGGCCGAGGTAGGTCCGTCGTACCGGCCGTACGGGGACGAGGGGCTGATCCGCGCGCTGGCTGATCGCGTGCCCAGGTTGAGGTTCTCGGCCGCGTTCGGGTGGATGGATGCGGATAGGGTGCCGGACGTGACCACGAGTGCGACCTGGCTCGACGGGGACGCCGGTGTGGAGGAGTTGCTCAGCGAGGCGTCGCCGTCGTCGTACGCGTGGCCCGAGCATCCTGGCGTACGGCGATGGGCCGCGGTGACGGGTGATCGCGGCGAGCTGCTGAGTATCGCGGCCGACGCCTGGAGTGCGCCGACCGTCGGTTTCCTCGCCGGTGTGGCGACGCATCCTGTTGCCCGGGGCAAGGGGCTGTCCCGGCAGGTGTGCGGGTTCGTGACCGCGGAGCTGATGAAGAGCTACGGCCGGGTCGCGTTGATGGTCGACGGGGACAACGCGGCCGCGATCGCGGTCTACCGGCGGCTCGGGTACACCTACCGCCGGGTGGCAGCGGCTAGCGCGTCGGCTTGACCGTCGGCTTGGGCGTGGGGGTGGCGGCCACTGCCGGTGGCGGTGAGAACGGGGCCTTGGTGGTGTCCTTGCAGTTCTTCTCGTCGGTGACGACGCCGTTCTCGTCCGGCTCGATCGTGGCCAGCGGGAACAGGTTGCTCGTACTGCCGCGCTGCCCCGGCTGGTAGGTTTCCGCGCAGTCCTGCCGGTCCAGGTCGATCGGATTGCCGTCCTGGTCGTACAGGCGGACGTCGACCTGCTTGCCCTGGGCATCGAACGGGTAGATGTTCGTCACCGGCGTACCGTTCAGCAGCAGCCCGTTGTCCGGCGGGTTGTACGCCGAGCTGCCGCCGTACCGGTTCTGGTAGTGGTTGAGGAACCCGAACGACGCGCCCATGTACGCGGCCGCGAGGAACGCCGGTACCGCGACCGCGGCGACCACGTTCAGCGGTACGACGTACCACAGCCAGCGGGCGTCGTGCTGGGTGCGGCGGCCGATCCAGATCGACGCCACGGCGCCTGCGAACGCCGCGACCACGGTCACCGCCGGCGCCCCGAACAGCGCGAAGAACCCGCCCGCGCCGATCATCCCGCGCGCCACCCACCAGATCGGCTGGCCGATCGTCACCAGCTCGTGCCGGATGTTCGGCGGGATCTGGTCGATCCAGCCACGGATCGCGGTCGCGGCCCGCGCGCCCTGCGGCGTCTGGAGCACGATCCGCGGCTCGTTCCCGCGCAACGCCAGGATGCCGAGGAACGCCGCGACGAACAGCACGCCGAACCCGAGCGACCCGAAGAACGACGTCGCCCCGCGTGACCAGGCAAAGATCGCGACCGCGATGAAGAACGGGCCGACGATGGCGGCGACCAGCCCCCAGCGCAGCGCGCCCCAGCCGGCGGCCATCCGCTCCTGGTGGCTCTGACCGGCCGGACCGCCGCGTGGCGGGTATCCGGCCGCGGTACGGAGCTCGTCGGCGTACTGGCGTGGCGTACCGAGGCGATCCTGCAGGTCGCTGATGGTCGGTTCACTGCCGAACTCGGACGCGACCTCGCTGAGGCGACCGCTGACGTCCCGCAGTACGTCCTCCAGCTCGCCCGGAGGCAGGTCGCTGAGCTCGGCCCGGACCTGCGCCAGGTAGATCGCTGGTGCCCCGGTGTTCACGCGCCCTCCTTGTTAGCGGACCGGCCACACTACTGCACAACGGTTTCGGCGAGAGCGCGGATCAGGGAGGTTTCGCCGGTGCTGCGCCAGATCAGGGCCCACCGGCACGGCTGGGCGTCACTGATCGGAATGTAGGCAATGTTCGGCCACGGGTAGAAGCGGCCGGATTCGGCGACGACCGCGCTGACGACCTCGCCGGCGGCGACGAGCGTCATCTCCTCGTGCCAACTCGACACGACCGGGCCGCGCGCGATCGGGCGACCCGACGGCGTCAGGTAGGGATTGAACACCGCTTCCATGGAGGCCGGGAGTGCGTTCGGCGTCAGTACGGTGCAATCGCCGAGGTCTTCCAGACAGACCGATGCGCGACTCGCGAGCGGGTGGGTCGCGCCGACCATCAGGACCTGGTCCGAGGTGTGCGTGACCGGGCCGACGGTCAGATCCGGTTCGTGCACGGGAAGCCACGCCACCGCCACGTCCACCGTACCGGCCCGCAACTCCTCGAACGGCGCCGGCGGCTGGATCTCGCAATGGCGTAGTTCGACCGCGGGGTAGCGGTCCCGGAACCGCTCGATCAGGTCCCGGACCATCCAGGCCTGCGCTCCCATCAGACCGAGCCGAAGGACGCCGGACAGACCACCGGCCGCGACTGTCGCCGCCTGGATGCCGTCGATGATCCGCTGGTACCCCGCCCGCAGTTCCTGATGGAGTTGCTCCCCGAGCGGGGTCAGCCGGACGACGCGGGTGGAGCGGTCGAACAACGGCGCACCGATCCGCCGCTCCTGCTTCTTGATCGACTGACTGACGCGGGCCGGGGTGACACGTAACCGCTCGGCCGTCCGGCCGAAATGCAGTTCCTCGGCCAGCGTCAGGAAGATCTCGATGTCGCGGAGCTCCAACACCCCTCCCGGATTGTGAACCTGTCGCTAAACAGTACGTTGCCGAGGTCGTCGTTGCCGACCCCTCCCGCCACCGATGACGCTGGAGTTCCACCAGAAAAACAAGGAGCTACCGTGAACGTCCTCATCTCCGGCGCCGGCGTGGCCGGCCCCACGCTCGCCTACTGGCTGCACCGGTACGGGATCGCCACCACGATCGTGGAGCGTGCCCCCGGGCCACGCGCCGGCGGCTACGCGGTCGACTTCCGCGGCGAGGTACATCTGACGGTCCTACGGCAGATGGGCATCCTGCCCGCGATGGAACGAGCCCGGACCGGTATGGGCTCGATGTGGTACGTCAACGACGCGGGCAAGCCGCAGGCCAAGATGCCCGCGGACCTGTTCGCCGGCGACCTCGAGATCCTCCGTGGCGACCTCGGCCAGATCCTGTTCGATGCAACGAGGGAGCACACCCGGTACGTCTTCGGCGACTCCATCACCTCGATCACCGAGGACGCCGACGGCGTGACCGTCGAGTTCGAGCACAGCGAGCCGGGCCGGTACGACGTCGTGATCGGCGCCGACGGGCTGCACTCGAACACCCGCCGGCTGGTGTTCGGTCCGGAGGAACAATTCGTCAAGCACCTCGGCGTCTACTGCGCGATCTTCACCACGACCAACTACCTCGAGCTGGACCACATCGGCCACGCCTACCGCACCGCCGGCCGGCTGGCCGCGCTCTACAGCTCCCGCAACAACACCGAAGCCAAGGCCGTGTTCTACTTCGCGGCACCCGAACTCGACCTCGACCGCCGAGACGTGGCCCGTCAGCAAGCCGCGCTGTCGCAGACCTTCGCCGGCAACGGCTGGCAGAGCGACCGGTTGCTGAGCCTGATGCGGGACGCGCCGGACTTCTACTTCGACTCGGTCGGCCAGGTCCGGATGGACAGTTGGGCGAGCGGCCGGGTCGCGCTCCTCGGTGACGCGGCGTACTGCCCGTCCTCGCTGTCGGGCATGGGCTCGGGACTGGCCGTCGTCGGCGCCTACGTCCTGGCCGGTGAGCTCGCCGCCGCCAGAGGTGATCACCGCGTCGCGTTTTCCCGCTACGAGCAGCAGTTGCGCGAGTACGCGGTCGGTTGCCAGAAGATGGGCGACGGCGTTGCCAAGCTGATGATCCCCGGTAGCCGCGTCATGGCGACATTTCTCAACAGTTACTACAAGCTGATCCCGTACCTGCCGGGTAAGAACATGGCCGCGAAGATCGCCCGGAAGGCGGCCGAGAACATCACCCTCCCCACCTATCGGGAGCCCGTCAGACCCTGAGGTCGCGGCGGGTTCGGGATGTCTTCAGCAATTTCGATCAAGTACTGCCGGCGTTCGGCGGGCACAGTGGTGGCATGGCGGATGTGTTCGAGGAGTTCGTGGCGGTGGTCGCGGCCGGTCTGAGCGGTTCGTACGACCCGGTGTCCGGCGCGGGGCTGGCCGGGCGGGTGCACCTGTCGCGGTTCCACTTCGACCGGGTGATCGGCGCGGCGGCGGGGGAGTCGCCGTTCGCCTTCCGGCGGCGCGTGCTGCTGGAGCGGGCGGCGTACCACCTCCTGACCCAACCGGTGACCGTACTCGAGGTCGCCGTCGAGGCCGGGTACGGGTCGAACGAGGCGTTCACGCGCGCGTTCGCTCACGCGTACGGGATGCCGCCGCGGGAGTGGCGGCGGGAAGCGTCGCGGGTGTTCTTCCTCGCGGCGCCCAGTGGAGTGCATTTCCAGCCGCCGGCCGGACTCCGGCTGCCGGCCCGCAGAAAGGTGAGGGGTATGGACGTACTTGTCAGGATGGTCGAGCACCACGTCTGGCTGACCGGAGAGCTGATCGAACGCGGCGCGCGGCTGGACGCCGCCACCCTGGACCGGCCGATCGAGTTGTCCGTCGAAGGCATCGACGACGACATCTCGATCCGCTACCTGCTGGACCGGCTGGTCTGGCAGGAGGAGATGTGGCTCGCCTCGGTCGAGGACCGCCCGTTCCAGGTCCCCGAATGCGGCCGCGAGGTGGTCACCCCGATCCCCGAACTACGCACCCGGCACGCCGACGCCGGCGCCCGGTTCGTTGCCCTCGTCCACGACCTCAACGAGTCCGGCCGCTTCGACGAGTCCTTCGTCGACACCACCTGTGAGCCGCCACGGGTCTTCACGTACGGCGGCATGATCGCCCACGTCCTGACCTTCGCCGCCCACCGCCGATCCCTCCTCGTCGGCGCCTTCTACACCGCCGGCATCACCGACCTGTCCTACGGCGACCCCATGCACTTCGTAGCCGAAGGCAACTAACTCGTCGAGTCGTGGAAATTGGCGAGCAAAACCCGCCCGAATCCACGACTCGGCGGAGGGGGCGGTGCAATTTGCCACGACTGGGCGCGGCGGGGCGCGTGATCAGGCGGCGAGGCTGGGGTGATGGCGGGCACGCAGGTCCTGCGCGATGCGGGCGACGACTGTGTGGGGGATTTGCATCACGTCGTACGAGGTGAAGACCCGGATCAGCCAGCCTTCGCGTTCGAGGTTTTCGCGGCGGCGGATGTCGAGGCGCCACTGACGCGCATCCCCCAGGTGGTGCTGCCCGTCGTACTCGACGGCGAGCCTGAATTCGGGGTACGACAGGTCCGGTGTCGCCAGCCACCCGCCGGCCGAGTCGTTGATGACGTGACCGACGCGGGGCTCCGGGAGCCCGGCGAGGACGAGGAGCAGCCGCAGGCGGGATTCCATCGGGGAGTCCACGCCGGCTCGAACCAGTGCAGCGGCCTCGCGGGCCAGCCGGACGTTGCGGACGCCGATCGCCGCCGTCGCCTTTTCGACCAGGTGTATCGGCTCGACCGCGGTACGTCGTACCAGCGAATCTCCTGCGGCGACGAGGTCGGTGAAGTCGCAGTACGGCGCGAGGTCGAGGAATGTCCGTTCGGGTGGGGTCAGCGGCAGTCCGTCTCGCAGCGTGTGCTCGAGGTGCTGTACCTCGTGCACACGCAGGCCACCGATCCGCGGCCGGGTCGACGGCGGATCGCGGTGGACGGAAACGTGTATGACGTCATCGGCGCGGACGTTGGCGGTCCACAGGCTCAGCGCGGTGTGGTGACTCACGACCGCGTCGGGCGTCAGCAGGAGCGCGGCCTCGGCCTGCAACCTGGGCGTCACGGCGACCTTCCCGTCGACGTACACGGACCCGAGCACCCGCCGGTACCGCGTCCCGCGTAGGAGACCACGGGAGATCCCCGCCTCCCGCGCCTGCGCCGCCGTGAACAACAACACCCCACCATTCTCCCGAAACCCCCCGACCGACGTCACCGGTCATCCACAACCCCGCCGAGTCGTGGCGAACGGCTCCCACGCGTTCCGCCGAGTCGTGGATATAGGCGGGCGAAATCAGCCAGAATCCACGACTCGGCGAACGGGGGGCCGGACCATTTGCCACGACTCGGCGAACGGAGGCGGATCAGTTCTTCGGGTCGCGGAGGTCGGGGCGTTGGGTGGGGGTGGTGATGTCCACGTCGATCGGGTGGAGTTTGGTGGGGGCGGTGATTTTGCCGCCGGTGATCGGGATGTTGAGTTTGCTGCCGGCTACATCGATGTCGATGGTGGCGCCGGTGTCGTTCGGGGTGGTCCACTCGGTGTCGGAAAGGGTGATCGCCAGACCCAGTACGCGGCCCTTGGGGATGAGCTCGTCCTGGGCGCGGAGCGGGACGTTCACGGTGGTCCACTGGCCGGGTGTCAGCGGGGTCGGGTCCGACAACGACTTGCTGTGTGCGGCGTCGATCCAGCCGCGGCTGACGATGCCGTGGTCGCTGTCGGTCGTCAGCTTCTGCACCGTGTAGTAGCAGCTGTCGTCGTAGTCGGTGCTGGACCCCTCGCAGGTGCTTTCGTCCGTACGGCGGATACCGGAGTACCGTTCGCCGTCGCCGTACTCGATCAGCCGCGCCGTGATCGGCGTGGTCGTCGAGTCGGACTTCAGCCGCAGCGTGACCGACGGCGTACCGCTGACCCGCAGCGGCGCGGCGAGTGGCGCGGAGACGAACATCTGCCGGCCCGCGATCACCTCGGTCGGGTCCGCGACGATGTCGTCCTCGGTCAGGTCCGAGTCGTCGGTGATCGTCACCGTACCCTTGCCGGCGGCACCTAGTTTACCCGTTGCCAACGGCACCGACATCGGCCGGTTCACGGCCGGCCAGGTCTTGTAGTTCCGCCACACGTCCGGCGTCGTCTCGACCGAGACCATCGGCTCCTTCATGACGTCGTTGTGCAGACCCTGCAGCCAGTAGTCGAACCACTTGTGCAGCTCGTCCACCCACTCGTCGCGGCGGAACTCGAACGGGTCCACGTGGTCCTCGAGTCCCAGCCACAGCTTGCGCGGCACGTTGTTGCGCGACAGCCCCGACCACCACTGCGAGAAGTGATTGGTCTGTACGTTGTAGTCGCTCAGCCCGTGCGTGATGAACACCGACGCCTTCACCTTGGACACGTCCTTGGTGTAGTCGCGCTCGGCCCAGAACGCCGTGTAATCGCCGGTGTCGTCGTCATCGTTGTCACCGAGCTCGCCGCGGACTTCGTCGCAGGCAGGGTCGTCGTGGCCGACGTACCCGCCCAGCCAGGGCATGTAGTCGTCCGAGTACGGTACGCCGCCGGACCGGGTGTAGTCGTACCACGAGGAGATCGCCGAGATCGGCACGATCGTCTTCAGGCCCTGCACTCCGGTCGCGGCGACACCGTTGGCCAGCGTGCCGTCGTACGACTTGCCGATCATGCCGACGGCGCCGGTCGTCCAGGTCGCCTTCACCGGTTGCCCGTCGGCGGTGTGCGCGGTGTTGCGGCCGTTCAGCCAGTCGATCACGTCGACGACGGACTGGATCTCGTCCCGGCCGCCGACGTCGCCGCAGCCGGTGGAACGGCCGGTGCCGAGGACATCCACGCCGACCATCGCATAGCCACGCGGGACGAAGTAGTTGTCGTAGAACAACGGCATCTTCCGGATCATGCCGTCGCTGTCGTACGTCTTCTTCTCGTTCTCGTTGCCGCGTCCGCAGCAGGTGTAGTACGGCGAGGCGTCCATGATCACCGGGATCTTCACGGCGGCCAGGGCGGTCTCGCTGGGCCGGACGATGTCGACCGCGATCACGTCGTTCTTGCCGTCGGAGTCGGTGTCCATCGTGGTGTCGACGTACACCGACTCGCGGATCGCCGCGGAGTAGTCGTAGACCGGCTGTGTGCTCTGGGTGCGCGCGTCGACGTGCTGCGGCACACTGGGAGCTGCCGGGGCCGGCGTACTTGGCCCGTCCGGGATCGGGGCAGCCGTCGCGGGACCGGTGAGGGTGGTCAGGCTGAGCACAGCGGACGAGACCAGGATCGTCACCCTGGCGCGGACGGTCCTCATGGCTGGGAAGGCTAGTCACTCCCGCGCCGCAATGCCAGGTTCTGCCGAGATTGGCAGCGACCTGCCCGATACTCAGCGTAAGAAGTGACCAGTTCGGTATGGTGACCGGCACCGCCCACCGGGGGGACGTAAGGAAGGGTAGGCCATGAATCTGCGAGCACCGGTGACACTGCTGGACGTGGCGCAACGTGCGGGTGTGTCGGTCGCGACCGCGTCCCGCGTGCTGAACGGCGGGGACCGGGTGCCCCGTCCGGAACTGCAGGAACGGGTCAAGGCCGCCGCCGACGAGCTCGGTTACACGCCGAACGCCCAGGCCCAGGCGCTGGCCAAGTCGTCGACGAACCTGGTCGGCATCCTCGTGCACGACATCGAGGACCCGTACTTCGCCGCGATCGCGAACGGCGTGATGCGGGCCGCGGACGAACGCAACCTGCTGGTGATGATGGCCAGTACGTTCCGCGACTCAGACCGCGAGATCGCTTACCTGTCGTCGTTGCGGGCGCAGCGGGCCCGGGCCGCGGTGATGATCGGCAGCCGCCGTACCGACGCCGAGAGCCTCGCGCGAACGGCGACCGAGGTGGAGAGTTTCCTCAACTCCGGCGCGGGTCTCGCCCTCGTCAGTCAGTCCGGGATGCCGGCGCACACCGTTGAACCGGACAACAGTTCGGGTTCGGCGGACCTGGCGCGTGAGCTGGTGCGGCTCGGCTATCGCAAGTTCGCCGTACTCGGCGGGCCGGAAACTCTTGCCACCGCACGGGATCGGCGCGACGGGTTCGTTGCCGGACTCTCCGAATCAGGCCTGGAAGCGATTGCGGTCGAGACCGGTGACTTCACCCGCGACGGTGGGTACGCGGCCGCGGAACAGCTGCTCGACCGGAACACCGACGTCGAGTGCTTGTTCGCGGTGAACGACGTGATGGCGGTCGGCGCGATGTCCGCGTTGCGGGCGCGCGGTGTCGACGTACCGGGCAAGCTCGGCGTCGCCGGGTTCGACGACATCGCCACGCTGCGGGACGTCTGGCCGGGCCTCACGACCGTACGGCTGCCGTTGGAGCAGATGGGCCGCCGGGCGCTCGAGCTGGCGATCCAAGGCGGCGAGGCGACCACCGAGACCTTCAAGGCCGAAGTCGTCCTGCGGGAGAGCACGGCTATTCTCCGGGGGTGACCGTCTCCGAGATCTTCGACCCGTCGGCCTGGAAGCAGGTGGACGGCTTCGAGCTGACCGACATCACCTACCACCGCGCCGTCGACGCCGGGGTGGTGCGGATCGCGTTCGACCGGCCCGAGGTGCGCAACGCGTTCCGCCCGCAGACGGTCGACGAGCTGTACCGCGTCCTCGACCACGCGCGGATGTCGACCGACGTCGGCTGCGTGCTGCTGACCGGCAACGGTCCGTCGCCGAAGGACGGCGGGTGGGCCTTCTGCTCCGGTGGTGACCAGCGGATCCGCGGCAAGGACGGCTACAAGTACGCCGAAGGTACGACCGCGGAGTCGATCGACCCGGCGCGGGCGGGACGGCTGCACATCCTCGAAGTACAACGGCTGATCCGCTTCATGCCGAAGGTGGTGATCTGCGTCGTCCCGGGGTGGGCCGCGGGTGGCGGGCACAGCCTGCACGTGGTGGCGGACCTCACGCTGGCGTCCGCGGAGCACGCGCGGTTCAAGCAGACCGACGCGGACGTGGCGTCGTTCGACGGTGGGTTCGGTTCGGCGTACCTGGCCCGCCAGGTCGGGCAGAAGTTCGCGCGGGAGATCTTCTTCCTCGGCGACGAGTACTCCGCCGCCGACGCGTACCGGATGGGCATGGTGAACAAGGTCGTCCCGCACGCCGAGCTCGAGGCGGTCGCGCTCGAGTGGGGCAAGAAGATCTGCGCGAAGTCGCCGACCGCACAGCGGATGCTGAAGTACGCGTTCAACGCGATCGACGACGGGCTGGTCGGGCAGCAGCTGTTCGCAGGTGAGGCGACCCGCCTCGCGTACGGCACCGACGAGGCCGCCGAAGGCCGCGACTCGTTCCTCGAGAAGCGGCCTGCCGACTGGTCCCCGTACCCGTACGCGTTCTGATAGTTGTCGCAGGCAATTACTGCGCGACGCCGTACAGGCGGTCGCCGGCGTCGCCGAGGCCGGGGACGATGTAGCCCTTGTCGTTGAGGTGGGAGTCCATGCCTGCGATGACGAGGTTGCACGGCACGTCGAGGTGCGTCAGCTCGTTCTCGACCCGTTTGACGCCCTCGGGGGCCGCGAGCAGGCAGATCGCGGTGATGTGGTCGGCGCCGCGGTCGACCAGGAACTGGATCGCCGCCGCGAGCGTTCCGCCGGTGGCCAGCATCGGGTCGAGGACGTAGCACTGGCGGCCGGACAGGTCCTCCGGGAGGCGTTCGGCGTACGTCGACGCGGTCAGCGTCTCCTCGTTGCGGACCATGCCGAGGAAACCGACCTCCGCGGTCGGGAGCAGCCGGGTCATGCCCTCGAGCATGCCGAGGCCGGCACGCAGGATCGGGACGACCAGCGGCTTCGGCGCGGCGAGCTTCACGCCCTCCGCCGCCGCGACCGGGGTCTGAACGGTGACCGGACCGGTGCGTACGTCCCGGGTCGCCTCGTAGGCGAGCAGCGTGACGAGCTCCTCGGTCAGCCGGCGGAACGTGGGTGAGTCCGTCCGTTCGTCGCGCAGCGCGGTGAGCTTGTGGGCGACGAGCGGGTGGTCCACGACGAGGATCTGCATAAGGCCGAACGGTACCGTCGGCGATTCGGCGCGGGAAAGCGCGCTCGCTGAAAGAATGGAGTGCTGCCCTTCTTTGGGCACCGGAATCTGCCCTGCCGCCCTCCAGGGAGCGTGAGCCGATGACCGAGAAGTCGCCCGAGCAGCTGGACCGGTTACGGCGGCGCGCCGCGTTCCTGCGGGAGCGCGAGGAGGCCCGCGCGCTGCGCGACCGGATCGCTCCCCGCCGGGCCCGGGTCCGGCGGCTGCGTGACGCCATGTGGCGGGCTACCTACCATCACTGACCGCCAGGCCATCACGATCGGGCCGGCTCGGCCGGCCCAGGCGGGCGATCGGTCGAAGAGACGCAATTGTGATGGCCTGGCGCCCCGGAACCTCCCACCGGCAGCCAGAGTCTGCGACGATGATCCGGTGTCAGATACGGCTACGGACCTGGATTTCGCGGTCGCTGCCTACACCGAGGACGGGCATTGGACCGTTACTCCGCTGGTCCTGCGTGGTGAGCTGGACCTGTCCACGCTGGTCTCGGCGCTCCGCCGGTTCCCGGGCGAGGCCGGGGTGCTCGGGATGGTCTCGGTCGACGAGGACTTCTTCGTCCTGGTCCGGGTGCAGGGTGGCAGCGCGCGGCTGCTGATCTCCGACGTCACCGCGGCGACCGAGTGGCCGCTGGCCCGGCAGATCGTGGACGAGCTCGACATCCCGCTGGCCGATGACGACGACGAACAGGTACCGGCCGGTGATCTCGCGATCGTCGCCGACCTCGGGATGTCCGCCATGGACCTCGGTGCGCTCTGCGACGAGGTCGACCTGTACCCCGAGGACATGCTCGAGGAGATCGCCGACGTGCTCGGGTTCGGCAACCAGTTCCACGACGCGATCGAAGCTGTTGGCTAGTCCGCTGCTGCGCCGGGAGTGGTCGCGGTTGATGACGCTCGCGCTCGAGGAGGGCGAGCGGGCGTTGCCCGACGTACCGATCGGCGCGCTGGTGGTGACCGAGGACGGCGAGATTATCGGCCGCGGGCACAACGAACGCGAGGCGACCGGCGATCCGACCGCGCACGCCGAGGTCTTGGCGATCCGGGAGGCGGCCAAGCACGTCGGCGAGTGGCGGCTGACCGGCTGCACGCTCGTGGTCACGCTGGAGCCGTGCACGATGTGCGCGGGGGCGATCGTGCTGTCCCGGCTGGAGCGGCTGGTGTTCGCGGCGTACGACGAGAAGGCCGGCGCGGTGGGGTCGCTGTGGGACGTCGTACGGGATCGCAGGCTGAACCATCGACCCGAAGTGGTGGGCGGCGTGATGGCCGATGTGGCCGGTGCGCGGCTGCGCGATTTCTTCATCGGCCACAGACCTTGATATTGTCCTCGGCGGTGGCGTGTCCGAGCGGCCGAAGGAGCGCGCCTCGAAAGCGCGTGACGGGCAACCCCCGTCCGAGGGTTCAAATCCCTCCGCCACCGCCAACCGCCCTTCGGGACGGCAGCTAGGCCGGAGACCCTGATGCTGTGTGATGCGTCAGGGTTTTCGTCTCTCTGCAGCTGACTCGGGGGACGACCTGACCCGGGACGCTCGACGAGAGGGCCCCTATGGATGTTGCGGAGCTCGACCGGATCCTGCTCGCGGGGGCGGCGATCCTGCTGGTCGCGGTCGTCGCGGTCCGGCTGTCCGCGCGGGTCGGGCTCCCGTCGCTGCTGATCTACCTCGGCATGGGCCTGCTGCTCGGCGAGGCGGGGCCGGGGCACATCCACTTCGAGGACGCGCAGCTGGCGCACGCGCTCGGGTTCGCGGCGCTGGTGGTGATCCTGACCGAGGGCGGCCTGACCACCCGGTGGAACGAAGTACGCCCGGTGATGCCGCTCGGGCTGGTGCTGGCGACGGTCGGTGTCGCGATCAGCGTCGGCGTGGTCGCCTGCGTGGCGCATTTCGTTCTCGGCCTCAACTGGCAGCTGTCCGTACTGCTCGGGGCGGTCACGTCGCCGACGGACGCGGCGGCCGTGTTCTCGGTGCTGAGAAAGGTGCCGATCCGGCCGCGACTACGAGGTGCGTTGGAGGCCGAGTCCGGGCTGAACGACGCCCCGACGGTGCTGCTGGTCACGCTCGTGAGCACCGGTGAGGTCGGGGAGAAGGGTCTGCTGTCGTTCACAGGCCTTGTCTTGTACGAGCTGGTCGTCGGCGCGCTGTTCGGGCTCTTGATCGGCTGGGTGAGCGCCGGCCTGATCCGGCGGATGGCGCTCGGGTCCGCGGGTCTCTACCCGCTCGCGGTGCTCTCGGTGGCGTTCATCTCGTACGCCGGGGGCTCCGTACTGCTCCACGTTTCCGGATTCGCCGCTGTGTACGTGACCTCGCTGGTCCTGGGACGTGCGGAGTTGCCGCACCGGATGGCGACCCGTTCGTTCGTCGACGGGATCGCCTGGCTCGCGCAGATCGGGCTGTTCGTGATGCTCGGACTGCTCGCGTCACCTGGCTCTTTCGGATGGAACGACGTACTCGTCGCGCTGGTGATCGGGATCGCGGTGACGGTCGTCGGGCGGTTCGCGTCGGTGGCGATCTCGGCGGCGCCGTTCCGGTTGCCGTGGGCGGAACGGACGTTCATCTCGTGGGCCGGGTTGCGCGGCGCCGTACCGATCGTGCTGGCGACCATCCCGCTGGCCGAGGGCGTACCGCAGGCGGAGCGGATCTTCGACGTCGTCTTCGTGCTCGTGCTCGTCTTCACGCTGCTGCAGGGGCCGTCGCTGCCGTGGCTGGCAAAACGGCTGAACGTACTGGACGAGAACGCGGCGTACGAGGTGGACATCGACGTGGCGCCGCTGGAGTCGCTCGGCGCGGACATGCTGCAGGTCAAGGTACCGAGCGAGTCGCGGCTGGCCGGGGTGGAGATCGGCGAGCTCCGGCTGCCACCGGGGGTGTCGGTCTCGCTGGTGATCCGCGGGGAGCAGGCCTTCGTACCGGACCGCCGTACCGTGCTCCGGGCCGCGGACTCGCTGCTCGTGGTGGCGCCGAGCCCGGTGCGCGAGCAGACCGTACGGCGGCTCCGCGCCGTATCGCGGGCCGGCCGCCTGGCCGGCTGGTTCGGCGAACGCGGGCGGGAACAGAGCTAGGCCCTGTCTGGTAATCCAGCGCCTACTGCGGGGCACTCGGCACGGCACCTCGCCGCACGGGTGCAAAGGCCACGATGCTCCGCATCGAGTCCTTCGCCCCCGCACGCCGATGCACCGCACCGAGCACCTCCTCGCTACGGCGCTGGATCACCAGACAGGACCTAGTTCGGGTTCTGCCCGGACGGGACCGGTTGTGGCGTACCGATGACCGGGAGGCAGACCGTCGTACCGGGCTTGACCACGACCGACGGGATGCCCTTGAGCTTCACCGAGCCGAAGCCGGCGCCGATCACCAGGTCGACGGTGTGGTCGGTACGGCCGTCGGCGATCAGCTGCGCCTTCTGGTTCAGCTGACCCGCGACCAGCAGCATCTCCGGCGCCGTCTCGGAGGCACCGCGCAACGCCACGACGTCGGTCTTGTCGCCCTTCGGCTCGTTCGCGACCTTGTCGATGTTGAACCCGCGCTTCTTCAGCACGTCCGCGACCCGGCCGGCCGAGCCCGCGCGGGCGCCACCGTTGTAGACGTTCAGCACGACCTGCTTGGGCAGCAGACGGTTGTTGGTCAGCTTCTGCTCGGTGCAGGTCGGCTCGGCGCTGGAGCTGATCAGTGACTTCCAGCCCCACCAGCCGCCCCCGGCCAGGATTCCCAGCAGGATCACCATGGTGATCGGTGTACGCCACCGGATCCGCGAGTGCGGTCTCGGTTGCGGATGGATCGCTGTCATTTGCTCCACCCCCCGTGAGCGGCAGCCATTGGTCAGTCCACTACCAGTACCCGTGCGTGCAACACCTGACGCTGCTGGAGCGCGGCACGGAGCGCGCGGTGCAGGCCGTCCTCGAGGTACATGTCGCCCTTCCACTCCACGACATGCGCGAACAGGTCGCCGTAGAAGGTCGAGTCCTCGTCCAGCAGCGCGTTCAGGTCAAGGGTGCCCTTGGTCGTGACGAGTTCGTCCAGCCGGACCTGCCGTGGTGGCAGAGCCGACCAGTCCTTGGGCCGCAACCCGTGGTCCGGGTACGGCCGATCGTCCCCGACGCGCTTGAAGATCACCCCCCGGAGTCTAGCGGGGTCCAAGGTCTCACGAGGAGGTCATGAATGTCACTGGAATAGTCCGCTGCCGGATTTCAACCTTTTGGAGGAGCTGTGCGTCACACCGGCAGAACACCGGTGCACGTCACCCGGCGGGCACCGCGAGGGGGGGTGAACGTGATGGGAATTCTTCCGAAACTCAGCATGGCAGCCGTTGCGGTGGTCGCCGTCGGTCTCGGTGCGACGGTCCCGGCGGACGCGAGCACGGTGACCGAGGTGAAGGGCGCACAGACCCGGCTGAACGCGCTCGGCTGCGTCTCCGGTCCGGTCGACGGCCAGGCCGGCGCGATGACCCAGGCCGCCACGGCCCGCTTCCAGTCCGCGAACGCTCTCGGGCAGACCGGCCTTCTGAGCGGTACGACGTACTCCCGGTTGATGGCCTCGACCGCGAAACGCTGCGACGTCCGTGCGGTACCGCGGGGCTCGGGGAGCGGGCGCCGGATCGTGATCAGCCAGACCCAGAACTGGCTGTGGCTGATCGATGCCCAGGGCAAGGTGGTGCGGCAGGGCGGGATCATCGACAACCCGACGTACCTGAAGGCCGGGACGTACACCAGCGGCTCGAAGTGCGGCCGTCCGGCCCGCGTACTGCAGAACACCGACGGGGGACGGCTCTACCTGAATCACTACGTCCGGTTCGCGCCGTGCGGGTTCGGGTTCCACCAGATTCCGACGTACAAGTCCAACGGCGCACAGATCCACCCGGACTGGTTGCTCGGTACGAACTACCGGGCCTCGCACGGCTGCATCCGGGTCTCGTCGTCGATGTCGGTGACGATCTGGTCCTTCGCGGCCGGCGCAACGCGTGTGGTCGTGATGCGGTGACGTCACGGGACTAGCATGCCCCCGGGACGTTTCCGTTCAACCGGGGAAAGGCACGCTGAGATGGCCGAGAAAGCCGACGTCGTCGAGACCGTCAAGCAGGGGTACGCGTTCGAGGGGGCCGCGCTCGAGCTCGGTGCGCTGCTGGTGGACGGCGAGCCGAAACCGGAGGCGGCGGTCCGGATCCCGCTCGGGATGATGAACCGGCACGGCCTCGTCGCGGGAGCTACCGGTACTGGTAAGACGAAGACCCTGCAGCTGATGGCGGAGCAGTTGTCGGCGGCAGGTGTGGCCGTGTTCGCGGCGGACGTGAAGGGCGACCTGTCGGGTATCTCGCAGCCGGGCGCGGGCGGCGACAAGCTGCTCGCCCGGACCAAGTCGATCGGCCAGGACTGGACCGCGACCGGGTTCCCGACCGAGTTCTACGCGCTCGGCGGCCAGGGCACCGGGATCCCGATCCGCGCGACGATCACGTCGTTCGGGCCGGTGCTGCTGTCCAAGGTGCTCGGGCTGAACGACGTCCAGGAGTCCTCGCTCGGGCTGATCTTCCACTACGCCGACAAGGCCGGGCTGACGCTGCTCGACCTGAAGGACCTGCGCTCGGTCATCCAGCACCTCACCTCGGACGAGGGCAAGGACGACCTGAAGGAGCTCGGCGGACTGTCCGCGGCGACCGCGGGTGTGATCCTGCGGGCGCTGATCGGGTTCGCCGACCAGGGCGCCGAGGCGTTCTTCGGCGAGCCCGAGTTCGATACCTCCGACCTGCTGCAGCAGCGCGACGGCAAGGGCGTCGTCTCGCTGCTCGAGCTGCCGAACCTGCAGGACCGGCCGGCGTTGTTCTCGACGTTCCTGATGTGGCTGCTCGCGGATCTGTTCCACGACCTGCCCGAGGTCGGAGACGTGGACAAGCCCAAGCTGGTGTTCTTCTTCGACGAGGCGCACCTGCTGTTCAACGACGCCTCGAAGGCGTTCCTGGACTCGATCGCGCAGACCGTACGGCTGATCCGGTCGAAGGGCGTCGGCGTGTTCTTCGTGACCCAGACTCCGAAGGACGTGCCGGACGCGGTGCTCGCCCAGCTCGGTTCGCGGGTGCAGCACCAGCTCCGGGCGCACACGCCGAACGACGCGAAGGCGCTGAAGGCGACGGTGTCGACGTTCCCGAACTCGTCGTACGACCTCGGTGAGGTGCTGACCCAGCTCGGCATCGGCGAGGCGATCGTGACCGTGATGAACGAGTCCGGCGCGCCGACCCCGGTCGCGTGGACCCGGCTGCGGGCGCCGCAGTCGCTGATGGCGCCGGCGTCGGCGGAACAGCTGACGGCTGCGGTGCAGGCCTCGCCGAACAACGCGAAGTACTCGCAGAGCGTGGACCGCGAGTCGGCCTACGAGATCCTCGCGGCGAAGGTGCAGGCCGGTGCGGCGCAGGCCGAGGCGGAGAAGCAGCAGCAGGAGCAGGCCGAGCAGGAGCACGAGCAGGCGCCGCGGCCGCGCGCGCAGAAGCCGGAGAAGTCGATGGTCGAGCAGGTCATCGGTTCCTCAGCCTTCAAACAGTTCGCCCGCTCCGCCGGCCGCGAAATAGTCCGAGGCCTCTTCGGCGCCGCCCGCAGACGCTAACCACCCCCACCATCCGCTCGGCGCCCTCCCCACCCCGGGGTAGGCGCCGCACCCGCCCCGGCGCCTCCGCGCTCCCAGCGCCCTCCCGGCCGCAGCGCCCTCCGGCCCCAGCGCTCTCCCCGCCTCCGGCGTCTCCCGCCCCCGGCGCCTCCGCGCCCCCGGCGCCTCCGCGCCCCCAGCGCACTCCCGACTCCAGCGCCTCCGCCCCCAAGGATCGCCGCCCGGGATTACTCCCCCGCCCCGGAGCGAAGCGGAGGGGCGGGTGCTTTCTGCCCTTGATTTGTTGATCAAACGGATGAATTTCGGCTGATCGGCGATCGTTCTCAACTCGTCATCCAGCAGCGCGCCGTCACCGATTGGGAGTGTGCGCCTACTCGTCGTACCGTGTGAGGTGATGGTTGCACAGAGTAGGCAGGCGGTCCGGTCCTGGGCGCTCTGGACCCTGACGGTCCCGGCGTTCTTCGTCGTCGTGCTCGTCGACCTGGCCGCGATCGGGTACGGCGTCCACGCGTTCAGCGAGCGCCCGAGCTGGCGCGGCTTGGACGTCGTGTTCGCACTCACCGTCTCCGCTTTGATCTCGGTCGAGGGAGCGCGCCGGGTCGAGAGCCGGCGGCGTCGCGGTGGAGCGTTGCACAAGGACCTCGCCCCGGCCTGGATGATCGCCGCGGCCGTGGTCCTGCACCCGGCGCTGGCGATCCTGGTCGCCGTACTGCTGCGCATCTGGTGGCGGATCCGGGCCGGCAAATGCATCCCGTACCGGTGGGCCTTCTCGACCGCGGTGCACGTTCTCGCCGTCGGTGCGGCGCACGCGGTGTTCGTCTCCGCGCGGCACCTGACCGGTGACAGCGGCCTCGGCCTGGTCGTCTCGATGGCCGGCGGCGCCATCGCGTACGTCGTCACCGACACATTGCTGTGCGGGCTGGCGATCTCGCTGATCATCCCGGGCAGCAATCGGCGCGAGACGGTCGGCGGCCTCGACGACCTGTGCACCGACGCGACCGCCGCCACGCTCGGCTGCCTGCTCGCGGCGGCCTGCCTGATCACGCCTTGGTTCGCGTTCGTCGCGATCCCGATCACGCTGACCGCGCAGCGCGCGCTCCTCCTCGGCCAGTTGGAGACCGAGGCGCAGACCGACCCGAAGACCAGCCTGACCAGGGTCGACTGGTGGCGCCGCCGCACCGAGCAGATGCTCCGTACCGCGCGCAACCAGCACGAACCGATGGCCGTCCTGCTGATCGACATCGACCACTTCAAGCAGGTCAACGACCGGCACGGCCACCTGGTCGGCGACGAGGCGCTGCGCGCGGTCGCGACGATCCTGCGCAGCGCGATCCGGGTCAAGGACGTGATCGGGCGGTTCGGTGGCGAGGAGTTCGTGATCGCGCTGCCCGACACCGGGATCGACGAGGCCACCGTGACCGCGGACCGGCTCCGGAACGCGGTCGCCAACAGCCCGCTGGCGGCGATGTGTGCCGGCGTACTCGACGACCCGGACCTGGACCCGGACACGTTCCACCTGACCGTGAGCGTCGGGGTCGCGGTCTACCCGAACGACGGGTCCTCGGTGGACGATCTGCTGCTGCGCGCCGACCGGGCGATGTACGCCGCCAAGGCCGCCGGCCGCAACCGCGTCCGGCTGGCCGCGGACGTCGTCGAACTGCCTCCGTTGCTGCCGTCGACAAAATTCTCCGAACAGACAGAACCTTTGGCTCCGGCTCAGCGTCCTGCGAGGTGAGGACGGCAGGACGGAGCACGCATGGCGGCAACGGGGAGTCGTGACGACGACTTCACGGCATTCGTGCTGGCCAGATCCGCGCGCTTGGTCCATTTCGCCCGCATGCTCTGCGGTGACACCGGACTCGCCGAGGACCTGGTGCAGACCGCCCTGGAGAAGGCGTACCTGCGCTGGGACCGGATCGAGATGGCGGACCCGTTCGCGTACGTCCGGCAGGCGGTGGTCAACCAGCACCTGTCGTGGGTACGCCGACGCCCCTGGCGCGAGCGCCTGACCGGAGACGCCGCCGAGCTGGATCTGTTCCTGGAACCAGCAGGTGACCCCAGCACGGGAATCCAGCACCGCGTAGCCATCCGCGCAGCCCTGGCCGCGCTGAGCCGCCGCGAGCGAGCGGTCGTCGTGCTGCGCTATGTGGAAGACCTGACGGAACGCGAAACGGCTGCGGTCCTCGGGGTGGCGGTCGGAACAGTGAAGAGCGCGAACGCCCGGGCCCTGGACAAGCTGCGATCCGCTCCGGAGTTGGCCGGCCTCGTTGGTTTGGGGGTGGGGATGTGATGGAGGACGAACTGCGGGACGCGCTCGCGCCGGACGACTCGATTGCGCCGCTCGACCCGGCGTCGGTGATCGCCGGGGCACGCCGCCGGAGAAGCCGCGGACGGGTCGGCGCGGTGGCGGCTTCGGTCGCTGTCGCCGGGGTGATCGCGGCAGGGGGAGCTTTCGGTGCCGGCTCGCTTCGAGGCGACGTACCGCAGCCCGCCGATCCTCCGTCGACTGTGCCGGTACGACCCGCTACCCCGACGCCGACGTACTCGAGCACGCACTCGCCGACGTACCCGCCGAGTTCGCCCTCGCCGACATACTTCCCGAGCACGCCCTCGCCGACGCCGACCGAGCCTCCCACGGCACCACCATCGATCCGCCCGACCGCGACCCGAATCCAGTCGTCGCCGACCGCAACACCCTCTGGGCCTCGGACTCCGGTCCGCTACACCACTCCGACCACCCGCTCACCGCGCTAGCAGAACCATTTGACCTGGCGCTGGCGTCCTTCCGCGTGACCGAACATCACATAGGTGCGGAGGGCAACAATGAACGAGGTGGGACGGAAACGGCGGACTACCCGGATTCTGCTGGGCGGGCTCGCGGCCGCGGCGGTGGTCGGGGTCGCAGTCGCCGGTACGGCGATGGCACGGAGCAACCACGCTGACGCCGACGCAGCCGCCCAAGGCGGACCGGCCGCCACGCCGGCCCAACCGACCGCCACCCCGATCGAGGCGAACACGCCGACCTCCTCCCCGTCAGCCCACCCCGTCCCAACCCCAACCTGCTGGACCACCCGCACCCCCACCGCCACACCCACCGACCCCCCGACCCGCCGCCCGGCACCCACCCCAACGGCCCCCACCTCCACCCGCGCCGCCACCCCCGTACCAACCACGACCCCAACCCGCGCGGCCACCCCGGTGCCGACCCCAACCCGCGTCGCCACCCCAACCCGGCGCGCCACCCCAGTGCCAAGCGAGACCCCATCCCGCGCCGCCACTCCAGTGCCGACCCCAACCCGTCACGCGGTTCGTACGCCGAGCCTCCCGCCCACGGCGAGCCCGACTCGGCGCCCGGTCCCGACCCCGACTCTGCCGCCTACGGTCAGCCCGACCCGCCGAACGGTGCCTACGGCAACGGTTTCGTCCGCCGTGCCGTCACGCCGCCCGGCTGCCACGCCAAGCGTGCCGCCGACCGCGGCCCCGACCGCCCCGCCGACCTGCGACCCGAACGCGACACCCACCGCCTCCCCCTCGACCCCGCCAACCCGAACCCCCGGCCCGCGCCCAACCCCAACCGAGCCGCCGACCGTGGCACCAACACGCACGCCAGGCCCGCGCCAAACCCCAACCGTCGACCCAACCCGCACCCCCGCCACACCCCGCGGCAAGTAGCCGCCGACCGGACCTGCATCACTCACTAAGCGAGCGGTCGCGCGCCCGCTGAAGAAGCAGCGAGCGTGCGGGTCGCGGCGCTGACGTCGGTTGTTGAGTGGTGCAGGTCCGGCAGTCAGGCACCAAGCCGGCCCAGGGCTGCCGGCCGCGGCGCCGGCGCGCACGCCGGGCCCGCGCCAGCCCCTGACCGTCGACCCGACCCGACCCGAGCCGCACCCCGCCCCGCGTCCGACCTCGACCGAGCGTCGCACCCCGCGGCAAGTAGCCGCCGATTCGCCCCGCGCGAGTCGTCGCCGAGCGGCGGCCGACGCCAAGTCGGCGGACCTGCACCACTCGCTAAACAAGCGGCCGGGCGCCCGCTGAAGGAGCAGCGAGCGTGCGGGTCGCGGCGCTGACGTCGGTTGCTGAGTGGTGCAGGTCCGGCAGTCATGCACCAAATGGGCCCAGGGCTGCCGGCCGCGGCGCAGGCGCGCACGCCGGGCTCGCGCCAGACCCTGACCTTCGACCCAACCCGCGCCCCGCGGCAAGTAGCCGCCGGCCGTAGCGCCGGCGCGCACGCCGGGCCCGCGCCAGACCCCAACCGTCGACCCGACCCGCACGTCGGCCGCGCCCCGCGGCAAGTAGCCGCCGAGCGGACCTGCATCACTCACCAAGCGAGCGGTCGCGCGCCCGCTGAAGGAGCAGCGAGCGTGCGGTCGCGGCGCTGGCGTCGGTTGCTGAGTGGTGCAGGTCCGGCAGTCACGCACCAAGCGGGCTCAGGGCTGTCGGCTGCGGCGGCGTTGCAGGTGGGTGTGCCGACGTGCAGGCGCGCCGAGTGTGGGGGACCGCCAGGCCATCTCAATCCAGTGGGCGGTGGGTGGTTACGCCGGGGGCGGCGAGCCGGCCGGGGATTGTGATGGTCTGGGTGTCCGGGTCAGCAGGGGCCGAAGGTGCCGGTGTTGACCCACGCCTTGGCTACGTACATGCCGGCGTTGACGCGGAGCCAGACGTTGCTGGTGCCTTGGGAGCCGGTGACGGATTCGCCGGTGGTTTGGCATTCGACGGTTACCTGGGCTGACTTGCCGGCCATGCCTACGACCGCGCCGGACGAGTTGGGCGCGTTGCGTACGTTCAGGTAACCGGACGAGATGGAGACCGTGCCCCGGCCCCCGTCGCCCGTCCACAGGTAGGTGACGTCGACCCAGCTGTTGTCGGCCAGCTGCAACGCGTCCCAGAACACGCCGTCCGCCAGGTCGATGCCGGCCGGGTTCGACACCGTACGGCCGAACTGGTCCTTCCCGCCGTTGTAGCCGTTCTGGTACGCCGCCTGCGCTTCCGGCTTGCCCTGCGGCAGGTCCTGCCACATCTCCCGGGTCGCGCTCGGGTTCCAGTAGTCGTCCTTGGTGTTCCACGGGCCGACGTCCCACACCGGCTCGAACGCGCAGCGCGACGCGGTGCAGACCTTCACCGAGTACGTTCCGGATCCGTTGGCCGAGAGCCCGCGTCGCGACGGCAGCGCGACGAAGTGGTCGCGGCTGACGATCACGTGGCCGTTGGCCGTCGTACCGCCGACCAGACCCTCGCGGGTCGCGAACACGTGCGACTTCAACGGAGCGGCCTGCAGCGACATCCGCGGTGCGGCCGCCGTGTCGGTGGACTGGACGGAAACATCACCGACCCACGGACGGGCGCCGGTCGGCGGGGCGAGCAGGATGATCCGTACCTGGACCCTGTCGCTCGCGCCAGGCAGTGCGGTCGGCGTACCGGCAGCCACCGCGGTCCACTCGGACCAGCGGTCGTTCAACCACGCCCGTACGTCGACCTCGGCCGACGAGCCGTCCGGCGTACCGGACGCATACCCGACGACAACAGCCGACGTCGGCGCGGCGAATCGGATCGGGTTCAGTTCAGCGAGACCCGAGCGCTGCTTGATCGCGGCCGCGCCGATCGCGGCCGCGGCGTCGCCGAGGACGATCCGGTCGCCGTCCAGCTTCACGTTGCTGGAGTCGGCCGGCCGGGCGGAAACGGCGACCGGTGAGGTCGGGGCCGCGGTGCTCGTCGGGGCGAGCGTAAAGGTCGCGGCAAGGATCGCCGCGGCAGCCGTGAGACCGGCTGCGGACGTGCTTCGACGGGTGATACGCATGGGCGGAAACCTCCGGGGCGGTGAAGGCGTGTGAACCCAATGTGACTCATGAACATCGCGTCTGACTAGCTCGTCAATAAATTTCTTCCAAGCAGTTGATGACGGAACAGAACCTGATCGGTCGCTCAGCGGGTTTGGACCGGTGTGACAGAGGCTGAGGCTGAGGAGAATCGATGACCCGGACCGCGGACGCCGACTTCGAGCGCTTCGTGCAAGCGCAGTCGACCCCATTGCTCCGGTTCGCGGAGATGTTGTGCGGCGATCGGCACACTGCCGAGGACCTGGTGCAGCAGGCGTTGATGCGGTCCTACCCGAAATGGCACCGGCTGGACGGTGACCCGTTGCGGTACGTCCGGCGGGTGCTGGTCAACCGGTTCCTCACCCAGACCCGCCGGCGCTGGAACAACGAGGTACCCAGTGACCCGGTGCTCAACGATTGGGACCAGCGAGCGGTGGCGGACTTCGCCGGGGAGGTGCAGACCAGGGAGGCCGTGCTCTCGGCCTTGAACGGTCTGACCGTCCGGGAGAGAGCCGTGGTCGCGCTGCGCTACTCGCAGGATCTCTCCGAGGCCGAGACCGCCGAGCTGCTCGGCATGGCACCCGGGACCGTGAAGAGCACGGCTTCCCGCGGGCTGGCCAAGTTGCGTCTGGCACCCGACCTGATCGACAGCGGAGTTGGAGGAAACTGATGAGTGACGAGCAGCGGGTACGAGACGCTCTCACGTACGACATGGAGCCGTGGCAGCCGAACGCCGGCGAACTGATGCGGCGCGGCAAGCGGCTGACCTGGCTGCGCCGGGGCCTGGCCGCGGCCGGAGTCACCGCGCTGGCCGGAACCGTTGCGACGGTGTCTGCCGCGGTCGGTGGACCGGCTCCGGTGAAGAACCTGCTGGCCGGTGGCGGTAAGCCGCCCGTACCGGCCGTGATCCCGACCGGCACCCCGCAGCTGCCGTCGGCCGACCCGACCTGCCTCCCGCAGAAGCCGGGCAAGCCGCAGCTGCCGAAGGTGACGGTGTCGGTGAACAAGACCATCGACCCGAACAACCCACCGTCGGTGAAGCCGACCCTGCCGGCCAAGCCGACGCTCCCGACCGCCAAGCCCACGGTGCCGACGCTGCCTTCGGGCAAGCCGTCGCTGCCGCAGCTCCCGACCACCAAGCCGAGCTTCCCGACGACGAAGCCCAGCTTCCCGACGACGAAGCCCAGCTTCCCGACGACCAAGCCGTCATTGCCGACGCTTCCGACCGCGAAGCCGACGCTGCCGTCGGGCAAGCCGTCGCTGCCGGGCAAGCCGAGCCTGCCGTCGACCAAGCCGACGCTCCCGACGCTGCCTTCGGGTAAGCCGTCGCTGCCGGCCAAGCCCACGCTCCCGACCGCCAAGCCCTCGCTCCCGGCCAAGCCGACCCTCCCGTCGACCAAGCCGAACCTGCCGAAGCTGCCGGACTGCGTGAACGGCGTACCGACCGACAAGCCGACCCTGCCGACGGTCCCGGGCAAGCCGACCGGCAACCCGTCCGTACCGACCCCGGCCGTGCCGACGGTCTCCGTGTCCGGTCGGGTCAAGGTCACGGTCGGCCCGGGCAACGTCACCATCCCGACCGCGAAGCCCACGCTGCCGTCGACCAAGCCGACCCTGCCGAGCAAGCCGACGTTCCCGACGCCGACCGGCACGCCGAGCTTCCCGACCCCGAGCGTCCCGACGGCCTTCCCTACCGGCCACCCCTCCTCCGGCCGGTAGGTCTCCCGGCCACCGGAGAATAGGTCAACCCTGCAGGCCTATTCTCCGGTGGCTCCATCCGCGAGTTCGCGGGCCACGTCCAGGTGGCCCGCGTGCCGCGCGTATTCCTGCAGTACGTGGAACAGGATCCAGTTCAGTGTCGGCCGGTCGTCGGTCCCGAAACGGCCACCGGCCGCCGCGCTCTCCGCCGGATCCCGCCCGCTCACGGCCTGGCGCGTGAACTCCCCGCCCGAGCGCAGCTGAGCGAGCAACCCCTCGAGCGTGTCGTCCGGCGCAAGCGTCCAGCGTCCGTTCGGGTCATCCGCCGAGTCACCCCAGGGACGTTCGACCTGTTCGGCCAGGAACCCCCAGCGGATCCAGCGCCGCTCCATGAAGACCAGATGCTTCAGCAGCTCCAGCGGCGTCCAGCCCGACGGCAACCGGCTGCTCCGCAGGTCGGCGTCGCTCAACCCGGTCAGCTTGTCCTCGACGATGCTGCGGAAGCGTTCGAGGTTCTGCAGATGCGACTCGATCGTCTCGGCGAGTTCCCTCGGCGGCTTCATCCGAGGCTCTTCAAGTAGTCGGCGGTCGCGTCGTCGGCCGGGTAGAACGACTCGATCATCAGCTCGGACACCGTCACGTCGAGCGGTGTCCCGAACGTCGCGATCGTCGTCAGCAACGACAGTTCCCGTCCGTCGTGGGTCAGGTTGAACGGTATGACGACCTCCGTCGGCCCGGGCGCGGCCGGCTTGTCGTGTACGGCGTACTCGCGGAGCTCGTCGTACAGGTCCTGGAGTTCAGGGTCGGCCGTACTGGTGACCTGCCGTTGCAGGCCGGCCAGCGCCGCGGCACGGACCTCGGCGAGGTTGCCGATCCGCCGGGCCAGGCCGTCCGGGTGCAGGGTCAGCCGGAGCGCGTTGATCGGTGCCTGCAGCAACTTCTCGTCGACGTCCGCGGTGAACAGCGCGATGCCGGCGTTCGCCTCGACGATGTTCCACCAGCGGTCGACGACGAGCGCCGGGTACGGCTCGTGGGCCTTCAGCAGCCGGCGCAGGGTCGTACGGATCGCGAGCATCGTGGGCGAGTGCAGCGACGCCTCGCTGTAGATCGGTGCGAACCCTCCGGCCAGCAGCAACTGGTTGCGGTCCCGAAGCGGTACGTCGAGGTGCTCGGCGAGCCGCAGCACCATCTCCCGGCTCGGCTTGGACCGCCCGGTCTCCACGAAACTCACGTGCCGGGTGGACACCTCGACCCGGTTCGCCAGCTCGAGCTGACTGAGCCGCCGGCGCTCCCGCCAGCCGCGCAGAAGCTCGCCCACCGGGCGCTGGAACGTCTCCTCGATCGTCGCTGCCATACCGCCGACCGTATCGGGTCGCGTAGACAAGGCCATTACCTCTGAGGTCATCGACGGTACGCCGGGTGCGACGGCAAGGTTCTGGTCATCGCAACCGATCGAGGAGGAAACACCATGAACGCCAACGCTCTCGCCGACCAGTACTTCGCGATGTGGAACGCCGCCGACGCGGACCGCCGCGCCGAGCTGATCGCGGGTACCTGGACGACCGACGCGACCTTCCAGGACCCGAGCTTCGAGACCACCGGCCACGACGAGCTGAACAAGCTGGTCGGCGCCGCGCAGCACATGTTCCCGGGGCTGTCGTTCGTCCGGATCGGCGACATCGACGAGCACCACAACTACCTGCGCTGGACCTGGCACCTGCAGGCCGAAGGTCAGGAGCCGGTGGCCGGCGGTACCGACATCGTCGTGCTCGACGCCGACGGCAAGATCCAGAAGCTGATCGGCTTCCACGACTTCGCTCCCGCGCACTGATACCGAGGGATGATCCGGGACCAGCTGGCGGCCGCCGCGGAATCCCTTCAGTGGAAGGAATGTAAGCCCGGTTGCTCACGGCCGGCACCTTCGGGCACACGGCGTACTTCAACTCGCAGTGCGCGCGGGACACGATCAGGACGTACCTGCTGAAGGGCCGGATGCCTACTGGCAGCTGCCAATTCGGTCGCGCTCTGTCGGCGGCGGGCGCAGGATGGAATGCATGCTCACTGCCGAGGAACTGGACAGTTTCGAGCGGGACGGGATCGTGAAGATCCCGTCCGCGTTCTCCGCCGACGAAGCCGACGGGATGCGCGACGTGTTGTGGCGCGAGCTCTCCGAGCGGCACGGGATGGACCGCGACGACCGTACGACGTGGACCGTACTGCGGCCGACCGGTCTGAAGACCACCAAGGCCGACCGCCGGGCGCTGGCGGTCCTCGGACCGCGGGTGCGTTCGGCGCTCGACGGCCTGCTGGGTAAGTGGCTCGAGCCGAAGCACCTGGGGCAGGTGCTGGTCACCATGCCCGAGGGTGTGCCGTGGGCGGTGCCGCATCGTCAGTGGCACACCGACGCGGGCTTCGAGGAACCGGTCGGTGCGGTGAAGATCTGGGCGTTCTACGACTCGGTCGGTCCGGGCGGCGCCGGTACGCCGCAGGTCGCGGGCTCGCACCGGGTGTTCGAGCGGTTCCTGACCACGACGGACGAGCGGGACTTCAAGGAGGTCCGCGATCAGCTGCTGCGGTCCGATCCGTGGTTCCGCAACCTGACGTCGGAGGAACGGACGATCGATCCGATGGAGCCGGCGGAACTCGACGGGCTGCCGGTCCGCGTGGTCGAGCTGACGGGCGAGCCGGGTGACGTCTACCTGACGCATCCGTGGATCCTGCACTCGATCGCGCCGAACGCGTCCGACGTACCGCGGATGATGCGCAGCCGGTTCATCTGGAAAGCGCGGTAACCAGTCGCGCGCACCGGACCGGGTCCTCGGTGAGCCCGGCTGAGAGGCCCCACAGCCAGTAGTCGACGGTCCGCCAGATCACCCAGTCACGAGCTCGGTCCCGATCCAGCCCGGCTTCCGTGACCGCGAGATCGAAGTACCTGACGATGTCGTCCATCCTGTCGAGGTCCCACCACAGGACCCGGCCGAGGTCGTACTCGATGTCGCCCCGGAACAGCACCGGGTCGACGGTCAGCCACTCCTCCCGTTCACCCGCCAGCACCTGGGCGGAGTGGAAGTCGCCGTTGACTGCGAGCGTCGACGAGGTCTCGGTCGGCGCGACGGCGAGCGCCTCGCGCAGGATCGCGACGTCGAACGGGCGGCCGAGCCGTTCCCACTGCGGCTCCAGCTCGGCCGACCGGGTCGTGACGATGTCCGCGGTCGACCGCGCGTCGTCCGGCGCTGGTACGGCGAGGCGGCGCATCAACCGCCCGAGCACCGCGACCGCTTCGTCGATCGGGCGGGTCGCCAACGGCGTGGACAACCGCTCCAGCAGCATCGCGCCCGCCTCGGCGTCGGCGTCGTACAGCCGGGCCATGCCCCGACCTGCCCACCACCGGAGCGCCCAGACCTGCTCGGCGACCTCGGTTCCCGGCGGTGACATCCGCAGTACGAACTCCGCACCGGCCCGCGCGACCGGGACGACAATCGCGTTCGACCCGTGTGAAACCGCTCCCACCACGCTCAGATCCCATCGCGCGCACTGCTGATCGACCGCCTCCGGCAGACGCTGGAGCCACTCGGCGCCCTCCGTCCACCACCGCGGCATCGCCAAGAACGCCTCCGGCACAGTGATCATCGCGTCAAGTTATCGGGGCAACCCGGGGCATTTCATCCGATTTCGATCTGGCCTCCCCGGCGGCGGGATCGAGGATCATGATGTGGGGATGGGCGGAGAGGTTGACGTGGACGGGTTGCAGTTCGACGCGCAGGTGTCGGGACAGATCGAGGCGGTGTACACGACGCCGGACATGATCGAGCAGCGGCGGGTTGTGCGGGCCGCGCTCGCGTTGCGGCCGCGTGATCGGGTTCTGGACATCGGGGTCGGGCCGGGTCTGCTGGCTACGGAGATGGCCGCCGAGGTCGGGCCGGACGGGCGGATCTGCGGTGTCGACATCAGCGACAGCATGCTTGCGATCGCGCAGACCCGTGCCGAAGTTCCAGGTGGACCGCGGATCGAGCTGGAGCAGGCGTCGGCCGACCGGCTCCCGTACCCGGCGGAGAGCTTCGACGTGGTGGTCTCCACGCAGGTCTTCGAGTACGTCGAGGATGTGGCCGGCGCACTGCAGGAGGTACGGCGGGTGCTCCGGCCCGCAGGTCGCGTCGTACTGCTCGACACCGACTGGGGTTCGCTGGTGTGGCGGTCGAACGACGACGCGCGGATGGCGCGGGTGCTGACCGCGTTCGAGGACCACCTGGCTGATCCGCATCTGCCCCGGACGCTGGCCGACCTGCTCGTGAAGACCGGTTTCACGCCGACGCACGAGCAGGTCGTACCTATCCTGAACACCGGCTACGACCCGCGGACGTTCAGCGCCGGGCTGATCGGCATCGTGTCGGAGTTCGTACCAGGCCACGCGGACGTGACGGCGGACGAAGCGCGCGCCTGGGCGGACGAGCTGCGCAGCCTCGGCGACAGCTACTTCTTCAGCCTGAACAGGTACTTGTTCGTCGCGTCGGCGCTCTGAGCGGTCCCGCGCAGGTCTCCGGACTCGGCGGGTGCATCCTGGGAGTGACACACCCGCCGGGCCGGTCGTCCTCCCGCCCCTCAGTGGGAGAACTCGCGGCTCGGTGAACACCACCCATGCCCGAATGGCACTGACCGAACCGCGGGACCACCTACAGGTACCCCAGATCGGGGCCGGGTACACACCCCGGCACGCGAAGTCGCCGGAAAACTTCACATTCCTCAAACCTTCGCCGGTAGTGCCTGACCTCACAGCGGCCTAGGCTGGTTCGCGATTTTCGTGCACCAGGGGGCGGTGCGCGGACACCAAGGGGGAAGGAACAGGCGATGCCTGAAGTGTTCGACGATGAGTTGACCGAGGCCGAGCTCGACCAGCTGGAGGCGCTCGGCGCGGCCGACGACGCCGAGCTGATCCTCGGGGAGAAAGATGCCTGAGGCAAGGATTTCCTGGCGGGGCGTCACCATGAACAAGCGCACCGTGGCGATGGTCGAGGCCGCGGAGCAGCTGTACCACTCGAAGTTCGCGATCCTGCAGGGGTCGTACAACGCCGGCGGCGTCGAGGCCTCCGCCGGTACCCACGACGGCGGCGGCGCGGTCGACGTCGACGTACGGACCAAGAGCGCCGCGCAGCGGGTCGCCGTGCTGAAGGCGCTCCGCGCGGTCGGGTTCGCCGCCTGGCTGCGGACGCCGGCGCAGGGCAACTGGCCGTACCACGTGCACGCGATCGCGGTCGGCGACAAGGACCTGTCCCGGGGCGCGGCCGTGCAGGTCGCGGAGTACCACCGCAAGCTGAACGGGCTGGCGAACTGGGGTCCGGACGACGGGCCGGCCGGGTACTACGGGATGACGTGGGAGCTGTACCTCAAGGCACACCCGCCGAAGGTGCCGGTGCCGGACTCGACGATCTCGCTGGCGGCGATGGCGTACGCGCGGACGCATGACGCGATGACCGGGGTCTGGGGTGCGGATCGGGCCCGGGTGATCGCGTGGGCGGCGCATCCGCGGGTCGGTGCGATCACCAAGGCGGAGACGGTGCCGGCGGCCGGGGTGCCGTGGCACCTGCACTTCCAGCGGGTGATCCGGGAGATCCAGACGCACTTCAAACTCGAGGTGACGGGCGTCTTCAACACCGCGGTCGCCGGAGAGATGAAGCGCTACGGCTACAAGATCGTCGCCTGACCACACGACAAGGTCCTCCGGTGGCAGCCGGTGGGCAGCCTTCTTCGACCGGACCACACGACAAAGCCCCACCGGTAGCAGCCGGTGGGGCCTTGGTGGTCCACTACCGCCCGGGCATCCCCGGTGCAGCTGTGGAGGTGGAGAGCGGAACCGACGCCGATGCAGGGGTCAAGACGTCAGCTCCGCTTGCCTGTGGAGTTATCTCGGATCTACCGCCCACACGTGGGCGTGGTGGAACTCGAGGTGTTGCTGTAGTGCGGCCGGAGAGCCGCCGGGGTTCCCGAGGCCGAGGTGGTTCATCGTCGGTACGACGACCGCCCGGACATCCGAGCGCTTCACCTCGTCGAGCAGTGCGCGGAAGGCCGCGGACTCGGCCGAGTCGCGCTCGGTGTACACGGTGCCGAGGGTGAATCCCTCCGCGCTGGCGAAGGCGGCGAGGGAATCCGTCGCCGCGGCCAGTTCCTCCGCGCAACTCAGCGCGTCGGCCCGTACGTACCCGAGCAGCGTCGGCCGGGTGGTCATCGCGCTGCGTCCACCGCCACCGGCTCGCTCGTCACCCGGAGGGAGGCGAAGCGGCGCCGCATGGCTTCCTCGTACTGCACTGCCTGCTCCGCGTCGGCGGTGTGGTCCGCGATCGGGTGCGCTCCGAACCAGACCCGCACCCGGTGGTGCGTTGCGGGGGATTCGAGCGTCTCGGTCATCGCGGTTCCTTCGGCAGTGTCGGGATGCCCCCGGACGGCTTTGTCCGGCGTTGAGATAAAGAACACCAAACCGACGGGTCCCTTCGGAACAGTTCGGTAGGGACCTTTACAGAGCCTTGACGCAGAGTAGGGAAACCTTCGAATGTGCAGGTCAGACCCGTCTCCGCAGCGTCACCGGCCCCTCGGGAATCGGTGTCAAGAATGTTTGCAGTTATTTGCAAATAACGATTCGGAGACGCCGGGGCTATTCGATCTGCCCCGAAATATATGACGTCCTGCTAACCCTTTGCGCGCACCCGCTCACGGACCGGCAACAGGTGTGCCGGATGCCGCGGTACGACGACCAGCGTGAGCACCGCCGCGCCGACCGCCAGCGCTGCCAGCAGGTTGAGCGTGAGCGGGAGTCCGATCGCGAGCGTGATCGCCGGCGCAGCGAGGCCGCCGATCAGCAGCGCGAGCGAGTCGGCGGCGAAGAAGATTGCGCCGACGCTCGCCAATACTTCTGGTGGGGCTGCCCGCTGGATCGTGGTGCCGGCCGTGATCAGCAGGATGCTGCCCGGGAATCCGATCAGGACCGCGGCGCCGACGGCCAGTGGCACGTTCGGGGCGTTGAAGAGCGCGAAGTACGCGGCGGCGCTGGCGAGCTGGGTGACCGTGAGGAGTTCGCGCGTCCCCAGACGGCGGGCGGCGTACGTGCTGAGCGAGGCGCCGACGAGGTAGCCGGCTCCGAGGCCGGAGATCAGGTAGCCGACGACGTACCCGGGCGAGTGCAGCCGTGCCACGGTGAAGGGGACGAGGAGCGCGGTCAGGCCCGCGTTCGCGGTGAGGAAGGCGGTCTGGCCGATCAGGACGCCGCGCAAGGCCCGGTGTTCGACGGTTGCGCGGAGTCCTTCGAGGGCTCGCGGCGGTTCGGCGGCGGTCGCGTGACGGCGTGTGCGGACCGTGGTGATGGTTGCTGCCGACAACAAGTAGCTGATGACGTCGACGGCGAGAACGAACGTGATCCCAGGGCCGGCGAGGAGCAGTGCGCCGAGCGGTGGTGCGGCCAGTCGCAGCACGCTTCCGGTGACTGCATTGAGTGCGTTGGCTGACGTGAGCTCGTCGCCGGTGCCTACGACCGCCGGCAGCAGAGCGCGGGAGGCCGGCCGGAATACCGTCGTCGCGGTGTTCTCGAGCAGGATCGCTGCGTAGATCAACCAGACGTGGTCACGGTCCGCGAACAGGATCAGCCCGACGGCGGCCGCGCTGACGAGATCGGCGATCCACATCGCCCGAGCCAGGTCCCAGTGGTCCAGCAGTACGCCGGCCCACGGGCCGATGATCTGCGGCGGGAGCGCCTCGAGCGCGAGCGTCAGCCCGGTGGCGACGGTCGAGCCGGTCAGCGTGAAGACGTGGACCGGGATCGCCACGACCAGCAGCCACGAGCCGAGGCCGGACACCGCGCCGCTGAGCCAGAGCCTGCGGAAGTCTCGGTTCCTCACGGCTCGGGAATCTATCTTGATGGGATAGACGTCGGCAAGAGTGTTTTGTGAGAATAGATCGCATGGAGCTTGGCGACGTACTGCGGGATCGTCGGAAGGCGGCCGGGCGGACCATCGCGTCCGTGGCCGTCGACGCGGGGCTGTCGGTGCCGTACATCGCGAACCTGGAGAACGGGCGCGGCAATCCGACCCTGTCCGCCCTCGACCGGCTCGCCACGGCCCTCGGCGCGCGCCTCGAAGTACGCATCGACGACGAGGAGCCGCCACCTGCACCGTCTGTTGCCGCGGAGTTGCTGGCGACCTCCGACCGAGTCGGCAGGGTCCTCGCCACCCTCTCCAACGGCCGCTCCCGCGCCGCAACCCGCCGCGACCTGACCACAACCATCGACGCCCTACAGTCCCTCCTCGGCCGCCCACCGACCCCCACAGACCTGAACCGCCTCCTGGACCTCCTGCAACTCGCCGACTGACCTCGACTGCCTCGCACACGGCGGCTTGCAACTCGGCTGACTGGGGCGGGGTGGTCGCGTAGGGTCCGGCGCATGGAGATCGGGGCGCGGATTGCGCGGGCGCAGGTGGACGGGTTGGCGCGGTCGCGGCGGCAGATTGTTGCCGGGCCGCTGGTGGGGATGTTGCACGAGCGCGACGACTGGTACCTGTCGGGCATGCTCGCGGCCGAGCCCGGGGAGCCGTTCGGCGCGGACGATGTCCCGTGGGCGCTCGAGACGATCCGCCAGGCGTTCGGTGCCGAGGGGCGGTGGCTGAGCGCGGAACTCGTCGACGAGGCGAACCCGGGTCTGGCCGAGGCGCTCGAGGCGAACGGGATGACGATCGTGTCGCGCCTACCGCTGCTCGTCGTCGAGCCGGCCGACCTGGTCCTGCCGGAACTCCCGGACGGCGTGACGGTCAAGGTCGTCGAGTCCGAGGCAGAGCAGAAGGTCGCGGACGAGGTGTCTTCGGAGGCGTACGAGATGCCGGGCTCCGGGTTCGCGTTCAAGCCCGATCCGGTGAATGGCGGAGCGGTGCTCGTGTACGCCGACGACGTACCGGTGGCAACTGCTGCGTGGACCGCGGTGGCGGACGCGGTGACCGAGGTGGCCGGGGTCGGGACGATCCACAGTCAGCGGCGGCGCGGGTACGGCGGGATCGCTTCGGCGTACGCGACCTTGAAGGCGTTCGAGCTGGGCGGGGCATCGCTGGCCTGGCTGACGCCGGGGGACGACGGCGCGGACCGGGTGTACCGGCGCCTCGGCTATGCCCCCCAGGCAACTGCGGTCCACCTCGGCGACCCCGGCGGCCACCTGGCCGACCTGCGCTGACCCGCTGACCTGCTGTCCCGCCGGCCTGCGCCGGGTGCGGATCGCGGTCGCCTGCCCGGTCGGCTTGGCGGCTGGAGGGGGCCCGCCCGCGGTGCTGGGTGGAGTCCGGCGCCGCGGGCGGTCGTTGCGTCGTACCCACTGAGCTCCGGAGCTAACCGGTTACGCCTGGAGGATGCGGGTGAGGGTGGTGTGAAGGGACTTGTAGGCGGTGCGCGGGGCGAGGCGGCCGGCTGCGACCGACTCCCCGGCGGCGTGGCCCAGCGAGATGAGCGTGGTGACGAGCCAGTGCGCGGAGAGGTCGCGGGTGATCTCGCCGGCGCGCTGACCGCGGCGGATCAGCGGTTCGAGGCGGTCGGTCAGCGGATCGTGGCGCGCGTCCGGCGTACCGGTCTGCGACACGTGCAGCAGGATCGGATGCTGCTCGAACGTCCGCCAGGCCAGATCGATCAGACCGAGCGCGTTGCCGAGCGCCGACCCGTGGTCGAGGTCCAGGTCGTCGATCGCCTTCATCGTTTCCGCGGTGAGTTCGTCGAGTGCGGCGCCCAGCAGCGCGTCGCGGGACGAGAAATGCGCGTACACCGTCTGCCGGGTGACCTTCGCCGCCTCGGCGATCCGTTCCAGGCTCGCCTCCGGGTCCTCGTCGAGCAGCTCGACGGCCGCGCTCAGGATCGCCGCCCGGCTGCGGTCGGCGTCCGCCCGGCGGCGTCGTCGTACCGGCTTGTCCTCTGACATCTTGTCAAGGTTAGCGGACGCGCTTATGTTTGACGATATGTCAGACTTAAGCGCACGAGAGTTCGTCGCGGACTTCTACGAATCGTTCACCCGGGACGCCCTCGCCGACGAGGACGCCGCCGCGGTCGTCGACCGGTACTACACCCCCGACATCGAACAGGTGGCCGACGGCGTCACCCTCGACCGGGAACGCCTGATCGCCCACCTCCGGCCGATCCGCAAGAACGTCATCTCCTGCACGTACGACGTTCACGAAGCGATCCGCACCCCGGACCACCTCGCCGCCCGCTTCACGATCCACGCCGAGCTGCGCCGCGGACGGACGATCTCGACCGAGGTCTACCTGTTCGGCGACCTGGCCCCGGACGGCCGGATCAGCCGCACAACCCAGTCCACGCGAGACGTGAGCGGCGCGGCCGGGTAGCCGAAGAGGCCGTACTCGTCCGCCACCTTCCAGATCAGCGGACGGTGAAACCTGCCTTGCGGAAGGCGTCGGCGAGGGAGGTTTCGTCCATGGAGGTTTCGGGCTGCTTGCGGTTGCCCTGACCACCGGCGCCACCACGACCTTGACCGCCACCGCCCGGGCCACGACCCTGGCCGCCCGGTCCGCGGCCGCCCTGGCCGCCGGGACCACGACCGCCGCCCTGGCCACCGCGGCCTTGACCACCCCGGCCTTGACCGCCGCCCTGGCCACCCCGGCCTTGGCCGTCGGCCTGGCCTCGGTTCTGGCCGCCGCGGCCGCCTTGACCGCCGGAGCCGACCTCGTCGTCGAGACGGAGGGTGAGGGAGATCCGCTGCCGCGGGATGTCCACCTCGAGGACCTTCACCATCACGATGTCGCCAGGCTTGACCACCTCGCGCGGGTCCTTCACGAAGTTCTTCGACAGGGCGGACACGTGCGCCAGCCCGTCCTGGTGGACGCCGATGTCGATGAACGCACCGAACGCCGCCACGTTCGTGACCTGGCCCTCCAGCCGCATCCCCGGCTTCAGGTCCGCGATCTTGTCCACACCCTCCGCGAACACCGCGGTCTTGAACGCCGGCCGCGGGTCCCGCCCCGGCTTCTCCAGCTCGGCCAGGATGTCGGTCACCGTCGGCAGACCGAACATGTCGTCGACGAAGTCCGCCGCCTTCAGCCGCTTCAGTTCGGCCGAGCCGATCAGCGACTTCACGTCCGACCCGGTCGCGTCGAGGATCCGCCGTACGACCGGGTACGCCTCCGGGTGCACGCTGGACGCGTCGAGCGGGTCGTCGCCGTCGGGGATCCGGAGGAAGCCGGCCGCCTGCTCGAACGCCTTCGGGCCGAGCCGCGCCACCTCGCGCAGCGCCGTACGGGACTTGAACGGACCGTTGACGTCGCGGTGCTGGACGATGTTGTCGGCCAGGCCGGGCGTGATACCGGAGACCCGGGTGAGCAGCGGCGCGGACGCGGTGTTCAGGTCGACGCCGACCGCGTTCACACAGTCCTCGACGACCGCGTCGAGCGAACGGGACAGCGAGTTCTCCGGGAGGTCGTGCTGGTACTGCCCGACGCCGATCGACTTCGGGTCGATCTTCACGAGCTCGGCCAGCGGGTCCTGCAGCCGGCGCGCGATCGAGACCGCGCCGCGCAGCGACACGTCCATCCCGGGCAGCTCCTGGGACGCGAACGCGGACGCGGAGTACACGGACGCGCCTGCCTCGGACACCACAGCCTTGGTGAGCTTGAGCTCCGGGTGCTTCGCGATCAGCTCCGCGGCCAGCTTGTCGGTCTCGCGCGACGCCGTACCGTTGCCGATGGCAATGAGCTCGACGTTGTGCGCGGCGGCCAGCGCGGCCAGGGTGGCGATCGACTTGTCCCACTGGTTCTGCGGGACGTGGGGGTAGATGACACCGGTGTTCACGACCTTGCCGGTCGCGTCCACGACCGCGACCTTCACGCCGGTCCGGAAGCCCGGGTCCAGGCCCATGGTCGCGCGGGTGCCGGCCGGGGCGGCCAGCAGCAGGTCGCGCAGGTTCGCCGCGAACACCCGGATCGCCTCGTCCTCGGCGACCTGCCGCAGCCGCATCCGCAGGTCGATGCCGAGGTGTACCAGGATCTTCGTCCGCCAGGCCCAGCGGACCGTCTCGACCAGCCACTTGTCGGCCGGGCGGCCCTGGTTCTCGATGCCGACCTTGCGGGCGATGGTGGTCTCGTACTCCGTCGGGCCGTCGGGCTCCACGCCCGCGGGCAGCGGCTCGACGGTGAGCTGCAGTACGTCCTCCTTCTCGCCGCGGAACAGCGCCAGGATCCGGTGCGACGGCATCTTCGTGAACGGCTCGTCGAACTCGAAGTAGTCGGAGAACTTCGCGCCGTCGGTCTCCTTGCCTTCCCGTACGGCGGACGCCAGCCGGCCCTGCTCCCACAGCCGCTCGCGGAGCTCACCGATCAGGTCGGCGTCCTCGGCGAACCGCTCGACCAGGATCGCCCGGGCGCCGTCGAGGGCGGCCTGCGGGTCCGGGACCTCGGCGTTCACGAACACGGCCGCGGCCGCGATCGGCTCGATGTCCGGGTCGGCCATCAGGCCGTCGGCGAGCGGCTCGAGACCGTTCTCCCGGGCGATCATCGCCTTGGTCCGGCGCTTCGGCTTGAACGGGAGGTAGATGTCCTCGAGCCGGGACTTGGTGTCCGCGGCGAGGATCTGCTCCTTCAGCGCGTCGTCCAGCTTGCCCTGGCTCTCGATGGACTCCAGCACGGTCCGGCGGCGTTCCTCCAGCTCGCGGAGGTACCGCAGGCGCTCCTCGAGGGTCCGTAGCTGGGCATCGTCCAGCATCCCGGTGACCTCTTTGCGGTACCGCGCGATGAACGGGACCGTCGAGCCCTCGTCCAGCAGCGCCACCGCTGCCCGCACCTGGTTCTCCCCGACCTCCAACTCGCCGGCGATCCGCTGCTCGATCGACTGCACCACCACTATCCGTTCCCCTCTACGACCAACAACCACCGAGCTTCTGCCCCGGCCAGGCCCCATATCCTTCCCCATCCCACCCCCCACCCCGAAACCCGTCCCACCCCGGCCTGTGGACAACCCATGCGATCATCCTTCCGGGGAGGAACCACATGGGGCAGTTGAAGCAGTACGCCGAGCGCACCGGCCCGCCGTCCGGGGTGGTGCGGGTCTTCTGTCTGGTCGCGCCGATCGCTCTCATCGCACAGGCGGTCGACAGCCGCCGCCTCGAAGACATCGTCATGGCCGTGTTCGCCACGGTGGTGTTCTTGCCGTCCGGTATCGCGCCAAAGGCATACCGCGCCCGCCTCGCAGCGCTGGAGAAACACCTGATACTGGGCACCGCGTTCGTGTTCTTGTTCATGCTCTGCGCGCTCTTCGTCCTCCTCACCGAGTTCACGAGCCGCGCCACCAGCCTGTACATCGCCCTGCCGGCGGCGACCGTACTAGCCGTCTTCTCCGCCGTCCGTCAACGCGCACGCACCCGCGCCAGAGAATGAGCGGAAACGTCGACTGGCCGGGGCGGGGGCCGACCTGGTTGGGGGTGCCGGCGCTCGTACTGACGCTCGTCGGGGTGCTTGGTCTAGCCGAGTTCACGTCCCGCGAGAGCCTTGGCCGCGAGCTGCTCGACTCTGGCGTACGGACCACCGCAACGTCGGTGCAGGTCGACGTCGTACCGGGCAAGGGGAGCCCGTTCATCGACGAGGTGCGGGTCGACTTCGTGGCCGATGGTGGTCAGCTCGTCCACTCGGTCCTCGACAACCAGGAGGACGACCGGCAAGGCATGCCCGAGGGTGTGCAATCGCCGGCGCCAGGGACCCGGTACGCGATGCCGTTGCAGTTGGCGTACAGGCGCACTGATCCGTCCGTCGTGCTGGCGGTCGCCGACGCACAGCTGTGGACCGCAGACAGGGAAACGCCCCGCGTCTTCACCTGGCTGCTCACCGGCGGCTCGACGTTCGTACTGGCAGCGATCGTCCTCCTCACCATCGGAGCTCGCCGTCGCGGGCTCGCCTGGTGGAAGTGGTACAGCCGTGGGCAAGGGAACTCCCCGCAACCCTGAGACGCGGTTGCGGGGAGTTGGGTGACTCAGGCGGCTTCGAGCAGCAGGTCCTCTTCATGCTCTACGGAGGAGGCCTGCTTTGCGGGGCGCATGACGGTGACGGCGATGGCTACGGCGGCGGCCACGATGAGGGCGGCGATGGCGAAGGAGAGGTGGTAGCCGTCGGTCAGGGCGTTCAGGGTGGGCTTGGTGGAGGACACGGCGGCGGTGCGGGTGGCCGACAGGGTTGCCAGGACGGCCAGGCCCAGGGCGGCGCCTACCTCGCCCATGGTGCCGATCAGGCCGGAGGCCAGGCCGGCGTCTTCGGGCTTCACGTCCGCCATCGACAGGCCCATCAGCGCCGGGAAGCAGACCCCGCCACCCAGACCCAGCAGCACCAGCACCGGCAGTACGTGGACGAAGTAGTTGCCGCCAACGGGAGCCTGCGTGAACAGGGCCAGTCCGACGACGATCAGCGACAGCCCGACGATCAGCGGACGGCGCGGTCCGAACCGCATCACCAGCTTCTCGGAGTACTTCACCGACAGCAGCCCCATCACCACGGTGGTCGGCAGGAACGCCAGCCCGATCTCCAGAGCGTCGTACCCCAGAACCCGCTGCAGGTAGAGCGAGCCGAGGAAGAAGATGCCGAACATCCCGGAGCTCGACAGCGCCTGGATCAGGTTCGCACCGGTCAGCGTGCGGGAGCGGAAGATCCGCAGCGGCACCAGCGGGTTCGCGGCGGTCGCCTCGCGGACGATGAACGCGGCCAGCAGCACCAGCGTCACCCCGCCCAGCACCAGCGTCCGCGGCGCGGTCCAGCCCAGCTCGGCGGCCGGCTTGACGATCGTGAACACGCCGACCATCAGCGAAGCGGTGATGAAGACAGCACCGGGTACGTCGGTGCCGCGACCCAGCCCGAGGCCCTTGTCCTTCTCGATCAACTTGAGCGCCAGTACGGTCGTCAGCGCGCCGATCGGCAGGTTCACGAAGAAGATCCAGTGCCAGCTGATCGCCTGCGTCAGTACGCCGCCGGCCAGCAGACCGATCGATCCGCCCGCGGAGGCGACGAACGCGAACATCCCGATCGCCTTCGCCTGCTCCCGCGGCTCCGGGAACAACGTCACGATCATGCCCAGGATCACGGAGGAGGTCAGCGCGCCACCAACACCCTGGATGAAGCGTGCGATGACCAGCACCTCCTGCGAGCGTGCCAGGCCGCAGAGCACAGAGGCGGCGGTGAAGACGATCAGTCCGGTCGTGAAGACGTTCCGCCGGCCCAGCAGGTCACCGAGGCGGCCGGCCAGCAGCAGGAGGCCGCCGAACGCGATCAGGTACCCGTTCACCACCCATGCGAGTGAGGAGCTCGTGAAGCCCAGGTCGTCCTGGATGGCCGGCAGGGCCACGTTCACCACGGTCACGTCGAGCACGATCATCAGCATGCCCGCGCAGAGTGTGTAGAGGGCCAGCCAGCGCGAGCGGCCGCCCAGCGCGGCCGGCGTCGTCGCCAGGGTGTCGGTCGTCGCGTACATTCCGGTTCTCCTTGAGTTCGTCGTAGTGGCCTTACACCTCTACGTCGAACTGGGAGAGCTCAGATTGACACGTCCTCAGAAGTTTTTTCGCGACGGGGTCGAGAGAGTGTGTACGCCGTGAGCGCCGGCACCAGACCACTCCCCACGACGAGCAGTGTCGGCACCTGCGACGCCAGAGCGAACCAGGTGAGCAGTACGACGACACCGCAGGCCACGGGCAGCGGCCGGCGGAGCAGGAACAGGTTGGCGGAGCGGAACAGCTCCTTCATCGTCGCGGTGGGCGACGCCTGCGGGAGGATCGCCAGACCGCTCAGGTAGAGCCCCAGGATCATGCCGGTGAGCGGGATCAGGATCGCGAGCGCGAAGATCCGTACCGGCCCGGAGGCGTACGCCCAGAAGGAGATGCCGAACGCGAGCATCAGCCCGCCGGTCCACAGACCGAACCCGGGCAGCCAGTACTGCTTCAGCGCCTGCCGGAACTCGCCAAGGAACCGCCGCATCAGCTGCGGCCTCTCCTGGCTGATCGCGTCCGGTACCACTCGCTGCAGCGCGAACGCGGCCGGGAAGAGGGTCAGGATGCCGAGGCTGATCACCAGGAACGCGAGCTGCAGCATCAGCAGGTCGCCGACGACCGCCAGCTTCCCCAGCACGGTGTTCGTCCGGTTGGCCTTCTGCACCGATCGTCTCCTCGTTCCGTACGGGCGGGTCCTGATCGTATGATCACGAACAATCACGATCAGATCAGGGGACTGCATGCTTGCACAGGAGCGCCACGAGCTGATCCTGCGCAGCCTGCGACGCCACGGCCGGCTCCGGGTGGCCGATCTGGTCGCCGAGCTGGGCGTCTCCGCGATCACAGTACGCCGGGACCTGGCCGAACTGGACTCGGCCGGCCTGCTCCGCCGGGTCCACGGCGGCGCGATCGGGACCGCCACTGCCGACCAGGCAGGCTCCGGCAGCCGGCTGACGATCGGCATCGTGGTGCCGAGCGCGACCTCGTACTACTCCGACGTGATCCGCGGCGCCGAGGCGATGGCCGACCGGTACGGCGCCCGCCTGGTGCTCGGCGTCTCGTCGTACGACGTGGCCACCGAGCGTGAGCGGCTCGACAAGGTGCTCGGGATCGGGGTCGCCGGGCTGCTGCTCAGCACCGCGCTCGGTGACGCCGGCGCGGACCGGATGGACACCCGGCTGGACGACATCGACGTACCGGTGGTGCTGATGGAGCGCGCGTTCGGGTTCCCGCAGGTGCGCCGCGAGTACGACCACGTCCGGACCGACCACGCGTACGGCGCGATGCTGGCGCTGCGGCACTTCGCCGCACTCGGCCACCGGCGGATCGCGATCAACCTGCAGGCCACGGTCACCGCGTACTGGCTCCGGCTCGGGATCGAGGCGGCCGCGAAGACGCTCGGCGTCGAGGTGTTCCTGTCGCCGGTCGACCTGCCGGCCCGCGGCGACGACCCGGGCGCGGCCGCCCAGCTGGACGCGTTCCTGGCCGAGTGCGAGTCGTTCGGCAGCCGCGCCGTCCTGGTGCACTCCGACGAACACGGCGCCGGCCTGGTCGAACGCGCGATGGATCTCGGCCTGCGCGTTCCCGAGGACCTCGCGGTGATCGCGTACAACGACGTCACCGCCTCGCTGGCCGTCGTACCCCTGACTGCCGTCTGCCCGCCGCGCAGAGCGCTCGGGGAAACCGCGTGCGACCTCCTGCTCCGCAAGATCCAGTCGCCGGACTCGCCCGTCCAGCACCTGAGCCTCCTCCCCACGCTCAACATCCGCAGTTCCTGCGGGGCCGCGCCGGCGGAACAGAACCTCTCCGTGTTCCGCTCTTGATCGAATGTGATCATTCGAGCGCCGAGGTATTGACGGGGAAAGCCCTTTCCCATACTTTCGCTGCACTTGGGGCCGCGATAGGGCCCAGCTGAAGAACATCAGCGAAGGAGTTGCCCGGTGAGACGTGGAGTGGGACTGACACTGCTGGCCGCCGCGCTCAGCGTCGCGGTCAGTAGTTGTGGCAACGGGGTGATCGACAAGAGCACGGACGGTGTGCCGCCGGCCGAGGCGACCGGGACGTTGCGGGTACTGATCCCGTCGTTCCCGCCCAGTACGAAGGGGCGCGACGCGTTCCAGAAGGTCGTCGACGACTTCCACCAGACCTATCCGAAGATGAAGGTCGAGCCGGACTTCGCGACGTACAAGAACCTGAACGAGAAGATGTCCACCTCGATCGCGGCCGGTATCCCGTACGACGTGATGGTCACCGGTGTCGGCTGGGTGCAGCCGTTCGCGTCCAAGCGGATCTTCGAGGACCTCGGCACGTACGGCGTGACGCCCGACGTCATCAAGCAGAAGAGCACGCCGGCGCTGATCCCGGCGGTGACGTACGACGGCAAGCTGTACGCGTACCCGCTGGTCGCCGACGCCCGCGCCGTCGCGCTCCGCAAGAGCGCGTTCATCGAGGCCGGCCTCGACCCGAACAAGCCGCCGACGTCGTTGGCCGAGATCAAGGCCGACGCGGAGAAGCTGACCAAGCGGGACAAGAACGGGAACATCACCCGGAGCGGCTTCGACCTCGCGTCGGCGACCGGCTTCCGGCAGTCGTTCACCACCTTCCTGGCCTCGACCGGTACGCCGCTCTACGTCAAGGGCGAACCGAACTTCGACAACAAGGCAGGCCTCGACACGCTGCTCTGGATCAAGTCGATGATCAACAACGTCCAGCCGTACGGCCAGACGAACGCCGCGCAGCAGCCCCTCGTGCTCACTGGTGAGGCCGCGATGGGGATCGTCAACGGCGGCGTGGACTGCTCCGCCGACGGCATCGGCCAGAAGAACTGCGACGACCTGAAGTTCTTCCGCTTCAACAGCGGCAAGGAGATCGAGTACGTCGGTGGCGACCTGGCCTCGATCGGGTCCCGCAGCCGGCACAAGGACGCGGCCTGGGCGTTCATCCAGTCGCTGACGAAACCGTCCAGCCTGGACCGGATCGCGAAGCTGAACAAGAAGATCCCGGCCTACAAGGACGCCAGCAACTCGCCGCAGGCCAAGTCGAACCCGCTCAGCCAGTTCGTCGCGGACGGTCTGGTGTACGCGGTCAACGAGAACGAAGTGCCGGGCAACTGGCTCGAGATGCGCGGCAACTTCGACATCCAGCTCACCCAGGCGGTCCTTGGCGAGAAGGATCCCGCCAAGGTGCTGCACAACCTGGCAGGACAGTCCAGATGAGCACAACTCTTGAACGTCCCGCACTCGCGACGCCCGGCAAGGTGTCGTCGTCCAAGGACAGCCGCGCGCTGGTCCGCAATCAGGTCCGGGCCGGCTGGGCGCTGCTCGCGCCGGCGCTGCTGCACTCCGGCATCTTCATCGTGATCCCGGTGATCGCCGTACTGGTCCTCAGCCTGACCGACTACAGCTTCGGCGACTCCTTCGAGTGGGTCGGGTTCGGCAACTACGCCGACCTGTTCCGCGACCCCAACTTCGGGGCGTCGCTGTGGCACACCGTGCTGTACGCGATCGTGGTGATCCCGATCTCGATGGCGATCTCGCTGGCGGTCGCGATCGGCCTGAGCCAGAAGATCCGCGGCCTCGGCTTCTTCCGGACCGCGTTCTACATTCCGACCGTGACCGCGACCGTCGCGGTGGCCACGATCTGGCTGTGGATCTACAACCCGGGCTCCGGCCTGGCGAACGGGTTCCTCAGCCTGTTCGGGTTCGCGCCGAACCGGTGGCTGGCCGACCCGGGCACCGCACTGCCGTCGCTGATGGTGGTCGGGATCTGGCAGGGCCTCGGTACCAAGATCATCATCTACCTGGCCGCGCTGCAGGGGGTGTCCCGCGACCTGGTCGAGTCGGCGCAGCTCGACGGCGCCGGCCGCTGGCAGCGGTTCGCCAACGTCACCTGGCCGGCGATCGGGCCGGTGCAGTTCTTCGTACTGATCACGTCGATCGTCGGCACCTTCCAGGTGTTCGACCTGGTGTACGTGATGACGCAGGGCGGCCCGGGTTCGTCGACCCGGGTGCTGGTGATGGACATCTACCAGAACGCCTTCCAGAACCTGAAACTCGGCTACGCGTCCGCCGAGACGGTGATCATGATGATCGTGATCGCGATCTTCATCGCCGCCGGACGCCTGCTCCAGAGGGCGGATACCAATGACTAGCGTTTCGTTGCCGGCCGCCGCTGCGGCGAAGCCGTCGGCCTTCCGGGCCGGCCGGATCGTGCTGTACGTCGTACTCACCGTCGGCGCGCTGCTGATGATCGTGCCGTTCGTGTGGATGCTGCTGACCGCGTTCAAGAGCAACCTCGAGATCGCGAAGTTCAACTGGCTGCCGCAGGAGCTGCGCTGGCGGAACTTCGTCGACGCGATGCAGACCGCGCCGTTCCTGCGATACTTCCGGAACAGCCTGTTCATCGCGGTCGGCGAGACGGCGTTCACGTTGGCGGTCTGTACGACGGCCGGCTACGCGCTGGCGAAACTGCCCATCCGTGGCGGCAAGGTGCTGCTGAACTACTTCATCGTGCTGCTGCTGGTGCCGTTCCAGATCATCCTCGTACCGCTGTTCCTGATCGTGAAGTCGATCCCGTTGTTCGGCGGCAACAACATCCTCGGCCAGGGCGGGATCGGCTGGCTGAACTCGTGGTGGGGCCTGATCATCCCGCTCGGTGCGGCTCCGCTGTTCACGTTCCTCGCGCGGCAGTTCTACGTCTCGCTGCCCGACCAGCTGGCGCAGGCCGCCCGGGTCGACGGGCTGGGTGAGTTCGGCATCTTCTGGCGGATCATGACGCCACTGATCAAGCCGGCCCTGATCACGATCGCCGTCTTCCAGATCGAAGCGGCGTGGAACGGGTTCCTCTGGCCGCTGATGATCACCACGTCGGACGAGATGCGCCCGCTCCAGCTGGGGCTGGCGATCTTCTCCCAGAACCCGGCCGAGATCCAATGGCCGTACCTGATGGCCGGCACCGCCCTGGCGACGTTGCCGATGATCGTGCTCTTCGTGTTCGCCCAGAAGCGCTTCGTCGAAGGCATGGCGAACGTAGGCATCAAGGGCTGATTCCCACGGCAAGGGCTCATCCCGCCTGGGGTGAGCCCTTGCGTCATGGGTGGCAACGGGCACATGATCCCGCCACCGCCGGGCGCGGCTTCTTGGGTCGTGCCCGCGGCACACGGAGATCTGTGGATCGATTCAAGGGGAGGGACCGTGAGCCGTCACGTCTTGCACAGAAGGGGTTTCGTTGCCGGCAGTGCCTTGCTGGTTGCCGCCGGTAGCCTGACAGCGTTGCCATCGGCATCAGCCGACACCGGATCGCAGTCGACGTACGTCGTCGTCTACAAAGCCGGAGCGAAGAGCGCAGGCGCAGAACAAGCCGTTGCCGCCGCCGGCGGCACCCTGGTCGCCAACTACGGCGAGATCGGCGTTGTCGTCGCCCGGTCGTCACAGACCGGGTTCGCAGCAGCCATGAACCGGTCGGACGGCGTCGACTCAGCAGTCGCGACCGGTGGGTTCGGCGTCAAGTCCCCGGACGTCGCGTCGAGCGATGGCTCGGTCGCGACCTCGCTCGCGAGCTGGGGTGACTCGTTGTCCGGGTTGCAGTGGGACATGCGCCAGATCAACGTCCCGCAGGCCCATGCGATCAACGCCGGCAGTAAGTCGGTGCTGGTCGGTGACATCGACACCGGCCTGGACTTCACGCATCCCGACCTGGCGCCCAACTACGACGCGGCCAACAGCGCCGACTGTTCCGGCGGGTCGCCGCAAGCCCTTGCTGTGGGCAACGACAAGAACGGTCACGGGACCCACACCGCGGGTACCATCGCGGCCGCGGCCAACGGTACCGGCATCGTCGGTGTGGCACCGAACGTCCGGATCGCGGGAATCAAGTCCAGCAACGACGACGGATTCTTCTTCCCGGAGATGGTGATCTGCTCGTTCATGTGGGCCGCGACCCATGGCGTCGACGTGACCAACAACAGCTACTTCGCCGATCCGTGGCTGTTCAACTGCCGCAACGACGCCGGCCAGCGGGCGATCTGGAACGCCGAACGCCGTGCCATCGGGTACGCCCAGCACAACGGTGTCCTCGTGGTCTCTGCTGAGGGCAACGACAGCACGGACCTGTCGCACCCGACGACCGACATCATCAGCCCGGACTTCCCGCCGAACTCCACGGTCGAACGCAGCGTCACCAACGCCTGTGCCGTGGTGCCGGTCGAGGTGCCCGGTGTCGTCGGCGTGACGGCGACAGGCAACAAGCGGATGAAGTCGTTCTACTCGTCGTACGGGATCTCGACCGCTGATGTCGCCGCACCTGGTGGCGACTCGGTCCTGCAGGTCACGCCGGAGGCGCCCAACGGCCGGGTGCTGTCGACGTACTCCAGCACCGCCGGAGGCTGCCTGCGGCTCGTGGTGGAGAACGGCGCGAAGTACTGCTACCTGCAGGGCACGTCGATGGCGTCGCCGCACGCCGTGGGAGTCGCCGCGCTGCTGCTCAGCGCACACGGCTCCATGACGTCCGGACAGGTCGCGGCGGCCTTGCAAGGCTCGACGAACGCGCTGAGCTGCCCGGCCGACGTGTCGGCGTACGCGCCGTTCCCGCAGAACAGCGGCCAGCCCCAAAGCTGCCAGGGCGGCAGCGCGCACAACAGCTGGTACGGCTCGGGAGAGGTGGATGCGCTGAAGGCCGTGAGCTGACGGCTCTTCCTCTAACAGGTGCTCACCCCGCCCCGGGTGAGCACCTGCGAGGCCCCCCACACACGGTGGTCCCGAAGAAGCACCGGAGCTTCCCCTCGGCCCCCCGCGGGTCGCTCACCCGTCTTATCGGCGGCGTGTGCCACTCGTTACAGAATTTGTGGGGATTTTTCGGCCAATATCCCGCTGCACGACGTATCGCACGCAAACGGCGACGTTCGGTAGGCGAATCAGCGGGACGTGACTGTGGATATGGGTCGCACTCGGGTACTATCGCCGACGTGACTGCCGGGTCGGCTTCGAGCCATTACCGAGTTGGGTCCCCGGCTGCGTTCTGAGCGCCGCGCGGGCGCCGCCCGCTCTCTCTGATGTCTGTTCCTTTCCACCACATCAGAGAGAGAAGCGAATCCTGAACGATTTCACTGCACGACTCATCGAGGAGTTCAAGGCGAACGCCGGCCAGGTCGGCGGGCCGTTCGAGAACTCCAGGTTGTTGCTCCTGACAACCACCGGCGCACGTACCGGTCAACCGCGGACGGCGATCCTCGGCTACTACCCGGACGGCGACCGCGTCCTCGTCGTCGGCTCGGCCGGCGGCAGCCCGAAACACCCCGCCTGGTACCACAACCTGCTCGCCGATCCCCGGGTCAGCGTCGACACCGGCCTGTTCAGCTACCCGGCAACGGCCGCCGTACTGCGGGGCGCCGAGCGCGACGAGGTCTTCGCCCGGCTGGTGGAGGCCGACGCCGGGTGGGGCAAGTACCAGGCCGGCGTGACCCGTACGATCCCGGTCGTCGCGCTGGTCCCGGGCGGACCACCCGGCGGGCAGAGCGGCTCGTTCGCCGAGGCACTGAAGAACATCCATGCGGCGTTCCGGCGGGAGCTGGCGCTGATCCGGCACGAGATCGTCGCGTCGGACGGAGGCCCGGGGCTGGGCGCTCAGCTCCGCATCAACTGCCTCACGCTCTGCCAGGGCCTGCACTACCACCACACCGGCGAGTCGACGATGCTCTTCCCTGGACTGGTCGAGCAGCACCCGGAGCTTACCGACGTAGTCGCCGTACTGCAGCAGGAGCACGACCAGATCGCCGTACTGCTGGACCAACTGAAACAAGAGATCTCACTTGAGCAGGTGGACGAGGTGATCGCTCAGCTCAACGTCCACCTGGACCGTGAGGAGGCAGCGCTACTGCCTTATCTATAAGGGTTTCTGAGCCAGCAGTGCGTAGGAGTTGGGTAGACGGCCTTCCCAGGCGGCGGCCCGGGTGTCGTCCTGCGGTCGCCAGAACGGCTCGGCATACTCCTCGAGGACCTTGAGGTGTAAGCCGGCCGTGGTGATCGCCGTGACGATCTGGCCGAGCGTCCACTGCCACTCCTGCGCGCCGTTGGCCGGGAACGTGTCGTTGATGTGGGACTCGGCGAAGTAGCTCCGGTCCGGGCGGATCCGGGGCTCGTCCGTGTCCCATGTCCACAGCGGTACGGCCGGGTGGGCCTCGTACACGAACAGATGCCCACCCGGCCGTACCACTCTCGCCACGTCCCGAGCCCAGGCGTCGATGTCCCGCATCCAGATCAGCGCACCCTTGCCCGTGTACACGAGATCCGCCGCAGCGTCCTTGACCGGTACGCCGGGCACTTCCGCCACGACGTACCGGCAGTCCACGCCCACGTCCCGAGCCCGCCGCTGCGCCGCCCCGGCCGCTACCGAGCTGTAGTCCACGCTGACAACCCGCCGCGCACCGGCCTTCACCAACCCGACGTCGTCCAGCCCATGCCCACTCTGCAGATGCACCACAAGCGGAGCGTCCGCCAACACAGCCGCCAACAACTCCCGCTCCCGCTGCACCAGCAACTCGTCCCCACGAGCCTCCTCGAGCAACTCGTCGTACTCCCGAACATGCTTGACAGAGGCCTTCTCCCAGACCACCCGATTACCCGCAACCACCTCATCCATCCCCCAAGTCAGCCCGACCCGAGCCCTTCAAGCAACTGTCATTCGTTGTGGAGGACTTGGGCGATGGTGGTGCGGGCTGCGGTGCGGGCGGGGAAGTAGGCGCCGGCGGCGGCGATCACGATGCCGGCCAGTACGAGTAGGGCGAGGAGGGTCACGGGGTAGACGTGGAGCGTGAAGTCGGGGAGTTCGACCTGGGCGCCGTTCGCCATCGCGGGCACTACGAGGCGGTGGGCGATGATGCCCAGCGGGATCCCCAGCAGACTTCCGAACGCGCCCAGTGCGGTCATCGACGTGACGACCATCGCGGTGACCTGCGCCGGCGTCATACCGATCGACTTCAGCATGCCCAGGTCGCGGCGGCGTTCACGGGTGTTGAGTACGACGGTGTTGAACACACCGAGCGCCGCAACGGTCCCGAGCATCAGCGTGAGCAGTACTACGGTCGCGATGACGATTGCGACGAAGGTGCCGGATTCCTGTCCGCGCGTCTCGATCAGCCCTGGGTCCTTTGCCTGCACGGCCGCGACGAAGGCGTCCAGGTTCGTACCAGGCTTGACGTTGATCTCGTACAGATTGGCCCGCAAAGTCGGAGCGATCAGCTTCAGTGTGTCCCAGTTCGACAGCAGCTCGTCGCCCGAGTTGTAGAGCGCCTTGCCGACGATCCGCACCGGAACGGTCTTGCCCTGCGACTGCAGCGTGATCGTGTCCCCGATCGCGAGTCCGCGCTGGCGCAGGAACCGCTCGGACACCACCACCTGCCCGGGGCCGTCGAACCAGTGCCCGTCGAGGAGCCGGAAGCCCACCTGTTCGACGTTCCCGCGATAGAACGACATCCGGAGGTCCGTCTGCGTCCCGGCCAGCCGCATCCCGAGGTCGGTGCTCGGCGTCACCGACACCGTTCCGGGAATCGACCGCAGCAGGGCCTCGTCCGCCGTATCGCTCAGCTTGGCGGCCGGCGGCGCGCCCGAACCAGCAGGAGCCGGACCGCCGAAGGCCTGCGGGGCGAACATCGACAGGTCAACGGCATCGACCCGGCTGGCGGCGGTCTGGTACGTCGTCAGCGACTTACCGAGCCCGACCGCGAGCGTCACGCTCGTGACACCGAGTACGACGGCCGCCAGCGTCAACGCCGTACGCCCTGGCCGTGCGAACGGAAGGCCTAGCCCCAGGCTCATCGACCGCGGCAACCGAGTACCGCCGAGCCAACGCTGCGCCCCCAGCCCGCGCCCTGCCCGCGGCGCACTGCCGGCACTGATCGCCTGCGCCGCGGACAGACTCCTGGCTCGCAACGACGGCAGGAGAGCGGCCAGTGCGACCAACGCCGGAACACCGACCGCCGTCGCCACATCCACCCAGATCGGTACTGTGTCGCCCTTCGCTCCGTAGTTCTCGAACGCCTTTGTCAGCAGGGATTCCGCGAGCACATTGCCGAGTACGACGCCGACCACACACCCGGCGATCGCGGGGATCGAGATCATCGCCAGGTAGACCGCCATCACCTGGGCGGGGCTGAACCCAAGAGCCTTCAGTACGCCGATGTGCTTGAAGCCGGCCACCACGGCACCACTGACCACGTTCGCCACGATCAGTACAGCCACAGCGAGCCCTAGCCAGCCGAACACCATCAAGAACGGTACAAACGTGTTCGGCTCACCACTGACGAGTGCCCGCAAGCCCAGGTAGGACTGTGTGCCCACCAGCGCACCGGAGGGCAGACCAGCTGTTACCGCGCGCTGCCCTGCAGACACCTGCTCGTTGGTAGCGGCGTGGGTGAAGCGATAGAGCATCTGCGTCGAGGTTGGCTTGAGCGAAAGCATCTGCTCAGGGGTGACCCAAGCGTCGGCGGACTGACTCACGCTGTACGCGAACCCGACAACGGTCAGCCTCTCGCCGCCGGGTGCCTGGATGGTCGATCCGAGTGTCGTCTCTCCGCGCCCACCGGGGTCGGTAGGGTTCCGGTTGAGCACGATCTCGCCCGGCTTCTGCGCCCAGCGCCCCTTCCACACGTTGAGCCGGTCGACCGGTCCGTTCGGATCCGCGCGGCCCACTGTGAGCAGGGAATCCGAATCGCCCTTGGGGTTCATACCGAGGTCGAGCGTTGTCAGCGCAAAGGGCCCGGCGGTGGCTTCAGCAGCTGATGCGTTGGTTGTCAGCTGGCTGTCGCTGACCTTGCTCCGGTCGTACGTCGCAACGAGGTGCGCGCCTCGCTGTTGGCTGTACGCCCGGTCGAACGGACCGCTCGACGCAGCCAGCAGGCCGAGCGCGACCACGATCATCGTTGTGGAGAGCAGTACGACGACCCCGATGACCACGGTCTGCACCCGACGCCGCCGTACGGCTGCTCGGGCAACCAGCCAGACCGCGCTCACCTCGTACGCTCCAGGCTGCGCTCGTCGGCGATCTGCCCGTCGACGAAGTCGATGACCCGGCTCGCGCAGCGTGTTGCGAGCTGCTGGTCGTGCGTCACCAGCAGGAGCGTCTGGCCGATCTGATTGAGGTCCAGCAACAGGTCCATCACCTGCTCACCGGCACGGGAGTCGAGCGCGCCCGTGGGTTCGTCGGCGAGCAGGATGGCCGGGCGGTTCATCAGTGCGCGGGCAACTGCGACGCGTTGACGTTCACCACCGCTCAGCTGCGCCGGGTAGGTGTTACGGCGTCCTGTGATGCCCAGCTCCTCGAACAGCTCGAGCGCACGCTTCCGTGCGGGGGCGGCCGACGTACCGGTGAGCTGTGCCGCCAAGGCGACGTTGTCGAGAGCGGACAGGTCGTCCAAGAGGTTGAAGAACTGGAAGATCATCCCGATCCGCCGGCGCCGGAACAGCGCGAGCCCCTTCTCGTTCAGCGTGCCCAGGTCGTCACCGTGGACGACTACGGATCCGGCCGTCGGCCGGTCGAGTCCGGCGATCATGCTGAGCAGCGTGGACTTGCCGCTGCCGGACGGTCCCATGACGGCGACCGCCTCGCCGGCCTTGATCTCCATCGAGACCCCGTCGAGCGCTACCGATTCGCCGTACTCCTTGCGTACCGCGGTGAGCTGTACGACTGCCTGTCCGTTCTCCGTCATGCTCCTCACGCTAGGGGTGTCAGGCTGGCCCTGGCGTCACCCTGCCGGGCGAATGTCCGGCGGCTCTCATCCTGGAGATGTACGGCGTGCACCTGGCGGTTGATGCGGCCTTTGGGTGGCGTTTGGGACAGTGGATCTCGTGATGTGGTTCCTCGTTGCGCTGCCGACCGTGGTCGCGGCTGTGCTCGCGTACGCGTACGTCCGAGCGCGGCGGGCACACACGCGAGCTCTGGAGGAGCGCGGATGGCTGCTGGAACGTGAACGCGAGACAGCCGCCCAGAGCGCTGTCGACGCGGAACGGGCACGCATAGCCCACGACCTGCACGACATCGTGAGCCACAACGTCAGCGTGATGGTCATCCAGACCGGCGCGGCCCGGCAGGTGCTGGCTACGTCTCTTGAAGAGGTAGAGGCAGCCCTGCTCGCAGTCGAGGCGGCAGGTCGCGACACCATGGCTGAGCTGCGGCACCTCCTTGGAGTGCTCGCTCCTAAGGGCGATGGGGACGTACTCTCCCCACAGCCGAGCCTGACGCGTTTGAGCGAGCTGATCGACCGTATGGCGTTTGCCGGCCTGGCAGTCGACGTACGGATCTCCGGCGACCCGTGCGCGCTTCCGACCGGCGTGGACGTCACGGCGTACCGCATCATCCAAGAGGCGCTGACCAACGCCCTGCGACACGGGGACGGTGTTAAGGCCGAAGTGACGGTTCGCTACGCGCAGCACGCCCTACGCGTGGAGGTACTCAACAGCGGCCCCAGTGTGCTGACAGGTGGCCGGCCAGCCGCGCCGGAGGGGGACGGGCGAGGCCTGCTTGGCCTCAAGCAACGAGTAGCCGTGTACGGCGGCCAGTTCGACGCCCGGCGCCGCCTCGGCGGAGGCTTCCGCGTCCGCGCCAAGCTCCCGCTGGAGCGCCCATGACTCGCGTGGTGATCGCCGACGACCAGGCCCTGGTACGGACCGGCTTCCGGATGATCCTCACCGCCCGCGGTATCGAGGTGGTCGGCGAGGCAGCGGACGGTGCCGAAGCAGTCGACGCCGTACGACGCCTGCATCCCGACGTCGTCCTGATGGACATCCGCATGCCCACCATGGACGGCCTGGAGGCCACGCGCCGCATAGTCGCCACCCCGACCGAGTGCCGAGTCCTGATCCTGACGACCTTCGACCTCGACCAGTACGTCTACGCGGCCCTGGCAGCCGGCGCCAGCGGCTTCCTCCTGAAAGACGTCACCCCAGAACACCTGGCGGCTGCAGTACGCCTGGTCACCACCGGAGACGCCCTACTGGCCCCCTCCATAACCCGCCGCCTGGTAGAACGCTTCGCCACCCCTCAGCCGACCCTCCACCGAGACCTCTCCACCCTCACCCCCAGAGAGCTGGAAGTCTTGACCTTCATGGGCCAAGGCCTCTCCAACGCCGAAATAGCCACCGCCCTGACCCTCAGCGAAGCCACAGTCAAAACCCACGCCGCCCGAATCTTCGCCAAACTAACCCTCCGCGACCGCACCCAAGCCGTAGTCCTCGCCTACGAAACCGGCCTAATAACCCCCGGCGACCACTGACCAGAGGTAACCTCGGCCATGAGGGAAGACCTACTCGCCTGGGCCGCCGCCATGATCGGCCGCATTCTCGAAGTCCATCCGCTCCACGACGACCAAGGCCCCTGGCGCCTCGTCACCCGCGACCGATCCGTCGTACTGCGCGCACCAACCCCTCGTGTAGGCCCGGCCATGATCGCCACCGGCGCCACAGCCTTGCAGGTAGCCGAGCGCCACCACCTGCCCGCGCCCCGGCTCATCGACGCGGACTTGTCCGGCGACTACGCCGGCATACCCGCCTCCCTGGAAACCGTCGTCCCCGGCACCACTACCTGGCCCGCCGCCACCCGCGAAACCATGCAAACCGCCTGCGATGCCCTGAGCCGTCTCCACAGCATCGAGATGGACCCGCAGGAACACCTCCCGTTCCGCCCACGCCCCATAGCCGTGGACGACTTCGCCAGGGACCGTCGAACAGGCCGCATGCCCACCACCCCACTCCTGCAAGAGGCAGACGACCTGATCCGTGCCCACGGCCAACCCCCAGAGCCCACCGTCTTCCTCCACGGCGACGTCTGGCCCGGCAACCTCATCTGGTCCACCAACGCCATCATCACCCCGATCGACTGGAAGACAGCCGGCGTAGGCGCCCCCGGAATAGACCTCTCCGAACTCCGCAAACAGATAGCCATAACCTTCACCCCCGAAGCCCTGACCAACTGGCACCAAGACTTCCCCAACACCGCCTACTGGGACGCCGTAGCCGCCCTGAACACCCCCACAACCCTCTACTCGCCCACAGCAACCACCCGCCGCGACACGTTCCTCCGCCGAGCCCTGACAGCGCTAGCGTGAGCCGGGTGACCGCTCTCGAAGGAGCCCGCCTCGGCGCGGCCGCCGCACAACGCCTGGCCGACAACGGACTCTACGACTTCGAACCAGGCCTGACCGACGCCGAGTTCGAACAGATCGAGGACATGTACGGCTTCGAGTTCGCCGACGACCACCGAGCCTTCCTGGCAGCCGGACTCCCGATCAACAACCCGCCGACGGAAGGCCAAACCTGGTCCAGGCCCTGGCCCGAATGGCGCACCGACGACCCGGACACCCTCCGCCAACAACTCAACTGGCCCATCGAAGGCATCCTGTTCGACGTCGAACACAACAACTTCTGGCACCCCACCTGGGACAACCGCCCAACCGAGACGCCCACCGCACTGGCCGTAGCCCGCCGCCACCTGGCCGACGTACCAACCCTCGTCCCCGTCTACGCCCACCGCTACCTACCCGCCGGCCGACACACCTCCGGCCACCCGATCCTCTCGATCTGGCAAACCGACATCATCTACTACGGCGAGAACCTCCCCGACTACATCAACCGCGAGTTCAACAACACCCACAGCGACGCGTGGACCCCCGAAGCAACAGTCCCCTTCTGGCGAGACCTCCTCTAACGCCAAAAGCCCGGCCGCCAACCAGCGAACCGGGCCTCCGAAGTGGCGGAGGATACGAGATTCGAACTCGTGAGGGGTTGCCCCCAACACGCTTTCCAAGCGTGCGCCCTAGGCCTCTAGGCGAATCCTCCAAGCGGAGAGGATACCGGGCGGCGGTGGGGAATCTGAAATCGGGGCAGGGGCTAAGGTCGGGTGGTGGCTGAGTTGGGGTTGCGGGTGATCGGGCCTGCGGACGTGGATGCGGTGCAGGAACTGATCGAGGCGGATCCGGGGTACACCGAGCGGATCACGGGGTATCCGCCGGGGGCGGCGGACGCGCAGAGTTTGTTGATGATGCGGCCGGAGGGGTTGGCTGAGGAGGCCAAGGTCGTGCTGGGGGCGTTCGACGGGGAGCAGCTCGTGGCTGTCGTCGACCTGCTCAGGGGGTTTCCGAAGGACGGTACGGCGTTCATCGGGCTGCTCCAGGTCCACGCTGGGCACCAGGGGCGTGGGTACGGCGGTACGACGTACGGCCTGGTGCAGGCGTACGTCGAGAGCTCCTGGCCTGACGTACGGACCATGCGGCTGGCTGTTGTCGACACCAACGCGGAGGTCGCTGAGGGGTTCTGGGAGCGGCAGGGCTTCAAGGCGACCGGTGAGGCGCGCCCGTACCGGTACGACAAGCTGGAGTCGACCGCACGCCTCTACGAGAAGCAGCTACCCGAGTAGTACCGGCGTCAGCGCACGCCACTGTTCTATTGGCTGTGGCCCAGTCACCCCGGTGATGACGTTCACTGCGACGTGGTCGGCGCCGGCGTCGAGATGTTCGGTCAGCTTAGCTTTGATGTCGGCGGGGCGGCCCCACGCGGCCAGTGCGTCGACCATGCGGTCCGGTAGCTCGGTCAGATCGTTCTGGTTGAACCCCTGGCGCTGCAGCGAAGCGACGTACGAAGGGATCGTCGTGAAGAAGCTGATGGTGTCCCTGGCGATCGCACGTGCTCTCTCGGCGTCCGTCTCGAGTACTACTAGGTGGCTGACGGCGAGGAGCTTGTCCGGACCGAGGACCTTCCGCGCCTCGGCGGAGTACGCCGCACTCGTCAAGAACGGGTACGCCCCGGCAGTACGCTCCGCCGCGAGCTCCAGCATCCGCGGGCCGAGTGCAGCGAGCACCCGGCGCTCTACCGGTACGTCGAGCTCGTCCAGGTAGCTCTTGAGCGTGGCGATCGGCCTAGCGCCGTGAGCACCGCCCAGACCGACCGTGAACCGACCCGGCGCAGCCTTCTCCAGAGCGGCGTACGTCGTACTCACCTCGGCCGCGCTGTACTTCACCACGGCGAGAATCCCGCTCACGAACTTGATGGCCGACGTAGCACCGACAAGGTCGCTGATGGTTTGCAGACCGGGCAGCGGCCCACCGGACAGCCAGATCACCGGCCACCCCAGCTCCTCAGCTGCCCGCGCCGCCGCAAGCGAGTCCGCGCTGCTGGTCAGCCCTGTCGTGATCCCGAAGCGCCCAAATTGATGATCCGTCACTCTTCAAGCTTGAACCGCCACCGGCAGATCCGCATCAGTGTTCGCTCAGAGCGAGCGCGGTACGTCGTACACGGCCGGCCCGGCGCCTGTGGAATCGAAGCCCGTCCCAGCCGGCGACCAGCGCGTGCAGCGCTCCGCCGAGTCGACCTCCAGCGCCTACCCCAGTGCGGTCATGAGCCGAGGGTAGGAGTCCGATTCCCGGTTGGCGAGGCACATCCCGTACACTCTGTGCTGGTTCCCCGCGTGGCGGTATCTCGCCCAATCCCCCCAGGGCCGGAAGGCAGCAAGGGTAAGTGAGCTCTTCCGGGTGCGCGGGGAATCCTCATGTTCAGGTCGTGGCCACGACCTAGGCTTGGTGCTCCCAGATCGAAGAGGAGCCTGATGAACCCCGAGAGCCGTTACCTGCAGGAGCTGATCATCGCCGAGCTCGGCGTGCCTGCGGCGTTCGACGTGGACAGCGAGATCGACCGCCGGGTCGATTTCCTGGCCCACTGTCTCCGCCGGAGCCGCGCGACGGCGTACGTACTCGGGATCAGCGGCGGGGTCGACTCCGCCACGGCCGGTCGGCTGTGCCAGCTCGCCGTGGAGCGGGTCCGGGCGGAGGGTGGTCAGGCGACGTTCGTCGCGATGCGGCTGCCGTACGGCGTGCAGGCGGACGAGGAGGACGCCCAGCGCGCACTCGAGTTCATCAAGCCCGACGAGGCGCTGACCGTCGACGTGAAGCCGGCCACCGACGCCATGGTCGAGTCGGTCCGGCACGCCGGGCTCGGCGACCGCGAGGACTTCCACGTCGGCAACATCAAGGCCCGCCAGCGGATGGTCGCGCAGTACGTCGTGGCCGGCGCGCGCGGCGGTCTCGTGGTCGGCACGGACCACGCCGCCGAGGCGGTGATGGGCTTCTTCACCAAGTACGGCGACGGCGCCTGCGACCTGACGCCGCTGTCCGGACTGAGCAAGCGGCGCGTCCGCGCGGTCGGCGAGCGGCTCGGCGCCGGGCCGGAGATCACCGGGAAGGTACCGACCGCGGACCTGGAGACGAACAACCCGGGCGTACCGGACGAGGCGGTACTCGGCGTGACGTACGACGAGATCGACGACTTCCTCGAAGGACACGAGGTCGACGAGAAGGCGGCGAGCACGATCATCGCGACGCATCGCCGTACCGTGCACAAGCGGGCGGTCCCGCTCGCCTTCAGCTGAGGAAATCGCACACCAGCGCGCATCCGGCTGTTCCGCGAGCAGAGGTCAGGCGGTGTGCGCCAGCTGCAGCTGACGTACGCGGTTCGCGAGCCGGGCCAGCCGGATGGTCGCGATGTTCCGGTACGCCGGGCGGAGGACTGTCGCGAGCGGCCCGGACTGCTCGAACGTGTGGGTGACGCGGCTGTCCGCGCCGATGGTCCACGTGCCGACCTCACGGAAGCCAGGGACCTGCCAGACGATCTCGACGCGGTCTGCCTCGACGACCGTGTACTGCAGCTCGCCGGAGAAGCCGGGACGTACGCGGAGGGCGTAGCGGGTCCCCGGATTGGTCTCGCGCGGGCCGTCGATGGCGAGGAACGCCTCGTTCCACTCCGGCAGGCGTAGGGCGTCCAGCAGCACCTGCCGGATCGCCGCCTGGCCGGCGTGGATGGTCTCAGTGGCCTTTTCCATGACTAGTTCTCCTGGTGGGCGAGTGCGGGACCCCGGCGCCGGGCCAGCGCGGCCCCAGTAGGAAAGGCGTCGGCGAGCGAGCGAAGGGTGCTGATGGTCTCGTCCAGCGCCTGGCCGGCGAGAATGTCGTGCAGGGTGCGGTGCAACCGGTTCTCCGCGGTCACGATGCGGCGGTGCAGCGCGCGGCCTTGCGCGGTCAGGCTGAGCGTCAGGTAGCGCCGGTCGACCTGGTCGATACCGCGTTTCACCAGCCCCTGGGCGACCAGGCGATCGACGAGGCGGCTCGGGCTGTTGCCGGTCTCGCAGACGAGCAGACCGCCGAGCGCGTTCAGCGTCATCGGGCCGTGGTCGCGAAGGACGCGCAGAACCTCTGCCTGCGAAGGCGTGATGCCCAGCGGGCGCAACTCGGCGGCGAGCAGCCGATTGCCCTCGCGCTGGATCGCCAGCACGAGATAGCGAAACTCCTCGACAACCTTCATGCCAGATATGTTACACGACACGTATGTCGTGTCATCTATCTGGCGCGAAATATCTTCGGTTGTTGTTGCCTGCGGCTCCAGTTCCGGACGGGTTCCGGAGAAAGTCCGGTCGAGGTCATGGTCAAGGTGCAGCGCGGCTGGCACAGTGGCTTCATGAAGGGTCTGATGCAGAACTACCAGCTCTCGCTGGACACGATCTTCCGCCGGGCCGAGCAGTTCTACCCGGACAAGACCGTCCATACCGGCGGTCCGGCGCCGACCACGTTGACGTACGGCGAGTGGGCCGATCGGACCAGACACCTGGGCGGGGTGCTGGACACGCTCGGGATCAGCGCCGACGGCCGGGTCGCGACGTTCGCGTGGAACTCCGGCCGCCACCTCGAGCTGTACTTCGCCGCGCCCTGCACCGGCCGGGTGCTGCACACCCTCAACATCAGACTCTTCCCGGACCAGGTCGTGTACATCGCGAACCATGCCGAGGACGAGGTCGTCTTCGTCGACCGGTCGCTGCTCGGTCTGTTCCTGCCGCTGCTCGAGCGGCTCCCGGAGGTGCGGCATGTCGTGGTGATGGACGACCTGCCACCGGGTGCCCCGGGGGTCGAGGTCCCGGACGACCCGCGGTTCCACGACTACGAGGAGTTGCTGGCCGCGGCGTCACCGGTGGAGTTCCACGTCGCGGACGAGAACCAGGCCGCCGCGATGTGTTACACGAGCGGTACGACGGGAAACCCGAAGGGCGTCGTCTACTCCCATCGGTCCACCTGGCTGCACTCCATCGGGGTGCTGACCAACGCCGGGATCGGGCTGGCCGAGACCGACACCGTGATGCCGGTCGTGCCGATGTTCCATGCAAACGCGTGGGGCCTTGCGCACGCGGCTCCGATGGCCGGCGCGTCGCTGGTGTTCCCGGGGCCGGACATGAGTCCTCAGGGGATCCTCAAACTGCTGGTGGAGCAGGAGGTCACGCTGTCGGCCGGCGTACCGACGATCTGGCAGGGGTTGTTGCCGCTGCTGGACGGGGTCGAGTTGCCGAAGCTGCGGCGGATCCCGTGCGGTGGTTCGGCCGTGCCGGAGGCGCTGTCGGAGGCGTTCCGGAAGAAGCTCGGCCGGCCGATCCTGCAGGCATGGGGGATGACTGAGACGAGCCCGGTGGCGACCGCGTCCCACGTCCCGTCGCGCAACACGGATCTTCCCGAGGAGGAGCAGGCGCATCTGCGCGCACGCGCGGGTCTGCCGCTGCCCGGGGTCGAGGTGCGGATCGTCGAGCCTGGTTCGACCACGCCGCTGCCGTGGGACGACGAGGCGACGGGCGAGTTGCAGGTCCGCGGCCCGTGGATCGCCGCGGAGTACTACCAGCCCGACGACGGTGCGCAGCTGAACACCGAGGACGGCTGGATGAAGACGGGGGACGTCGCCGCGATCGACCAGTACGGTTCGGTCCGGATCGTTGACCGGACCAAGGACCTGGTGAAGTCCGGCGGCGAGTGGATCAGCTCCGTCGAGCTCGAGAATCTGTTGATGGCCCACCCGGCGGTCAAGGAGGCCGCAGTCATCGGCGTACCGCACCCGAAGTGGGACGAGCGCCCACTGGCGTGTGTCGTGCTTCAGGAAGGGTCGACCGTGACGGGCGAGGAGATCCTCGATTACCTACGCCCACAGGTCGCGAAGTGGTGGCTACCGGACGCGGTCGAGTTCATCGAGGAGGTGCCGAAGACGTCGGTCGGGAAGTTCTCCAAGAAGGACCTGCGAACTCGGTTCGCCAACTACCACCTGCAATAGGTTTGTTGCCATCGGCACCTTCACGGATCAGGAGAAGTCGACGCCGAAATGATTGCGGAGGTGTAGCAGGGTCGCGTCGACGAACTCGGCCGGCCAGGGATTGTCGGTGAGCTTGGCCAAGGCGGTGCCGCGGGTGATGAACTGGCGGCAGATGTACTGGTTGGCCGCGATGATGTCCGACGGGTCGGTGCCGGCCGCGGGGACAGCTTCGAGCGCGGCGCGCTGCTCGTCGGACAGCAGCGCGTTGAGGCGCTTGGCTCCGCCGGTCCGGCGTACGCCGCGTTCGGCGAGCATCAGTGCCACGAGCTGGTCGCGTACGGCGCCGACACCCTGGTTGCCGACGATCCGCTCGTCGCGCCCGAGCACCGTGACGAGATTGCCGAGGAAGTAGAAGAACAGCCGCACGTCGACCGCGGGCCAGTACGGTTCCCCGGGTCGGTCGCCCGTCGGTGCGATGTCGCCGTCCGGAAACAGCGTCCCGTCCCGGTCGAACAGCACCCGTACTCCGTCGTACTGGAACCGGTCGAAAGCCGCGAGCGGATGTGCGACGAGATCGACATGGAGCCAGTCGGCGGTGATCCCCAGCCCGCCGATCAGCCCAGGTACCCGGTCGGTGAGAACGGTCGGCCCGGTGATCTTGCGCAGCACGTCGTCCCAGTACTGCTCGAACCAGTCGATGCTGTCGTCCGTGACGACAAGGTGTACGTCGACGTCGCTGAAGCGGTCCGCCTGCCCGGTGCCGTAGCTGCCGATCAGGTAGACCGCGAGGATCCGCTCGTCCGCGGGCAGCAGGTCCCGGGCACGCACGATGACTTCCTGTTGCCGATCGTCCCCAGTCGTCATCGGGCCAGCGTAGGGCGCTGGCGAGCCGTGGCTCGGCGCGGGCGTGGACGGGAACTGTCGCCGGGCAGCGCTAGGGTTGCGGCGTGGAAGCGCCCCTTGCCTTGTATCGCCGGTATCGCCCGGAAACCTTCGCGGAGGTGATCGGGCAGGAACACGTCACCGCGCCGCTGCGGAACGCGTTGAGTAACAACCGGGTCAATCACGCCTACCTGTTCTCCGGCCCGCGCGGCTGCGGAAAGACCACCAGTGCGCGGATCCTCGCCCGGGCGATCAACTGTGAGAAAGGCCCGATCGCCGAGCCGTGCGGGGTGTGCAAGTCCTGCACCGACCTCGCCCGCGGCGGGCCCGGCAGCATCGATGTGATCGAGATCGACGCCGCGTCCCACGGTGGTGTCGACGACGCCCGTGACCTGCGCGAGCGGGCGTTCTTCGCGCCGGTCGAGAGCCGCTACAAGATCTACATCATCGACGAGGCGCACATGGTGACCACGCAGGGCTTCAACGCCCTGCTGAAGCTGGTCGAGGAGCCGCCGCCGCACCTCAAGTTCATCTTCGCCACCACCGAGCCTGACAAGGTGATCGGGACGATCCGGTCCCGGACGCACCACTACCCGTTCCGGCTGGTGCCGCCGAAGGTGCTCGCCGACTACATGGCGACCCTGTGCGAGTCGGAAGGTGTCGCGATCGAGCCGGCTGCTCTCCCGCTCGTCGTACGCGCCGGCGCCGGGTCCGTACGTGACTCCCTGAGCGTGCTCGACCAGCTGATCGGCGGCGCCGGGCCGGAGGGCGTGACGTACGCGCTGGCCGTTGCGCTGCTCGGGTTCACGCCGGATTCGCTGCTCGACGCGTGCGTGGACGGGTTCGCGGCGCACGACAGCGCCGCGGTGTTCGAGACGGTCGAGAAGGTCATCGAGACCGGCCAGGACCCGAAGCGCTTCGCGGAGGACCTGCTACGGCGGCTGCGGGATCTCGTCGTACTGTCCGCCGTACCGACTGCCATTACCTCCGGCCTGATCGAGGCCGCCGAGGACCAGGGCGAACGCCTCCAGACCCAGGCCGCCGGAATCGGCCCCGCTGAGCTGACCCGGGCCGCGGACATCGTCGCCGCCGGGCTCCTGGAGATGCGCGGCGCCACAGCTCCGCGATTGCAGCTCGAGCTCATCTGCGCCAAGGTCCTGCTGCCCGGCGCCGACGACTCCACCAACGGCATCCAGGCCCGCCTCGACCGCATCGAACGCCGCCTGACGATCGGAGCCCCCGCCGGCCCGCCGGAAGCAACAGGACCCGGTACGTCCTACGCACAGCCGGAAGCCCCCGGAGCGACCGACTCCGCTACGAGCCGAGCCGCGGCCCGAGCAGCCGCAAGCTCTGGCGCGCGGACGGCGCCAGGTCAGGCCGACCCGGCCGCCGCAGAGCGCGCCTCGGACAACGACGGCGCTGGTGTTGATGGATCGGGTGCTGACGGACCGGGTGTTGCGGGCTCGGGTGTTGCTACGTCGGGTGTTGCGGGCTCGGCTGGCGCCGCGGCATCAGGTGGTGGTGGACAAGCGAGCGATCGGTCGGACCGTGGTGCGGCCGGTCCGGCGTTCGTGGACGGAGCGGACGGCGCCGCACCTCGTGGTGACCTGGACGGGGCCGAGGCGAGCCGCGGGTCGGGTGACGCGCCGTCTGCTGATGCGGCGAGCGGTTCGTCGAGTGCTGGAAGCGGTCCAGTCGCCGCTGGCGGAGCGAGCGGACAACCCCCGGTTGGTGGGTCTGCGGCAGGTGCTCCGGCGGGCAGCGGCTCGGCTGGTGGGCCCGGGGTAGGCGCTCCGGCGTTGAGTGGCTCGGTTGGTGGGCCTGGGGCAGGCGGTCCGGCGGGGAGTGGCTCGGCTGGTGGGCGTACGGGCGCTTGGGGAGATGAGCCTGCGCACACCGAGTCTGGAGTTGGCGGCGGTGGGAGTTCGGCTCCTGGAGCGACTGCCGCTCAGGCGTCCTCGGCCGTCACCCCTTCGGTCGCAGCTACTCCGGCCGGCGGCGCGGCACCGAGTGGTGGGACCGTTGGTCTCGCGGATATTCGGCGGTTGTGGCCTGAGGTGTTGGAGGCTGTCAAGGCCAAGCGACGGTTTGCCTGGATCATGCTGAGCCAGAACGCCCAGGTCATCGCGATCGACGAAGAGACGCTGACTCTCGGTCTGGTGAACGCGGGGGCTCGGGAGAGCTTCGCGCGTTCCGGCAGTGACGAGATTCTGCGCCAGGCGATGATCGACACGATCGGCGTCAACCGACGCGTCGAAGCAGTCGTCGACCCGTCAACCGACCCCGGCGCCGGAGGCGGATCCAGCAGCGGCCCCGGCGGCCGTCCGGGCCCGCAGTCCGGCAGCCCACAGGCGAGCGGTCCCCAGGCGAGTGGTCCGCAGGCGGGTGGTCCGCAGGCGGGTGGTCCCGGCGGCGCAAGCTTCGCCGGCCCAGCAGCAGGTCAAGGTGTCCCTGGGGCAGGAGCCGCCGGAGCAGCGGGTGCCAGCGGCCCCGGGACAGGTGGTCCCGGTGCAGGCGGTCCTGGTGCAGGCGGTCCCGGAGCAGCCGGTGCCAGCGGATCCGGTGCCAGCGGATCCGGGACAGGTGGTTCTGGTGCGGGCGGTCCCGGTATGAGCGGGTCCGGCATCAGTGAAGCAGGTGCGGGTGGTCCTGGCGGCGGTGTGGCTGGCGTTGGCGGGACGGGCTCTGGCGGACCCGGTGGTGCTGGAGCTGGGCTCGATGGTGCGGGTAGTGCTGCAGCGGGTGCCGCGGGTGCCGCGGGTGCCGCGGGTGGCGCGGGTGGCGTGAGCGCTGGCGGGCCGAGTGGCGCAGGCCCGTCTGGGCCGGGGGGATCGGCTGGTGGGTCGGTCGGTGGTGGAGTTGCTGGTGGCGCCCAACTGGGTGCCGCGAGGTCTGACCAGTCCGGGGTTTCTGGGGCCGGGGCTGGGACGGCAGGTGCAGCCAGGGCGGCAGGTGCTGATGCCGGAGGCGCAGTTGCTTTGCAGGAGCCGCCGGACTCTGAGTACGACGTACCGCCCGAGGATCCCTGGGATGACGGGCCGGTCGGGCCTTCGCCCCAGCGAGCGGCTCAGCAGGGTGGGCAGGCCGGGCGGCAGGGGGCGGATCGGCGGGAGCAGGCAGCTAGCAAGCGGCGGGCGGCTGAGGCGGCTGTGGCTGCTGAGCAGGCTCGGCAGGCGGTGGCCGCGGCTTCGGCGGTGCCTGAGGTACGGCTGACGCCCGAGGAGGAGGCGGACGCGATCGGGGAGGATGACGTGGTCCTCGAAGATGACTCCCGCTCGCACACCGATCTGCTCCGCGAGACGCTCGGCGCCCAGATCATCATGGAAGAACCCAACTGAGCTCGCTCGCACTGGACAAAGCTCGTCGGCGCAGTGCTCGGGTTGCTCGGGACCGGACTGGGCTCGGTCTGGGCTGCGGTGGGTTGCCCGGGACTGCGATCGGCTCGCTCCGCGCTCGGTAGAGGTCGCGTGGGCGCTGCGGTGGGGTCGCTGCGGGCTGGACTGGGCTACTCGGCTCTGGGGTTGCAACTCGCGCCCGTGGGGTTCTCTGCGGGGGTGCAGGTCGTGGCGCGGCTGAGGCACGCATACCGACGGACAGCTCCGACGTGTGCAGGTGCTGCTGGTTGACGTGGCTGCTTGGGGCGTGGGCTGGGGTTGGTTCGCAGCGGTGGGGTGGGGCCGGGGTAGGGGCGGCTGGGGGTGGGAATGGGGGCGGCTGGGGTGGTTGGGGCTGGGGTGGGTGGTCGCCAACAGGGTTGTCCACAGGGTGGGGTCTGGGTGTGACGGTGGGTGTGCACGTGGTTCACAGGGTTGTGGATGGAGTTGTCCACAGGGTTGTGGATAAGTTTGGGGAGACTGGGTGGTTTCCGGGGGTGGGTGGGGTTGTCGGGGGGACCGGCTAGTGTTGAGGCTCCGGCTTTGGGTGTGTCTGATGCCGGCGTCAAGGTAGCGGTTCGGGCGAGGAGATCGCGGTGTTCGACGGTGGCGGTGCTGGGGGCTTCGACATGTCCAACCTGCTCGCGCAGGCGCAGGCCATGCAGAACCAGTTGATGGAGGCTCAGGCCAACCTCGAGGAGCAGGAGATCGAGGGGTCGGCCGGTGGTGGTCTGGTGACCGCGCTGGTGTCCGGTACGGGTGAGCTGCTCAGCCTGGACATCAAGAAAGAGGCTGTGGACCCGGACGACGTCGAGACGCTGGCCGACCTGATCGTCGCCGCGGTGCGGGACGCCTCGGAGAACGCCAAGCAGGCTGCCGCCGCGGCGATGGGCCCGCTCGCCGGTGGGCTCGGTGGGGCCTTCGGCGACGGCGGGATCCCCGGGTTCGGGGGCGGTGCGCCGGCCGGCTTCGGGCTGCCGAGCGCGATCCCGTCTGCTGTCGAATCCGGTGACGACGAGCCAGGTACGTCGAACGGCGGCAATTCGGACGCGGACAATCGTGGTGTCGGGTTTGTGAACCCGGGGAGCGGGGCCGGCGAAGCCGGTCAGAACCCGGGCTGACGTGTACGAGGGGGCCGTTCAGGACCTGATCGACGAGCTGGGGCGATTGCCGGGCGTGGGTCCGAAGTCGGCGCAGCGGATCGCGTTCTACCTGCTCGCCGCGGACGAGACCGACGTACGGCGGTTGGCGCATGTGCTCGTGCAGGTCAAGGAGAAGGTCAAGTTCTGCGAGATCTGCGGCAATGTCGCGGAGGAGGTGCAGTGCCGGATCTGCCGGGACCCGCGCCGCGACCTGAGCCTGATCTGTGTGGTCGAAGAGGCCAAGGACGTGGTGGCGATCGAGCGCACCCGCGAGTTCCGTGGCCGGTACCACGTGCTCGGCGGGGCGATCTCGCCGATCGAGGGCGTCGGGCCGGACGAGCTGCGGATCAAGGAGCTGATGCAGCGGCTGGCCAGCGGAGAGGTGACGGAGATCATCCTGGCCACCGACCCGAACCTCGAGGGTGAGGCGACCGCGACGTACCTGAGCCGTCTGCTCCGGCCCATGGGCTTGCGCGTCACCCGATTGGCTAGTGGACTTCCTGTAGGCGGTGACCTCGAGTACGCCGACGAGGTCACACTCGGACGGGCGTTTGAAGGGCGACGATCGATCGATGACTGAACCAACCGATATTGCAGAGCGCGCGCTGGCCACGGACTCCGAGGACCTGGAGGAGTTCGCCGAACAGATCGCCGACCAGGTCCGGAGCTTCCTGATCTCGGTACGCGACATCGCCGCGCAGCCGGACGAGGACGGGGTCGACGAGGGCCTCGCCTCGCTGCCGTACCTGCTGCTCGAGGTCAGCCAGTTGCTGCTGGCCGGCGGCCGGCTCGGTGCGTTCGAGGACTTCGTACCGGAGGAGCGCTTCGAGAGCGACGCCGGCCCGGACCCGGATCTGGACGCGATGCGGGACCGGCTCGCGGTGCTGTTCGAGGGCCTGGACGAGTACGCCGAGGTCTTCGACCCGTACGCCGCGCCGCCGGAGATCACCGTCAACCGGCTGTCCGACGACCTGACCGCGATCGCGACCGACCTCGTGCACGGCCTCGCGCACTACGAGGACGGCCGGGTCGTCGAGGCGCTGTGGTGGTGGCAGTTCTCGTACGTCTCCACCTGGGGTGCGGCCGCGAGCGCCGTACTGCGGGCCATCCAGTCGCTGATCGCCCACGACCGCCTCGAACCGGCGCACGACGCCGAGACCGAAGCCACCGACCGCGAGCTGGTCGAGGTCGCGGAAGAGGTCGTTCAGCGCCGCTGACGAGGTTATCCACAGCTTGCTCCTGACCGCCCCGCGCGGGGGTCCGCCGCCCATAGGGTGGGGGCTCGACGACGGTCAGGAGGCCTGCTGTGGAGGAGCAGACGTACGCGAAATTCAGCGCGTCACGCGTGCGCTCGGCGATCGCTGCGCCGATCGCGACGGTGCTGGCGGTGGGACTGGTGCCTCGCGATTTCGACTTCAGCGAGTACCCGGCGCTGACCGTGATCCTCGACCTGGTGTTCCTGTTGTGTTTGTACGTCGCCGTGCGGACCTGGATTGTGGTGTTCCGCGGCCCGTTCAATCTCCGGCTGGCTGCGGGCGGGATGACGATGCGGCGTGGCTGCCGTGAGATGACCCTGCCGTGGGCCGAGGTGTCTCTGGTCCGGATCGTCTGGAAGTCGAAGATCCCGTGGGTCGTGGTGTGGCTGGACGAGGCGGTGCCGGCCGACCAGGTGCCGGTCCGGCCGGAGCGGGACGGCAGCTACCGGGTGTTGCCGATCGGGCGCGGGCGGACGGTGCGGAGGCGGATGAAGCAGGCCACCCGGTTCCGCGCCGAGATCATGGGATACGGCGGGCGCTACATCGACGTGAAGTGGGGTTGAATGGCGGCATGTCTGTCCTCGAACTCGTGCGGCGGTTGCCGGGGCCTGATGTCGTACGGCGGGTGAGTCGGGCGCTTGCGGTGCTCGATGTCGTGCTGAACGAGGATGCGAGCACCCGCTACTTCGACTTCGATGCGCGGTGGTCCGCGACCGAGGAAGCTGCGTTGATGCGGGACGGGTCCGGTGGTGAGTACTCGATCGTGTTCTCGCCGGCCGGGGTATTCGCGTACGGGTTCGACCACGAGTCGCCGATGTCGCCGTACGTCAACGGGATGAAGCCTTGGCCGGGGTTGCTCGACGGTATCCCGGAGGCGTTTCACGAGCAGCGGGACGACAAGGCCTTCAACCAGGACGGTACGCCGCGCGCCACGGTGTGTTTCTGGCGTACGACGGACGACGACGGCTGGCGTTGCGGTCCGGTGGAGAACGCGCAGACAGACGGTGCCGACCAGTTGTTCGAGCTGCTCGCGGACCCTCGGCCGGAGGCGTACCTGACGTTTGCGGAGGAGTACTACGAGGTTGCGCTGGACCTCGAGCCGATCCGGTACGTGTACGCGTTGATGCCGTTGACGGAGTACGTCGTGACGTCGCTGAATCGCGGACGCCGGCTGAGTGATCTCAAGGAGAGCATCGCCGAGATCGGGTACCCGCGATCGTGAGAGTGCGAGCCGCAGGCACCGCGGACGAGGCCGCGGTCAACGGGATCCTGGAGAACGTCGGGGCGAGGCAGATCGTGGTCCACGGTACGACGTACGACGCGGCGACCCTCCCGGCCCTGGTAGCGGAGCAGGACGGTCAACTCGTCGGCCTGTTGACCTACAACCTGCGCGACGACGAACGCGAGGTTGTGAGCCTCCACGCCGTCGTCCGGCAGCGGGGTGTCGGAGCGCCCTGCTCGACGCGGCGCGGGAGCTCAAGCCCTCGATCCCGCGGACCGGCGACTACGGGATCCCGCTGCACGACGAGCTGGAGCTCGAGCTCCGGATGAACTAGTCCGGCAGCATCGGCATCTCCAGGCCGGGCTTCTTGCCGAGGAGGACGCCGCGGGTGATGGCGTTGGTGCCGAACCTGTCCTTCACCAGGTCGAGGGCGGTGTCGAGTTCATTGTTCGCGGCTTTGTCGAAGGGGAGCGCGAGTTGCAGGGCGGCCTCGTTCTCCAGGTTGCCGACCGAGATGCCGATCATGGTCAGGCCCTGGGTGCTGATCAGCGGTTGCGCGGCCCGGAGCAGGGCTCGTGCGGTGATCAGCACCGCGCGCGTCTGATCTGTTGCCTGCGGCAACGTGTGGGAGCGGGTTGCGCGGGTGAAGTCGTCGAAGCGGAGGCGCAACGTGACCGTCCGGCCGGAGCGACCGGCGGAGCGCATCCGGCGGGTCACCCGGTCGACCAGGCCGGCGAGAATCGCGTCCAGGGTCGCCGGCGACTTCGGCGAACGGCCGAGAGCGCGCTGCGAGCCGATCGAGCGGCGGCGCCGGCCGACCTCGATCGGGCGTGGGTCGCGGTTGTGGGCGAGGGCGTGCAGGTGCCGGCCGGAGGCTCGGCCGAGCATCGCGACCAGGGCCGCCTCGGGCAGCATCGCGACGTCGCCGACCTTGGTCAGACCGCGGCTGCGGAGCTTCTCCGCGGTCACCTCGCCGACGCCCCACAGTCGCGAAACGTCCAACGGGTGCAGGAAGTCCAGCTCACCGTCCGGTGCTACCTCGAGCAGCCCGTCCGGCTTCGCGACGCCGCTGGCCACCTTCGCCAGGAACTTCGTCCGCGCCACCCCGACGGTGATCGGCAGCCCGACCCGGGACATCACCTCGGCGCGCAACCGTGCCGCGATCTCGACCGGCGTACCGCGGATCTTCCGCAGGCCGCCGACGTCGAGGAACGCCTCGTCGATCGACAGGCCCTCGACCAGCGGCGTGGTGTCCTCGAACACCTTGAACACCGCCTTGCTGGCCTCGGAGTACGCCGACATCCGCGGCTCGACGACGATCGCGCCGGGGCAGCGGCGGAGCGCCTGCCCGCCGTTCATCGCCGTCCGCACGCCGTACGCCTTGGCCTCGTAGCTGCAGGCGAGCACGACGCCGGCGCCGACGATCACCGGGCGGCCGCGCAGGCGCGGGTCGTCACGCTGCTCGACCGACGCGTAGAACGCGTCCAGATCGGCATGCAGGATCGTCGCCGCGCCACCTGGGGACACGAACATATGTTCGCATACAAAGCCGACAATTCGGCGTGCGAGCCCCGCGTCGAAGGGACAACGAAGAAAGGAGGGGGGCGTGCGAGCCCCGCGTCGAAAGGAAACAAAAGAAAAGGAGGGGAGGGGGAGGTGGGAGATAGGGAGAATTCCTGAGGCGTCCGACATCGATGTCAGGAACAATGCACGTTATGGACCTGTCGGCGTACCGCGACCTGTGGAAGACCCGTGGCGTGATGGCGCTGCTCGGCTCGGCGCTGATCGCGCGGCTGCCGGTCCTGGCGACGATGGTCCCGTTGTCGTTCCTGGCCAAGGACGCCGCCGGCAACTTCGGCTGGGCCGGTGTGGTCGCCGGTGCCTACTCAGTGGGTACGGCCATCGCCAGCGTCGTCTGGTCCCGCATGGCCGACCGCAAGGGTGCTCGCAAGGTCGTTATCGGCACAGGTATGGCCTGGGGTGCCTCGATGGCAGTCGTAGCGCTCCTGCCGTACAGCTGGTACCGGCTCCTCCCTGTGGCAGCCGCCATCGCAGGAGTCTGCGTAGCTCCCGTCACCTCGGCCCTGCGCGCCAACTGGCCGCGGATCGTTCACGGGTCGCGGCTGCGCGCGGTCTACTCGCTCGACGCGACCGCACAGGAGTTGCTGTTCGTCATCGGCCCGATGTCGGGTGCGGTGATCGTCAGCTTCGCCAGCCCGCGTGCAGGTCTGCTCGTCTGTGCTGTGATCGCAGCCGCGAGCATCTGGTGGTTCGGCATCCTCCAGCAGTCGGGCACGGTCCACTACGACCACTCAGCACCACGGCCGACGGCCCGCGACCTCCTGTTCGATCAGCACCGTACGCCGCTACTCGTGGCGTGGGCCTGCCTCGTCATGGGGTTCGCCGCGATGTCTCTGGGCATGGTGGCTGTCGCCGACCAACACGGGAACCGGCTGATTGCAGGCGTACTCGAGATGGTCGCTGCGATCGGCAGTGTGAGCGGCGGCGTCGTCAACGGCGCGCTGCCGGGGAGGCGCAACTCGTACGTCTGGCGGCGCATGCTGGCCCTGGCGGTCCTCGTAGCGGGCTGCATCTTCGTGACGTCGTCTGTTGCCGCCCTTGCGGTCATGATGTTCGCAGCCGGCTGCCTGATTGCTCCCACGATCGCAGCCGTGTACGAGCGGATCGGTGAGCTCACGCCGCAGTCCGCGCACACCGAGATCTTCGGGTGGGCGCAGAGCGGCGGCATGGTCGGTGCCGCGGTCGGCTCGGCCGTTGCCGGTGCAGTGGTCGAGGCGTTCGGCGTTCGCTACGCGTGGGTCCTCGCGGCCGGTCTCGCCGTACTCGCGACCCTGTCCCTGCTCCGGGTGCCGCCCCACCGGCCGCTGGACATCAGCGTCGTCGACGGCAGTGCGGTCGCCGCGTAGCGCACGCGGTAGTTCGCCTCGAGGACGCCGCCGTCGCGCGCGCACATGGAGATCAGCCGGAGCTGACGGCGGTCCAGCAACGTACCGCGGCCTGCAGCGACCGGGTGGATCAGCAGCGACATCTCGTCGACCAGGCGCCACTTGAGCAGCGAGCGGACCAGGGTGAGGCTGCCGATCACCTGCAGGTCCTCACCCGGTACGGACTTCAGTGCGGTCAGGACCCGGCGGACCTCGCCCTGGAGCATCTCCGTGCCCGGGTGCGCGACCACGGGCCGGGAGCCCACGACGAGGTTCCTGGTGTACTCGAGCCCGCCGAGCGAAGCGGCGTACCGCTCGAACGTCCGCCGGCCGAACAGTACGGTCCCCCCAGCAGGCATCAGCTGACCGAGGGCGTGCCGCGGCAGCCACTGTTCCGGCCGCTCCACGATGCCGTCCTCGGACATGCACAGCCTGGCGACTATGTTCCGCATACCAATCAAGATGCAGACAGTGCGGCAAAGGTTATTCGCGTCGCCCGCGGTGCAGTTCCGTCTCCAGAGCGTCCAGCCGGTTCAGCCAGAACTTGCGGTACCGGTCCAGCCAGGTATCGATCTCCCGCAGCGGTTCGGGGTCGACCGCGTACAGCCTGCGGGTGCCGTCGACGGTGACGGTCGCGAAGCCGTTGTCCCGGAGCACCTTCAGGTGCTGGGAGACGGCCGGCTGGCTGATCCCGAACTCCGCGCCGATCGTGCCGGCGATGCTGCCGGCCGGCAGTTCGCCCTCGGCGAGCAGCTCCAGGATCCGGCGCCGGACCGGGTCGCCGAGGATGTCGAACGCGTGCATCCGCCAATTATTTCAGCGATGGCTTATATGAACAAGGACCATTTCCGGTGTGCGGCGTGTGCCGTCGGGGAACGTTCGGTGTGGGCGGTGATCTGCCGGACCGGGTGCTGGTCAGCCGGTAGGCAACAGTCAGGTCACGGCTAGAATGGCCGACGAGACTACGCCTGGTGCAACGCCGCACGGCGTACCGCAACCAGTGGTTTGAGGAGAGACAACTGTGGGACGCGTCGTACACAAGTACGGCGGTTCTTCGGTCGCCGACGCCGATTGCATCAAGCGCGTGGCCCAACGGATCGTCGCGACGAAGAAGGCCGGGAACGACGTGGTGGTCGTCATCTCAGCGATGGGTGACACCACCGACGAACTGATGGACCTGGCCCAGCAGGTCTCTCCGCTGCCGCCGCCCCGCGAGCTCGACATGCTGCTCACCTCGGGTGAGCGGATCTCGGCCGCGCTGCTGGCGATGGCGATCGCGAACCTGGGCTACGAAGCACGCAGCTTCACCGGCTCGCAGGCCGGCGTGATCACCACCTCCGCACACGGCAACGCGCGGATCATCGACATCACGCCGGGCCGGATCGAGGGAGCGCTGTCCGAGGGCCACATCGCGATCGTGGCCGGGTTCCAGGGCGTCGCCCAGGACACCAAGGACATCACCACGATGGGCCGCGGCGCCTCCGACACCACGGCGGTCGCGCTGGCCGCCGCGCTCGAGGCGGACTACTGCGAGATCTACACCGACGTGGACGGCATCTTCACCGCGGACCCGCGGATCGTGCCGGCCGCGAAGCAGATCCCGAAGATCTCCTACGAGGAGATGCTCGAGATGGCCGCCTGCGGCGCCAAGGTGCTGCACCTGCGCTGCGTCGAGTACGCGCGGCGTTACAACGTCCCTGTCCACGTGCGTTCCTCCTTCTCGCAGAAGGAAGGCACCTGGGTCGTCGATGCTAAGGAACTGGATGAGATGGAACAGGCGATAATCTCCGGCGTGGTCCAGGACCGCAACGAGGCCAAGATCACGGTCGTCGGCGTGCCGGACAAGCCCGGTGAGGCGGCCCGGATCTTCGAGACGGTCGCCGGTGCCGAGACCAACATCGACATGATCGTGCAGAACGTCTCGGCGATTGCCACCAACCGCACCGACATCTCCTTCACGCTGCCCCGCGTCGACGGCGCCCGGGCGATGTCCGCACTCGCCCGGATCAAGGACGAGGTGGGCTACGAGCAGTTGCTGTACGACGACCAGATCGGCAAGGTCTCCGTCGTCGGTGTCGGAATGCGCTCGCACCCGGGCGTTTCGGCGAAGTTCTTCTCCGCACTTGCCAACGCGGGCGTGAACATCGAGATGATCTCCACCTCGGAGATCCGGATCTCGGTGGTGGTGGACGAGAACCTGGTGGATGCTGCCGTGACCGCGGCGCACACCGCATTCGATCTGGACGACGAGCACACCCAGGCTGTCGTCTACGGAGGAACTGGACGGTGACCCCTGTGAGCGCTGTGGAGAACACGATCGAGGACCGGACGGGTCTGCCCTCGCTGGCGGTGGTCGGTGCGACCGGCGCCGTCGGTACGGTGATGCTGGCCCTGCTCTCCACCAGACAGAACGTCTGGGGCGAGATCCGGCTGATCGCCTCCGAGCGCTCCGCGGGCAAACAGCTCGTGGTCCGCGGCGAGACCGTCGAGGTGATCGCGCTCAGCGAGGAAGCCTTCGACGGTATCGACGTGGCGATGTTCGACGTACCGGACGAGGTGTCCGCGCACTGGGCGCCGATCGCCGCGGCCAAGGGTGCGGTCGTGGTGGACAACTCGGGTGCGTTCCGGATGGATCCCGACGTACCGCTGGTGGTTCCGGAGGTGAACGCCGAGGCGGCGCGGAACCGGCCGAAGGGCATCATCTCGAATCCGAACTGCACGACGCTGTCGATGATCGTGGCGATGGGTGCGTTGCATCATCGGTACGAGCTCGAGCAGCTTGTCGTCGCGTCGTACCAGGCGGCGTCGGGGGCCGGGCAGGCCGGGATCGACGCGCTGTACGACCAGCTGGCGAAGGTGGCCGGTAATCGTGAGCTCGGGAGTTCGCCGGGGGATGTCCGGCGGGTTGTCGGGAACGATCTCGGTCCGTTCGCGGCTCCGTTGGCGTTGAACGTCGTACCTTGGGCCGGCTCTTTGAAGGACGACGGGTGGTCCTCGGAGGAACTGAAGGTCCGGAACGAGTCGCGGAAGATTCTCGGGCTGCCGGATCTGAAGGTGTCCGCGACGTGTGTGCGGGTGCCGGTGGTGACTACGCACTCGTTGTCGGTGCATGCGCGGTTCGTGCAGGAGGTCGACGCCGACGGGGCTCGTGAGGTACTGCGGGACGCGCCCGGCGTGCTGCTGTTCGACAACCCGGCCGAGGGCGAGTTCCCGACGCCCGCGGACGTGGTCGGCACCGACCCGACCTGGGTCGGCCGGATCCGCAAGTCCCTCGACGACCCGAACGCGCTGGAGCTGTTCGTCTGCGGCGACAACCTGCGCAAGGGCGCCGCGCTGAACACCGCCCAGATCGCCGAGGTAGTCGCCAAGGAGTTCATCCCGGCGCAGGCATAGCCGGTGACGAGGGGCCTGCGAAGGCCCCTCGTGCAGTTAGAGCCAGTTTTCTCGGGCGGCGTGTAGGGCTAACTGGAAGCGGGTGCTGGCGCCGGTGCGGTTCATCAGGCGTTCCAGGTAGCGGAAGAATGTGCGGCGGCTGATGCCCAGGGTGCGGGCGATGGTGTCGTCGGCGGCGCCGGTGGCCAGCAGGGCCAGGAGGCGGCGTTCGATCGGCTCCAGGCGGTCGTCCTCGGTGCCTACCGACGCGTGCAGCGGCAACGCGTTGCGCCAGCACAGCTCGAACATGCCGACCAGGGCGGTCAGCAGGCTGCTCGGGCGGATGATCAGCAGCGAGCGGTTCACCTCGGTGTCGCGGACCGACATCGACACGTACGCGATCGAGCCGTCGATGATCGTCAGCTTCGCCGGTACGTCGGGCAGTACGCGCGCCTGCTCACCCGCCTCCACGCACGGGAGGATGTTCTCGGTCAGGTACCCCGGCACCTCGACGGACTCCGGCGAGTACACGACCCGGTAGGCGACGCCGCGCCTGAGGTGGTCGATCTCCTCCTGGTTCGGGCCGCCGATGTAGTACGGCGGGGAGTCGATGGCGAGGATCTCGCGCTGGGCGCTGCCCTTGATCTGATGGATCCGCTCGACGATCGCGCTACCGGTGACGACCTCGATCAGGTGCGTGGTCGACTCGTTGTGCACGGTCCGGCGGAACTCGTCGTACGCGTTCAGCACCTCGATCCGGGCCTGCTTCAGCTCGGACTCGCGGCGCAGCGTCATCGCCTCCAGGCCGGCGTCCGGCGGGACCGGCAGGTACCGGGCGTGGTCCGAGCCGGACCGCCGCGCCAGACCCGCCTGCACCAGCCCGCCGAGGATGCTGTCGATCGACGCCTTCCGGTCGGGGACGGCGTCGTCCAGTTCGGTGATCGACGACGGTCCGGTCCGCAGCAGGTGCTGGTAGACCTTGATCTCGTCGTCGTCGAGTCCGAGCACCCGCAAATGGTCGGCACGCTCCGTGTCCGTTGTGCTCACGACCCTCCCCTCCCTGCCGATTGCTGTCACCGCCCGCTACCGTCCCTCCAGGTTAGAGGGGCCGATCCAGCGCCGAAGCCACAGTCCGTGTCGGCGTATATGCACGCAGCGATATTTGTTGTCCTGTCAGCATTGTTGTGCCGTGTCACCATCTGGCCACCACTTCTGCGCAGTTGTGAGCGAGAATTGAGGTCCAGCAGCCCGGCGACGGACCACCTGAGCGCCGCCGGGCTGCTGTTCCAATTCTGGCCCGAGTTGGCTGTCCCGTCAGCGGAGCCTGTTTCGGTTGGGTCTCGATCCCGGCGTATCGGTGCCCTCGCACTTCCGTGCCATCACCGGCTGTGCCGGAGGGTGTACAAACTGTGGCATCTCCAATCGTGAGGCCGATGAGGAGGAGTGCCCGATGCGACCGGTTCCGCCATGTGCCGCCGCCTGTCGTGTCCGGTATGCCGTCCCCAGCGCGAAGGCATCTTTGCAGGGATCCCGCGTAGCGCTGTCCTCCACCGTCAACGGCCTCCGGTCCGTCCCCACACCTGCTGCGCGCTCCTGCCGGCGTCCGCAGCCGCTCTGGGGACGGGCTTCAGGTGCGATGACCGCCGCCCTGGTCATCGTGCCGGCTGATCCGGTGTCACCGTCTGCTACCGCCCAGAGCGGACGGACGGCCGGATCGACGGTGGAACCCCGGGAGGTGCCGGCGGGTGCTCCGTGGATGGTGAGGCTGTCCATGGGGAGTCCGGACGTGCTGTTGCGTGTCACGTCCGGCCCGCGTCCGCAGCTCCCGGGGTGCCGCTGCTGACCCCCACTGCTGAGCCATGGGTGTGCCGGGTCACGTCAACTTCACGTCGGCGCGTAGCGTCGTACCTGTGAATTGACCGCGATTTGACTTGCCTGGCAGGCGTTTTGGCCGTCGCTGGCTGTCAAATGTATATTCCGGATAACGATCGGCGAAGGACGACGCAGGTGTTGTGGATGCGGCGGGGAACGACGTTTGGTAGCCGTCCGTACGTCGTTGCTCACTAAGGAGGACCGCTGTGTCGTCGGCGTCCGAGCGGATCCGCTACTCTGCTTTCCGGTCTGCGCGGCACACCGCCGTACCCCGGCCGGCGACCGCCGAAACCCAGGTGATCGGCCAGCGTGGATCCAACTTCCGGCAGAGAGAGGCATCGCCTGAATGAACGCGACTAGCGTCGACGAGGAGTTCAACCCGTCGGTGCACGTGTACGAACCGCACAAGGTCGGACTGCCGGCACTGCGCCCGTACTTCAAGGCGCTCTGGCAGCGCCGGGAGTTCGCGGCGGAGATGTCCCGGACGAACATCCGGGGTGCGCACACGAACACCTTCTTCGGCCAGGTGTGGCTGGTGCTGAACCCGCTGCTCCTCGCCCTGGTGTACTACCTGCTGACCGACATCATCGCGGGCGGCGGCGCCCGGAAGGATGCCGGCCTTCGGTTCGCTCACATGTGCGGCGGCTTGTTCGCCTTCTACTACTTCTCCGGTGCGATGACGGCCGGGGCGGCCAGCGTGGTCGGCGGCGGCAAGCTGCTGATGAACCAGTCGTTCCCGCGGATGCTGCTGCCGCTGTCGGCGGTGCGGACCGCGTTCTTCCGGTTCGTGCCGACCCTGGTGGTCTACCTGGTCATCCACGTGCTGATGGGCCAGAAACTGCGCTGGCAGATGCTGCTGGCTCCGGCCTTCCTGGTCATGCTGACGGTGTTCGCCGCCGGCATGGGGATGATCTTCGCCGCCCTGCAGGTGTACTTCCGGGACACCGCGAGCTTCCTGCCGTACTTCGTGCGGATCTGGCTGTACATGTCCCCGGTGCTGTGGTTCATCGAGCAGGCTCCCCCGAGGTTCAAGGGCTTCATCCAGTACAACCCGCTGTACCCGCTGCTCGGCGGCTGGACCGACCTGCTCGTCAAGGGACACATCCCGCCCATGCAACTGTGGATCGCCGGCGCGTTCTGGGCGCTGCTGGCCTTCGTCGTGGGTTCGTTGTTCTTCATGTCGAGGGAGCGTGATTTCGTTGTCCGTCTCTGAGACCGAGAAGAAGCCGATGCAGAAGACTCCGTCCGCAATGCCCGCCGTCAAGGTGCAGGACGTCTCGATCACCTACCGGACCACGTTCGAGCGGGTGCCGACCTTCAAGAGCGCGATCGTCCGGCTCGGTCGCGGCGAGCGCGCGGTCCGCGAGGTCGAGGCCGTCCAGCACGTGTCCTTCGACGTCAACCACGGCACCACGATCGGCATCATCGGTGCGAACGGCGCCGGCAAGTCGACGCTGATGCGGGCGGTGGCCGGCATCCTGCCGCCGACGTCGGGCCGGATCGAGGTGCACGGCCGGGTCTCCACGCTGCTGTCGCTGGGCGTCGGCTTCAACGCCGCGCTGTCCGGCAAGGAGAACGTCGTACTCGGCGGGCTGGCGGCCGGCCTGAGCCGCAAGGAGATCGAGGCCCGGTACCAGGAGATCGCCGAGTTCGCCGAGCTCGGTGACTTCATGGAGATGCCGATGCGGACGTACTCGTCCGGCATGTTCAGCCGGCTGGCGTTCTCCGTCGCGGTGCACATGGACCCGGACATCCTGCTGATCGACGAGGCGCTGTCGGCCGGTGACGCATCGTTCAAGACCAAGGCCGCGGCCAAGATGTCGGAACTCGTCACGAACAGCCGCACGATGTTCCTGGTCAGCCACGCGATGAGCAGTGTCCGCGAGATGTGCAACGACTGCATCTGGCTGCACAAGGGCAAGCTGATGATGCGCGGCGAGCCCAACGAGGTCATCCAGGCCTACACCAAGTTCCTGCAGGTCGGGGAAGAAGAAGCTGTCTCACTCGAGGACCTCTGAGCGATGTCTCGCAGCACGGCGCCGGACGTGGGGATCATCACGACCGGCCACGACGTGGCCGATGCGCGCCTGCACAAGATCACCGCGGCCCTGCAGCACCGCGACCTGAGCGTCGAGCTGTGGGGCCTCGGTGATGCCGAGGGTGGTCCCGCGGGCGCGACGGTGCACGCCGGGCCGCGCGGCAACCTGGTGCAGCGGCTCGCCCGTACTGCCGTACTGCCCTGGCGGACCAAGGCCAAGGTGGTGATGACGGTCGACCCGGACATGATCCCGGTCACCCGTCTGGTCACCACCTTGCGGCGGCGCAAGCTCGTCGTCGACGTGCACGAGGACTACGAACGGCTGCTCGCCGACCGGGCCTGGGCGAAGGGACCGGCCGGGCTGCCGGCCCGGTTGATCGTTCGCGCGGGCTCGAAGCTGGCCGCCGGCGCCGACCTCACCGTGGTCGCCGACTCGCACCTCGCACCGCACCAGGCCAAGCACCGCCTGGTGGTGCAGAACCTGCCCGACCACGGCTTCCTGGCTCCGTCCCCGCCGACCGGCGCACCTCGTGCCGTGTACGTCGGGGACCTGCGCACCAGCCGCGGCCTGTTCGACATGGTCGAGACCGTCGCCGCGGCGCCGGAGTGGTCCCTGGACCTGGTCGGCCCGGTCGCACCGTCGGACCGGGACCGGATCGAGGCCCGGATCGCGCAGCCCGACCTGGGCGGCCGGGTCCGGTTGCACGGGCGCCAGCCACCGGCCGACGCCTGGCGGATCGCCCATGGCGCCTGGGCGAGCCTCGCGATGCTGCAGCCGACCCCGGCGTTCATCGAAGCGATGCCGTCGAAGATCTACGAGTACCTCGCCAGCGGTCTTCCCGTCCTCTCCACCCGGCTGCCCCGGCAGTCGAAGGTGATCGAGGAGTCCGGTGGCGGAGTCCTGGTGGACTCGGTGGCGGAGGCGTCCGAGACCCTGCGGCGCTGGTCCGCGGATCCCGGTGAGCTGGAGAAGCTGCGTGACCACGCACTGCAGTGGGCCGCCGAGCACCTGCCCACGACCACGCCGTACGACGAACTGGCCGACGCAATTCTCAATCTCTTAAGAGGGACTGCATGACCGACCGCCCACACCTGTTGTACGTCGCCTGGGGCTTCCCGCCCTGCCGAGGAGGTGGCGTGTACCGGGCCCTGGCCACGGCCAACCGGTTCGCCGCGCTCGGCTGGAAGGTGACCGTGCTGACGGCCGACCGCGACACGTTCTTCCGCTTCACCGGTGCGGACCTGACCCTGGAGGAGCGGGTGGACCCGTCCGTCGAGGTCGTCCGGGTGCCGTTCGAGTGGCCGATCCTCGAGGCCGACCTGCGCCGCTGGTCCAAGCGCCGCGCCGCGAACCCGAAGCTCTGGGCGAAGTGGCGCACCAAGCAGGACCAGATCCCGTTCCCGGAGAGCGGGTACGGCCCCTGGCGCTCGGTGATCGAGAAGGCCGCGGAGCGGATCCACAAGGCGAACAAGGTCGACCTGACGGTCGCCACGGCCAACCCGCACGTCGCGTTCACGGCGGCGTACCACCTGCACAAGAAGTTCCAGGTGCCGTACGTGATGGACTACCGCGACGCGTGGCTGCTGGACGTGTTCACCGGCGACCGGCTGCACGAGCCGAACAGCCGGGCCGCCCGCTGGGAGAAGAAGCTGGTCGAGTCCGCTCGCGAGGTCTGGTTCGTCAACGACCCGATCAAGGAGTGGCACGAGAAGCTCTACCCGGCACAGGCGTCGAAGATGCACACGGTCGCGAACGGGTTCGACCCGGACCTGGTGCCGGACACGCAGGACCGGGGCGCGGTCACCGACCGCCCGCTCGTCTTCGGGTACGTCGGTACCGTGTCGCCGAAGGTGCCGCTCAAGGAGTTCGTCGAGGGCTGGCAGCTGGCGAAGGAGCAGTCCGAGGAGCTGGCCGGCGCTCGCGCCAAGATCTACGGCTATCTCGGGTACTACGCGCAGCCGCGGGCGGACATGCTCGCGACGATCAACGCGGCCGCGGACGCCGGGGTCAGCTACGAGGGTCCGGTCGGCAAGGCCGAGATCGCGAAGGCGTACGACGAGTTCGACGCGCAGCTGCTGATGCTGGGCAAGGGCCGGTACGTGACCAGCGGCAAGGTGTTCGAGTACCTCGCGACCGGTTTGCCGGTGGTGTCGGTGCACGACCCGGAGAACGCGGCGTCCGACGTACTGCGTGGACACCCGTTGTGGTTCCCGGTCAGTGACGTGACGCCGGAGGCGATCGCGGCGGCGCTGGTCGAGGCGGCGCATGCGGCACGGACCGCGGACGAGGGGATCCGGGCGAAGGCGCGCGAGTTCGGTGCGTCGTACCGCCGGGACCTGCAGCTGGATCCGCGGATCGAAGCGCTGGCTGCGAGCGTGCAGGGGGTTGCGGCATGAGCAAGGTTGTTCTGCTGTCGACGCGGCGGCTTCCTCCGACGTATTTCGACCAGGTCCGTGAGGACCTCGGCGACCAGGACGTCACCATCGACGTCGTCGGCTGGGTGGCCCCGTCCGCGTGGGTCGACGACAAGGTCAACACCTTCACGCTGATCGGCCCGGGCCGGATGCCGTCGGCACCAGCTCCCGAGCCGGAGCCGGTCGAGCAGACCGAGCCGACGGACGAGGCGCCCGATGCGGTCGTCGCACCGGAGGCGGTCGCTGCCCCGGAAACCGTCGTCGAGGACGAGGCGAAGGTGGCTCCGGCAGCCTCCCAGGTAGCCGCGGCCGGCAGCGAAGCCACTGCCGCGACCACCACCACCGGCAGCACCTCCACCCCGGCTGCTGCGGCGAAGCCGCGGCCAACTGGCGCCAAGCGGGTCGTGAAGGCTGTCGAGTGGCGGGCCCGGCGGGCGCGCAAGGTGGCCGGGAAGATGTTGCCTCCGGCAATCAAGGGCTCGGCGCCGGTGAAGTTCCTGCGCGGGCAGCGGGCGACCAGCGACCTCGGGAAGACGTACTGGGAGCGCGTGCTGAGCCGCCGCGACGTGCTGAGCACCATCGACCAGGCCGACGTGGTGATCGCGCTGGACGCCGGTGCGATCTGGGCCGGCTGGAACCTCGGGCAGCGCAAGGCCAGCACCCCGGTGGTGCTCGGTCTGCCGGCCGCCCGGCGCGAGCTCGACATGATGAAGGTCCCGACTACGTAATGGGTGACACAGTGACGGTGACGCGTGCGATCCGCGAGCACCTGCCGGCGCCGTTGGCCCGGACCGCGGGAGCGGTCCGGCGGCGTCTGCGCGGCTTGCGGTACTCGTACGCGCAGCTCCCGGCCTTCCCGCCGGTAGCGACGACGCCCGTGCGGATGCTGGTCGGACCGACCAACTCCGCCGGGCAGGGGCACGCCTGGGCACAGGCCGCGAAGACCCTGCCGGACGTCGACGCCGTCTCGTTCGCCCTGCAACGCAAGGGCCAGTTCGAGTTCACGAACGACTACGGCGTACCGCTGGCCTGGTTCGGCCAGCCGCGCTGGCAGCGTGCCCAGCAGCAGTACGTCGAGCAGTACACGCACGTGATGGTCGAGTCGCTGCGCCCGCTGTTCGGCGCCCGTGGCTACACCGACGCAGTACCGGATATCGAGGCACTGCTCGGCAAGGGCATCAACGTCGCGCTGTTGTTCCACGGTTCCGACATCCGGCTGCCCAGCCGGCACGCGAAGCGCGAGCGCTGGTCGCCGTTCACCCCGGGTGACGAGCTGACCGACCGGCTCGAGCCGCAGGCCCGCCGGCACGCGGAGGTCGTGGAGTCGCTGGGCCTGCCGGTCTTCGTCTCCACGGTCGACCTGCTGGACGACGTACCGAACGCCCACTGGCTGCCGGTGGCGATCGACCCGGCGCCGTGGCAGCAGGCGGCCCAGCCGCTGTTCGGCACAACGAAGCCGGTCGTCGCGCACGTCCCGTCGAACGCGAAACTCAAGGGCACGCAGGAGATCGACGAGGTGCTCACCGGTCTGCAGGAGCGTGGCCTGATCGAGTACCGGCGGATCACCGGAGTCGCGCACCACGAGATGCCGGCCGTCATCGGCGCCGCGGACATCGTCGTCGATCAACTGCACATCGGCCTGTACGGCGTGGCGGCCGCCGAGGCCCTGGCGGCCGGGCGGATCGTGGTTTCGTACGTCGGTGAATCCGTGCGCCGGCGGGTGCGTAGTCTGGCCGGGCGAGAGGTGCCGATCGTGGAGGCGGATCCCGAAACGCTGGGTGATGTCGTCTCCGGTCTGCTCGCCGATCGTGAGGCCGCCGCGGCGCACGCGTCCGCCGGCCCCGGCTTCGTGGCGGAGTTGCACGACGGACGCCGCTCGGCCGAAGTACTGAGAAGTTGGCTCATCACTAAGGAGACCCTGTGACGTCCCGCATCGCGCCTTCCGCCGACGTCGACGACAGCGCCCAGATCGGCGACGGTTCGTCGGTCTGGCACCTGGCCCAGATCCGCGAGAACGCGGTCCTCGGCAAGAACTGCATCGTCGGCCGCGGTGCCTACGTCGGGACCGGGGTCCGGATGGGCGACAACTGCAAGATCCAGAACTACGCGCTGGTGTACGAGCCGGCGTCCCTCGAGGACGGCGTGTTCATCGGCCCGGCGGTGGTGCTCACCAACGACTACTTCCCGCGCGCGGTGAACCCGGACGGTACGCCGAAGAGCGGGCACGACTGGGAACCGGTCGGGGTGACGATGAAGGAAGGCTGCTCGCTCGGTGCGCGCAGCGTGTGCGTGGCGCCGGTCACCATCGGCCGCTGGGCGACCGTCGCCGCGGGTGCGGTGGTGACCAAGGACGTGCCAGACTTCGCGCTGGTCGCCGGGGTCCCGGCGCGCCGGCTCAAGTGGGTCGGCAAGGCCGGGGTTCCGCTGCTCTCCGTCGGGGACGGCGAGTGGAAGTGCCCGAACACGGGCGAGATGTACATCGAAACCGACGGGCGGCTGCGGCCGGCCGACGAAACACAGGAGGAGAACTGATGGTGCAGCCGATTCCGGCCGCGAAGCCGATCATCGGGAAGGAGGAGCGCGAAGCCGTCGACCGGGTGATGCAGTCCGGCATGCTGGCCCAGGGCCCCGAGGTGGCGGCGTTCGAGCAGGAGTTCGGCGCAGCGCTGGTCTCCGGCCGGGCGTGCGTCGCGACCAACTCCGGGACGTCCGGCCTGCACCTCGGCCTGCTGGCCGCGGGTGTCGGCCCGGGTGACGAGGTCATCGTCCCGTCCTTCACCTTCGCCGCGACCGCGAACAGCGTCGCGCTGACCGGTGCCACGCCGGTGTTCGTCGACATCGAGCCGACGTACTTCTGCCTGGACCCGGCCGCGGTCGAGGCCGCGATCACCGAGAAGACCAAGGCCGTCATGCCGGTGCACCTGTTCGGTCACCCGGCGAACATGACCGCCCTGCAGGCGATCGCCGACAAGCACGGCATCCAGATCTACGAGGACGCCGCGCAGGCGCACGGCGCGACCTGGAACGGTGCCCCGGTCGGTACCTTCGGCGAGTTCGCGATGTTCAGCCTGTACCCGACCAAGAACATGACGTCCGGTGAGGGCGGCATGAACTCGGTCGCGAACGCCGACCTCGAGCGCCGGATGCGGCTGTTCCGCAACCAGGGCATGCTCAAGCAGTACGAGAACGAGGTCGTCGGCCTGAACAACCGGATGACCGACCTGCACGCCGCCATCGGCCGGGTGCAGCTGACCAAGGTCGGCGGCTGGACGAAGCAGCGGCAGGAGAACGCGGCCTTCCTGGACGCGAACCTGCAGGGTGTCGGCGTCCCGGCGGTGGCCACCGAGGCGACCCACGTGTACCACCAGTACACGATCCGCGTCACCGAGGACCGCGACGGCTTCGCGAACGCGCTGCGGACCGAGTACGGCGTCGGCTGCGGCGTGTACTACCCGATCCCGAACCACCGGCTCCCGTCGTTCCAGCGCGAGCTGGACCTGCCGGAGACCGAGAAGGCCGCGGCCGAGGTGCTCTCGCTGCCGGTCCACCCCTCGCTGTCCGAGGACGACCTGAACCGGATCGTGGCCGCGGTGAACACCGTGGCGAAGGCGGGTGCGTGAGCATGGCGAACCTGCGTGCGGGCCTGATCGGCCTGGGCATGATGGGGCGGCACCACGCCCGCGTCCTGGCGTCCCTCGAGGGCGTCGACCTGGTCGCGGTGGCCGACCCGGGTGGTGACAAGTTCGGTGTCGCCGGCGGCCGTCCGGTGCACGAGAACATCGACCAGCTGATCGCCGAGAAGCTCGACTACTGCATGGTCGCCGTACCGACGCAGTACCACGCCGAGATCGCGAAGGCGCTGGCCGAGGCCGGCGTGCACGCGATGATCGAGAAGCCGCTGGCCGGTTCCTCGGCCGAGGCGACCGAGATCGCCAAGGCGTTCGAGGCGGCCGGTCTGGTCGGCGCGGTCGGTCACATCGAGCGGTACAACCCGGCGCTGCAGGCGCTCCGGGTGCGGCTGGAGAACGGCGAGCTCGGCGACATCTACCAGATCACCACCCGCCGCCAAGGCCCGTTCCCGGCCCGGATCGCCGACGTCGGCGTGGTGCTGGACCTGGCCACCCACGACATCGACCTGACCGCGTGGGTGACGCAGTCGCCGTTCGTCACGGTGGCGGCGCAGAGCGCCCACAAGTCCGGCCGGCAGTACGAGGACCTGATCGCGGTGACCGGCAAGCTGGCCAACGGCACCGTCACCAGCCACCTGGTCAACTGGCTGTCCCCGATGAAGGAGCGGCTCACCGTCGTCACCGGTGAGAAGGGCGCGTTCATCGCCGACACCCTGACCGCCGACCTGACCTTCCACGCCAACGGCACCGTGCAGACCGCGTGGGACGACGTCGCGCACTTCCGTGGTGTCAGCGAGGGCGACATGGTCCGCTACGCGATCAGCAAGCCCGAGCCGCTGAAGACCGAGCACGAGCAGTTCCGCGACGCGGTGCTCGGCAAGGAGGCGGACATCGTCACGCTGCAGCAGGGTCTGACCACCGTCAAGGTGGCCGAGGCCGTTCTGCAGTCGGCGTCCGAGGCCCGGACCGTCGCCGTTGCCGGGGAGACCCTGTAGCGATGAAGGTTCTGAGCGTTGTCGGTGCGCGCCCGCAGTTCGTGAAGCTGGCGCCGGTCGCGGAGGCGTTCGCCGCCGCGCAGCAGGAACACGGCCACCAGCACGTGATCGTGCACACCGGGCAGCACTACGACAAGAACATGTCCGACGTGTTCTTCGCCGACCTGCGGATCCCGGACCCGGACGTCCACCTGGGCGTCGGGTCCGGCAGTCACGGTGTCCAGACCGGCGCGATGCTGGCCGCGATGGACGCCGTACTGGACGAGCACAAGCCGGACTGGGTGCTCGTGTACGGTGACACCAACTCGACGCTGGCCGGTGCGCTGTCCGCGGTGAAGATGCACCTGCCGGTCGCGCACCTCGAGGCCGGGCTGCGATCGTTCAACCGGCTGATGCCGGAGGAGCACAACCGGGTGCTTACCGACCACGCGGCGGACCTGCTGCTGGCCCCGACCCAGGTGGCGATGGACCACCTGGCCAACGAGGGCCTGAAGGACAAGTCGCGGCTGGTCGGTGACGTGATGACCGACGTGTGCTTCCGGGTCCGCGACGCCGTCCAGGGCAAGCCGCTGGACGGACCGTTCAAGCAGGGCGAGTACGTCGTCTCGACGATCCACCGGGCCGAGAACACCGACGACCCGGAGCGGCTGGCCGCGATCGTCGACGGTCTCGCCGCCGCCGGTACGCAGGTCCTGCTGCTCGCCCACCCGCGGCTGGTCGCGAAGTGCGCGGAGCACGGCATCAAGCTGGAGCGCCCGGACGGTTCGCTGCACGTCCGCGAGCCGCTGGCGTACCCGGAGATGGTCCAGGCAGTGCTCGGTTCGGCCGGTGTGGTCACCGACTCCGGCGGTCTCCAGAAGGAGGCCTTCCTGCTCGGCCGGGTGTGCACCACGCTGCGCACCGAGACCGAATGGGTCGAGACGCTGGACGACGGATGGAACGTGTTGACATCCGACGTGAGTAAGCTTCCCGAGTTGGCCGCACGGCCCGCTCCCACGGGGGAACGACCGATGCCGTACGGCGACGGTCACGCTGCAGAGCGTGTCGTCGCCACACTCGCGGAGTAACCACATGACGAAGGCCGCCGAAGAGAACCAGACGCCGTCGACCCAGGAGCTGCCTGGGTCGACAGATGTGGGGACCCCGCCGCCCGGCGCGCCTGTCAGTACCTTCCCCGGGGAGTCCGGCAGACCGCCGGCCTCCCGCGGCGGACGGTTGCCACGAGTCGAGTCGCTCACCGGCCTTCGCTGGTGGGCGGCCTTCTTCGTGTTCTGCCATCACATGACGAACCTGGCGCCGCTGCCGATCTGGGACTTCCTGAAGTACGGCACCTCCGGCGTCACGTTCTTCTTCGTCCTGTCCGGTTTCGTGCTGACCTGGTCGGCGCAGCCGGGGACCAAGATCCGGACCTTCTACCGGCGCCGGTTCGCCCGGATCTTCCCGCTGTACATCCTCACCCTGGTGGCGGCGTTCTTCGTCTTCTACCGGGTCGACCCGCCGGCCGGGATGGGCTGGATCAAGCCGATCTCGGTCACCGTGCTGGTGCTTTCGGCGCTGCTGCTGCACGGCTGGTCGAACAACCCGACCGTCCTGTACGGCGGCAACCCGGCGGGCTGGACGCTGTCGGTCGAGGCGTTCTTCTACGCCTACTTCCCGTTCGTCTGGCGGGCCACCCAGCGGCTGAAGGTGGCCGGCGGCCTGATCCTGTGCGTCGCGGTCCTCGTGATCGGCGGTGCCTACCGGCTGGCGCTGTTCCACTACAAGGCCGACGTACCGGTGCTGCCACAGCCGATCCTGCACTCGGTCGCGTTCCTGTTCGGTATCGGCCTGGCGATCGCCCTGCGGTCCGGGTGGAAGCCGCGGATCCCGGTCTGGTTCGCGTTCCTGGTCACCGGCGGCGGTCTGTACGTGCTCTGGTACTCCGGTAAGCACGCGGCCCAGTTCCCGGGCGCGGTCACCATGGGCCTGTGCCAGAAGGAAATCCTCACGCTGCTGTACGGCTTCCTGATCTTCGCCGTCGCCGCGCGCGACATCCGCGGCGGCCGGTCAGTGCTGCGGAGCAAGCCGCTGGTCGCGCTCGGCCAGTGGTCGTACGCGTTCTACCTGGTCCACGCGACCATCCTGTACGCGATCAAGGAGTACCACGGCGTCGCCGGCCCGATCGGCTGGTCGAACCTGACCTGGTACGCCGGCGTACTCGTCCTTTCGATCTTCGCCTCGGCGGTGCTCTACAAGTTGGTCGAGCACCCGATGGAGCGGCTGCTCCGAGGCCCCCGATGAAGAATCACTACCTAGTGGAGTTCCTGTGCGTGTCAGTGTTGTTGCCTTAGGCAAGATCGGACTGCCGTTGGCGGTCCAGTTCGCGGCCAAGGGCCATCAGGTCGTCGGCGTCGACATCAACGAGAAGTTCGTCGAGCTGGTGAACGCCGGCCAGGAGCCGTTCCCGGGTGAGGCCCACCTGCAGGAGCTGCTCGCCGAGACTGTGGCCGACGGCCGCCTGCGGGCGACCACGGACTACGCGGACGCGATCCCGAACAGCGACGCGGTCGTCGTGGTCGTGCCGCTGTTCGTGGACGAGCAGACCGGTCAGCCCGAGTTCGGCTGGATGGAGAACGCGACCCGTTCGCTGGCCCAGCACCTCACCCCGGGCACCCTGGTCAGCTACGAGACCACGCTTCCGGTCGGCACCACCCGGAACCGGTGGAAGCCGATGATCGAGGAGATCTCCGGCCTCACCGAGGGCACCGACTTCCACCTGGTGTTCTCCCCGGAGCGGGTGCTCACCGGCCGCGTCTTCGCGGACCTGCGCAAGTACCCGAAGCTCGTCGGCGGCCTGTCCGAGGAGGGCGCGAAGCGCGCCACCGCGTTCTACGAGGCCGTACTGGACTTCGACGAGCGTCCGGACCTGGACCGCGCGAACGGCGTCTGGGACCTGGGCTCGGCCGAGGCGGCGGAGCTGGCGAAGCTGGCCGAGACGACCTACCGGGACGTGAACATCGGCCTGGCGAACCAGTTCGCCCGGTTCGCCGGCCAGAACGGTATCGACGTACACGCCGTCATCGAGGCGTCGAACTCGCAGCCGTACAGCCACATCCACCGGCCGGGGATCGCGGTCGGCGGGCACTGCATCCCGGTGTACCCGCGGCTGTACCTGTACACCGACCCCGACGCCACCGTCGTGCGCGCCGCCCGCGAGGCGAATGCCGGCATGCCGGACTACACCATCGGTCTGCTCGAGGGCGCGTTCGGTGAGCTCAAGGACGCCAAGGTCGTCGTGCTCGGCGCGTCGTACCGTGGTGGTGTGAAGGAGACCGCTTTCTCCGGCGTGTTCCCGGCCGTCGAGGCGCTGAAGGCGCGCGGCGCCGAGGTCTTCGTGCACGACCCGATGTACACCGACGAGGAGCTCCAGGGGCTCGGCTTCACGCCGTACACGCTGGGCACGCCGGTGGACGCGGCGGTGCTGCAGGCCGACCACGCGGAGTACGCGCAGCTCGGCCCGGCGGACCTGCCGGGTGTGCAGGTGCTCGTCGACGGTCGTGACCGGACCGACCCGGCCAAGTGGGCGGGCGTTCGGCGGATCGTGATCGGAAGGTCGGTCAGCCAGTGACACATGCCGACCTGCGGGTCGTGATGATGGTCGCCAACGACGTCACCAACGACAGCCGGGTCCGCAAAGAGGCCGCAGCACTGGCCGAGACCGGAGCAGAGGTAACTGTGCTCGGTGTCTCGGCCAGCGGCCTCCCGTCGAGGGAGATGCTCGACGGTGCGCTGATCGTCCGGGTGGCGGTGCCCTTCGCACTGCGTGAGGAACGGAAACGAAGCCGGAAGGCGCGCCGCGACTGGCGGCCGCCGCTGGTGGGCTATCGGTACCGCTCGACCTATGTGGCGCGCAGCCAGCGGATCGCGGCCGAGCTGAAGGAGCTCAAGGCCGACTCCGGGCACGCGATCGTACGGGCCAAGGCGGGCCAGGGGAATCCGCTCAAGTTCAAGGCCGGCGTGGCTACCCGTCTGCTCCGCCGGGCGCGCTGGAAGGCGGCCGAGCGGGCCGCCTGGGTGCGCAAGGGCGTCGGCAACAAGGCCGACGTACCGTTCAAGTTCAGCTGGCGCGCGTACGACGGTGTCCTGCACCGGATGCCCTGGCCGGCGCCGTGGCGCAAGCTGCACCCGGAGGCGCTGGACCTGGAGATCGCGTTCGGCGACCTGATCGACCGGCTCGAGCCGGACGTGGTGCACGCGCACGACATGCACGTGATCGGCGTCGCCACCCGCGCGGCCGGCCGGGCGAAGCTGCGCGGCCGGGACCTGAAGGTCGTGTACGACGCGCACGAGTACGTCGCCGGACTCTCGCAGTACGGCGCCCGCACCCGGCGTTCGATCGCGGCCTGGGCCAACCACGAGGCCGAGTACATCGGTGAGGCGGACCGGGTGATCACCGTCAGCCCGGCGATCGCGACCCGGCTGCGCGCCGAGCACAAGCTCGACCACGAGCCGGCCGTGGTGATGAACACGCCGAACCCTGCTGACGTGTCGGTCGAGGTGTCCGACATTCGCAGCCAGCTCGGCCTCGCCTCCGACGTACCGCTGATGGTCTACAGCGGCGGCGTCACGCGGGCGCGCGGCATCCACACCGCCGTACAGGCACTTGTAGACCTGCCGGACGTGCACCTGGCCGTTGTGTGCGTGCCCGGTGTCGCGAACGACGCGGTCCGGGAGCTGCAGGCGCAGGCCGTGCAGTTGGAGGTGCAGGACCGCCTGCACTGCCTGGACCCGGTGAAGCCGGACGAGGTGGTCGCGTTCCTGCGGACCGCCGACATCGGGCTGATCCCGATCCTGCGCTACCCGAGCCACGAGATGGCGCTGCCGAACAAGCTGTTCGAGTACGCCTTCGCCGGGCTGCCGGTGGTGGTCAGCGACATGCCGAGCATGAAGGAGTTCGTCGACCGCACCAAGATCGGCGAGGTCTTCACCGCGGCGGACGCGCACGGTCTGGCGGCCAAGGTCCGTACGGTGCTCGGCGATCTGGACAGCTACCGCGAGCGGGTCGCCGATCCGGCGTACCAGCAGGAGGTGTCCTGGGCCGGGCAGAAGGTCAAGCTACGCGAGCTGTACGGCGAGCTGACCGGGCGCGAGCTCGAGGTCATCCGGCCGGGCGGCAAGATCAAGAAGACCGGGCGGCATCTGCTGGTCGGTCCGGTGAACACGGCCGGCCAGGGCTGGCTGTGGGCGACCGCGCTCGAACGCGAGGTGCCGGACCTCAAGGCGGAGTCGCTGACCACGGGCAGTGGCGCGTTCGACTTCCGCGTGCACCGGACGGGTACGTACCGGCAGTACCGGTCGGACCTGCGCTGGCAGCTCGAGCTGACGGCGTACGCGTTGCGCGAGGTCACCCACGTGCTGTTCGAAGCGGGCCGGCCGATGTTCGGCCAGCAGCGCGGGCAGATGTGGACGACCGACGTACCGATGCTGGACTCGGCCGGGATCCGGCACGGGCTGGTGTTCCACGGCTCCGAGATCCGGGATCCCGCGCAGCACCGGGCGCAGTACCAGTACTCGCCGTTCCGCAACCCGGAGGACGAGCTGACCAAGCGCCTGCAGGCCGCGAACAACCTGATGCGCCAGCACCTCGAGGGCTACCGCGGGCCGGTCTTCGTGACCACGCCCGACCTGCTCGAGTTCGTCGACAACGGCATCTGGTTGCCGCTGGCCGTCGACGTCGAGAGCTTCGCGTCCACGCAGCCGGTGCTCGAGCGTGAGATCCCGGTGGTGCTGCACGCGCCGTCGGCCTCGGCGCTGAAGGGATCGGCGTACGTCGACCCGGTGCTGACCGATCTGGATGCGCGCGGGCTGATCAAGTACAACCGGGTCCAGGGCCTGCCGCATGCGGAGCTCGCCGAGATGGTGAAGAGCGCCGACATCGTGGTCGACCAGTTCCTGCTCGGTTCGTACGGCGTCTTCGCGTGTGAGGCGATGGCCGCCGGGCGGGTCACCGTCGGGCACATCGCCGACCCGGTCCGGGACCTGCTGCCGGCCGAGTTGCCGATCGCCGAGGCGACGCCGGACAACCTGGCGGAGGTGATCGAACGGCTGGTCGCGGAGCGCGACACGGCCCGGAAGATCGCCGACGCCGGACCGTCGTACGTGCGCGACCTGCACGACGGGCGGAAATCGGTCGCGGAGCTGCTGCCGTTCCTCAACAACGAACTGCCGTACGAGGACGAGAGCGAGTAAGTGCGGATTCTGATGATCGCGCAGTCCCCGATCGCCGGGGACTCGCGGATCCTGCGGGAGGCGACGGCGCTCGCCGCGGCCGGTCACACGCTGCACGTGATCGGCCGGGACGTTCCGGACGGCTTCGAGGTCGGGCCGGGCGTCACGGTCGAGTCCGTCTCCCGCTCCTCCGGCCTGCGGGCCGGGAACGGCGGGCTGACCGTCGGGCACGGTCATACCGGCCCGAAGGTGCTCGCCAAGCGCTTCGGGCGGTGGTTGTTGCTGCCGGAGCACCGGTCGCGTACCGAGAAGCAGTGGCGGATCGCCGCGGCTCCTCGGGTGGCCGCGGCTGGGCCGGTTGATGTGGTGCATGCGCACGACTTCAACACGTTGGAGCTAGCCGCGGAGTACGCCGCTCGGTGGTCGGCGAAGTTGGTGTACGACAGCCACGAGCTGTGGTTCGACCGGGCGTTGCCGGGTCGTCCGACGCCGTTGTGGCGGGCGCGTGGCCGTCGCTACGAGGTCTCGCTGGCGTCCCAGGCGCGGGTCGTCTTCACGGTGTCGGACGGGATCGCCGCGCGGCTGCGGTCCCGGGGGTTGGCGGACGTGCGCGTCGTACGGAACACGTTCCCGCGCGCGGACGACGTACCTGCGGCGCCTTCACAACCCGAGGGCCTGCTGTACGCCGGCCGCATCGGCGCCGGCCGAGACCTGCCGACCGTTGTCGCGGCGGCTCGCCAGCTGGCGCCGTTCCGTACTGTCCTGATGGGCTCGGTCGATCCGAACTACCGGCTGGACCTGGGCCCGGTGGAAACCGTGCCGGAACGCTCCATCGACGAGGTCGACGACACGCTCCGCACGTACGGCATCTCGCTGGTGACACTCACCAACACCTGCGAGAACCACCGCCTCGCCCTCCCCAACAAACTCTTCCACGCGGTCCGGGCGGGCGTCCCGGTGGTTGCCGCTGATCTCCCGGAACTCCGCGCCGTGGTAACGGGTTACAAACTCGGCGGCTTGTACGAGCCGGGCAACGCAGTGTCCCTCACGGCCGCAGTCCGCTCGGTGATCGACAACTACCCCACCTACACCGACGGCGTCCGCACCGCCGCCGCGGAACTCAACTGGGAACACGACGCCGCCACCCTGGTGGCTGCTTACGCCGAGCTCTGAACGACCGCAACTTTCTGCCGTCGCCCGGTATCAAGGGTTCTGAAAGGGGGCGATGACATGAACCGACGACTGACTGCCCTGACCGGAAGTGCCGTACTCGCACTGACCGCTCTGCTACCGGCCGCCGCACACGCACAGGCGGCCGCCAAACCGGACCCGACCAAGCCCGGGGCGACCGTGCCCGGCACCAACAAGAAGATCACCGCCGCACAGGCCGCGGCCTGCTTCGTCTGGCAGGGCGGGGTGACCGCGACCGGCGGCCACCACTTCGCCGACCCGACCGCGACGACACCGCCGCAGGTGCCGGACAACTGGACCACCGCCGGGGTGTACAAGCCCGGGCAGATCCGGCTGAGCGCCCGCCAGGCGATCGAGCCGGACATCTCCGGCACCGACCGTTACGGGTACGTCGTGATCGGCGACGCGCTCTATTACAGCTACTACCAGGTGTACGACGACGGGACGATCGACAACCGCTTCCTCTCCCGCGTCGGCGGCGGCTGGGGCAGCTTCACGTTCCTGGAGACCTCGGAGTACGAGACGCTGGACGGCAAGTCCAACCGGTCGACGTCGTACGCGCTGCGCAACGACGGCGTCCTGTTCCGCTGGAACATGGGGTCGAAGGGGTGGCAGTCCACCGGGTCGTACAAGGGCTTCTCGGCCGTCAAGACGATGACCCTGATCGCCAAGACGCCGACGTACGACACCTTCCTCGCGAACACGCGGGGCGGGGCGCTGTACACGATCCGCATCCCGTCGGCGTCCCCGATGAAGCCGATCGTGAAGCAGGTCCGCACCCGCACCTGGCAGGGCTTCGAGACCCTGTCCGCGATGGGCTGCGGCAACTACGGCAACCTGCTGCTCGCCGTCGACAAGGACACCAAGAAGTCCTACCTGTACGCCGTCGGCCACGCGAATGGTCTGTCGACAGTCATCCAGTACCGAGGCGAGGTCCCCGCAACCCTCGATGACCCCGTCTCCTTCCGCTGGACAACCGTCCCCATCTACGACACCGCCAACGGCGACTGAAACCCGCGGCCGGCCTAACCACCCCGGGACCGCCTCGGTCTGGCGAGTGATCTGGAGACCTGCGACGGGGTCTGGGGACATGCAATAGCTTGTTCCCAGACCCCGACGGGGTGCTCAGTAACACGAGGTCGCCCGCCACGCCACGATTCAGAGCACCAGGTGCAGCTTGACGGCTGCGACGGCGACCTCGACGCGTTGACCCCAGCTGATGCTCAAGGTGTCGGACTCCATCCCGTCGCCGAACACGACCAGGTCCGACTCGGCCGTGATCGACAGGGAGTCCGGTGCCTTGAGCAACCCTTCGGTGTGGTCGGTACCGGTGGCAGGCGACGGCCAGGCCTCGCGGACGAACCAGCACAGGACCGGGTCCGTTGGTGTTGGTAGCGCCAACGGACTGCGCCGTTCCTGCCACGCGGACCGGCACCACCCGGTGGCGCCGGTACCCGTACCGACCAGGATCCCGGACGACGATTGCCGCTCGGGTTGGCTGTCCGGTGAGGCGAGCCGGTAGCGCGCGGACTGGTGGGTGCGGTGGCCGACGTACGCCTCGTTCAACGCGAGCAGCTGCTGGTCGTCATCGGTGCTCGCAGCAACCATCGTGCGTTCGGCGATCTGCTTTGTTTTCAAGAGGTCTGTGATCGCGGCCGGTTCGTGCGGGACGAGTACGCCGGGATTGCGCGACGGCTCCGGGTTGATCCCGATCACCGGCTGGCCGTCGAGGTACTTCGCCACGTTCGCGACCAGGCCGTCCTGGCCGACCGCGATCACCACGTCCTCCGGTCCGAATCCGAACCGGTCGAGGTCGTTGCGCTCGGCAACCGCGCGCCGCCAGTCCAGCGGGATCGCGGCCGACACCGTCGCCAAGGCGTCCTGTTGCGCCTGATGCCGGGCGTCCAGCTCAGCCAGGTCGCGCCCTCGCCCGGCGAGAAAGAATCCCGCCTGCTGCCGCGTCCCGTGCCGGGCGATCAGCTCGGTGAGCTCGGTCGCCCGGTGCACGATCACCGCCCTCGGAGGAAGGCTCATCGCTGATCGGCCAGCCTGGTGAGCAGTGGGGTGATCAGGTCCGGGGTCAGGTTGAGCGTGCCGATCTCCGGGAGGGCGCCCTGCTTGATCGCCAGCGCGAGGATCGTGCCTTGGTCGAGTTCGGTGTACGCGTCCAGCAGCGCCTTCTCGGCCGCTGCCTCCGCGGCGCCGATCACGCGCTTCGCGTCTGCTTCGGCCTCGGCCATCGCGCGCTGCCGGCCGGCCGCGGCCTGTGTCTCGATCTGACCGGCCGCCGCGGCTTCGGTCGCGCGGGTGCGTTCGTTCTGTCCGCGCTGGTTGACCAGCTGCTCCTCGCGGCGGGCGAGCTCGATCTGGTTCTGCAGTTCGTTCTCCGCGATCGACCGTTCCCGCTCGACCGCCATTGCACGCCGTTCGTACGTCGCCTTGTCCGCGGCCTGCTGCACCATCTCGCGGGTCGGTGTCTGGAGCGCCTTCTCCACGTCCCGCTCCGCGCGTACGGCGACCACGCGGACGTCCTCGACGCCGATCCCGAGCCCGGTCAGCCGCTGGTCCTCGCGCAGCCCGGTGCCGACCGTCGTACGCAGCGCAGTCATGCCCTCGGACAGGGCCTCGGTCAGCGTCATCCGGGCGAGCAGGTCGAGCGCGGTCTGCTGGGCGAGCTCGGTCAGCAGACCGCCGAGCTGCTCGAGCGGGGTGGACCGCCACTGCCCGGTGTCCGGGTCGATACCGAAGTCGAGCCGGCTCGACGCCAGCGCCGGGTCGGTCACGCGGTACGTCACGGTCGCCTGGACGACGACGTCCTGGAAGTCCTGCGTCCGTCCGTGGAACAGCAGCGGCTGCTCGCGGTCGTCGACCGGGATCTCGCTCAGCGACGAGTTCAGCGCCCGGAACCAGAACGCCTGGGCGGTGCCGTCGTGCGCGACCTTGCCGTTGCGCAGGTGCCGCACGTGGGTGGTCGGGTTGGCCCGCAGGTGACTGATGAAGCGGAACCGGGTGATGTCTGCCATCTCTTGCTCTCCTTGTCGTCATCTTGACGATAAGGGTCGAGGTGACTTCTCGTCAAGGTGACGATTAGGATGTGTCGCATGGACTTCGTGCCGCTCGGACTGGCCGCCGACCTGGTCATCCTGACCGTCCGCGACGGACGCCTGCAGGTGTTGCTGATCCGCCGCGGCATCCCGCCGTACCAGGGTCAGTGGGCGCTGCCCGGCGGATTCGTCCGGCCCGACGAGGACCTGGAGGCGACGGCCCGCCGCGAACTCTCGGAGGAGACCGGCCTGGCCGCGGAGCGCATCCACCTCGAACAGATCGCGACGTACGGCGCCCCCGACCGCGACCCGCGCGGCCGGGTCGTCAGCGTGGCGTACCTGGCCCTGGTCCCCGACCTACCGTCCCCGGTCGCAGGCTCCGACGCCGCATCCGCGAGCTGGGTAGCTGTCAGCGACATACTCGATGAGGAAGGTCTGGCGTTCGACCACCACCGGATCCTCGCCGACGGGGTGGAACGGGCCCGCGCGAAGCTGGAGTACTCACCCCTGGCAACCGCGTTCTGCCCCCCTGAGTTCACCATCTCCGAACTCCGCGGCGTCTACGAGGCCGTCTGGGGAACTCCGCTCGACCCCCGCAACTTCCACCGCAAGGTCACCAAAACCCCCGACTTCGTCGCCCCGGTAGGCACCAGCACAACCCGAGACGGCGGCCGCCCCGCCCAACTCTTCCACCGCGGCACCGCCACCACCCTCCACCCCCCAATGACCCGCGCCTGACCCCACGAGCGCCGAGTCGTGGCGTTCGGCTCTCCACCCCCACGCCGACTCGTGAGATCCGGTCGGATTTCTCGACCGATATCCACGACTCGACGGCGGGTCAGGGCAGCTGGCGGGTGAGGAGGGCGAGGGACTCGGCGGTGATCAGGTTGGTGTGGGTGCCGGGGGTGGTGCAGGCCCAGGAGGCGGCTATGGTGGCGGCTCGGGCGGCTTCTGGCCAGGGGGCGCCGTCCAGGTAGCGGGCCAGGAAGGCGGCTACGTACGCGTCGCCGGCGCCGTTCGTGTCGACGATCGGGCGGTCGGGGAGGTCGACGGCGGGGAAGTGCTGCACCTTCTCGCCGCGGACGTGCAGGTAGCTGCCGTCGGCGCCCGCCATCGCGACCACGACGTCGGCGCGGCCGTTGGCGAGGATCCACTCGACGCCGTCGTCCGGGAGCGCGGCCTTCGAGACGAAGACGATGTCCGACGCGGTGGCGAAGTCCTTGTGGTGGTCGTTGCGGCCGTCCCAGTCGTGCAGGTCGGTGGAGATCGAACGATCCGCGGCGATCGCGTCGCCGAGGGCGTCCCGGGCGAAGTCCATGATCGAGACGTGCACGTGTTCGGCGCGGCGGACGAACGGGCGCCACAGGTTCGGGTCGACCCGGAGTCCGTCCGGGTGCCGGCCGTCGTACATCGAGAGCCGCCGGCCGTCCGGGGCGACCAGGTTGACCGATCTGCGGGTGCCGCTCGGGTGCAGGACGACGCGCAGCGGGATGCCGAGTTCGTCGTACGCCCGGCGGATCCGCGCGCCCTCCGGGTCGTCGCCGATCACGTCCACCAGCGCGGCGTTCAGCCCGAGCAGGTGGCAGCCGAGCGCGACCCCGTGCCCGGTGTGCGCCAGGTACGTCTCGATCGGCCGCACCGGAACCGTGTCCACATCCTCCAACGGCAGGCTCGGCACCCGCACGATCGTGTCGATGCCTACTCCGCCGACCACCACCACGTCCAACTCCACGGGTCCCGTCATACCCGACTTTCGCCAAGGATCACAGGTGTCTTTCGCCAGCTGACGGACAGTCCACACTCGTGCACAGTCAGTCGATGACCAACCGCCGAGGGCGGGCAAGGTACTGCGTGCCCCTGGCGCGTGCGTGCCGGCGTTCCTCGGCCAGCACCTGCGCCGGCGTCCGCATCCCGTCGACCGGCTGCCGGCGTCCGTAGCCGGGCGAGCTGAGGCAGTACTCCTTGCTCTCGGCGTACGGCCCGTCGGTCAGCACCGGCGGCGAGCAGATACCCGCCGCCGGACGAGTGTGCGGTTCGGACCCGATGTGGTTCACCATGGTGTGCGGCCTCCTCGAACTCGGTCGAGTTCGAGCGTCGCCGCACCCGGTGGGTCGGCACGTCCCCAGATCTGATGACTTCCGGCCCGGGGCGATGGTGACTACTGCTTGATCGGCGCTCCGGTCTTCGACTGCAGTTCGTCGAAGGTGACGCCGTCCGCGAGCTCGACCAGTCGCAGGCCGTCGGGGGTGACGTCGAGGACGGCGAGGTCGGTGATGATCCGGTTGACCACGCCGCGACCGGTGTAGGGCAGGTCGCACTCGGTGAGGATCTTGTGCGAGCCGTCCTTCGCGACGTGCTCCATCAGTACGATCACCTTCTTGGCGCCGTGCACCAGGTCCATCGCGCCGCCCATCCCCTTGACCATCTTGCCGGGGATCATCCAGTTCGACAGGTCGCCGGTCGCGGACACCTGCATCGCGCCCAGGATCGCGGCGTCGATCGCACCGCCGCGGATCATCCCGAAGGACAGCGACGAGTCGAAGAAAGATGCCCCGGGCAACGTTGTGACGGTCTCCTTGCCGGCGTTGATCAGGTCCGGGTCCTCGTCGCCCTCGACCGGGTACGGTCCGACGCCGAGGATCCCGTTCTCGCTCTGCAGGACCACGGTGACGCCGTCCGGGATGTAGTTCGGGACCAGGGTCGGCAGGCCGATGCCCAGGTTCACGTACGAGCCGTCCTCGAGCTCGGCGGCGGCGCGGGCAGCCATCTGCTCACGGGTGAGGGGCATCTCAGGCCTCCATCTTCTCGCGCTGGGCCTCGTAGGCCTCGCGCGGCTGCACCGTACGCTTCTCGATCCGCTTCTCGATGTCCTTGCCGACGACAACGACACGCTGGACGAACACGCCCGGTAGGTGGATCGAGTCCGGGTCCAGCTCACCAGGCTGGACCAGCTCCTCGACCTGGGCGATCGTCACCCGGCCGGCCATCGCCGCCAGCGGGTTGAAGTTCCGGGCGCTCCGGTCGAACACCAGGTTGCCGTGGGTGTCGCCCTTGAGCGCGTGCACCAGCCCGAAGTCCGTGGTGATCGACTCTTCCAGCACGTACGTCGTGCCGTTGATCTCCCGGGTCTCCTTGGCCTCGGACGCCTTCGCGACCGTCCCGTCGGAGTTGTACCTCTGCGGCAGCCCGCCCTCGGCGACCTGCGTACCGACGCCGGCCAGCGTGTAGAACGCCGCGATCCCGCAGCCGCCCGCGCGGAGCTTCTCCGCCAGCGTGCCCTGCGGGGTCAGCTCGACCTCCAGCTCGCCGGACAGGAACTGCCGGGCGAACTCCTTGTTCTCCCCGACGTACGACGAGGTCATCTTGGCGATCCGCTTGTCGGCCAGCAGGATGCCGAGCCCCCAGTCGTCGACGCCGCAGTTGTTCGACACGACGCTGAGCCCGGACACCCCCTTGTCGTGCAGCGCGGTGATCAGCTGCATCGGGTTGCCGCACAACCCGAAACCGCCGACGGCGAGGCTGGCCCCGTCGCCGATGTCCGCCACCGCTTCCTGCGGCGACCCGTACGTCTTGTCCATCAGCTGCTCCGTTGCAGTCGGTGCCGGATTCGTTCCCGACTCTAACCAGCCGTACGCCGTCTCGCGATGTGGGCGGCACCACAGGGTGGAGCGGTGTACCACCCCGCTATGTGCTGGGGTCCTACGCCGACGCCTCGGACGCGTTCAGGGCGGCCAGTTCGTGCAGGGCCTCGAAGTGCGCGTCGTCCAGTTCAGGGATCGTCAGTACGGCGGCCAGGTGCGCCCGCGCCGCCGGGAGGTTGCCTGACCCGCGCGCAGCACGCCCCAGGCCGATCCGGGCCGCCGCTACCGTCTCCGGCAGGTCTGCGCTCTCTCCGATCGACAGAGCCCGGCTGTAGTCCTCGTGGGCGTCCTCCAGCTTGCCGAGCCTCCGGTAGAGGTCAGCGCGCTCACACAGCAGCAGTGCGGTCTCCTCAGCAAGGCACAGCTGCTCAGCCAGCTCCAGGGCCTCGGTCGTCAGGTCCAGAGGCTCGTCAACGACCTGCCGGAGCCCGCTGAGGGCCAGGAACATGCCCCAGCGGTCCTCCAGCATCCGGAAGCGGCCCAGCGCCGTACGCAACGACTGTGCGGCCTCACCGGGGGCTGACGGCACGGTCAGACCCGGGTAGCCCCGGCAGAGCTCTACAGCTGCCCGTGTCCACGCGTCACCGCTCTCGTTCCGTACGAGCACCTCTTCGACGACCGTGGCCGGCTCGAAAGGCCCGAAGACGACTGACCACAGCAGGACGGTCACGGAGTACCGGAACGGACCCGTGGTCGTCAGAACGATGTGCTGGGCCAGCTCGATCTGCTCCTGCTCAGCGGACGCGGCGCCGTGGATGACGGCGAGCAGGTACTCCTCGTCGAGGCCGACCGGGACCGTCCGGCCGAGCATGCTGAGCACCCGCTCGGCCGCTGCCGCAGCCTCGTCCTGGAGCCCGTTCGACCACCAGTACGCGGAGTAGCGCGCAACGAGCCGCAGGGCGGTTCGCAGGTCGCTCTCACACGCGCGCTCGATCGCGCTGACGACCTGGTCCGCCTCCAGACCGTGTGGTTCGCCGGAGCCCCCCAAGTTCACGTACCTCATTGTCTCCCGGTCGTGTTAACGCCGTGTCACGGGGTCAGAAACGGAGCACGCCCCAAGTAGCCGGCCTGTGCATGTCCTCGATGCCTTGCGGTGACCAGACCCAGAACTCGCTCTCCTCGCCCTTGACGTACGCGCCGTCGACCACCTCGTGCGGCCACTCGCAGCGCATCAGGTTCATCCGCCACTCGTCGCCCGGGTTCGGCGCGGTGGCGTGACCGGCGTTGTACGGCGCCAGGTCGGCCCACGGTACGGCGAGCTCGACCGTCCAGCCGGTGTCGGTGTCCGACGGGTCGTTGAGCGTGCCGTCGACGTGGATCGCGGTCCGCAGCCCGGGCAGGTTCGTCGGGTCGATCGGGACGCCGCCGTCGACGTACGGCTTCGGCATCGTCAGCTCCCAGATCGTGCCGAGCGCGTTGATCTCGAACTCGTAGTAGTTCAGCCCGTCGCCGTCCGGGTCGAGGAACAGCTCGAAGTTGTTCTCGTTGTACAGCCGGCTGTTGTGCTCGGTCATCGTCGACCAGACGTGCGGCTCCTCGAGCTCACCACCGACGTACAGGTACCGGTCGTCGTACATCAGCTTGGCCCGGGTCCGGAACCGCGGCGCCGGGCCGTCGTGGATCGGGACGAAGTCGGTGGTCCACGGCGCGGACTCCCAGGCCGGGTCGGTCAGGGTGCCGTCGAGGTTCGGGGTGGTCGCGGTCCGCGGGCACTCGTAGACGGGCAGGTCAGGCATCGGCACGCTCCAGCAGTCGGGCGACGAGATTGGCGAGCAGGAAGGTGACGGCGGTCAGCGCCGGTACGACGGCCAGGATCCACGGCGAGTCGAGGTGGCCGGTCAGGAACGCGACCACCAGCGCGACCATGAAGGCGACACCGAGGAACGGGACCAGCTGTGGATGCGGCATCGCGAGCCGGCTCAGCGCGAGCCCGCCGAGGATCATCGTGACCGCCACGATCAGCACCAGCAGCGGCAGCCCGAGCGCACCGCAGTTCGTGGTGTCGCGGAACCGCTCGCAGCCGCGTTCGCTCAGCCAGATCCCGGCAATCGTGGCGAACCCGCAGAGCAGCCCGACCACGGCCAGAATCAGGGCCGGCGGCAACGGTGGGGCGTCGTACCGCCCCGGCCGGCGGGCCTCCTCCGCCTCGTCGTCGGCGGCCTCCAGCACAGCTTCCAGATCGTCCGGCATTCGGTCGCCGTCGTCCTCCTGGCTCATTGCCGCAGGCTACCGGGCTCCCAAAGAGTTAGCGATGGCATCGCGTACGTCGGTTTCGGTCGGCGCGGCCTTGCCCTGCTCGGCGGCGAGTTCGGCGAGGGAGACCATGGTCATGTCGTGCAGGCCGCAGCTCGTGAACGTGTGAAACACGGTCATGTCCGGGGCGACGTTCACCGAGAAGCCGTGGCTGGTCACGCCGCGCCGGATCCGCATGCCGATCGAGCACAGCTTCCGGCCGTCCTCGGTCCACACCCCGACCAGGCTGCTCGCGCCCTTCGGGGTGTCCCGCCGGACCAACGGGAAGCCGAGTGAGCCGAGCGCGTCGATCAGGCCGTTCTCGACCCAGCGCACGATGTCGACCGGGCCACGCTCGTGCAGGTCGATGACGAGGTACCCGACCAGCTGGCCGGGGCCGTGGTACGTCGCGAAACCGCCACGGTCGACCGCCACCGTAGAGATCCCGGCCGCCTCCACCGGCAGGTCGTCGAGGACCGTACGTGGGCCGTACGTGATGACGGGCGGGTGACTCAGCAGGAACAGCCGGTCCTCGGCCTTCCCTTCGATCCGCTCCTCCACCCAGCCGCGCATGTCCTTCGCCGCGACGTCGTACCCCACCTCACCGAGATCAACCCGCTGCACACGTTCACCTTATGCCGTACGGCGCGCGCCTCAGGATGTCGTACAGCACCTTGCGGTCGACCTTGCCGCCCTCCGGCTCGAGCCACGCGGTCAGCTCCCGGGCGGCGTACTGCGCCGAGAGGCACGTCACGGCTGCGCCGGGGCGGGTCGGCGCCGAGATCCGGCCGGACGGCTCCGGGTGGACGATCAGGAATCCGCGCACGTCGACCGGCCGCAGCCGTCCGCGCCAGGCCTCGACGGCACCTTCGAGCGCGGGCGCCGCGCTGTCGACGGGGTGACCGTTCAGCTGGAGCCCGCCGTACGGGTCCACGGCGTACGTCCCGGGCGGGCCGACCTGCGAGAGGATCAGTGCGGCCCGGTGACCGTTCAGCAGCAGGTGGTCGACGACCATCCCTCCGAGTTGCGCCCCGTGGACGAGTTTCGCCGCGGGCAGTGCGTTGAGCACCGGGTCGAGCAGGTTCGCCGTACGCCGCTGGAGCAGGACGTCGTACGGCGAGATCGGCGCGGACAGCGCATCGCTGACGAGTGGCTCGCCCGGACGCCCCCAGAGGTTGAACTCGAACGAGGCGTCCCGGTCGATCGCCACGTCCAACGCGTGGTTCTTCGACCACAGGCCGGTGAGGATCCGAACGACGACCAGACCTGCGGCCAGCGAGATGACGAGCGCCCGGCCCGGTCCGTTCATGTCGGAGTCCACGAACAGCGTGACCAGGTAGCCGGCGGCGGTCAGGACGCCGATGACCTTGAACAGGCGGTGCAGCGGGATCCGGCGGCTCCAGTACGGCGGGAGGGCGACCACGAGCATCGCCGCGGTCGCGACGCCGAATGCGTAGTCCCAGAAGCCGTGGTAGCTGCTGGTGGCGAGGATCGTGACGACGAGGCCGGTGTACGCGAGAAGGGCGACGAGTCCGGGGATCCGCCAGTGGCCGAACGTCGGGTAGATCAGGACCGGGCCGACAGGGCCTGTCAGTACCGGTTCTTCTGGCTCTGAGCGGTCGTTGGACCACGGCTGATCGGTCGACCACGTCCACTGGGGTTCAGGCTGCGGCTCAGGCTGTGGCTCTGGCGGCGGCGGGGCGGAGCGGTTGGAGGAGCGGTCGAGGGAACGGTCGTACGCGGCCCGCTTCGCCGGATCCGACAGTGTGTTCCAGGCCTCCTGTACGAGCCGGAAGAGCGCCGCGTTTCCGCCCTGGTCCGGGTGCACCTGGAGGGCGAGCTTGCGGTACGCCGACTTGATCTCCGCGGCGCTCGCCGTACGTTCGACGTTCAGCACCTCGTAGTGGTCGGCCCCGCTCACCACCCGCACCTCCGAACCAGTCCGAAACGCATCGAGGGTCAGTCACCGCAGTGACTGACCCTCAATGGTGGTCGGGCTGACAGGATTTGAACCTGCGACCTCTTCGTCCCGAACGAAGCGCGCTACCAAGCTGCGCCACAGCCCGAAGTCGCGAGTAGCTTACATGGGCTCAGCGTCCGGACGAAATCGGGTTAATCCGTGGGACGAGGGTGAGCAGCGTCGCCTCCGGCCGGCAGGCGAAGCGGACCGGTGCGTACGGCGACGTACCGAGGCCGGCCGAGACGTGCAGAGCGGCCTGGCGACCCTCGTGGCCCCACGTCGACAGGCCCTTCACGCGGGACGTGTCGAGGTCGCAGTTCGTCACGAGGGCGCCGTAGAACGGGACAGCCAGCTGACCGCCGTGCGTGTGGCCCGCGAGTACGAGCGGATACCCGTCGCCGACGAAGCCGTTCAGCACCCGCTGGTACGGCGCGTGTGTGACGCCGATCGACAGGTCCGCGGACGGGTCGATCTCGCCGGCGATCTCGTCGTACCGGTCGCGCTTGATGTGCGGGTCGTCCGTGCCGGCGAAGTCCAGCCGCAGGCCGTTCACCTTGAGGGTGGCCTTCGCGTTGTTCAGGTCCGTCCAGCCGGCGCCGGTGAACGCGCGGCGCATCTCCTCGTACGGGAGATCGGGGCCGTGCGGCTTGTGCCGCTGCTTGTTCGCGGGCAGCAGGTACTTCCCCGGGTTCTTGAAGTGCGGCTTCCAGTAGTCGTTGGAGCCGAACACGAACACGCCGGGCATATCGAGGAGCTCGCCGTACGCGCGGAGCAGCGGGGGAACCGAGTCCTCGTGCGAGAGGTTGTCGCCGGTGGTGACGACCAGATCGGGCTCGAGCGCCGCGAGATCGTTGACCCAGCGGATCTTCCGCTCCTGGGTGGGCATCAGATGCAGGTCGGACAGGTGCAGCACCCGGAGCGGTGCCGTGCCCTCCGGCAGCACCGGTACGGTGAGCCGGCGTAGGGTGAACCAGCGCACCTCGATGCCGGCCGCGTACGCGACACAGGCGGCGCCGACAGCCGTGACCGCCGCTGCGGTCTTCAGGGCGGTCCTCGCGATACTCATTCCACCAGCCTGCCACAATCATGGTCATGTCCAACTCCGGAATGAAGCAGCGCCTGCACGACGACATGACCGCCGCCCTCAAGGCGCGCGACGAGATCCGCAAGTCGACCCTGCGGATGGCGCTCACCGCGATCACCAAGGCGGAGGTGGCCGGCAAGGAGGCCCGTGAGCTCAGCGACACCGAGATCGTCGACGTACTGAGCTCCGAGGCCAAGAAGCGCCGCGAGTCCGTGGTCGCCTACCGCGACGCCGGCCGCGCCGAGCTCGCCGACAAGGAACAGGCCGAGGCGGACATCCTCGCCGAGTACCTCCCCGAGCAGCTGACCGAGGACGAGATCAAGGCCCTGGTCACCGAGGCGATCGCCGCCACCGGCGCCGCCGAACTCGGCCCCCGCGGCATCGGCAAGGTCATGGGCGCCCTCCAGCCCAAGGTCAAAGGCAAGGCCGACGGCGCCGTCGTCTCCGCCGAAGTGAAGCGCCAACTCGGCGCCTGATCCAACAGCGAAGGGCCTCGTCCGGATCGGACGAGGCCCTTCGCTGTTAACCGTGGCCGCGGCCACCACCACAGTTCGGGTACTTCGGGTTCCAGGGCGGACAGTTCGGGTTGATGGTCACCGTGGTGGGCGGCGGCTTCGGGGTGTTCGTCGTGGTCGGCTGGTTCTTCTTGCTGCCGTTGGAGATGTAGATCGTTACCAGCGAGCCTTCGGGTGCGCCGTCCCGCTGCCGCGGGTCGGTGTACGCGACGGTCCCGGCGGTCTCCTCGGAGTTCACCGTCCCGGAAGCAATCGCCACCTGGAACCCCATCTGCTTCAGCTTGTTCGCCGCGTCGTCGGGGTTCATGCCGTTGACGAACGGCAGATCCTTCACGTCACCACGGACCGTCTTGTCCGACGGCGCCACGAAGTGCGTGGTCGGGTAGCCCTGCAGGGCGGCCTTCATCGCCGCTTCCCAGATCGGACCGGCGGTGCCGGAACCGGTCGGGTCGTCGATGTGATTGCCGTTGAGCGTCTGGCCCTGCAACCGCGTGTACGGAAGCGACGCGTCAGCCACCGTTGCGGCCGCAGCGAGCTTGGTCGAGTAGCCTGCGTACCAGACAGCCTTGGCATCGTTGATGGTTCCGGTCTTGCCCGCCAGGTCGCTGTTGCCGAACTTCAAGTGCTGGCCCGTGCCGCCCGTTTCCATCACTTGGTGCAGGACCGCGTTCACGCCATCGGCGACTTCCTGCGTCAGCGCCTGCTTGCAGTTCGCGCCGGGGATGTTGACCGGCTTGCCGGCCGAGTCCTTGACCGAGGTAACCACCCACGGCGCGCAGTACATGCCGCGTGCGGCGAAGGCGGCGTACGCGCCGGCCAGCTGCACCGGTGAGATGTTGTCGATGCCCAGCGTCATCGACGGCACCTGCTGGAGCGGGCCGAGGTCCTGGGCGTTGTACATCCCCAGAGAGGCCGCGATCTTCGCGATCGGGCACAGGCCGGTGCGCTGCGAGAGCTGCAGGAAGTAGGTGTTGGTCGACTTCTGCGCCGCCTGGATCATGGTCGGATCCGGGACGTTCTTGGTCGAGTTCTGCGGGTCGTAGTTGCCCATGATCTTGTACGGGCCGTTGCAGGTGCTGTACGTCAGTCCGCCCAGGTGGACGGGGCTCGGCGAGTTGATTTTGTACGTGAGCGGGATGCCCTTCTGGATCGCCGCTGCGATTGTGAAGGCCTTCATGGTCGAGCCGTTCTGCCAGCCGCCGTAGCCGCCGGGGTAGGTCTTCGGCGCGTTGTAGTTGTACGCAGTCTGGCCGCGTTTGCTGCCGTACTTGCGGCTCTGGGCCATGGCCTTCACCAGACCCGTGCCGGGCTCGACGATCGTGATCGCCGCGATCGCCTGGTCGGTCGGCTTCGAGTGGGTGTCGATCGAGCGCTGCGCGTCCGCCTGGATCTTGGGGTCGAGCGACGTCCTGATGGTCAGGCCGGCGGTCTTCAGGTAGTTGACACGGTCGGTCTTCGTCTTCCCGAACGCCGAGTTGTTCTCGAGCTCGCCGAGGACGTACTCGCAGTAGAAGGGGTACGGACCGTTCCCGCAGCCGAGTTTGTTGGGGCGGACCTTGTTGGGGTCGATGACCGGGGTTTTGAGGGCCGAGTTGGCCTGGGCGACCGAGATGACGTTGAGCTGGAGCATCCGGCGGATGACCACGTCGCGGCGCTCCTTGGCGCGGTTGGCGTTGTTCGTCGGGTCGTAGCCGGTCGGGTTCTTCACCAGGCCGGCCAGCATCGCGGCCTGCGGGAGCGTCAGGTCCTTCGCGTTCACCGAGAAGTAGTGCTGCGCGGCGGCCTGGATGCCCCAGGCGCCGTCGCCGAAGTTCGCCAGGTTGAGGTACTTCTCGAGGATCTCGTTCTTCGAGTACTGCTTCTCGACGGCGATCGCGTACCGCAGCTCGGCGACCTTGCGCTGGTAGTTGTCGGCGGTCGCGGCGGCGACCTCGGCCGGCGTCTTCGCCTTCTCGACCAGGCTGATCTTCACCATCTGCTGGGTGATGCTCGAACCGCCCTGCTGGATGCCGCCCGACGACTGGTTCTGTACCAGTGCGCGCAGCGTGCCCTTGAGGTCGAGCGCGCCGTGCTCGTAGAACCGGTCGTCCTCGATCGCGACGATCGCCTTCTGCATGATCGGCGCGACGTCCTTCAGCTTCACCGGCACCCGGTTCTGCTCCGCCAGCGTCGCGATCACCGAACCGTCCGCGGCCAGGATCGTGCTCTTCTGCTTCAGCGGTACTTCGTCGAACTGCTGCGGCAGGTCCTGCAGCGTCGTGGAGGTCTTCTCCGTGGTGAAACCGGCGAGGCCGGCGAACGGGATGGCGAGACCGGCAGCCAACGCCCCCGACAGCACGCTCACCCCGAGAAACAGAACCACAGATTGGACGACTCCCCGGTCACCCTTCTCCCTGCTGCGCATGGTTATAGAGACTACGGGATCGCCGATTTGGGTTACCGCGGCGCTTATGAGTTCGGTCACACCCGCTGGACAAAGTTCATCCGAAAGGAGGAAAAGGGCCCGGGCGACACGCCCGGGCCCTTCTCTCCTGCGGTGTTATGCGGCGTACTGGTGCCTCTGAACCTCGGCCGGTTCCAGCGCCAGGTCGAGCACCTCGCGGACGTCGCTCACCGGGTGCACGGTCAGCTCCGCGAGCACGGACGCCGGTACGTCTTCCAGGTCCGGCTCGTTCCGCTTCGGGATCAGGATCGTGGTCAGCCCGGCACGGTGTGCCGCGAGCAGCTTCTGCTTCACGCCACCGATCGGGAGTACGCGCCCGGTCAGCGACACCTCACCCGTCATCGCGACCTCCGAACGGACCGGCCGTCCGGACAGCAGCGACGCCAGCGCCGTTGTCATCGTCACACCCGCCGACGGTCCGTCCTTCGGGACGGCACCGGCCGGTACGTGGATGTGTGCGTTCCGCTCGGCCAGGTCGCCGACGGGCAGCCCCAGCTCCGCGCCGTGCGAGCGCAGGTACGACAGGGCGATCTGCGCCGACTCCTTCATCACGTCACCCAGCTGCCCGGTCAACGTGACTCCGGTCGGGCCGGTCTCCTTGTCGGCCAGCGAAGCCTCGACGAAGAGCACGTCACCACCCGCACCGGTCACAGCCAGTCCGGTCGCCACGCCGGGCAGCGCCGTACGCTCGGCCGACTCCGGCGTGAACTTCGGCGAACCCAGGTACTCCTTCAGATCGGTCCCACCGATCGTCAGGCTGCCCAGGTCCTCACCCAGGGCGAGCTTCGCCGTCACCTTCCGCAGTACGCGGGAGATCGACCGCTCCAGCTGCCGTACCCCGGCCTCCCGGGTGTACTCACCCGCGAGCAGGCGCAGCGCCGAGTCTTCGATGGTCACCTCGTCCGCCGTCAGGCCTGCCCGCTCCAGCTGACGCGGGAGCAGGTGGTCACGGGCGATGACGACCTTCTCGTCCTCGGTGTACCCGTCCAGCTGCACCAGTTCCATCCGGTCCAGCAGGGGCGCCGGGATGGAGTCCAGTACGTTCGCCGTGGCCAGGAAGACCACGTCGGACAGGTCCAGCTCGACCTCCAGGTAGTGGTCCCGGAAGGTGTGGTTCTGCGCCGGGTCGAGGACCTCCAGCAGCGCGGCCGTCGGGTCACCCCGGTAGTCCGCACCGACCTTGTCGATCTCGTCCAGCAGTACGACGGGGTTCATCGAACCCGCCTCGGTGATGGCCCGGACGATCCGGCCCGGCAGCGCACCGACGTACGTCCGCCGGTGACCGCGGATCTCTGCCTCGTCCCGGACACCACCCAGCGCGACCCGGACGAACGTCCGGCCCATCGCCCGCGCCACGGACTCACCCAGCGAGGTCTTACCCACACCAGGCGGACCGACCAGGGCCAGTACGGCGCCACTGCGGCGACCGCCGACGACACCGAGACCACGGTCCGCACGACGACGCCGTACGGCCAGGTACTCCGTGATGCGCTGCTTCACGTCGTCAAGACCGGCGTGGTCCGCGTCCAGCACGGCCCGCGCCTCACGGATGTCGTAGCTGTCCTCGGTCCGCTCGTTCCACGGCAACTCGAGGACGGTGTCCAGCCAAGTGCGGATCCAGCCGACCTCGGGGGACTGCTCGGAGGTGCGCTCCAGCTTGTCGACCTCGGCGAGCGCGGCCTTGCGGACGTGCTCCGGCAGGTCGGCGGCCTCGACGCGGGCCCGGTAGTCCTCTTCCTCGGACTCGGCCTTGCCGTCGAGCTCGGCCAGCTCCTTGCGGATCGCGGCCATCTGCTGGCGCAGCAAGAACTCCCGCTGCTGCTTCTCCATACCCTCCTGGACGTCCTTCTGGATCGTCTCGGAGACCTCGAGCTCGGCCAGGTGGTCCTTCACCCAGCCGATCAGCTTCTCCAGCCGCTCGCTGACGTTGGCGTTCTCGACCAGCCAGGACTTCTGGTCGTTGGTCAGGTACGACGCGTAGCCGGCCAGGTCGGACAGCTCCGACGGGTCGTCCACCTGCTTGATCGAGTCGATCACCTGGTAGGCGCCGCGGCGCTGCAGCACGGAGGTGGTCAGAGTCTTGTACTCGCGGGCCAGCTCGGCGGAGCGGTTGTCGGTGATCTCGTGCATCACCGTCGCGCCCACCCAGAGCGCCGCACCCGGACCGGTCGTCCCGGCGCCGATGCGGACCCGCTGGGTCCCGCGGATCACGGCCGCCCGGTCTCCGCCCGGCAGCCGGCCGATCTGCTCGATCTCGCCGAGCGTTCCGGCCTTTGCATATTTCCCGTCCAGTCGCGGTACCAGGAGCACCTGGTCCTGACCCGCGGCCTGCGCGGCTTCGATCGCCGCCCGGGCCTCGCTGTCGGCGAGCCGGACCGGCACGACCATCCCCGGCAGGACCACGACGTCGTCCAGCGGCAGAACAGGAAGATTCAACGTATCGGTCACGCTGTCACACCCTTAATCCAAGATTGAGTCTGACAGGCTCAACCAAGGGTGTAAGCAAGTAATTCCCAGGCCCGCAAGCGTTCGCTGACGGTGAAATCAGGGAAATCAGGCGGTGAGCAGCTCGCCGATCTGACGAAGACCGGTCAGGTCGTGGACGTCGTCGGCCAGGGCCGGCACCTCGACGGTCCGGATCGCGCGGTGACCCCGGCGGAAACGCTCCGCGCGTTTGTGGTCGCCGACCACCTGCTGCATCTTGTCCGCGTGCAACCGCAGTACGGCGGCCGTCAGCGGCGACTTGTCCGCCTCCTCGAGCTTCTCGGCCGCGGCGAGTGACCGCTCCGCCGACAGCTCCGGGGCCTGCGAGTTCGTCACCCGGTTGAGCACGACGCCGGCCAGCGGCATTCCCTCCGCCCGCAGCCGTTCGGCGAAGTACGACGCCTCGCGCAGGGCATCGTTCTGCGGGGCGGCGACGACGAGGAACGCGGTGTGCGGCTCCCGGAGCAGCGCGACGGTCTGTTCGGCCCGCTGCCGGAACCCGCCGAAGAGCGTGTCGAACGCGGCCACGAACGTCTGTACGTCGGTCAGCACCTGGGCGCCGAGGACCTTGTTCAGTACCGACATCGCCATGTTCACGCCCGCCGACATCAGCTTGAACGGACCTCTTGCGGGCGCCAGGAGGAGGCGGAGGAATCGTCCCTCCAGGAGCGAGGCCAGCCGCTCGGGCGCGTCCAGGAAGTCGAGTGCGGAGCGCGACGGCGGGGTGTCGACGACGATCAGGTCCCAGTCGCCGGTCCGCTCGGCCTGGTGGTGCAGCTGGCCGAGCTTCTCCATCGCCATGTACTCCTGGGTGCCCGCGAACGACGAGGAAAGCGCTTGGTAGAAGGGATTCGCGAGGATCTGCTCGGCCTTCTCCGGCGTCGCGTGCTGCAGTACGACGTCGTCGAACGTCCGCTTCATGTCCAGCATCATCGCGTCCAGCCGGCCGCCGTTCTTCGGGTTCGCACCGGCCACGGCCCGTGGAGTGTTGTCGAGCTCGGTCAGCCCGAGCGACTGCGCCAGCCGCCGAGCCGGGTCGATGGTCAGTACGACGACCTTCCGCCCGCGCTCCGCCGCGCGCAGCCCGAGGGCCGCGGCCGTCGTCGTCTTGCCGACACCGCCCGCGCCGCAGGTGACGACGATCCGGGTCTTCGGGTCGTCGATCAACGCGTCCAGATCGAGCTCGCTCACCGGCCGAGCTCCTCGCCCGCTCGCCACTGCTCTCGCATCCACAGCACTCCTCGGCGCGTCTCCCTCATGCCCGGAACTCCTCTGCCAGATCGAGCAGGGCGCCTTGGTCGATCCCCTCCGGCTGGAGCGCCAGCTCCGTCACCTGCTTGCCGAGGGCATCGATCCGGTCGCGGTTCTCGCGTTCCAGGCCGACCCGGATCGCGTGGTCGTGGGCCTCGGTCGCGAGAGTTTCGACCAGGTCGTCGCCGATCGTTATCCCGGCCGCCTTCAGGCCGCGAGTGAGTTCCGCGGTGGGCAGTTTGTCCTTCACCGCAAGGGCGAGCGCGTCGTCGTCGAGCGGGCTGTTGCGGACCATGTTCACCACGATCGACCCGATCCGCAGGTCCAGCTTCTCGAGCAGCTCCGCGGCGTCGAGCGTCTCCTGGACGGGCATCTCCTCGAGCAGCGTGACCAGGTGGATCCGGGTGACGTCCGAGCGGAGCATGCCCATGATCGCGTCCGCCTGGTTCCGGATCGGCCCGACCTTGGCGAGGCCGGCGACCTCGTGGTTCACGTTCAGGAACCGCCCGATCCGGCCGGTCGGCGGGGCGTCCAGCACGACGGCGTCGTACGCGAGTTTGCCGTGCGCCTTGCGGCGGGTCGCCTCGTACACCTTGCCGGTCAGCAGTACGTCCCGGAGCCCGGGGGCGATCGTAGTGACGAAGTCGATCGCGCCGACCTTCTCGAGCGCCTTCCCGGCGCGGCCGAGGTGGTAGTACATGTCGAGGTACTCGAGCAGGGCGGCCTCGGCGTCGACGGCCAGCGCGTACACCTCGCCGCCACCGGGGCCGTGCGCGATGCGGCGTTCGACGTACGGCAGGGGAGGTACGTCGAAGAGCTGGGCGAGGCCCTGGCGGCCCTCGACCTCGCAAAGCAGCACCCGCTTGCCCTGCTCCGCCAGCGCGAGCGCCATGGCGGCCGCGACGGTGGTCTTCCCGGTGCCGCCCTTGCCGGTCACCACGTGCAGTCGCGCCATACTCACCAGGGTAGGGCGTGCTCTACGACACACCGTTAGAGTCCCGTTCTATGAAGAAGTTCGAGTACTTCACCGCGCCGCTGCTGGTCCACTCGACCAAGGAGATCCTGGACAACTTCGGCCAGGACGGCTGGGAGCTGGTCCAGGTCGTCCCGGGCCTGAACCCGGAGAACCTGGTCGCCTACTTCAAGCGGGAGATCGAGGACAAATGAGCCACCCCGAGGAGAAGCTCGCCGAGCTCGGCCTGAAGCTGCCCGACGTCGCGAAGCCGGTCGCCGCGTACGTGCCGGCGGTCCGTACCGGTGACCTCGTGTACACGTCCGGTCAGCTCCCGCTCCGCGAAGGCACCCTGATCGCCACCGGCAAGGTCGGCGACGCCGTCACGCCCGAGGTCGCCAGCGAGTGCGCGCAGCAGTGCGCGCTGAACGCGCTGGCCGCCGTCAAGGCGGAGATCGGCGACCTGGGCAACGTGAAGCGGATCGTCAAGGCGGTCGCCTTCATCGCCTCCACGCCCGACTTCACCGGCCAGCCGCAGGTCGCCAACGGCGCCTCCGAGCTGTTCGGCCAGGTCTTCGGCGACGCAGGCGCCCACGCCCGCAGCGCGGTCGGCGTACCGGTCCTTCCGCTGGACGCCCCGGTCGAGATCGAACTGATCGTCGAGGTCAGCTGACCAGCTCGTGCGGAACCTGACGTCGGAGTTGATGACGGGCCGGATGGCCGAGGTAGCCCTCGAGTACGTCCGCGGTACCCGGATGCCGGCTGAACCTCGGCCGGCGTCCACCGTCGTACTGCTCCGCGGCCCGGCAACTCCTGAGGTGTATTTGTTGCGGCGGCAGCGGACGATGGCGTTTGCGGCGGGGATGACGGTGTTCCCGGGTGGGCGGGTCGACGCGACGGACTCCACGGTGGCGGACTCGTGGTCCGGGCCTTCGCCTGAGTGGTTCGGCGAGCGGCTCGGGTGCACCGCGGCGACAGCGGCCGCGTACGTCGCGGCGGCGGTGCGGGAGACGTTCGAGGAGTCCGGTGTACTGCTGGCCGGCCCGTCACCCGACGCCGTGGTCGCGGACACCACCGGCGCCGACTGGGAGGCCGATCGGGTCGCGTTGGAGAGCCGGGAGCTCGGGTTCGCCGACTTCCTGCACCGGCGCGGTCTGCTCCTCCGGGCGGATCTGCTCGGCCCGTGGGCGCACTGGATCACCCCGGAGTTCGAGCCGAAGCGCTACGACACCGCCTTCTTCGTCGCGGCCCTTCCCGCCGGGCAGGTGACCCGGGACGTGACGAGCGAGTCCGACCAGGTCATGTGGATCCGTCCCGCGGACGCGGTCCGGGCTGTCGACGCGGGCGAGGTCCTGATGCTGCCCCCGACGTACGTCTGCTGCCACGAGCTCGCGCAGTACGGCGACGTACCGGCGATCCTGGCCGCGGCCGGCGAACGCAAGATCCGGGCGATCATGCCCACGGTGCGCGTCGACGGCGACCAGGCCTATCTGGAGACCACGTGAAAGTCACCGAGTACGCCACCCTCGTCCGCGCCGACAACCCCGGCCTGATGACGCTCGACGGTACGAACACCTGGATCCTCCGCGCCCCGGACAGCGAGCGGTCCGTCGTCGTCGACCCAGGACCCCTGCTCGAGGACCACCTCCGCGCCGTACTCGAAGCAGCCGGCCAGGTAGCCGTCGTACTGCTCACCCACAAGCACCCCGACCACTCCGAGGGCGCGGCGTGGTTCGCGAACCAGGCGAGCTGCGGCGTCCGCGCGGTCGACCCGGAGTTCCGGATCCCGACCGACCACGCGCACGGCCTGTCGGAGGGCGACGTGATCACCGCCGACGGCCTGCGTATCGAGGTACTCCCGACACCCGGCCACACGATGGATTCGGTCTGCTTCTGGCTCCCGCAGGACGGCTCGCTGCTCACCGGCGACACGGTCCTCGGCCGCGGCACGTCCGTCGTCGCGCACCCCGACGGCGCCCTCGGCCCGTACCTGGACTCCCTGGAGCGTCTCCGCGCCTTCGCGAACTCTCCGGCCGACGTACTCCGCCTGCTCCCCGGCCACGGCCCAGTGATCGACGACCCGACCGCCGTCCTCACCTACTACCTCGAGCACCGCGAAGAACGCCTCAACCAGGTCCGCGCCGCGCTCGCCGAGGGCCGCACCACCCCCGAAGCAGTCGTCCAACACGTCTACGCCGACGTGGACAAATCCCTCTGGCCCGCCGCCGAACGCTCGGTGCGGGCTCAACTGGAGTACCTCGCCCACTAACTGCAATTGCCCTGGCAGACCCACCCATTTGGCTGGCAAACCCACGAAGGTGGGGGTTCCTGACCGTGACTCCGGGTCACGGACCCCCACTTTGATGGGTTTGCCAAGCAAATGCGGTTGTCCACAGATGTCGCGGAAGGCGGTACCTCCCGGGGCGACTCGACGGATCCTGGAAGCATGAACCAGAGACTCACGGCGGTAGCCGGCAGGCAGGGCGGCGTGTTCAGCCGTCGTCAGGCGATCGAGGCCGGATACACGCCCGAGCAGATCCAGGAGCGGCTGCGGGACGGCCGGTGGGATCGGGTCCGCCGTGGTCAGTACGCCGAGCGCATCGATCTGAGCCATCTGCCTCCTTGGGAACGCCGACTCAAGCTGCATCGACGACTGGTACATGCCGCTGTGAACTCGATGAATCCGGGTACGGCCGTGGTCAGCCACCATTCCGCCCTGGTCCTCCACGACATCCCGGTCTGGGGCGTCGACCTCAATGAGGCGCAACTGACCAGGTCGAACGGGACACGCACCGGCTCGGCGGCTCGGGTCAGGCACCATCGCGGCGTACTGATGGCTGCCGATCTCGACGAGGTCGACGACCTGGCCGTCACCTCAATTGCTCGAGCGCTGGCCGAGACCGCGGCCGTCTCGTCCTTCGAGGCCGCCGTGGTGAGTGCGGACGCCGTACTGCGAGCCGGACGCGTCAGCGAAGCCGAACTGCGTAGGGTGCTCGAACAGACGGAGTTCTGGCCGGGCGGGCCGAACGTGCGGTCCGTCTTCGGTTTCGCCGACTCGTTGGCAGGGTCGGTGGGTGAGTCCCGGCTGAGGGTGCATATGCATCAGCAGGGATTGCCGGAGCCGATGCTCCAGGTGGAGTTCACCGACGCGGACGGTTACATCGCCAAGGTCGACTTCTATTTTCCTGAGTACCGCACGGTGGTCGAATTCGACGGTCTGTTGAAGTATGCCGACGGGTCGAGAACGGTACTGGTCGCCGAGAAGTATCGGGAGGACCGACTGCGCGCTCGAGGGCTACAGGTGGTCCGTACCGGTTGGTCGGATCTCGAACATCCGGCTCGTACGGCGATGCGCATCCGGCAGGCATTCGCACGGTCCGAGGCGGCTCAGCAGGCTGGCTGACCGACGAAGTCATGGGTTCCACACCTCTAATGACGGTGTGGAACCCATGATCTGGCTGGCCAACCAGGCAAGCTGCCGGGTTAGCCAAGCAAATCGGGACCGAGCCGGGGCCGGGCCGGAGCTGAGGCCTGGGAGTGGGTCAGCGGGCGCGGCGCTGGAGGCGGTCCACGTCGAGGAGGACGACGGAGCGGGGCTCGAGGCGGACCCAGCCGCGGGAGGCGAAGTCGGCGAGGGCCTTGTTGACGGTCTCGCGGGAGGCGCCGACCAGCTGGGCGAGTTCCTCCTGGGTGAGGTCGTGGTGGACGTGGACGCCGTCGTCGGCGGTCCGGCCGAACCGGCTGGCCAGGTCCAGGAGGGCCTTCGCGACCCGGCCCGGTACGTCGGAGAAGACCAAGTCGGCGACCACGTCGGAGACCTTGCGGAGCCGGCCGGCCAGCTGCAGCAGCAGGCCGCGGGCGACCGCCGGGCGGCCGTCGAGCCAGCGGAGCAGCTCGTCGTGGGTCAGCGACATCAGCGTGGCGTCGGTGACCGCGGTCACGGTCGCCGACCGCGGGCCCGGGTCGAACAGCGACAGCTCACCGAACATCTGGCCCGGCCCGAGGACGGCGATCAGGTTCTCCCGGCCGTCGGCGGAGGTCCGGCCGAGCTTGACCTTGCCCTCGACGACGACGAAGAGCCGGTCACCGGAGTCGCCCTCGTGGAACAGCACCTGGCCGCGGCGCAGCCGGCTCTCGGTCATCGAGGCTGCGAGCGCGTCGGCCGCCTCGTCGTCGAGCTGACTGAACAGCGGTGCCTGTCGGAGCACTGCGGCATCCACTTTTGGCCTCCTAGGACCTTCGACCACGACTCCGGACGTGGGATCCGCCACGTCCGTCGACCGATATGTGTACACCCGGTCGCCACAAAACCGTAGCCCCTCGGGTGTCGGGACCGCCACGTAGGCTTGCCTCCATGCCATCCCCGCGTGTCGCGGAGCCGCTTCAAGTGGTCCCGCTCAAGCTGCCCCGTAAGGCCCCGGTGTACGTCGACGAGACCCACACCCAGCTGGTCCGCCGGGCCCGCAAGATGCACAAGGTGCTGACCGAGACGTATCCGGACGCACACTGCGAGCTGGACTTCACCACGCCGCTCGAGTTGCTCGTGGCCACCATCCTGTCGGCTCAGACCACCGACGTCACGGTGAACAAGGTGACCCCGACGCTGTTCGCGAAGTACCCGACCGCGCAGGCATACGCCGAGGCCGACCGGGACGAGATGGAGGCGATCCTCAAGCCGACCGGCTTCTTCCGGGCGAAGACGAACAGCGTGATCAAGCTCGGCCAGGCGCTCGTCGACGACTACGACGGCGTCGTACCAGGCAAGCTCGAGGAGCTGGTGAAGCTCCCCGGCACCGGCCGGAAGACCGCGAACGTGGTGCTCGGCAACGCGTTCGGCGTGCCCGGGATCACGGTCGACACGCACTTCGGCCGGCTGGTCCGCCGGTTCGGCTGGACCGCGGAGGAGGATCCGGTCAAGGTCGAGCACATCATCGGGGACCTGTTCCCGAAGAAGGACTGGACGATGCTGTCGCACCGGCTGATCTTCCACGGCCGCCGCCGCTGCCACGCGAAGAAGCCGGCCTGCGGCGCCTGCCCGATCGCCCAGTGGTGCCCCTCGTACGGGGCCGGCCCCACCAACCCCGAAGCCGCCGCGAAACTGGTGAAGACCCCGGCATGACATCCCGTACGGCGTCCCGCAGCACGCGCAGGCTCCTCGTCGGAGTTGGCGCGTTCGTGCTGTCGGCGACCCTGGCGGCGTGCGGATCGGAGCAGGCCGACGGGACAGCCAAGCCGTCGGCCGGTCGGAGTGTCGCGGCCGGGGCGGACCAGCTGAAGGCCTGTCCGACGACTGACTCGAAGCCTCCGGTCAGCAACGGGTTGCCGGACATCAGCCTTCCCTGCCTCGGGAGCGGTCCCGACGTCCGGCTCGCGGACCTTCGCGGGCCGCTGGTGATCAACGTGTGGGCACAGTGGTGCGGCCCGTGCCGCGCGGAGGCGCCGTACCTGGCGACGCTGGCGAAGTCCGGCAAGGTGAAGATGCTCGGAATCGACTACGACGACCCGCGGCCGGAGCTCGCGGTGAAGTTCGCCGGCGAGGAGGGCCTGGCGTATCCGCACGTCGTCGACACGGACAAGTCGATCCAGCGGCCGCTGAAGGTGGGCGGTCCGCCGCTGACCGTGTTCGTCGACGCGAACGGCGCGGTCGCGTACGTCCACCGCGGCGTACTCATCTCCCAGCAGCAGCTCGACCAACTGCTGAAGGACAAGCTCGGAGTGACCCGGTGACGGACATCGACATCCCGGACTGGCTGCGTCCGCTGCGGAAGGCGTCCGAGGACGTCGACCCGAACCTGCTGTCCCGGTTCCTGCCCCCGGACGACCCGTCGGTACGCAAGTCCGCGGTCCTGATCTTGCTTGCTGACGGCAACAACGGCCCGGAGGTGCTGCTCACCGAGCGGGCCTGGACGTTGCGCAAGCACGCCGGCCAGATGGCGTTCCCGGGCGGCGGCGCCGACCCGGCGGACGGTACCGGCGACACCGGTCTGGTCCGGACGGCGTTGCGGGAGGCCGAGGAGGAGACCGGCCTGGACCCGGACGGCGTCGTACCGTTCGCGATCTGGCCGGCGCTCTGGGTGCCGGTGAGCAACTTCGGCGTGTCGCCGGTGCTGGCCTGGTGGCGGGACCCGTCGCCGGTCGCGGTGGTCGACCCGGCCGAGGTCGCGTCGGTGCACGAAGTACCGATCAGCGCGCTCGCCGACCCGGCGAACCGGATCAGTTGCCTGCACCCCAGCGGTTTCACCGGACCGGCGTTCACCATCGGCGACCTCTACATCTGGGGGTTCACCGCCGGTCTGCTCGACAAATTGCTGCTGCTCGGCGGTTGGTACCGAGACTGGGACCCCTCGAACGTCGTACCGTTGCCCGACCGGCTGGTCGAGGCGGCCTGGCGCAGTGAAGGGCGCCGGCCCGAGGACGTCCGCCGGATGACGGCGATCGAGCACGACCTCGGCCGAGCGCAGGGGCCTGAGCCGGAGGATGCGGAGTGAGCAAGCTCGACTGGGCGTTGGTGATCGTCACCGCGCTGGTGGCGATCTCGGGGTACATCGAGGGCTTCGTGCTGGGTGCGTGCGCCACCGCCGGCCTGCTCGTCGGCGCCGGGCTCGGCGTCTGGGGTGTGCCGAAGGTGCTGGACCACTTCTCCCCGAGCGTGTCGGTGTCGTTCGCGGCGCTCGTACTCGTCGTCGTGCTGGCCGCGATCGGGCGAACTCTCGGGGCGATGATCGGCTCCAGGGTGCGGAACCGGCTGTCCTGGAAGCCGATCCGGTTCCTGGACGCGCTCGGCGGTGCCGCGCTGGCGGCCGCGTCGGTGCTGATCGTCGCCTGGGTGCTCGGCGTCGCGGTGAGCGGCGCGCGGATCCCGAGTGTGACCTCGGCGGTCCGCGGTTCGCAGGTGCTGGCGAAGGTCGACGAAGTACTGCCGGCCAGCGCGGACCGGGCGCTGCAGTCGTTCAACGACGTGGTGAACACGGACCTGTTCCCGCGGTTCCTCGACCCGTTCGTACCGGAGCGGATCCGCGAGACGCAGCCGCCGGACGGCGCGATCTCCCGGCAGCAGCCGGTCCGGGACGCGTACTCGCGGATCGCGAAGGTGACCGGTGTCGCGAACTGCTCGCGCGGTCTCGAGGGCAGCGGATTCCTGTACGCCCCCAAGCGCGTGATGACGAACGCGCACGTCGTCGCCGGGGTCAGCTCACCGCAGGTCGAGCTGAACGGTAAGAAGTACGAAGCCAAGGTCGTCGTCTTCGATCCGGAGACCGACATCGCGGTGCTGTACCTTCCCAACCTGAACGACCCGAAGGTCACGCCGCTCACCTTCGACCTGGGCGGTAAGGCGGACGCGTCCGCGGTCGTCCTCGGCTACCCGGAGAACGGTCCGTTCGACGCGGAGCCGGCCCGGATCCGCTCCGAGGAACGGCTCCGCGGCCCGGACATCTACGGCGACAGGACGGTCACCCGCGACGCGTTCTCGATCTGGGCCTCGGTCCGCCCGGGCAACTCCGGCGGCCCACTGCTGTCCGCGAGGGGCACGGTGTACGGCGTCGTCTTCGCGGCTTCCGTCGAGGACAACCGCACCGGCTACGTCCTGACCGCCCAGCAGGTCTCCGCCGACGCCCGCACCGGCACCACCGCCACCCAGGACGTCTCCACGCAATCCTGCACCTGATGCAGCAGCCCGCCGCGATCGCCGCGTTGAGGTGGTGTGACGGTGATGATGACGAGTGATCTGGAGCCGGCGCTCTCCTACGTCGATGTGGTGCGTGCGACCGAACGCCGGCTGTTGTGCCTGGGCGTGATGCTGACCGGGAACGAGCACACCGCGGAGGACCTGGTCCAGACAGTGCTGGCCCGCGCGCACCGCAAGTGGGCGCGGATCAGCAGCGTCGAACGGCCGGAGGCGTACCTGCGGACGATGGTGGTCAACGAGTTCCTCGGTTGGCGGCGCCTGCTGAAGAACAACGAGGTACTGCTGGCCGAGCCGATCGAGCGGCCGACCCACGACGACCTGGGCCTCCGGCAGGCGCAGCGCGACGCGACGTGGCAGTTGCTGGCCAAGTTGCCGCGCAAACAACGCGCCGTTCTGGTCCTGCGGTACTACGAGGACCTCCCGGACGCCGAGATCGCCGAACTGCTCGGCGTCGCGGCCGCGACCGTCCGATCGAACGCCGCCCGCGCGCTGGCGACCTTGCGCGAACATCTGACTGCCGAGGAGGCGAGCTGACATGCCTGATCCGACCGACGAAGAGCTCGGCATCTTGCTCCGGGAGACGTTCGCGGACCGCGAGGCACTGCTCGGCCGCGTGCTGCCGGACGACCACTACGTGCCGAAGGCAACAAAGCACCGCAGCGTGATGCCTGTCCTGCTCGCAGCGGCGATGGTCCTGGTGGTGCTCGCGGGAGTTCTGTACGGCGTCCAGCGCGTGCGTCCGGCTGACACCGCCGAACCGGCGGCCACGGTGACCGCATCGCCTGCTACCTACCCGAGCAGGGACGCCGATGTCTGGGGCCTGGCGATCGGGGTGATGCTCCGGTCGTTCCAGCTGCCGGGGAAGCCGACAGGCTTCAGCCCGTTCACGCGGGCCATCGTGGTGGACGGCCCGACCACCGCGGCAGACGGGATGCGACCCGGGCCGCGGTTCTCCTCGGCCCAGCGCGTGATTGTGTTCTCGCACACGCTCCGGATCATGCCGGTGACGATTCTCGACCGGTCGCTGCCGGCCGGCGCGAGCTGTACGGCATACCCCAAGACCGCGATCATCCGGGTCGGTGACGTGCTCGACAAGGGCGACCATCTGGAAGTCGGCGTGGCGCTGTCGATGCCGGTCGGATGCCGCGGAGCGACCTCGGCCAGGTACCGGGTTGAGCCCAGAGGCGCGCACTGGGTCATCACCCAGAACCTGGGCCCATGGAACCGCTGATCATCGGCCGGCGGTCAGCCAGTCCACCAGGAGCGTGTTGAACACGTCGGGCGTTTCCTCGTGCGGGAAATGCCCTGCGGTGGTGATCAGTTCGTGTCGCAACGGCGCCGAGACCAGACTCGGCGGCGTGACCGCGGTGGGCGACACCCCCGAGTCCTGCGCGCCCTGGATCTGCAGTACGGGGACGGCGACCGGCGTACGCATCCGGGCCGAGTACTTGCGCCCGTCCGGCCGCAGCCGGGACCGAGCGAACCACCGGTGGTACTCGAGCGCGCAGTGCGGCGCCGGCCAGACCTGCAGCGCCGCGCGGTACCGCCGCGAGACGTCCGCGTCCGGGAACGTACCGCCCGGCGCGGCCCAGGCCCGGAGCAGCCGCTCGATGTGTACGCCGTCCTGCGCGAGCAGCCGGCGCTCGGGCAAGATCGGCAGCTGGAACCACGCCGTCCGGGTCACCGCCTTCGTCCGCCCGGACCGGGTCAGCAGCAACGGGTGCGGTGCGGACACCGCGGCGAGCGCGCGTACCTGACGAGGCGCCAGTACGGCCGCGGACCACCCGATGAACCCGCCCCAGCCGTGTCCGACGACCACGGCATCCTTCGCGCCGAGCGACCTGATCACGCCGGACACGTCGGCGGCCGCGGTGTACGGGTCGTAACCACGGGGCGTCTTGTCGCTGGCGCCGTACCCGCGCAGGTCCATCGCGACGGCGCGGTACCCGGCGGCCGCGACCACCGGCAGCTGGTACCGCCACGCCCACCAGAACTCCGGAAAGCCGTGCAGGAACAGGACGAGTGGATCGTCCGCCGCGCCACACTCGGCGACGTGGAACCGGGCCCCGTTGGCCGCGACCAGTGAGTGCGACCAGGGCCCGTCGACCAGCAGGTCGACGACTCCCGCCGGGCTCAGCGCCGTACGCCCGGCTCGGGTAGCGCGTACGTGGTGTTCTCGTCGCGGCCCTTGCCGATCGCCTTCAGCGCCTCGACGGACGCCTTCGAGGTCTCGATCGTCCGGGTCGGGCCCTTCGCGCGCTTCAGCGCCCGGATCCCGATGAACACCAGGACCGCGCCGATCAGCAGGAACGCGCCGGCCACGATCAGGAACGCGATCGCGGGGTGCAGCCCGGCCGCGACCAGGCCGTACGCCGCGGAGATGCACAGCAGGATGACCGCGAGCAGCGCGAGGAACGCGGCCGCCGCGAACATGCCCGCGCCGGTCCCGGCCGCGACCGCGGTCTTCTTCAGCTCGGTCTTCGCGAGCTCGACCTCGCTCCGGACCAGGCTGGACAGTTCCTTGCTGACGTTCGCGACCAGTTGGCCGACCGTGGGCTCGTCGTCGGTGCTCATCGACATCGCAACTCCTTCCGGACAGCCCCGACCCTACCGTCAGTTGCCCGGGTCAATCGGCGTACGCGCGGTTGCGGCGAGCCAGCAGCAGGGTGGCGAGCAGCGCGGCGAGTACCGAGGCAACCAGGACGGCGGCCTTCGCGCGTTCGATCTGGGCTGCGTCGGAGCCGAACGCGAGCTGGGCGATCAGCAACGCGACGGTGAACCCGATCCCGGCGAGTACCGAGACTGCGCCGACGTCGCGCCAGGCCAGGTCCGAGTTCAGCTCGGCCCGGGTGAACCGCGCGGTCAGCCACGACCCGCCGAACACGCCGATCGCCTTCCCGAACAGCAGCCCGGCGGCCACCCCGATCGCGACCGGGTCGGTCAGCATCTGCCGTACGGCGCCGCCGCTCAACGTGACGCCCGCGGCGAACAGGGCGAACAGGGGTACGGCGACGCCCGCCGACCACGGCCGCAGCCGGTGCTCGATCCGCTCGGCCGGCGCCTCCTTCTCGTCCGGGTCCGCGACCACCCGGGTGACCAGGCCGAGCGCGACGCCCGCGATCGTCGCGTGGATCCCGGACTCGTGCATGAACCACCACGCGCCGATCGCGATCGGGATGTGGAGGAACGGCGTACGGACGCGGCGGCGCTGGAGGACGTACCAGAGCGCGATCAGGACGAACGAAGCCAGCAGCGACAGCAGGTGGAAGCCGTGCGAGAAGAACACCGCGATGATCAGGATCGCGCCGAAGTCGTCGACCACCGCGAGCGTCAGCAGGAACGCCCGCAGCGCACTCGGCAGCGACGAGCCGACGATCGCCAGGACGGCCAGCGCGAAGGCGATGTCGGTCGCGGTCGGCACCGCCCAGCCGTGCGGGTTGCCGTGTTTCGCGACCAGGTTGGTGATCACGTAGATGATTGCCGGAAGCACCATTCCGGCCAGCGCCGCGACCACCGGGACGACCGCCTCGCTGAGCTTGGACAGGGAGCCGACCACGAGCTCACGCTTCAGCTCGACCCCGGCCAGGTAGAAGAACAGCGTCAACGCGCCGTCCGAGGCCCAGCCCTCGACGCTCAACGGACCGAGGTGCACGTCCCGCACGTGGTGATACGCGTCCTGCCAGGGAGAGTTCGCCCAGATCAGCGCCGCCGCGGCCGCCGCGAGCAGCAGCAGGCCGCCGGTCGTCTCGGCGCGCAGTACGTCGGCGAGGAACGCGCGTTCCTTGCCGAGTACACGAGGAAAGGCGCGCTTCTTCTGCCGGATCCGTGGGTGCTGGCTCATGGGTCGGCCCTTCGTTTCGGGGTCGGTCGGACGGAGCCGACCAGACTTCCCGGCGCACCGTCGTCCATTCTAACGGTTCGCGTTTGCCCGGGCGGCCGGTTTGCGGCAGGGTTGGGCGCGGTGCGCCGGGAAGTCTGGTCGGCAGAACTCGTGCCCACGATCGGGTTGCGAGCTGGTCTGTCGTTTCCCGGGAGGTGCCGTGCGCTGTCAGAGCCCTGTGAGGGACGTCACCGAGGTCCTCGGTTCCGGCGTACGCTCGCAGCGTGCACGGAGAGCAGATGGCCGAGGACTTCCCGGTCGTGAGCCTGGACGACGACGCCCTGGAGGCCGCCAGGCTGCTGGCCACCCGGCGGTTGCCGGGCCTGATCGTGACCCGGCCGGACGGATCGCCGTACGCCGTCCTGCCGGCGTCGCAGGTGGTGCGGTTCCTGGTCCCGAGCTACGTGCAGGACGACCCTTCGCTGGCCCGGGTGATCGACGAGCCGCTGGCGGATCGGGTCGCCGACAAGCTGGGTGGCCTGAGCGTCCGCAAGCTGCTCCCGGACGAGCCCCGGGAGATCCCGGTGGTCGCGTACGACGACACGCTGCTGGAGATCGCCGCGACGATGGCCCGGCTGCGCTGCCCGCTGGTCGCCGTGGTGCGCGACGGGCAGATCATCGGCGCGATCACCGCGTCCCGGCTGCTGGAGCTGGCGGTCACTCCGCACTAGGACCTGCCGCATGACGGTGGTTGCCGTCGCGGTCTTCGTGGTCGCCTATGTGCTGATCGCGACCGAGTGGACGCACAAGCTGCTCGCCACGCTCGGCGGCGCCGGCATCCTGCTGGCCCTCGGCGTGACGGATTCCGACCACGCGTTCTACTCGCCGGACACCGGGATCGACTGGGACGTCGTGTTCCTGCTGTTCGGGATGATGGTGATCGTCGGCGTGCTCCGGCGTACGGGTGTCTTCGAGTACGTCGCGATCTGGGCGGCCAAGCGGGCGAAAGGATCGCCGCTGCGGGTGATGATCCTGCTGACCCTGATCACCGCGACCGCGTCCGCGTTCCTCGACAACGTGACGACGGTGCTGCTGATCGCGCCGGTCACGTTGCTGGTCTGCGACCGGCTCGGCATCGACCCGGTCCCGTTCCTGATCGCCGAGGTGATGGCGTCGAACATCGGCGGCGCCGCGACGCTGATCGGCGACCCACCCAACATCATCATCGCCAGCCGGTCCGGGCTGACCTTCAACGACTTCCTGATCCACCTGACGCCGCTGGTCGTGCTCGAGCTGCTCGTGTTCACGCTCGTCCTGCCCCGGCTGTTCAAGGGCTCCTTCACAGTCGATCCCGAGCGGGTGGACGACGTACTGCGGCTGAACGAGAAGGAGGCGATTCAGGATCGCGGGCTGCTGATCAAGTGCGGCCTGGTGCTTCTGCTCGTCTTCACCGGTTTCGTCGGGCACGCCGCGTTCCATGTCGCGCCTTCTGTGGTCGCGCTGCTGGGGGCCGGCGTACTCGTTCTGATCTCGAAGGTTCAGACCCGCGACTACATGGCTGCCGTGGAGTGGCAGACCCTGCTGTTCTTCGCTGGTCTGTTCGTGATGGTCGGTGGGCTGGTTAAGACCGGGGTGATCGAGCACCTGGCCGACTGGGTCGGCTCACTGACCGGCGGGCAGCCGCTGTTCGCCACGATGCTGGTGCTGATCGTGTCGGCGCTGCTGTCCGGCGTCGTCGACAACATTCCGTACGTCGCCACGATGAGTCCCGTGGTCCTCGATCTGACCCGCGGCATCGCCGATCCTGCGCACGCGCACGCCGTCTGGTGGGCACTGGCGATCGGCGCCGACTTCGGTGGCAACGCGACCGCGATCGGCGCCAGCGCCAACGTGGTGGTGATCGGGCTGGCCTTGCGAGCCGGGTATCCGATCAGCTTCTGGGAGTTCACCCGCAAGGGCGTGGTGATGACGGCGATCACGATCCTGGTCGCGGCGCCGTACCTGTGGCTGCGCTATTTCGCCTTTTCCTGAAGGACTTCCGCCAGCGTGGTGAAGTCCGGCACGACGAGGTCCGGCGGCAGAAATGCTTGCGGGTACGGCGTTTTCCGGCGGTCGATGTACACGGTTTGGAGACCGGCTCGGCGGGCGCCGTCGATGTCCCACGGGTGGACCGCGGCGAGCGCCATCCGTTCCGTGGGTACGCCGCAGACGTCGGCCGCGTACCGGTAGGCGTCGGCGTGCGGTTTCCAGTGCTGCGGTACTGAGACGTCGAGGCGGTGCTCCAGGAGCGGCAGGATTCCGCCGTTCCGGAACACGTTTTCGGACATCGCTGCCGCGCCGTTCGTCAGCGTGACGATCCGGACGCCGGCCTCGTGGATCTTCTGGAGTCCTGGTGCGACGTCGGCGTGCAGCGGTAGCCGGGTGAATCCGGACAGTACGTTTCCTACCGTTTCCGCGCTGGGCTCGATCCCTGCCGCCGTCAGTTGCGCCTCGAGGAGTTCGGTGGCCAGGTCGCGGAAGCTGGCGTACGCGCCGACCGCGGTCAGTGCGAGGCCGTCGCGGAGGATTGCGGTGAACCATTCCTCGAGCGTGTGCCGGGGCAGGCCGGCCGCTTCGAAACCGTCGCGCAGCGGTTCCATGTCGGTCAGCGTCTCGTTGACGTCGAGCACCAGTACGTCGATCATCAGGACTCCTCATCTTGGATCAGTCGTTCCAAGATATGATGCTGGGTATGCCGGATGTCAAACATTTCGACGAGGCCGAGGCGCTGGTCGCTGTCGAGCAGCTGTTCTGGCGGCGCGGGAGCGCGGCGACCGGGATCCAGGACGTGGTCGCGGCGACCGGGCTGAGCCGGTCGAGCCTGTACAACGCGTTCGGCGGCAAGGACGCGCTCTACGCTGCGGCCGCCCGGCGGTACCTGGAGCACCGGTCGCGGCCGATGTTCGACCAGCTGGCTGCGGACGGTCGTGGGCTGCCGGCGGTGCGTACGTTCTTCGACAAGCTGCTGCGGCTACGGCTGGCGGGGGAGTACGCCGGCTGGGGGTGCATGATGGCGAACGCGAACACGGAGAGCCCGCCGGATGCCGTACGGGCGGTGCTGTCCGAGCATCACGCCGTACTGCGGGACTCGCTGGCCACCGCGCTGACCGTTGCTCAGAGCAACGGAGAGTTGCGGTCCGGGGTCGAGGTTGCGGGGGCGGCGGAGATGCTCACGCTGCTCGCGTACGCGATCAACCTGCGGTCCCGGGCCGGGGCGACGCGGGCGCAGCTCAAGGCTGCCGTGGTTGCCGCCCTGTCAGCCCTCGCGGTCTAGGCGGTCCAGACCCGCGGGTCCGGGCCCTTCGGGACGATTCGCGTCGGGTTGATGTTCTCGTGGGTGACGTAGTAGTGCCGCTTGATCTGGTCGAAGTCGACGGTCTCGCCGAAGCCGGGCAGCTGGTACAGGCGGCGCGCGTACGCCCACAGGTTCGGGAACTCGGTCAGCTTCTGGCGGTTGCACTTGAAGTGGCCGTGGTACACCGCGTCGAAGCGGACGAGCGTCGTGAAGACCCGGATGTCGACCTCGCGGAACGTGTCGCCGAGCAGGTACGTACGGTCCTTCAGCCGGTCCTCGAGTACGTCGAGGCGGGCGAACAGCGCATCGTACGCCGCGTCGTACGCCTCCTGGCCGGCCGCGAAACCGCAGCGGTAGACGCCGTTGTTCACGTCGCGGTAGATCTCGTCGATCAGCTGGTCCATCTCGGCTCTATCGGCCGGGATCAGTTGCGGTGCGTCGGCGCGGTGGAAGTCGCTCCACTCCGTGGAGAAGTCGAGCGTGATCTGCGGGTAGTCGTTCGTGACCACCTGGCCCGATCTCGTGTCGACGATCGCGGGCACCGTCACGCGGCCGTCGTACGACGGGTCGGTGCGCAGGTAGGCCTCGGACAGGAACTTGATGCCGAGCACCGGGTCGCGGTCGTCCGGGTCGAGGGTGAACCGCCAGCCGCGTTCGTCGCGGACCGGGTCCACGACCGCGAGGCTGATCGCGTCCTCGAGGCCGAGCAGCCGGCGGACGATGATCGAGCGGTGCGCCCACGGGCAGGCGAGACTCACGACCAAGCGGTACCGGCCGGGTTCGACTGGCCAGCGACCCTGGTCGTCCGGACCCTCTCCCGGCGCGGAAGCCGACTCCCGGCTGATCCGATCGGTGAATCGGTTGCCCTGCCGCTTCCACTCACCGGTTGCCGACGTCTCCTGTACGAACTGTGCCCGGGTCATAGCGCTAAAACTACCCCCGTTGCGAATTGGCTGAGCCTGTGGACGGTCGCTGGCCGTTGGATGGCAGCGGACGTTACAGTCGTGCTGACATGGTCGTCCGGGACAACGGGGTCGCGGACGGTCTGCGCGGTTACGACACCGCGGCCCGCGTACCCCGGCAACCGGTTTGCCGGCCAGATTCCCAGGGATACTGACCTCATGGCCCGCCCACGGAACAACCCCGGCGACCTCGCCGAGCTCCCCACCGAGCTCCGCACGGATCGCCCGAAGGGTGACCAGATCCGCGAGATTCTGGAGAACCTCACCCGCTCGCTGGCCGTCGGCACCGTGCTGCCGTCCGAGCGCGTCCTGGCCGAACGCTTCGGCGTGGCCCGGATGACCGTCCGGCAAGAGGTCGACCGCGTCGTGGCCGAGGGCCTGGCCAATCGCCGCCCCGGTGGCGGCACCTTCGTCGCCGAACCGCGCCCGTCCCGGATGCTCGCCTCGTCGTTCAGCCAGGACATGATCAACCGCGGCATCGAGCCCGGCGCCAAGGTCCTCGAACACCGCGTCGGCGCCGCCGACGAGCACCTCGCCCGCGAACTCGAGGAACCGATCGGCACCCCCGTCCTGCACCTCGTCCGCCTGCGCACCGCCGACGGCGACCCGATGGCGATCGAACGTACGGCCCTCTCCCTGAATCGCTACCCCGGCCTCGACGAGATCGACTTCGCCGAGAAGTCCCTGTACACGGTCCTCGCCACCCGATACGGCGTGACCCTCGGCATGGTCTCCGCCTCCATCGTCGCCGCCCCACCACAGCCGTCCGACGCCGAACTCCTCGAGATCGACAGCACCACCCCCTGCCTGATCATCACCTCGGCCCCCCGCACCGCCACCGACCAGGTCATCGAGTTCGGCATCTCGACCTACCGCTCAGACCGCTACGACATAACCGTCGCCTACCGCGCCACCTGAGCTCGGCTGCTGGCGGGGGCTATACGTTCAGGCTGCGCAGGACATTTGGTGGTTGGCCGCGATCTGTTAGGCGGGTTACTACCTCGACCGTGAGGGCCTGGAGGAGTAGGGCACCGACCATGGTGGAGGTTGCGCCGGTGGGTTCTGTCGTGCCTGGGATGGTGATCACGGCGTCGCCGGGGACTCCGCAGTTGTCTATTACTACGTCGGCGGTTTCGAAGAGGCGTTGGCCGGTCGGGGCGCGGGACGTGGTGGCGTTCGAGTGGGCGAGGGAGGTCAGCGCGATCACCCGGACGCCGCGCTCGCGGGCGCCGAGGGCGAATTCGACCGGTACGGCGTTGCGGCCGGAGTTGGACGCGATCAGTAGTACGTCGCCGGCTTCGAGCGGGTTGGTCTCCAGCAGGACGTCGGCGAGGCCGGGGAGCCGTTCCAGGAGGGAGCTCTTCTGGAGGCCTTCGTGGAGCATCAGGCCCGGTTCGAGGATCGCGCGTACGTCGGCCAGCCCGCCCGCTCGTCCGTACAGCTCCTCGGCGAGCGTGTGGCTGTGACCCGTTCCGAACACCCAGAACGTCCGGCCGTCGGCGAGCGCGTCCGCGACCAGCCCGGCGGCGACGCGGATCGCGGGTAGCTGCGTCTCGGCCGCCCGGTGCGCGATCGCCAACGCCTTGTCCAAGTACTCCTCGGCCCCAGCCATGCCCTGAACCTATCGTCCGTACGACGACGCCCGCGAGCGACCCATCTAGACCAGTACGCCGAAGGCCGCTCGGTGCCGCGACGGGTGGTCCACCTCGTCGACGAGCGCGACCGCGAAGTCGGCGTACGAGATCAGCGCCCGCGCATCCGGTGGCGCCACGCGATAACGGCCCTTCCGGGACGGGTCCGCGTGGTCGAAATCCCCGGACGGGGCGATCGACACCCAGTCGAGGGACGATTCCGCGAACACGTCCAGCGCCGCCCGGTGCGCGAGGAAGAGTGAGTGGTACTCCTCCGGATACCCATCGAGCAGCAACGGACCTGCCGTGGTCGGCAGCACCGACGCCAGCCCGACCCAGACGAGCCGCGGTACTCCCGCCTTCACCAATCCGTCGACGAGCGCCCGCGCCGCCCGCGGGAAGAACTCCGCCGGATCACTCCCGCCGTCGTACACCCCCGCGATCACGGCGTCGTACCCCACCGCCAACTCGGCGATCCGCCCCGCATCGGTGACGTCCCCGACAACCAGTGAATCGCCCGCAGTACGCGCGACGCCGATCACGTCATGCCCGCGTCCTCGCGCCTCCGCGACCGCCGCCGAACCGGCGCGTCCGCGCGCGCCGATCACCAGAATCTTGCTCACCGCAACCTCCTCGAGAAAGTGGTACGGCGACCGTAGAAGGAGGGGTGGTTACCGATTGGGTACCTTGGCTGACATGGTTGCCCTGAGCGCGGACATGTTCGAGGAGATCTGCCCGTCGACCGTGCTGCCCTTCCGGATCGGCGGCGACAAGTGGGCGGCTCTGGTGCTGGCGTGCCTCGCGGGCGGCCCGCGCCGCTATTCCGAGCTGCGGGTCCCGCTCGCTCGCGTCAGCCCGAAGGTCCTGACCCAGTCGCTGCGTACCCTCGAACGTGACGGTTTCATCACCAGAACGGCCGAAGAGCGGCGGGTCACGTACGAGCTCACCGCCCTCGGCCGCAGCCTGCTGGAGCCGCTCCGTGCCATGTGCGACTGGGCCGAGGAGCACTGGGACGAGCTCCTGGACGCCCGCGAATCGTAGGCGCGGCCAATAGATCGCCGGGAGCGAACCGCTGACGACTTAGACTGCGCGGGTGGATGAGCAGACGCCGAGCGCCCTGACCCAATTGCCGAGCTGGTTGCTGACGCAGAGTGCGGCCCAGGCGCACCGGATCGTCACCGAGTCGTTCGCGGCCGGAGGTGCCCGGGCGTACCACTTCCGCCTGCTCGCGACGCTGGTCGAGTTCGGGCCGGCCAGTCAGGCGGAGCTCGGGCGGCGCAGTTCGATCGACCGCAGCGATGTTGTTGCCGCGCTCAACGAGCTGGAGACCGACGGGTACGTCGAACGCAGCCCGGACCCGGCCGACGGCCGCCGCAACGTCATCACGATCACCACCGCCGGCAAGCGGCACCAGCGCCGCCTGACGACCTTGGTCGGGAAGGCGCAGGAGGAGATCTTCGGCCACCTGTCGGCCACCGACCGCACCCGCCTCACCACCATCCTCACCAAACTCCTGACCCACCACCAGCAGTAGAACCTGGGGAGGATCCCGTCCCGAATCGGGCGCACAATCCTCCCCAACCCGCGCGGCCGGCGCAGCGCCCCGCGGTGGCGGTGGTGGTGGCGTGGCGGTGGTTCAGGCGGCGGGCAGCTGTGCGCGGGCCGCGCGCTGGGTGCGGCGGACGCGGAGCTCGCGGGCGTGGACCCGGCGCCGGGCGGCGCGGGAGATCTTCCGGCGTTCCTCGGTGACAACGTTCGGCATCTGCGCGGTCGGCTGCATCGGGTTCACAAACAGTCCGATGCACGCCGGCTCGGAATGGTTCCGCCGGACCCCGAAATGACCCTCGGACCGGCCTACTCTGCGCGGATGCCGCTGCCCAGGCTCGTCGCGATCGCCCTGATCCTTGCCCTGGTCGCAGGATGTCAGGCGAAGGCGGAAGCGAAGTACCCGGACAGCCTGACCGCGTGCGAACTGCTGCCGCGGGAGGCGGCGAGCCGCGTCACGGACGTGGGCGCGAAGCTCGGCGACGGGCAGGCGAAGGAGTCGCACATCCTGTTCAAGTACAAGTACTGCGAGTGGAGCTACGAGCAGCCGCGCAAGCACGTCTGGTCGTCGTACCAGCCCGGGCCGGTCGAGCGGCGACTGACGATCAGGTTGACCGTGATCTCCGCCGGACGTCACGGCGCGGCCGGGGCCGCGGGAGAGTACACCGGCCAGCGGGACAGCCAGGTCAAGGACGGTGCCGCGGTCGCGGACCTGCCCGGGCCTGGTGAATCGGCGTTCATGGCAACGGACGAGTTCGGCGGGCAGACGACGGCGACGGTCTGGTTCCGGCGGTCGAACGCGGTCGTACAGGTGGAACTGTCCGGGCGTGACTGCTGTCGTCGCACCGGCGACATGCAGGCAGCGAACCGGCGCAAACTGGTGATCGCCGCCGCGACCGCAGCCGATCACACGCTGCTCACCCGCTGACCGTCGGCGCCGGTCCGCCCGGCCCCGAATTGGTCCTGTTCGGCGCAGATTCGAAACGACTCGGCGATACACCGGTTCCCGTCGCGGGGTCAGCGTTGGTAGAAAGGTAGCCGGGCGCGCCGGCGCGCCCGGAGCCAGCGATGAGGAGCCGTCGACGTGACGAACCAAGAACCAGCGCAGTCCGAGGCACTGTCGAACCTGATGCACGAGGAGCGTCGGTTCGAGCCGCCGGCCGAGCTGGCCGCGAACGCGAACCTGAAGGCCGACGCCTACGAGCAGGCCGCCGCCGACTTCGAGGGCTTCTGGGCGGAGCAGGCCAAGCGGCTGACCTGGGCAACCGAGCCGACCGAGGTGCTCGACTGGAGCAACCCGCCGTTCGCCAAGTGGTACGCCGACGGCAAGCTGAACGCGGCGTACAACTGCGTCGACCGGCACGTCGAGAACGGTCTCGGCGACAAGATCGCGTACTACTTCGAGGGTGAGCCTGGTGACACCCGCGAGATCACTTACGCGCAGCTCAAGGACGAGGTCAGCAAGGCCGCGAACGCGCTGCTCGAGCTGAACGTCAAGGCCGGTGACATCGTCGCCATCTACATGCCGATGATCCCCGAGACCGTGGTCGCGATGCTCGCCTGCGCCCGGATCGGCGCTCCGCACACCGTGGTCTTCGGCGGCTTCTCGGCCGAGGCGCTGAAGGACCGGATCCTGGACTGCGACGCCCGGGTCGTGATCACCTCCGACGGCGGGTACCGCCGGGGTGCGGCGGCGGCGCTGAAGCCAGCGGTGGACGCCGCGCTGGTGGACTGCCCCGACGTACGCAACGTGGTCGTGGTGAAGCGCACCGGCCAGGAGACCAACATGGTCGAGGGCCGTGACCTGTGGTGGGACGACGTCGTCGGCAAGCAGTCCGCGGACCACACCCCGCAGGCCTTCGACGCCGAGCACCCGCTGTACGTGATGTACACGTCGGGCAGCACGGGCAAGCCGAAGGGCATCCTGCACACCACGGGCGGGTACCTCGTCGGTACGTCGTACACGCAATGGGGTGTCTTCGACCTCAAGCCGGACACCGACGTGTACTGGACCGCGGCCGACATCGGCTGGGTCACCGGCCACAGCTACATCGTGTACGGCGCCCTCGCGAACGCGACCACCTCGGTGCTGTACGAAGGTACGCCGGACACCCCGCACCAGGGTCGCTGGTGGGAGATCGTCCAGAAGTACAAGGTGTCGATCCTGTACTGCGCCCCGACCGCGATCCGGACCTTCATGAAGTGGGGTTCCGACATCCCGGCGAAGTTCGACCTGTCGTCGCTGCGGGTGATCGGGTCGGTCGGCGAGCCGATCAACCCGGAGGCGTACGTCTGGTACCGCGAGCACATCGGCGGGAACAACGCGCCGGTCGTCGACACCTGGTGGCAGACCGAGACCGGTATGCACATGATCTCGCCGCTGCCGGGCGTGACCGCCGGCAAGCCGGGCGCCGCGATGAAGGCGATCCCGGGGGTGGCGGTCGACGTGGTGGACGACGCCGGCAAGTCGGTGCCGGACGGGTCCGGCGGGTACCTCGTGATCACCAAGCCGTGGCCGGCGATGCTGCGTACGCTGTGGGGCGACGACCAGCGGTTCGTCGACACGTACTGGTCGCGCTGGCCGGGCGTGTACTTCGCGGGCGACGGCGCGAAGAAGGACGAGGACGGCGATCTGTGGCTCCTCGGCCGCGTCGACGACGTGATGAACGTGTCCGGGCACCGGCTGTCGACGACCGAGATCGAGTCCGCGCTGGTCTCGCACCCGAAGGTCGCCGAAGCCGCGGTCGTCGGTGCGACGGATCCGACCACCGGTCAGGCGATCGCCGCGTTCGTCATCCTCCGCACGGAGGCCGGCGACGGCGGACCGGACGTGGTGCAGGAACTCCGCAACCACGTAGCCAAGGAAATCGGCCCGATCGCCAAGCCCCGCCAGATCATGGTCGTCTCGGAACTCCCCAAGACCCGCTCCGGCAAGATCATGCGCCGCCTCCTCCGCGACGTCGCCGAGAACCGCGAGGTAGGCGACGTCACCACCCTTGCCGACTCCACCGTCATGGACCTGATCAAAACCAACCTGGAATCCGGCAAGTCCGACGAGGACTGAACACTTCGATAAGTCAGCAGGCCCCCGGTTCGCCGGGGGCCTGCTGCCGTTCAGGCGGGTTCTTCCAAGAGGGACGGGAGTTGTTCGAGGGCGACTACCTCCGGCGGTGGGAAAGCCTCTGACTCACCAATGGGGCCGGCCGTGCACCTGATACTTGGGCAGGATCTTGACGTCGTAGGCGACAACATCCCCGACCCGCCGGCCAGGGCACCACTGACCGCTCCGGTGAAACACCTGTATCTCATCCACCCGCGCGACTCTTTCACGGGATGGAACCAGGTGGGGACTACCGTCGTGGGGTGACGGCGGTGCTGGCGATTGTTCATGTGGGGCTGGCTGCGGCGTGGGTCGGTGGGATGGCGTACTCGTTGTTCGTGGTGCAGCCGAAATTGAGGAAGTATTTCGGGGACGATCAGGGTGGGCGTGAGGCGCTGATCGCGGTGATTGCTTCGGGCAACCGGTGGAAGGTGGTCGGGCTGATCGGGGCGATCGCGGTCAGTGGGATCGCTTTGCTGGTGAGGAATCATGATCATTGGCAGATCCACGTAATCAAAGGGGTTCTGCTCGTGGTGGCGAGTGGGATCTTCTGGTACGTGTCGTGGCGGCACTGGCCGCAGCGGGTGTTCGCGACCGCCGCGGAGTTGCCGGGGTTGCAGCGGCGGCTGATCCGGTTGGCGACCGCCATGCTCGGACTCGCCGGTACCGCCTTCGTGCTCGGCGTTCTCGCAACCCATCTCTGAGCCGTGTCAGGATCTGGAGGTATGGGGAAGGGAACTCGGTGGGCGGCCGCTGTGGGGACCTGCATCGTCGTCGGCATCGTCCTGCCGATGCTTTGGCACCACTCGTTCGTCGACCTGAAGGTCTACCGCCTCGGCGGCAACACCCTCCTGCACGACCCTTCGCAGCTGTACGGCGTCCAGCTCGGGGGCACCGTCCTGCCGTTCACCTATCCGCCGTTCGCGGCGATCGTGATGGTGCCGTTCGCGCTGGTTCCGTGGCCCGTCGCCGTGGCGGTCTGGACGCTCGGTACGGTCGTGTCGCTCGTGCTGGTCTGGCGGCTGTCGATCCGGCTGCCCGCCCCGATCGCGCTGATGGTGGTCGCCGCCTCGCTCCTGTTCGAGCCCGTACGGGAAACCCTCGGCTTCGGCCAGATCAACCTCATCCTGTGCGCGTTGATCCTGTTCGACGTCCTGGACCGCAAGCATCCGGGACGCGGCCTCTGGATCGGTGTAGCGGCCGGCCTCAAGCTCACCCCGCTCGTCTTCTTGGCCTTCCTGGCCGTGACCCGGCAGTGGAAGGCGCTGCTGAACGCGGCAGCTGGATTCGTCGCGACAGTGTTGCTCGGCTTCTTGGTGGCGCCGCACGCGTCGTGGCAGTACTGGACCTCGCTCGTGTCGAAACCGACGCGGATCGGCGGTCTGGCGTACGCCGGTAACCAGTCCTGGAACGCCTTCCTGATCAGGCTGACCGGTGACCTCGACGGTGGCGGACCGGTCTGGGTCGTCCTCGTACTGCTCACAGTCCTCGGCGGGCTCGTCCTGTGCCGGACCCTCTGGCTGCGCGACCAGCAGCTCGCCGCTGTGTCGGTCTGTGCGCTGGTCGGTCTGCTCTGCTCACCCGTGTCTTGGAGCCATCACTGGGTCTGGGTGATCCCGCTCGGAGTGTCGTTGCTCCAAGTCGTCGAACAGCGCCTACGGCTGCCGGTCGGGATCGCGTGGTTCGCACTCGTTGCCCTCGGCCCGATCTGGTGGCCGCCGAATCACGACAATCGTGAACTCAGCTGGTCGCCCGTCCAGCAGCTTCCCGGAAACGCGTACTTGATCGCCGCCGTGGTCGCGACCGGAGTTCTCGCCTGGTCGCCGGCCCAGGCCTGTCTGAGACGTTGGTCACGGAAGAGAGCGGTTGTGTGACGCTTCGTCAGAAATACATTGGAACGGGATGTACTTCTGGCAAGCGAGAGGAGCGACCGGATGTGCGGGATCACCGGGTGGGTGGCGTACCGGCAGGACCTCGAGGCGGAGCGGGCGGTCGTCGACGCGATGACCGAGACGATGTCGTGCCGCGGGCCGGACGCGCGCGGTACCTGGTACGCCAGACACGTCGCGCTCGGCCATCGCCGGCTCGCGGTCATCGACCTCCCCGGCGGCGAGCAGCCGATGACCACCGACGTCCCGGACGCCACGCTCGGGATGGTCTACAGCGGTGAGGTCTACAACTACACCGAGCTGCGTGACGAGCTCCGCCGCCGCGGACATCCGTTCACGACCGACTCCGACACCGAGGTCGTGCTCCGCGCGTACGTCGAATGGGGTACGGCGTTCGCCCAGCACTTGAACGGGATGTACGCGCTCGCGATCTGGGACCCGCGGAACGAGACCCTGGTGATGGTCCGCGACCGGATGGGCATCAAGCCGTTCTTCTACTACCCGACCGCGGACGGCGTCCTGTTCGGGTCCGAACCGAAGGCGATCCTCGCGAACCCCGCCGTACCGGCCGTGGTCGAGGCCGACGGACTGCGCGAACTGCTGACCGTGTCGAAGACGCCCGGCGCCTCGCTCTGGGCCGGCATGCACGAGGTCGAGCCCGGGACCGTGGTGACCGTCGACCGGAACGGCATCCACACCACCGTGTACTGGCGCCTCGAGACCAAGCAGCACGTCGACGACCAGCAGACGTCGGTCGCGCACGTCCGCGAGCTGCTCGACGACATCACCCGCCGCCAGCTCGTGGCCGACGTACCGAAGTGCGTGCTGTTGTCCGGCGGTCTCGACTCCAGCGCGATCACCGCGCTCGCGGCCGGCCAGCTCGCCGAGGAGGGTCGGAAGGTCCGCAGCTTCTCGGTCGACTTCGTCGGGCAGGAGAAGAACTTCCAGCCGGACGAGTTGCGCGGTACGCCGGACACTCCGTACGTGCACGACGTCGCGGACCTCGTGCACTCGCAGCACTCCGACATCGTGCTGGACAACGCGGCGCTGACCGATCCGGAGATCCGCCGGAAGGTGGTGCGCGCGAACGACGCCCCGCTCAGCGGCGACATCTACGGGTCGTTGTACCTGTTGTTCTCGGCGATCCGCGAGCAGTCGACGGTCGCGCTGTCGGGCGAGTCGGCGGACGAGGTTTTCGGTGGGTACCTGTGGTTCCACGACCCCGAGGTCCGGAACAGGCCGATCTTCCCGTGGATCGCGTACATGGCGTCGCGCCGCCGTCCGAACCAGACGCACGTACTGCGGAAGGACGTACTGAAGCAGCTCGACCTCGGCGGTCACCTGCGCGATCGCTACGCCGAGGCGGTCCGCGAGGTGCAACGCCTCGACGGTGAGTCCGACGACGAATGGGCGATGCGGAAGGTCTGCTACCTGCACCTGACCCGGATGGTGCGGATCCTGCTCGACCGCAAGGACCGGATGAGCATGGCCGTCGGGCTGGAGGTCCGCGTCCCGTTCTGCGACCACCGGCTCGTTGAATACGTGTACAACACCCCGTGGTCGCTGAAGACGTTCGACGGGTACGAGAAGAGCCTGCTGCGCGCCGCGACCCAGGACGTGTTGCCGCAGTCGGTCGTGGACCGGCGCAAGTCGCCGTACCCACAGACCCAGGACCCGGCGTACGTCGTGACGTTGGCCGGCCAGGTCCGCGACCTGCTGGCCGAAAAGCATCCGGTCTTCGAACTCGTGGATCGCAGGAGCGTACGGAAACTGGCCGACAGCGCCGACGCGACGGCCCGCCGCCAGCTGGAACAGACTCTTTCGCTGGCGACCTGGATGGACCTCTACCACCCGGAGATCAAGTTGCTGAGATAGCAGGCGTTTGGATGCCTGTGCCAGGATGGCGCTTCCCGACGGAGGTGATCACGATGGCGCAGGAAGCATTGCAGCTGCTGGTCAGCATGCACCGGATCGTCAGGCATCTGCGCCGGAGCCGGACCACCACGCTGATGCATCCGACCCAGTTCCTGGCGTTGATGCTGATCGCCGACGAGCAGCCGATCCGGATCGGCGAGATCGCCACCCGGGTGCCCTGCTCGCAGCCGACCGCGACCACCACGGTCGCGGGCCTGGAGGAGGCCGGCCTGGTCCGGCGCGAACCGGACCCGGTCGACGGCCGCGCGACCGCGGTGGTACTCACCGACGCCGGCGCCGAGACGGTCGAGGCGTCCGGACGGCAGGCGGCCGAGGAGCTCGCCAAGCTGCTCAGCCGTCTCGACGACGCCGACCGGAAGCTCGTCCTGGAGGCCGGCGCGGTCCTCGCCCGGGTGACCGACGACCTTTAGTGCAGACCCGGGACGACGCTGACGGTGTACGGCGGCGTACCGGGCGCGACGTCGAGCTGACTGTTCACCCACAACAGCCGGCCGCGATCACGGGCGATCGTCGTCGGGGTGGCGCCGACCGCGGCCGGGCTGGAGTCCGCGATCAGCGTCGCCGCGGTGAAATCGTCGTTCAGGATCGCGAAGCGGGTGACGTACTTCCCGCCGCCCGCGTTGTAGACCGCGTACAGGCGGTGTCCTTCGAGGAGGTAGCCGTCGCCGGACAGGATCCCGTTCGGGACGTCGAGGACGCTGACCTGCTTGGTGCTCAGGTCGACCCGGTACGTGACGTCCTGGCCCTGTTCGCCGACGAGCAGGACCCTGCCGTCGGTGACGATGCCGTTGAGGAAGTACGGCGTCGGCTGGAGCTGATCGCGGGTGATCCACGGCTCGAGCTTGCCGAGGCCGCTGCGGGTGAGCGGCGCGCGCCAAAGCTGGTTGTGCGCGGAGTCGGTCACGTACACGGCGTCGCCCGCGATCGTGAAGTCGTTGAGGAACGAGCCTTCCGCCGCCTGTTGTACGTCGAGCAGCCGGCCGCTGGCGTCGTACAGGAAGAGCTTCGACGTACTCGCGCCGGCGATCAGGACGCGGCCCCAGCGGTCGACGTGGATGCCGGTGGCCGACGTACGGCCGTCGCTGCCGGGTGGGAGGAAGCGGGTGAGGTACGGCGAGCGGGTGTTGCCGCGGTAGACGGCGCCGGTGCCGACGCTGGTGACGTACATCGTCCCGTCCCGCGTGACTGCGATCCCTTCGAGGTTGTCGCCGGGCGTGGTCGAGACGACGTACTCCGTCGGCCGGTGGACCGTGGCCGCGTTGGCCGTCGGTGCGGTGAGGAGCAGGAGGGCGGTGACGAGCGCGAGACGTTTCATCCGGTCAGTGTCGGAGGGTACGGCCGGGCGACGCGACCGGATTCGGTTCTGGCCGAAGAGGTCTGGGCGCGGACGTTCCCGGCCGTCACAATCGGGAGATGATCCGGTTTCACTTCACCGCGGCTGACCTCGGCCGGGTCACGTTCCCGGTCGAGCCGCACCCGCTGTGGGAGGCCGCGCTCGCGGCACGCGCGTTGGGGGCTCGGTCGGTGGCACCTGGGGTACGGCGTTGGCGTCGTACGGCGGCGCCGCGGGTGCAGGGATCGATGCGCCCGCTGTTCAAGCTGATCTCGCCGGGCGGGTTGTTTCCGGACTTCCTGACGCCGGAGGTGTCCGCGCCAGGGCTGGAGCCGGCGGTCGAGACGTTGATGGAGACGCCCGCGGACGTCATCCGCGACGAGCTGGGACCGTGGCTGCCGCCCGAGATCGACCGCTACATGGGTGGTCTGCTGGAAGGCCGCGCCGGGTCGCGCCGTGCTTTGGGCAACGCAGTACGCGCCTTCCACGAACAGGTGCTGATGCCGTCATGCGCCGAACTCCAACGCCGCTACGGCGCCGACCTCGGCCTCCGCACCCAAGCCCTGCTCCACGGCGGAGTAGACGCCTTGCTGTCCTCTCTTCACCCGGACGTCGAGTGGGACACGCCGGTCCTCACGACGTACGGCCCCACGGAGACCTGGACCACCGACATCCACCTGAACGGCCGCGGCCTCGAGCTGTACCCGTCCCCGCTGGTCACCAACTGCCTGGCCATGGACGCCCTCGACCGCCGCCCTGTCCTCGTCTACCCCTGCACCGACCTGACCGACACCGACGTCGACCCCACCACCACGGACGCACTCGCCGACCTACTCGGCCGCACCAGGGCCGCCGTACTTCGCTCCCTCACCCAACCCGCCACCACAACCCAACTCTCCCGCCGCCTAGGCATCTCCCTGGCTTCGACCTCGGACCACACTCGAATCCTCCGAGCCGCAGGCCTGATCACCACCCACCGAACCCAAGGCACCGCCGTACACTGCCTAACCCCCGCCGCCCGCCCGCTGCTGACCAAAGAAGCCGCAACAAGCTGAGCGGATGACGTCACCACGACGGTGGTTGCCTTTAGCAATATCCACAGTTGTGGACAACTAATTCCCTTGTTTTCAAGGGGATTCGGCTTTGAAAACTGTCGGAGGGCATGTCTAGAGTCTTAGGCATGGACAAGGCGCCGGAGGTGATGACCGAGGACGAGCTGGTGTGCGCCCTGGACCAGACCGCCGTCGACATCGCCGGCCTGGAGACCCGCCGCCTGCGCCTGATCGCCGCGCTGGACAAGACCGGACACGCCGAACGGGTCGGCGCCCGCGACACCCGCCAGTTCATCGAGTACCGCTACCGCCTGGACCACTACCGCGCCCGCCGCGACCTCCAACTCGCCCGCGCCCTGCCCAAATACCCGGCCATCACCAGGCAACTCGACGAGGTGAAACTACGCCCCGCCCAGGCCGAAGCGATCGTGTTGGAGCTGGAGAAGGCACCCTCGACGGTGCCGGTGGCCGACCTGGAGTTCGCCGAACGGGAACTGTCCCGCCTCACCCATCTACCACCCACCGAACTGCGTAAGGCCGCCATCCAGGCCCGCGACATCCTCGACACCGACGGCCCCGAACCCGAAGAACACAAGGCCTCGGCCCGCGAAACCCTCACCCTCCGCGGCGTCAACTTCAAGGGGTACCTGGCCAACGAGAACGCCGAACTCTTCCGAACCTTGATCACGACCGGCGCCCGTCCGCACAAGACCGTCGACGGCGCTCCCGACCCGCGCTCGCGCGAAAAGCGCCAGGCCGACGCCCTCACCACCGCCCTGACCCTGGCCGCCACCGCCCTCGACACCGGCGTCCCGTCCCCCACCATCCCCCGCCCCACCACACCCGACACGTCGGCCACCACAGGCACAACGGCGTCGGGTACTGCAGCGGCCGGTGAAGCGGCATCGGGCACTGAAGCGGCTGGCACGACGACGCCGGGCGCTACGGAGGGTACGGCAGCGCCCGGTACATCCGGCGCGACCTCGACGGCAAGCGCGGCCCCGTCCGGCAGCTCTGTGCCTGCGGAGGACGGCAGCGCAACCCCTGGCGACTCAACCACCGGCAGCAGCGCAACCACCAGCAGCGCAACCACCAGCGGCGCGTTCACCAACGCCACAACCCGCGATACCGCGCTAGAAGAACCTGCGACGCAAGGACCTCTGACGGACGGACGCACTGCTGGCACAGCAACCGACTGGACCGCGCCAACTGGCTCAGCTCGTCAATGCGGCCTACCCGGCGGAGATGTCGTACCAGGCTTTGGGGCAAAGGCGAACATCACCGTCACCATCGACCTCGACGACCTCAAAACAGCCACCGCGGACGCCATCGGGCAAACCGTCTACACCAACGGCCTGTCCGCCGCCACCATCCGCCGCCTCGCCTGCGACGCCAACATCATCCCCATCGTCCTCGGCTCCAAATCCGAACCACTGGACGTCGGCCGCTGCGAACGCCTCGTCACCAAAGGCATCCGCCGCGCCCTGAACACCCGCGACCGCGGCTGCGTCGTCTGCGGAGCCCCACCCGTCATGTGCGACGCCCACCACCTCATCTCCTGGCTCGACGGAGGCCCCACCGCCATCTGCAACCTCGTACTCCTCTGCCGACGCCACCACACCGACCTCCACAACGGCCACTGGCACATCACCATCACCAACGGCGTCGTCCACGTCAGCCGCCCCACCTGGGCAGACCCACCGCCCCGCGATCAACTCCCTCCACCGGCCGCAGCTTCACCACCATCAACGCCACCGCCCGACCGCTCGGACGTCGGCCGATCATCCACGGGCGACGCAAACCTCGACGATCCATCCCGGCGCCGCACTGCCGCAGGTCGATCAGTCACCGACCCGCGAACGGACGGTGAGGACGAGCAGGCCTTGCGCGCCGCGACCTACCTGGCGATCTGGGGCGAACCCCTCCCATCCGACCCCAACAAACGACCAGCCGAAACCCCACATTCGCCCTCTGTCGATCCCTGGAGCGAACCCGCCAACGCCGTCTGACCCGACCCTGCCTAACGAACCCTGGTGTGAGCTGACACGGTGAGCGGAGGCGGTGGTGCTGGCTGTGTCCGAGCTGGCCCTGCCCGAGTGGGCTGTGTCCGGGCAGGTCCCGTCTGAGCCGAGCTGCCGGTGTCGGCCGCAACGGGAGGTACGCAGTTGCGGCCGCGTGGCAGCGCAGGCGGAATGGGTGGGCCGACAGTCCGTGCGCGGCAGCTGTCGGATGCTGAGGCCGTATGTCTCCACCACCTGACAGACGAAACCGGACCGACCCCCGCGCTCCGCACAACGTGCCGTACGTCCGTGCCGTACGTCCGTGTCGTGCAGCGGCAGCTACTTGGGGTTGTGGGTGGGCTGCGGGTGGAGGTGCGTTACAGGCTAGGGGAGTGCGTGCATGTGGTGGATGTACGCACTCCCCCGGTTGCTGGTCCCGCGGTTCTGGTGGCTGCGGGGTGGGGGTCAGTTGCGGTGGATGGTGAAGGTTGTGGTGGTGTTTTGGATGTCGGTGGTGTTGTTGGTGAGGGTCAGGTTGTTGAAGGTGACCTCGCCGCGGGCGGGGCCCTGGTTCGGTTCGGGGAGTTCGTTGGCCCAGATTCCGAAGCCGGACTTGGCGTCGAAGGCGTCGCCGGACTTGTGGGCGCCGGTGATGGTGGTGTTGGCGAAGATCGTGTCGGCGACCGGGAACTGGGGGCTGCCGTTGACGTAGTTGGTCTGGAACATGATTCCGGAGTACGTCGGGTCGACGATGTCCAGGTCGCTGACCCGGATGCCCTGGAAGATCTTCGAGGCCGAGAAGATCCAGACCGCGCCGAACGCCTGGTTGCCCCAGAAATGGCCGCCGGAACGGACGACCGACGCGTTCTGGAACTGGGTCGGCGGTGTCGCGCCGAAGCCGTTCATCGGGATGCCGAAGTCCAGCGAGCTGATCGTGATCCCCGGGTAGGTGAGCATGTCCGCCGCGTACAGGTTCCGGAAGACGTTGTTCGTCCCGCCGTACACCGCGAACCCGGCGGCCCGCCAGGTGAGCATCGCGGACAGGTTCTCGAACACGTTGTCCCGCACCTCGCCGCCGCCGTTGTCGGTGGCGTTGAAGAGCGCGAAGCTGTCGTCACCGGTCGAGCGGGCCTCGTTGTTGCTGACCGTGTTCCCGGCCGACCCGTTCGTCATGTTGATGCCGTCGGCGAACGTGTCCCGGATCCGGGAGTTCTTGATCGTCGACGTGTCGGTGTTCGAACCCCAGTACAGGCAGACCATGTGCTCGACCCAGATGTTGTCGATGGTCATGTTCGCCGTACCGGAGAAGTCGAACACCTTGCCCGGCCCGTCGATCCGGGACGTGTAGTTGCCGAAGTACGCGAACCCGCTGAACGTCGACCCGTTCGCCGACGCCTCGGACCGGAACCCGATGTCGGTGTTGTCCTGCGTGTCCGGCGCGTGGAACCGGGTGAACCACGGCCCGGCCCCGACCACCTTGACGGCCTTCCCGTACACCTGGAACTTCGACGACGTCTGGTAGTCACCCGGCGGCAGGTACACGCCCTGCAGAGTGCTGTCCTGACGCACCTGGTCAAGCGCGTTCTGCACGTCCTGCTGCGTGAACCCGTTCGGCGTCACGAACCCCGCGCCCGGATTCGGGATCGCGGTCGCCGCCTCGGTGTCGACGAAGTCGATCGAGTACGTCGTACCGTTCGCCGGGTCCTTCTGCAGCCGGATCTTCGTCCCGGCCGGGTACGTCTGGTCGAGCATCAGGTTCGCCTCGTCGTAGATGTGCCGCGCCGGCCCGGATCCGGGCGAGTTGTTCGGCGACGACTCCGCGCCGTACAGCCAGGCGTACTTCGAGGTCAGCGGCAACGTCTTCGCGAAGGTCCCGTTCACGTAGACGCTGAGCGTCGACGACTGTCCGCCGCCGCCCGCGGAGTCCGGGATCGAGAACCGCGTGACCAGGGTGTTCGTCGCGGCCCGGGTGGTGAACTCGACGTACGCGCCGTTGCTGTTCAGCGTCACCGCGCGCCGCCCGGACGCCTCGCCGGCCAGGTCGCCGATCGTCCGGTTCGGCCCGATCACGGACGCGCCGCCGCCGACCGCGGCATCCTCCGCCTCGAGATGGTCGTACGGCATGTTGGCGCCGCGTCCGACGAAGAACGGCCGCTCACTCGTGTTGTTGGTCCGCTTCACCGGCAGTTCGTTGGCGTCGTCCGCCAGTACGACGCGCACCGTGTACCGCCCGTTGACGGCCGTCCAGTTGCCCAGAGCAACGGCAGGCGTGGTCGCGCCGGCCGCGATCGACCCGTTGTACGAACCGGTCAGCGTCGTCACCACCGACGTACCGTTCAAGACCGTGAGAGTGATCCCGTGCGCGCCGGATGCCGTCGCGACACTGCCCTGGTTCGTCAACGAAACCGAGAAGGAAACGGAGTTTCCGGCGGACGGGTTCCCCGGCGTCCAGTTCACCGCGGACGCGACCAGGTCCGAGCTCGCCACCGGTGTCACGACCAGTGGACTCGAAGCGTTTGCCGTGTTGTTTCCGTCGTTCTGCTCGATCACCGTGTTGTCCTCGTCGACCTTCGCGCTCACCGCGTACGAGCCCGCGTCCCGGGTCCCGATCGAGGCGCTGACCGTCGTCGACGCACCGGCCGCGAGCGCGCCGACGGCTGCCGTACCGACCTTGGTGGCACCGAGGTAGAAGTTCACAGCGGTCGGCCCTGAGCCGGCGGTACCGCCGTTGCCGACCGTCGCGTGGACGGTGATCGAATCGGTCTCCACCGGCGCCGTGGGCGTCCAGGAAACTCCGGAAAGCGTGAGATCCGGGTTCGGAGCCGGTACACCGAGCACCTGCAGCTCGGCCACCTGCCCGGCCGGTGCGCCGGTGTTCCCGGTGAAGTTCAGCCGTACGTCGGCGACCCGCGCGCTGACCGGGATCGTCACCGAGTTCCCGTTCGCGGGATCGAACGAGTAGTTGGCAGTGCCAACAATCGGGACGAAGTCGGACGCACTCTGCTCGCGGCCGAGGATCGAGAACGTCTGCGTCCGCGCGCCCCAGACCGGATCCGGGTTCAGCCGCACCACGACCGCGCTGAGGTCCGCGTTCGCGCCGAGCTGCGTGGTCAGCGTGGCCGGGTTCGCGTTCCCTTCCCAGTACGTCGTCACGTCGTCGTCGTTGGCGTTCTCCGGAACGTAGGTGAACGTATACCCGGACGCCGTGATCGGCTTGTGCAGCGCGAGATTGCTGCCGGGACCGCCACTGCCGTTCCGGGTGACAGTGTCGCTGTTCGGCGATTGGTTGCCGGCAGCATCCTTTGCGCGAACGTAGTACGACACCGACACGTTCGTGGGTTGGTTGTCCGTGTACGTCAGTCCGGTCACGCTGGTCCGGAGCTGCCCGTTCGCGTACACGTCGTACCCGGTGACGCCGACGTTGTCGGTCGAGGCGTTCCAGGTGAGCTTGATCTGCCCGGCACCGGGCTCGGTGTAGGCCAGGCCGCCCGGGGCGGTGGGAGCCTGGGTGTCGCCGGTCGCCGGCCCGTAGACCTCGAGCTCGGACAGCTGTCCCGCGGGCCAGCCGGTGTTCGCGGTGATCCGGACCCGGACGTACCGCGTGGTCGCCGTACCGTAGTCGACGGTCACGGTGTTGCCCGGCGGGCTGAAGGTGCGGGCCGCGGACGCCGACAGGTCGGTGAAGTTCTGCCCGTCGGTACTGCCCTGGATCGCCAGGGTCTCGTCGCGGGCGCCCCAGTCGGCGGTCGGCAGTTTCAGGACGACCTCGTTGGTTGCGACCGTCGAGCCGAGATCGACCTGGACCCACTGCGGGAAGGCGTTGTTGGCGCTCTCCCAGTAGGTGCTCTGGTTGCCGTCGGTCACGTTCGGCGCGACGTAGTTCTGGGTGACGCTGCTGGCCGAGGCAGGCTTCCCGGCCGCGAGGTTGGGGCCGGCGAGGATGGCGGCGTGTGCGGGACTGGTGAGTGGTGCAGCCGCGAGACTCGCGGCCAGCAAGGCGGTCAGCAACCGCCATCTGGGTATGCGCATGAGACCTCTCCTAATGGGGGCGGACAGAGAAGAGTTAGAAACTTTCGGCAGCTTGCCAAGTTCTTGCGCGAACGGTGCCTCATTGTTACGGCATGGCTACGCGCGCGTCAACGGCTCACGACAAAGGGCCGGCTCGCACGCTGCGAGCCGGCCCTTGGTGGTACTGCGTCAGTGCTTGGCGACACCCTCCGCGCCCGCGCCGGTGAACGCCCGGACCGTGAGCTCGCTGTACCGCGACTCGCTCGACTTGTCCTTGCCGAGGTACGTACCGAGGACGCCGAACAGGAAGCCGAGCGGGATCGACACGATGCCCGGGTTCGACAGCGGGAACCAGTGGAAGTCCGCACCGGTGATCATCGACTTCTCACCGTTGCCCGACACCACCGGTGAGAAGATCACCAGGACCACGGCCGAGACCAGGCCGCCGTAGATGCTCCACACAGCACCCGAGGTGTTGAACCGCTTCCAGAACAGGTTGAACAGCAGCGCCGGCAGGTTCGCCGAGGCCGCGACCGCGAACGCCAGCGCGACCAGGAACGCGATGTTCAGCTTCTGCGCCGGGATCGCCAGCGCGATCGCCACCGCGCCGATCCCGATCGCCGCGAACCGCGCCACCCGCAGTTCCTGCTTCTCGGTCGGCTTCTGCTTCGAGATGACGTTCGCGTACAGGTCGTGGGCGAACGACGACGCCGACGTCAGCGTCAGGCCCGCGACCACGGCGAGGATCGTCGCGAACGCGACGGCCGCGATCAGCGCCAGCAGGATCGCCCCGCCGACCGACCCGGCGCCACCGCCGACCGACTCGGCCAGCAGCGGCGAGGCCACGTTGCCCTTCGACGCCGCGACGGCCGACCCCTTGGCGGTGTCCAGCAGCGCCGCCGCCCCGAACCCGAGCGCCAGCGTCATCAGGTAGAACACGCCGATCAGGCCGATCGCCCACTGCACCGACCGCCGCGCGGAGCGGGAGTCCGGGACGGTGTAGAAGCGGATCAGGATGTGCGGGAGTCCCGCCGTACCGAGGACCAGGGCCAGGCCCAGGGACAGGAAGTCGATCTGACCGGTCAGGTCCTTGCCGTACAGCAGACCGGGCTGCAGGAACGACTCGCCCTTGCCGGACTTCGAGGCGGCCGAGCCGAGCAGCTCGGAGATGTTGAAGTGGAACTTCAGCAGTACGAGGAACGTGATCACGACGGTGCCGGCCATCAGCAGCACGGCCTTCACGATCTGCACCCAGGTCGTGCCCTTCATGCCGCCGATCGTCACGTAGATGATCATCAGCGCGCCGACCAGGATGATCACGGCCGCCTTCAGGCCTTCGTTCTTCACCCCGAGCAGCAGCCCGACCAGCGAACCGGCGCCGACCATCTGGGCCAGCAGGTAGAAGATCGACACCACGATCGTCGACGTCGCGGCCGCGGTCCGCACCGGGCGCTGCTTCATCCGGAACGCGAGCTGGTCGGCCATCGTGAAGCGGCCCGAGTTCCGCAGCAGCTCGGCGACCAGGAGCAGCGCGACCAGCCAGGCGACCAGGAAGCCGATCGAGTACAGGAAACCGTCGTACCCGTAGAGGGCGATCTGGCCGGAGATCCCGAGGAACGACGCCGCGGACATGTAGTCGCCCGCGACGGCGAGGCCGTTCTGCGCGCCGCTGAACGAGCGGCCGCCGGCGTAGTAGTCGGCCGCGGTCTTGTTCTGCCGGGACGCCCACCAGGTGATGTACAGCGTCACGGCAACAACCGCGGTGAACAGGGAAATCGTCAGCGCCCGGTTGCCCGGCTCGGTTGCCAGCGGGATGAGAAGCGAGTTCACCGGCGGCGCTCCCTCTTGTACTTGGCGTTCAGGCCGTGGGCCAGCGGATCGAGCTTGCGATTGGCGAACCGGCCGTACAGGGCCGCAATCACGAACGTCGACACGAACTGCAGGAGGCCGAAGATCAGCGCGACGTTGATGTGGCTGCCGCCGATCCGGTGGCTCATGAAGCCGCGGGCCCAGTTGTTGCAGGCGACGTACGCCAGGTACCACGCCATGAAGGCGATCGTCCACGGTACGACGAAGTTCTTGTAGCGCCGTTTCAGCTCAGTGAAGTCGGCCGCGTCGTGCACCGCCTGATAGGCGCGGGCGTCACGCTCGCGCACCATCTCCTCGTCCATGAGTTCCCCTTTGTACGGACTCGAACCAGGTGCACGTTAGCCCCAAGTCGCGCGTTTGTGACCATTAGGGCGTGTCCGACCGCAACCAAAAAGTTCTAAAGGTGCGGCGCCACGGGGCCGTCGATCGCTCGGCGGTAGTTGGCGAATTCGCTCGGGCGGGCCCGGAAACAGTCCGTCAGGTACGGCATCCGCAGCGGCTCGGGCGGCCGGGCGGTGTGCTCGTAGATCAGGTCGATCTGCTCGAGGATCTGGTCGCGCCGGGACTCCTTCAGTACGGCGACCCGCGAGTGCGACTGCGCCAGCTGCCGCAGGGCGCCGCGGTTCAGGTCGTGCCAGTGCCGGAATCGGGCCTGTTCGATCATCGTGAACAGGTTCGACTGCTCCAGGATCGGCAGCGGCTCGAAGCGGTCGGTACCGCCGAAGCCATCGCCCTGCACCACCTGCCAGATCCGGCGCACCCACGGCACCACGGTGTCGGCGTTGTTCCAGAGCAGGCCGAGGACGCCGTTCGGCCGCAGCACCCGGGCGATCTCCGGCAGCGCGCGGGCGTGGTCGAACCAGTGGAACGCCTGCCCGACGATCACCGCGTCCACCGAGGCGTGCGCCAGCGGGATCGACTCGGCCGCGCCGACCATGGTGTCGATCCCGGTCTGCCGGCGGCAGACCTCGAGCATCTCGGGCGACGGGTCGACGGCGATCACGTGGTGACCGAGCCCGGCGGCGACCGCGGCCAGCTTGCCGGTACCAGCGCCGAGATCGAGCACCTGCAGCCCGCGCCCCGGGCCGAGGACCCAGCTCAGCGCCTCGACCGGGAACGTCGGCCGGCCCGCGTCGTACGCGACTGCGACCGCGCCGAAGGACTTGGCGCGCGCGGCGTTCACGCCGTTGCCGGGGGCCGCGGCCGGGTCCCCGGCCGGCTCATTGGTGGTCATCACCGCAATTCTGCCCCAGAAAATGACACAGTCCGGCTGGAATCCTGCTACTCGCCGAGTTTCTTCTGTTCGATGTGTGCGTTCAGCGTGGCCAGCTCCGGGTGCTCGTCCAGGATCTTGACCAGTTCGGCGCAGTTCAGGTGGCTGCCGTCGAAGTCCTCGATGAGGGCGTCGAGCAACTTCCAGTCGTCGGGGGTGTCGAGCGTCAGCCGGTACTGCGCGGCGTTCCTGGACGACGGGCCGTCGGACCACGGCAGGTTCAGCAACCGCATCTGGCCGGACCGGTTCTGGTGCAGGTACGACGTGACGTGCTCGCGGTCCGCCTTGAGCGTGGCGTTCCGCTCCGCGTCGTACAGCCGGGCCGCGGAGAAGATCTCGAAGTCCATGCCGCGCGGGTAGGTGCGTTCGAGGCAGTTCGAGAGGTAGAGGTCCGGGTCGTTCTCGGCCCGCCAGCGGTCGACGCCCGCGGCAACGATCTCCGGGTCGATCAGTGGGCAGTCGGACGTGACCCGGACGATGCCGTCGAGGTTGTGCTCGCGGGCGGCACCGGCGAACCGGCTGAGTACGTCGTCCTCGCTGCCGCGGAACACCGCGAAGCCGTCCTCGTTGCACAGTTGCACGACCAGGTCGTCGTTGAAGTTCGTCGTGGTCGCGACGATCACCGGGAGGCCGGTGCGGGTCAGGCGGTCCAGGTGGTGTTCCAGGTAGGAACGGCCGGCGACGGTCAGCAGCACCTTGGCCGGCAGCCGGGTGCTCGTCACGCGGACCTGCGTGATGATTCCTACCTTCAGCTGTTCCATCGGAACATCTCCCGAATCTCTGCGGGTCCGGCGACGTGGTCGACACCCAGTTCGGTGTCGGTGAAGTCGCGGGCGACCTCCGCCGGTACGTACGGCTGGTCCATCTCCGGCCACAGCCGCTTGATCCGCGCCTGACCGCCGAACGACGGGTGCTCGTTCTCCAGCACCATGGGATCACCGTAGACCCCCGGCTGCAGGCCGAGCGAGGCGCCGTACAGAACGGCCGAACTGAGCCGGTTGGACGCGACGCGCTGGTGGCGGCGGAGTTCCTTCAGCTGTTTGACCAGGAAGTTCGCGTCGGTACGGCGCCAGTGCAGGCCGCGGTAGCCGTGCGTGATGACCCGGAACCCGGCGTCCTTGTAGACGTTGCGGATCGCGGGCTTCTCGTACTCGTTCCAGTAGAGGCAGACGGTCACCGGGCCGGTCTCGTGCTCGTTGATCGAGGCAACGATCCGGCCGTGGTCGCCGAGTACGTGCTGGCCTTCCCAGCCGTGGAACGGGTAGAAGATGGTGCCTTTGGCCCGTTTGTCCGGGGTGGCGAGTCCGGGGTGGTTCTTGAGCAGGTACAGCCAGACGGAGCCGATCACCGAGTAGTTGCGCAGCCCGAGCGCGTGGCCGCGGCGGCGGACGCTGTCGGACCAGACGAACTTCGGTACGCCGGGCGCGAAGTTCGTGCCGTACGCGAACCCGTCGAGGATGTTCCAGCCGTGCTGCAGGTAGCCCCAGATCCGTGGCGGTTTCGCGAGGCCGGCGTACGTCGCCATGATGTTGGCGTGTCCGTAGAAGTGGTTGGCGTGGTGCATCAGCGCCGTACCTTCTTCAGTACGCGCTTGAGGCGGCGGCGGATCACGCGCGCCGGGTTCATCACCGCGTGACCGACGCGGTACGGGCGTGAACGCCGGATGCCGCTGACCGTTCCCTCGAACAGGATCGCGCGGGCACTCGCGTGGGCCAGCTCGTCCGCCAGCCGCGCGATCGTCCGCAGCTGCTCGGCCGAACCTCGCGGCCTGATGACCTCGTCCGGGGAGAACTCCTGCTCCGGCACGGTGATGCCTGCCATCGACGCCACCCGCGCCGTCAACGCATGCGGATCGGCCGCCGCGGGCCAAGGTTGCCGTGAGCCACTTTCCAGCACCCGGGTCGCAAACCGCCTCAGGTGCTCGACGACATCCAGCTGTTGGGCCTCCCCGAACAGCCGGTACGACGACCCCTGCAGGATCACGTTGTCCGGCGAGCCCGCGCCGCCGGCACCCAACCAGGCCACATACGACGGGATCACCCTGCGTAGCTCCGCTTGGTCATCGCATCGCAGGGCTGTCAGCAGGTGCTCCTCCAGAAGGACACCTTCGCCGCATGGTACGACGTCCGCGGGAAGTATTGCGGGCGCTTCCGCACCCACCACGAAGTACCAAGCCGGCGCCAATTCGAACGCGACCCCCGCGGCGGCCGCATCCAGCACCGCCCTGTACGGGTCCATCAACACCGGCCCATCGTTGCGCGAGGCAACAGCCCGGGCCGCGACAACCGCGGCGAACCCGTCCACCTCCGCCAGCGCCACGTCAGCCTGCACAAGCGAAGGAAACACCGCGTACGTCTGGTCAACCCGCAGACCGGCGCCTTCAACCGCCGCCATCACCCGCTTGAACCCGGCCGGCGCGAGCTCCCCGACGCTCCGCCCCCAGTCCTCGTCCCGCGGAAGCGCCGCCCCGATCTCCGGCTGCACCAACCGCTCGAACCCGAACGCATTGGCCGACCCCAGCAACACTGTTCCCCCAGGCCTGAGCAGACCCACAAGCCGCTCGAGGCTGTCCCCCCAGGTGAACCCCGCCGTATCCGGCCCGACAAGCCGCTCCAGCCCGTCCAACGCAACAATCGCGTCGTACTGCGAATCCTCGGTGAACCGGTCGAGGGAGCCGCAGTAGACCTGGCCCTTGGTTTCGCCGATGAGTTCGGCCAGTTCTTCGGCGTCGGGGGCTGAGCGGACGAGGAGGTCTACCGAGGTGACCCGGGACGCAACCAGCGAGATCAGGTCGGCCGCGTGCGGCCCGGCGACGAGGACTGCGGCGTCGGGGTTCAGCGTGGCGGCCAGGAGCGCGGTGGCGGCGGGGCCGGACACCGCGGGGCGGGCGTCGCCGGGGTGCAGGTCGGACCAGTTGAGCAGCTCGCCGCCGACCAGGTTCGATCGGGTCACATCAGTCACGCTATCCAACCAAACTGAGAAGGGTCTCGATCACCCGGTCGACGTCGGCGTCGGTGAGGTCCGGGAAGAGCGGGAGGGACAGTTCCTCGGCGTAGAAGCGTTCGGCGTTCGGGCACAGGCCGCGCCGGTAACCCTGCCGGGCGAAGACCGGGTGCCAGTACACGGGAATGTAGTTGACCTGTACGCCGATCCCCGCCGCCCGCATCCGCTCGAAGATCTCGCGGCGCCGGCCGCCGAGGACACGGATCGGGTACAGGTGCCACATCGGATCGACCCCGGCGCGCTGGACCGGCGTACGCAGGCCGTCCACCCCGGCGAACGCCGCGTTGTAGCGGGCGGTGATCTCCGTACGGCGGCGCTTGAACTCGTCCAGGCGCCGCAGCTGCGACAGCCCGAGGGCCGCGCCGAGATCGGTCAGGCGGTAGTTCATGCCGTACTCGTGGACCTCCTGGTGCCACGGGCCCTGGTCGGTGATCTCGAAGCGGGACGGGTCGCGGACGAGGCCGATGAAGTGGAACTCGTGCGCGCGCTGGGCGACCTCGGCGTCCTTGCAGACGACGGCGCCGCCCTCACCTGTCGTCAAGTTCTTGGTGGGGAAGAAGGACATGGTGGTGACGTCGGCCAGGTCGCCGACCGGGCGGCCGTCCGCTGACCCGCCGACCGAGTGGGCAGCGTCGGCCAACGTCTTCGCGCCTACCCGATCGGCCAACGGCTGCAATGCGGGGTAGTCGGCGGATTGGCCGGCGTAGTCGACTGCGGCGATGACCCTGGAATGTTCTGTCAGAGCGGCTTCCACACAGGCCGGGTCCAGGAGGCCGGTGTCGTAGTCGATGTCGGCGAAGACCACGCGAGCGCCGAGCATGGCGGCGCAGGAGGCGGTAGCCACGAAGGTCATGGGGGTGGTGATGACCTCGTCGCCGGGGCCGATGCCGAGGGCGGCGTACGCGATGTGCAGGGCCGCCGTTCCCGACGTACAGCTCACCGCCCGATGCCCGCCCGCGAGCTCCGAGATCGCGTCCTCGAAGGCTGTGACCGCAGGACCGGTGGTCAGCCAGTCACCCCGCAGTACCGCGGCGACCGCGTCGATGTCAGCTTCCGAGATCGACTGACGCCCGTACGGCAACACGGTCAGTAGTCGCTTTCGAGGGTCTTGCGGATCTCCTCGATCGAGTACCACTGGTCGTTGGTGTCGGAGGCGTAGTGGAAGCCGTCCGCGACCGGGGTGCCGTCCAGCGGCGGCTGGTAGCCCCAGCTGGCGAGGTCGGGCTGGAGGACGTACCGGTTGCCGAGGGAGACCGCGCGGCGGCCTTCCTCCGGGCTGATCATCTCCTCGTGCAGCTTCTCGCCGGGGCGCAGGCCGACATCGGTCATGATCGCGCCGGGCGCGATCGCCTCGGCCAGGTCGGTGACCTTCATCGACGGGATCCGCGGTACGTACAGCTCGCCGCCGGTCATCAGGTCGAACGAGTCGACGACGAACTCGACGGCCTGCGGCAGCGTGATCAGGAACCGGGTGCAGCGCAGGTCGGTGATCGGCAGCGGCTGCCCGGCCGCGTGCAGCGCGCGGAACTTCGGGATGATCGAGCCCCGGCTGCCGATCACGTTGCCGTACCGGACGACGCTGAAGCGGGTGTCGTACGCCGCCGCGTAGTGGTTGCCGTTGATGAACAGCTTGTCCGCGGTCAGCTTGGTCGCGCCGTACAGGTTGATCGGGCTGGACGCCTTGTCGGTGGACAGTGCCACGACCCGCTTCACGCCGCAGTCGATGGCCGCCTCGATCACGTTCTGCGACCCGATCACGTTGGTCTGCACGAACTCCCACGGGTTGTACTCACCGCTGTCCACCTGCTTCAGGGCGGCGGCGTGGACGACGTAGTCGACGCGGTGCATCGCCCGCAGCAGCCGGGAACGGTCGCGGACGTCGCCGAGGAAGAACCGCAGCCGCGGGTCGCCGCCGAACGACTGCCGGACCTCCCACTGCTTCAGCTCGTCGCGGCTGAACACGATGATCCGCCGGGGGTTCAGGTGCTCGAGTGCGTGCCGAACGAACGTCCGGCCGAACGACCCGGTACCGCCGGTGACCAGGATGTCGGAGCCGGTGAGGATTGACACGCGAGCGGGACCCTTCTGACGGACAGTTCCGAACTGCGCACACGCGGTGCAGACCTCGAAACAATAGCCGCCCTGCGATGGGCCTGCTCAACCCACCGTCTCGACGCACGGTGATCAAACGTACGTTCTCCGGCAGGGCCGACCGCGGAAACCGGTACGGTCGTCCGCGTGAAGCGCGTCGGGGTGCGATGTGATGTGGGGCCGGGCCGGGGGGTCGGGCATGTGATGCGGTGCCTGGCGCTGGCCGAGGAGGTGCGGCGGCGCGATGTCGAGCTGGTCTTCTTCTGCGACGCGCACACCGTGCCCTGGGCCGCCGAGCAGATCGCCGCGCGCGGGATCGAGGTCCGGCCGGCGGTCGATGGTCCGGATGCGCACGTCGAGTCGTTCCGGGGCCTGGACGCGGTGGTGTTCGACTCGTACGACCTGGATGCTTCGGTGTACCAGGCGGTCCGCGCGAGTGGGCTGCCCACGGTGGCGATCGTCGACGGTGACTTCCGCGGCGCCGAGGCCGACGTACTGGTCGACCAGAACCTCGCGGCGGAGCTCGACCACCCGGTGCTGCCGCGGGACTCGATCCGCCTGGCCGGCCTGCCGTACGTGATGATGCGCGACGAGATCCTCGACCACCGTCCGGCGCAGCCACCCGCCGAACGGCACGACGGCGTACCGCGGGTCTTCGCGTTCTTCGGTGGTACGGATGCGTTCGGTGCCGGTCCGTACGTCGCTCGCGCGCTGGCGGCGACCGGTCTCCCGTTCGCGGCGACCGTGGTCGCGCCTGGGGACGACCTGGCGCGACGGATCGCGGAGGTTGAGCTGCAGCCGCATCAGGAGCTGAAGGTGATCGGTCCGACGGATCAGCTGGCGGCCCGCGTGCGTGCGGCGGATCTGACGATCAGTGCGTCCGGTACGTCGACGTGGGAGCTGCTGTGCCTCGGGGCGACGGCCGGTCTGGTGTGCGTGGTGGACAACCAGGTGATGGGATACGAGCGCGCCGTCGACACCCGCGCGGCCGCCGGGCTGGGTCTGCTGAGTGCGCTGAAGGCCGACGTGACCTCGGCGGATGAGCCACTCAAACGACTGCTCACGGATCCGGCAGAACGCGGCCGGTTGGCTCGCGCGGGTTGGGACCTGGTCGACGGCCGCGGCCGCGAACGAGTAGCCGACGCCCTGCTAGGGCTTATCTGAGCTCGTAGATGGTGGCGTCGAGCGTGGCGTGCCGCAGCCGGACGTAGTTGCGGAGTGCGGGCGACACCTGGCCGGCGCGGTTGTCGGCGTACAGCCAGCGGACGCCGGCCTGTTTCAGGCGGTCGATCGTCGCGGGTGACGGTGCTTTGAACGCGGCGTCGTTGGCGGCCAGCTCCTGGCGGTTCCAGTACGGGATCAGGCTCGGGTTGCCGTCGTTGGCGAGCGCGATCCGGTTCGCCTGGTTCGAGTACGACCAGCCCTCGATCAGCACCGGCCGCTCGGACAGGGCCGCGAGCCAGAAGTGGCGGCTGTCGCAGACGCCGTCGCGCTGGATGATGCAGTGCGCGTTGGTCGCGATCAGCTCGCCCGGCTTGCTGTTCCGTCGCAACCACTGCGCCGCACCGGCCTCGGCCGCGGTCGCGCCGCCGCGGAACGGGTGCGCGAACACCAAGTTCGACGCCTTGTCCGAAACGAACGCCTGCAACGGGACGAGCGCCGCCCCGATCATGCAGGCCGCGACCGCCCCGCCGAGCATCGCGACGAAGAAGTTGCCCGGCCGCCGCGCGACCTTCCACACGACCGCGACGAGCAGTGCGACGACTACGACGACGGCGATCGTCCACAACCACGGCCCCTTCACCCCGCGCAGGTCCGCCGACTCCGACCGCGCGACCGCGAACCCGGCCAGCCCGAGCAGCCCCGCCGCGCCGACCAGTACGACGGCCCACCGATCGCCGAGCCGCCCGACCAGGTTCGCCAGCCCGGCGGCCGCGAGTACGGCGACGACCGGGAACGCCGTACGGAGGAAGTACAGCTGACTCACGCCCGACTGGGTCGTCAGCAACGTGCCGAGCAACCCCGCGACCGCGACCCCCGCCAGGAACACCGCCCCGGTGTCGCGCCACCTGCGCCCGAGGAAGAACAACCCCGACGCGGCCAGCGCCCAACTCAGCAAAGTCGTTGCCCCGGACAACAACTGCGCGTGCGGGTTCGAGACGAGCATCGGGTACGGCGCCAGCTGGACGAACGTCTCGAACGGCTTGATCCGGGTCCCCCAGGTGCTGCCGCCGAAGATCGTGATCAACGCCGCCACGAACACCACCAGCGTGACCAGCCCGCCGAAGAACGCCGGCCGCGTCCGCCGCTTCGCCAGCCCCAACTGCAGAAAGGCGAACGCGAACCCGGTACCCACCACCGGCAGGATCGTCGACTTGGAACCGGCCGCGACGAGCGCGAGCAGGACCAGCAACACCCATCGGTTGCGCGGCCTCCCATCGGCGCGCAGTAGGTCGACCGCCAGGATGCAGATCGCCAGCGCGATCAGTACGCCGAGGTTCTGCGTCGGACTCAGGTACGCCGCCACCGCCGTCGAGATCCCGCCCAAGCCGGTGGCCGCGAACGGCTGGACCGCCCCGCCGAGCCCGGCGACGAACACCGCGAGCGGCCCGGCCCAGGTCGCCCCGGATTCCGCGGCCGGAACGAGGCGGGTGGTGAGCGCGAACACCAACCCGCATCCGGCGAGGAACAGCGGCAGCCAGCTCAGCGAGTGGATCAGGTCGGTCAGGTCGATCCGCGTCCCCCACTGCGTCGCGGCCGTCGCCTGGTGGAAGAACGTGTGGTACTTCATCGGCTCGCCGCCGAGCCACAACGTCCTGATCGGTACGTCGTACTTCGCGCTCGCCGCCAGCGCCTGCTGGAACGCGAGGTCCGGGTACGCCCGCAGCGGATCGGTGTACGCCGGGAGGAACTGGCCCGGCCCACGCCGGTACACGATCAGCAGCACGACCGCGGTCGAGGCCGCGAGCAGCCAAGCCTGCAGCGGGCGCAACGGCCGCTCGACCCGGCGCCAGACCCGCGCGCGGGCGTCGCCGTCCAGGAACGCGATCACCAGGACGACCGGCGCCCACACCCACGACCACGCCTGCAGGCCGATCGACGCGCCGGCGAGGTACACCAGCACCTGCCCCGCCGTACCGACCGCGAACCCGGCGGACAGGTCCTCGACCAGGTTGCGCCCGTACCCGCCGATCAGCCGCCACAGCGCGAACCCGGGCAACATGACCGCGACCCCGGTGAACAGCACGAAACGGACGAGCTCGAAGAACGTCGCATGCAGCGCGAGCAGCACCAGAGCCAGCACCACGACGGCGAGCCCGGCGACCAGACCGGAAAGGGACGGCCCCGCGGTCCGCGGCCCCCGCCGCCTCGCTCTCGCGCGCATGTCGTAACACTAATGTGAAATCCATCGCTGCATGAAGGCGGTGTGTCACTGCGTGTAGGCTCAGCGGCCTATGAGTTGGTACGACGCGCTCGAAGCCGGTGAACTGACCGTACGGCCGTCCGTGGACGCGGCGAAACGGTTCGGGGTCTCGATCGACCGGATGTCGGTCTCGGCGTCGGCCGGTACGCCGCTCGCGGAGGTGCTGTCCGCGGTCGAGAAGTCGACCGCCGAGGTCATCGTGCTGCGCTACCCGGCCCGCGAGACGACCTGGTTCGCGGCCCTCGCGAGCGGTCCGCGGCAGGCCTTGCTGGCCGACACAGTCACCTGCTGGGCGCTGCCGGTCGGCAAGGGCCGGCGTCCGGCGCCGCTGGCCGGCTTCACCACGCAGGTCGAGGACGACATCGACGACGAACTCGTGGACGACCTGGTCGCGGACGTGTTCGGCGACTCCGGCAACCACTACTGCTCCGACCCGGTGTTCGACCGCGCGGTCGCGTTGGCCGGCCGGCAGGAGTGGGCCCGGCGGCGGATCGCCGCGGCCGGTGCCGTCGTACTGCGAGGTCCGGACCGGCGGATGCTCGCGCTCGCCGCGCTCGACCAGGAGACCGCGTGGACCGAGATCCAGCTCGCCGGCGTCGTCCCTGCCGAGCAGGGCCGCGGCCGGTACGGTCACCTGCTGGCCGCCATCGAGGACGCGTGCACGACCCGCCGCCTGGTGGTCACCACCCAGGCGCACCAGACCGGAATCCAGCGCATCTGGTCCCGCTACGGGTTCGAACCCGTGCATAACCTCCTGACGGTGCACCTCGTTGCCGCTACGTAGACACACGACTACCGCGAGGGAGGGCACGTCGGAGTGACTCCGCGGTTGAGCGTGGTGGTGCCCTTTTACGGTGTCGGTGAGTACCTCGGAGACTGCCTGGAGTCGATCGCACGGCAGGCCTGGACCGATTTCGAGGCGATCCTCGTCGACGACGGATCCCCGGACGACAGTGCCGTCGTCGCGAAGGAGTTCTGTGCCCGGGACTCGCGGTTCCGGCTGATCCAGCAGGAGAACGCCGGTCCTGGTCCGGCCCGTGACGCGGGCATCCGCGAGGCCACCGGTGAGTACCTGGCGTTCGTGGACGGCGACGACCTGGTGTCGACGTACGGGTTCGCCGCCCTGGTCCGGACGCTGGACCGTACCGGCTCGGACTTCGCCGGCGGGAACGCGCGCCGGTTCAACAACAGCTTCGGTGTCCGGCCGTCGTGGTTGCACAAGCAGCCGTTCGCCCGGGTCCGGCACGCCACGCACGTGACCGAGTTCCCCGACCTGGTCCTGGACCGGATGCTGTGGAACAAGGTGTACCGCCGCTCCTTCTGGACCGAGTACGGCTACACGTTCCCGCCGATCCGGTACGAGGACTATCCGATCGCGCTGAAGGCGCACCTGGACGCGGTCACCGTCGACACGATCACGCAGGCCGTCTACTACTGGCGCGAGCGCGAGTCCGGCGAGTCGATCACCCAGCAGAAGTTCCAGCTCGGCAACATCCGGGACCGGGTGACGTCGGCCGGGATGGTGATCGACCTGGTCGAGGACGCCGTACCGGTGGTCCGCCGGCGGACGCACGCGCACCTCGCGCAGATCGACGTACTGACGCTGATGTCCGCGTTCGGGTCCGTCCCGGCCGACGACGAGCAGGCGCTGGTCGACCTTTCCCGCGAGCTGCTCGACCGGCTCGACGAGGACATGCTCGCGAAGACCCACCGGTACGACCGGATCCAGCATGCCGCGCTCCGCTCGGGCGATGTCGACCTGCTCCGCCGGCTCGCGGAGTTCCGCAACTCGGGCGGTCTGCGCGGTGGGGCGCGGGCCGTTTCGCGCGGGCGGCGGCTCGAGTACAACTACCCGGGCCTCGGCGAGTCCGCCGTACCGCGTCGGCTGTACGGGGTGCGCGACCAGGACCTGTCGCTCGCGACGAGTGTCCGCGAGGTCGCCTGGGTGGACGGCAAGCTGTCGATCAAGGGCACCGCGGAGATCCGCCACCTGGAGACCGACCGTACGTCGACCCTGGAGCTCGCGCTCGCCGTCGGCGAGACGTCGTACCCGCTGGAGGTACGCCGGTACACCGCGCTCGACCTGCACGGGACGCAGTCGCTCGTCGGGTTCGAGGTACTGCTCGACCGCTCGTTGCTCCGCGAGTGCACGGGTGCTCCGGCGCACTTCGAGGTGCGGATGCGGTCCGGGAAGCGCGTGCGGAAGGGGATGCTCGGCGGTCAGGGGCCGGGGAGCCCGGGCTGGCCGCCCGGCGCGTGGATCGACTCCTCGAACTGGATCCAGCCCGGCCCGGGCAAGAGCGGCTGGTTCTCGCTGCGGCGGCTGACGGATCCGTGCCGGTTGACCGCGGTCGAGCAGACCGACCGCGAACTGGTCCTGCACGGCACGGCGTCGTTCGACGAGCCTTCGTTGTTCCTGAGCCGCCCGGTCGTCGGTGGCGACGAGGAGGTTCCGCTGGAGGTGGACGGGCGCGACTTCACCGCCCGGCTGCCGATCCGGGACATCCTCGACGCGGCCAACCACGACGACCCGTTCGGTCAGCGGACGACCCGGGTGTTCCGGGTCCGTGGTCCTGAGGAGCAGGAGCGCGTGCTGCTGTGGACCGCGGGCGACGCGGCGGCGTCGCGGGTCGTGGACGACCGCGTGGTCACGGTGACCCGGTCCACCGGTGGGTACGTGAACATGCACGAGTCGCCGATCCGGACCACCGCCGTCGAGGCCGTTGCCAGCGGCAAGGAACTGGTGGTTCGCGGGTCCGCGGGCGGCGACGTCACGTTCAGCTGGCGGCGGTACCTGGCCGACTCCGACGACCACCTCGACGTCGCGTGCCGTCGTACCGCCGGCGCCGACGGCGGGTGGTCCGTAGCCGTCGACGTGGACGCGCTCGTCCCGGTGACCGCCGTACAGGTCTCCGTGGATCCGTTGGCCGCGCTGGCCGACTGGATCCTGTTCGCCACCAGAGCCGACGGTACGGCGCACGCCGTACAGTGCGAGCCGTTCCTGTGCAGCCGGTTGCCGTTGGCAATCGCTTCTGGGACGCACGCGCTCGCGGTCCGACCCCATGCCGGCACTCTGCACGTCGAGGTGCGCTGATGCATCACCACAACCACTACTACGGTCAGACGCACATCCTGTCCCGGTACGCCGGGTTCGACTTCGACCACCCGCCCCGGCTGCGTGGCTATCTGCAGCACGGGTGGAACATCGGCTGCGGGTGGAACCCGGTGCACGAGTTCTACGACGGCGCGTGGCGGTTCACCTGGAGCGACGCGCCTCGTCGACGCGGGCATGCCCTCGGGCGGCGGAACTACCACAGCATCGGTGCGCCGTTCCTCTACCTGATGGAGCTCGAGCCTGAGCCAGAGGAGCCGGTCGAGCGCGAGGGCACGCTCTGGTTCCTCTTCCACGGGTGGGAGGGCGGCAAGATCCACGGCGACCACCAGCGGCTGATCGACGAGATCCGCGAGACCGAGCCCGGTCCGGTGACGTTCAGCTTGTACTACACCGAGTACGACCGGCCCGAGGTGCGCGGGTTCTACGAGGACGCCGGGTTCCGGGTGGTGTCGTTCGGGCGGCGTGGGTTCTCGTACGAGGGCACCGACCGGCGGTTCCTGTTCAAGCAGCTGGCCGAGCTGCGCAAGCACAAGCGGGTCGCCGCGAACCGGTTGTCGACGGCAATCTTCTACGGCGTCGCCGCCGGCTGCGAGCCCGCGGTGTACGGCGACCCGATGGAGATGGACGGGGAGAACCCGTTGTTCGGCGGGCAGAGCCGGATCGAGCGGCTGTGGCCGGAGATGCTCGGCAAGTCGATCGACCTCGAGGCCGCCCGCGCGACCACCGACCTCGAACTCGGTCGCCCCTGGATGATGCCCGCCGCGGAACTGCGGAGCCTGTTCGATTGGAGAGAGCGTGTCTGAGGTTCAGGTGGTCCGCGGTGAGATGCAGCCGTGGACCGATCGTACGACGCCGCGGCCGGCGCTCGCGGCGCTGCTGACCGACGTCGTCCCCGCCAACCGGCGGACGCTGATCCTCGGGCCGCACGCGCCGCAGCTGATCGAGTCGGTGCTCGCGCACTCGGCCGACGTGACGATCCTGCTCCGGTCGGTCGCCGACGCGCAGCAGCTCGGCCAGGACTTCGGTCCGTGCCTGCAGGTGATCGCGGGCGCACTCGACGGCCTGCAGACCTCGCCGTATGAGGTGATCATCGCGTCGGACGGGCTGGACCGTCTGCTCGGGTACGACAGCGCTGACCTGTCGTGGAGCGCGCGGCTGGACGCCGTCGCCGCGCTCGCTGCGCCGGACGCTGTCGTCGTGCTCGGCCTCGAGAACGAGTTCTCGTTGCTGAACCTGCTGGACAGCCGGCCCGCCGACGAACGCCACGGCGACGACGAGTGGCGCCCTCTGCACGACGATCCGTCCCGACCGGTGTCGGTCGAGCAGCTCAAGCTTGCTTTGCCGTGGACCGCGGAGGTGTACGCCGACTTCGCGTCCCGGCTGTACGTCCGCGCCGACGTGGCGGCGAGCGCTCGCCCTGGCGAACTCCCCACCCGGCTGGCCGTCGCCGCGGTCGAGCAGACCGACGTACCGCTCCTGTCACCCGCCCACGAGGGCCTCGACACCGCCGCCCGAGCCGGCCTCCTCGCATCCGTCCCGACCGGCTGGCTCGCCATCATCGGCGCCCAGCCACCCCACGACATCTACACAGAAACCGCCGGCGCCATCCTCACCGCCGATCAGAACCTGACCGGCTGGGACGTCACCACCACGCCGGACGCCACCGATTCAACCTCCGACGGACTGCTCTCCTTCGACCCCTCTGTGGTCCCCACCACGATCTCGTCGGGCGTGTCCGTTGAGAGCGTGTTGTTCCGCCTGGCCTCGGCGGAAGATGTGCCGGCGTTCCGGAAGCTGGCGGCTGACCTGGGCGACTGGGTGACCGAGTCGCGGGTGGCGCTTCGGTGGGACGACCTGGTGTACGACGGCGAGTCCTTCTCCTACGGGGTCTCCGGGTGGGTCGCGCCGAAGACCGTGGCGAAGGAGGATCTGCTGGCTGCTGCGTGGGTACGGTTCCACGACCGGTTGATCGGGCAGCAGCGCAGGCATCCGTGGCCGCCGTGGATGGTCGGCGACGATCTCGTGTCCGCCTGGATGGGGATGTCCGGGGTGGAGGCGCCGGAGCAGACGCAGGCGACGTCTCCGGACGCCCCGTCGGCGGCGAGTGAACAGATTGCCAAGGGCTAGCAGATCGCGCAGGCCCTCGACGACATGCTTGGGACGACCAACGAAGTGGTCGACCTGCGGACGGTGCTCGCCGAAGCGGAGGCCGCCAAGCACGAGCTGTTCGAGCTGAAGGGCCACGTCTACGGACTCGAGCGGACGCTCGGCTTCCGGAACAAGGCGATGAAGACCCGCGAGAACCGCATCCGTGAACTCCGCGGTCAGCTCCAGAAGGTCACCGCGGCCCATGAACGGATCCGGGGATCGCGCACGTACGCCGTCTCCCGCGTCATCTTCCACGCCGCCCAGGTCCGCAAGCCGAAGACCGTCGCCCGCAAGCTCGCCCGTAAGATACGCAAGAGATGACGGCGCCACGCCTGAGCGTGGTAGTGCCGTTCTACAACGTGGGGGCTTATCTCGCGGATTGTCTCGACTCGATCGCGCGGCAGACGTTCGCGGATTTCGAGGCGATCCTGGTCGACGACGGTTCGCCGGACGACAGTGCGGTGATCGCGAAGGAGTTCTGCGCCCGCGATCCGCGGTTCCGGATCGTCGAACAGCCGAACGCGGGTCTCGGCCCGGCGCGGAACACCGGCGTCGAGCACGCGTCGGGGGAGTACGTCACGTTCGTCGACAGCGACGACCTGGTGACGCGGCACGGGTTCGGGCTGTTGATCAAGACGCTCGACCGGACCGGTTCGGACTTCGCCGGCGGTAACGCGCGGCGGTTCAACAACAGTTACGGCGTACGCCCGTCCTGGCTGCACGGGCAGGCGTTCACAGAGGACCGGCCGGCCACGCACATCTCCGAGACGCCGGAGCTCGTGCTGGACCGGATGGTGTGGAACAAGGTCTACCGCCGTTCGTTCTGGGACGAGTACGGGTACCGGTTCCCGGCGATCCGGTACGAGGACTACCCGGTCACGCTGAAGGCGCACCTCGAGGCGGTCACCGTCGACACGATCGCGGCGCCGGTGTACTTCTGGCGTGAGCGGGAGTCCGGCGACTCGATCACCCAGCAGAAGTTCCAGCTCGCGAACATCCGCGACCGGGTGGTCTCGGCCGGTCTCGTCCTGGACCAGGTCGAGGACGCGCTGCCGGAGATCCGCAGCCGGGTTCACACGCACTTCCGCCAGATCGACCTGCACGCGATCCTCTCCGCGTTCGGCACCGTGCCGCCCGAGGAGGAGCAGCACCTGGTCGAGCTCAGCACCGAGCTCCTCGACCGCCTCGACGACGACGTACTCGCGACCGGACCGCGCCTCGCCCAGCTCCAGTTCGACGCTCTGCGCGCCGGTGACCTGGAGCTGCTGCACAAGGTCGCCCTCGATCCGGAAACGGCTGAGGAACACCTGCAGCTGACCAAGTCCGACTTCACGCCGGCGACCAGCGTTCGCGAGGTGTCCTGGATCGACGGCGAACTGTCGATCCGCGGTACGGCGGAACTCCGGCACCTGCAGTCGAAACCGTCCAGCCTCCGCGTCGGCCTGGTCATTGCCGGTCGCAACCATCGGCTTCCGGTCCGGCGGTACATCACGGCCGACCTGCGCGGCGAGCAGAACCTGGTCGGCTTCGAGGTCCGCGTCAGCCGTGAACTGCTGGCGAAATGCCCGGCCGGTCCGTCGCACTTCGACGTACGGCTGCGCAGTGGCGGGATCGTCCGGCGGGATCTGCTGCGGGGGCCGAAGGCAGGTAGCCCGGGATGGCCGCCTGGTTCGTGGATCGACGGGACCAACTGGATCCAGCCCGGTCCGGGTAAGGACGGCGCGCTCGCGGTACGGCGGCTGGCGGATCCGTGCCGGTTGACCGCCGTCGAGCAGACGCCGGACGCGCTCGTACTGCACGGACGGGCGGCGTTCGACGAACCGTCGTTGTTTGTCAGCCGGCCGTTGTCGGGTGGCGAGGAGCAGCTGCCGCTGGAGGTGCACGGCCGCGACTTCACCGCGTGGTTGCCGATCGGGCCGATCCTCGCGGAGATCAACCCGGACGACCCGTTCAGCCAGCGGACGACGCGCGCGTTCCGGATGCGCGGGCCGGAAGGTCGCGAACAGGTGCTGCTCTGGACGGCCGGCGATCGGTTCGTCTCGCACGCGGAGCGCGGGCGGGTGGTGATGCTGACCCGGTCGAACGGTGGGTACGTGAACCTGCACGAGTCGCCGATCCGGACGACCGCCACCGCGGCGGTTGCCGCAGGCAACATGCTGGTGGTGCGCGGTCCGGACTGGGGCGATGTCGCGTTCAGCTGGCGCCGGTACCTGCCCGACTCCGACGATTACGTGGACGTCGAGTGCCGCCGTACTGTCTCCGACGACGGCTGGGCTGCGGTCGTCGACATGGCCGCCCTGGAACCGGCCGAATGGATCCTCTTCGCCACCGCGCCCGACGGCACGTCCCACGCGGTCCAGTGCGAACCGTTCCTCTCCAGCCGCCTCCCCCTGATCATCACCCGCACCCGCCAGACGCTCGCCGTACGCCCCCTGGCCGGCACCCTCCACCTCGACGTGACGTAGCAGCCAACCCCCTCCCGCATTTGCTGGGTAAGCCAGGCAGATGGGGGGTTTGTCACCCGCTACCAGAGTGTGGAACCCGGCATTTCCCTGGCTGACCCACCAAATGCGTGGAGGAGCGGGCGGGCGGGCGGTGAGTGAGTTAGCGGCGGGCGATCAGCAGTTGGTGGGTGACCGGCCAGTCGACGGGGGTGCCGTCGGGGGTGGTGATGGAGGCGACCGGGGCGATGCGGTTCTCGATGACCCAGTCGTTGCGCCAGGCGTGGGAGGACGGGTCGATGGTGAAGCCGGCGCGTTCGGCGACCGCGGACCAGCCGGCGAAGTTCAGGCCGCAGAACTGTTCGTGGGTCTCGCTCAGCCAGTTGTCGACGTAGTCCTTGCGGGTCAGGAAGTCCATCGCGTCGGCCAGCCGGAGCGTCAGCTTGTCACCGCTCAAGGCGTACGAGAACGGGACTTCGGCGTTCCGCCGGAAGTCGTGCGCGAACTGGAAGAACCGGGCCCGCGTCGACAGCTTCCCGACGTACGACGCGGCGTCGTCGAGGGTCTCGAGCTCGGACACGTCGTCCGGGTTCACGCCGTCGCTGTCGTCCAGCCGCAGTACGACGGAACGGTCGGGCTCGTCCGGGCCGCAGACGTCGGAGTTGATCCAGACGCCGTGCGGTGCCGTGTGCGCGAACAACGCGTCCGCGAACCGCTGGACGGTCGCTGGCCGCGAGCCGTCGGCGTACGACCAGATCTCGTGGGTGAGCGCGAGCGTCAGAGTGGTGTCGATCGACCGCGGCGGGAAGACGGCCGAGCCGAGCATGTTGCGCTGGTAGAAGTAGACGTTCGGGTTGGTGAAGAGGCCCTGCTCCTTCTTGTGCACGCATTCCGCGTACAGGTGCCGGGCGACCTCGACGCCGATCAGGTCCGACTCGTGGAACCGCGGATCCTGGTCGATGAGCTGCAGCGTCGCCCCGGTCGCGCAGCCGATGTCGAGGATCCGCCCGGGCCGCACGAAGTCCTTGATCTGCGACCATTTCCGGTCGGCCGCGGTCTCGAACGCGTCGGCGTACGTCTTGTAGTCACGCGTCGTCGTCAATCCGCCGTCGTCCCCGACCACCGGATCGTTCACACACCGCGCGACCTGCGCATCCAACGCGTACCGCTCGAACACATCGACAGTCGCCGGATGTGCGAGCTCCTTCCAGGCATCGTTGCCCGCAGCAATCATCAACAGGACGTCCCAAGGCCGGGCCGTCCCCTCCGGCTCCACCCCGATCACCTGATACCCCAACCGCTCATAAAGCTTGCTCACGGCAGGCGTAGAACAGGCCACAACCGTATTGGCCGGCGTCAACCGCACCAGATCATCGGTCCCGGCCTCGATGGCCTTGATCGTCACCTCGGCGAACTCGTCGGTCGGCGGTGTGTCCACAACCCCCACCACCAACGACCGAATCCCCTCAGCCAGGCTGAACCGCTCGATCGCCGCTTCCCGCCGGTCGAAGCCCACCGGATTCCGCTTGGTCGTCTGATGATTGGCCGACGTCACCGCCCAAACCACAGTCCGCCCCGCAAACCCGCGCAAGAACTCCCCCTGGAACCGCGTCAACACATGATGCCGCCCAGGAAACAGCAGGTACATCAGAGCAGGTCCCAGGTGAGCGGGGTTCCGGCTGGTACGTCGGTGCGGAAGGGGCGGCCGTTGACCTGGGTGAACAGGTCGGGGGCGAGGCCGCCGGCGGGGCGGATCGAGCGGACGTTCTCGAAGGTGATCAGGTCGCCGGCCTTGACGTCCTGGGTCACGTAGAGGGAGCGGCGGAAGCGGAGGACGTTCTGTTCGGCTTGTTTGGGGCCGATGACCGGCTTGCCCAGGGACAGTTGGGCTACCCGGGTGCTTTCGACGAGCATCTCCAGTTCCCAGGGTTCCAGGGAGAAGGCTGAGTCGACTCCGCCGTCTGTTCGTTTGAGGGTTACGTGCTTTTCGATGACGGTCGCGCCCAGGGCGACGGCGGCTACCGCGGCGCCGATGCCCATCGTGTGATCGGAGAGGCCTACCTGGACGTCGAGGGCGTCGCGGAGGACGGGGATGCCGCGGAGGTTCGACTGTTCAGGAGGCGCCGGGTAGCTCGCGGTGCAGGAGAGGACGATGATCTGCTCGTTGCCGGTCGATCGCGCGGCGCGGACCGCGGCGTCGATGTCGGTCAACGTGGCGGAGCCGGTCGAAATGATGATCGGCTTGCCGGTTTCGGCCATGCCGCGGACGAGCGGCAGGTCACCGATCTCGTTCGACGCGACCTTGTACGCCGGAACGTTCAGCTTCTCCAGGAAGTCGATCGCGGTGCTGTCGAACGCCGACGAGAACGCGACCAGCCCGAGGGATGCCGCCAGCTCGAAGATCGGCTCGTGCCACGCCCAGGGCGTGTGTGCTTCCTTGTACAGGTCGTAGAGCCGCGCCTCGCTCCACAGCTCGTGCTCCGCCGGCAAGCGGAACGCCGGCAGGTCGAGGTCGAGCGTCATCGTGTCGGCGGTGTACGTCTGTAGCTTCAGCGCCTGTGCACCGGCCTCCGCGACCGCCCGGACGATGTCGAGCGCACGTTCGAGGTCGCCGTTGTGGTTCCCCGACATCTCCGCGATCACGAACGGCTGATGCTCCGGCCCGACCGGTACGTCGCCGATCTCAATCGTGCTGTTCATGCTTTCCCCTGGGTTCGACGATCTTCTTTGCGCAGGCTGATCGGGATCACGGTGAGCTCGCGTCCGTCGGCGTACCGAGTCTCCGGTGTCCCTTCGGTGAACCGGAAGCGCCGGTTCATCTGCCGGACCACGGTGTTGTGTTCGAGCACCTCACCGGTGAGTACGTCGAGCCCGAGCTCGTCGAACGCGTACGCCGTGGCCTCGCGCATGATCTCGATCCACGCCGGCAGCGTCTCGCCGCGTTCGGCCAGCCCTTCCGAGTCCAGGAAGAAGCCCCACGCGCCCCTCGTACCGTCGAGGTCGAAGAAGTTCACCACCCCGGCGGTCCTACCGTCCCGTGTGTAGATCAGCACCCGCCGCGACGGGTCGACCGAGGTCTTCGCCCACCATGCCGCGTGCTCGTCGGCGCTGATCTCGTGTGCGGTGATGCTCACGTCCCGATTCGCCTGCTGGTTCCGCAGCTGCCGGATGATGTCGACATCGTCGTCGGTCGCGGTCCGCAGCATGGTCCTAACCTAGCGCCACACTTAATGAACGCTGTTCTTGTGGGGGCTTGATGTGTAAACATCTTTCGACTTCACCTTGAACGACGGTCGGAGAGTGACATGAGAGTCTGGCGAACCATGGGTGTTCTGGGCGCGGCAGCGGGCCTGTTGCTGAGCGGTCTGACCGGTACGGCGTCCGCCACACAGACGGCCGATCAGCAGACGTGTACGCCGAACGCGTCCACCCCGCTCCGGCAGTTCCGGGCGAGCTGGATCTCGTCGGTGGTGAACATCGACTGGCCGTCGAAGACCGGGTTGAGCGCGGACCAGCAGCAGGCCGAGCTGATCGGCTGGCTCGACGACGCGGTCCGGCAGCACCACAACGCGGTGATCCTCCAGGTCCGTCCGACCGCGGATGCGTTCTGGCCGTCGAAGGTGGAGCCCTGGTCGCAGTACCTGACCGGCCACCAGGGCGGCGATCCCGGCTACGACCCGCTGAAGTTCGCGGTCACCGAGGCGCACAAGCGGAACCTCGAGCTGCATGCCTGGTTCAACCCGTACCGGATCTCGATGGGTACGGACCTCAACGCGCTGGTCCCGACACACCCGGCACGGCTGCATCCGGACTGGGTGGTGAAGTACGGCCCCAAGCTGTACTACAACCCAGGTATCCCGGCGGCCCGCAAGCTGGTCGAGGACGCGATCATGGACGCCGTCTCGAACTACGACATCGACGGCGTGCACTTCGACGACTACTTCTACCCGTACCCGATCGCCGGTCAGACGTTCGACGACGCCGCGACGTTCGCGCAGTACAACGACGGCTACACGAACCTGCAGGACTGGCGCCGGCACAACATCGACCTGCTGATCCAGGAGCTGGGCAGCAGGATCAAGGCGATCAAACCGTGGGTGAAGTTCGGCATCTCGCCGTTCGCGGTCTGGCGGAACAAGGCGACCGACCCGGAGGGCACGGACACCACGGCCGGCGTGCAGACGTACGACGACCTCGCCGCCGACACCCGTAAGTGGGTCCGCGAGGAGTGGATCGACTACATCGTCCCGCAGGTGTACTGGGCCCAGGGGTTCGCGCCGGCCGACTACAACAAGATCGTGCCGTGGTGGGCCGAGCAGGTCCGCGGTACCCACGTCCACCTCTACATCGGCGAGGCGACGTACAAGGTCGGTACGTCGACGCAGTCACCGGACTGGTCGGACCCTGCCGAGCTGAGCGACCACCTGGCGTTCGACAGCACGATCCCCGAGGTCAAGGGAAACATCTACTTCTCCGCGAAAGACGTCCGCGCGGACCGCCTCGGTGCGACGACGCTGCTCAACAACAACTGGTACTCGAAGCCCGCGCTGATCCCCGCGATGCCGGCCCTCGACTCCCGCGCGCCGCTCCCGGCACACGCGGTCCACGCAACCCGCACCGCCGACGGCGTCCAGTTGAACTGGTCGCGGACCTCGGCGGACACCACGTCGTACGCGATCTACCGCCGTGAACTCAAGAGCGACGACCACTGCCCCGACAACGACGCCCGCAACCTACTCACCACACTCCGCTCGACCGGAGCCACCCAGTCATACGTCGACACCACAGCCACCCCAGGCACGGCCTACCTGTACTCGATAACCGCCCTGGACCGCCTCGCCAACCAGAGCGTCGCAATCCCAGCGATCTCGATCCGCTGATCTTCCTGCTGACGGCAGTGTAGAACTTCTGCTAACGGTAGTGTAGAAGCGCTGCTAACGGTAGTGTTCAGCTCCTGCTGATGGTAGGCTGGACGTTGTGGCGGAGTACGTGGAACGCATTGTCGACGCTGAGTTGGACGAGCTGCTCGCAGGGCTTCCCGCGGTTACGCTGGACGGCCCCAAGGGCGTCGGCAAGACCGCAACGGCGGCCCGCCGGGCGCGGACGGTGTATGCGTTGGACGACCCGGCCCGGCGGCTACTGCTCGACGCTGAGCCGGATCGGCTGGATCGAGCCGAACCGCCGGTGCTGCTCGACGAATGGCAACTGCGGCCGGAGGTGTGGGATCAGGTCCGGCGAAGCGTCGATCGAGACGTCACGCCGGGTCGCTTCCTGCTGACCGGCAGCGCCAGACCGGTCAACGCACCGACACATTCCGGAGCCGGGCGGATCGTCCGGCTGCGGATGCGTCCGATGTCCTTGTCCGAGCGAGGGATCGAGACGCCGACGGTCAGCTTCAAGGGCCTGCTGGCCGGAAGCCGGGGTGCCGTGCGCGGCAGGACAGACGTACAACTGACGACGTACACCGAGGAGATCGTCCGGTCAGGATTTCCCGGTATTCGGCCACTCACCGACCGGCCTAGACGCGCCCAACTCGCCGGGTATCTCGATCGGATCGTCGAGCGGGACTTTCCCGAGCAAGGGCACCTGGTGCGGCGGCCTGCGACCCTACGCGCCTGGCTGGCTGCTTACGCTGCAGCGACTGCCACAACAGCGTCGTACAACGCGATCCTCGACGCCGCGACCGCGGGAGCCACGGACAAGCCGGCGAAGACGACGACCATGGTGTACCGCGACGTGCTCAGCCAGTTGTGGTTGCTCGATCCAGTGGAAGCCTGGTTGCCGACCCGGAACCGGCTGAGCCGGCTCGCCTCGGCTCCGAAGCATCATCTCGCCGATCCGGCGCTGGCGGCCGCGCTGCTCGGTGTCGGCGTGACCGCCCTGCTCGACGACGCGGTCAAGGGGCATCCACGAATCCGGGACGGTGTTCTGCTTGGCCAGTTCTTCGAGTCGCTGGTCACGCTCGACGTACGCGTCTATGCGCAGGCGGCCGAGGCCGGCGTCCGACACCTCAGGACGAGGAACGGCGATCACGAGGTGGACCTGATCGTCGAGCGTGCCGACCACCGCGTGCTGGCGATCGAGGTGAAGCTCGCCCCCGTTGTGACCGACGACGATGTGAAACACCTGCTCTGGTTGCGATCCGAGATCGGTGAGGACCTTGTCGACGCGATGGTGATCTGTACAGGCACGGATGCCTATCGCCGTCAAGACGGCATAGCCGTCGTTCCCGCTGCCTTACTCGGACCCTGACCTCTACGGGCTCCGGAGTTCCGGCGTAGTCGTCGGCTGCGTCGGGACCGAGCCGGTCTGCGTCGGGGACGTCGGAATGCTCGTCGGGAGGGTGCCGGTTGGGAACGGGACCGTTGGCTGGGTGCCGGTTGGGAGGGTTGGGGTTGGGAAGGTGGACGTCGGGGAGGGCGAGCTCGGTCCGGTTGGGAAGGCGGGGGAGCCGCTTGTCGACGAGGTTGGGAACGGGGTGGACGGGCTCTGGGTCGGCGTCGGGGTAGGGGAGATCGACGGGAACGGGTTCGTGGGTGGGGGTGGGTAGATCTGGTAGACGCGGACTGTGCCGAGCTGGAAGCGCAGTTCGGTCAGCTTGTCCAGGTTCTTGGGAGGTGCGCTGACGCGCTCGTCGAGCAGTAGCCACTGCACGCCGTACTTGCTCCGCAGCGTCTCGATGGTCTGCCGGGACGGGTTGCGGAAGACCTCGTCGTTCAGCTGGAGCAGGTCCTGGTTCCAGTACGGTCCCTGGACGCCGGCCGGATAGCTGTCGTCGATCCGCACCTGGTACGCCCAACCTTCCACGAGCACGCGCCGTTCGGCGTACCCGGCGATCCAGTACGACCCGGTCTGGCAATGCGACGCGCGTGCCTGGTGGCAGTGCACGTTCGTGGCGATCCGGTCGTCGGACCCGGAGTTGCGCCGGATGAAGCGCGCCGCCTCGATCCCGCCCGGCGCGATCGATTCGTACGACGTCAGCGGCGGGTTCGCGAACCGCCGTACGGACGCCACCGTCGGCGACACCGTCGTACCGACGAGCACCGCCACCGCGATCACCGCCCAGGTACGCCGGGAGCCTCGCAGGACGAGCCCGAACACGCCGAGCCCGAGCGCCGCGATCACCAGCGTCACCGCGAGCCCTTGCCCGAAGCAGTTCGTCGACGTGCACGAACGCGGCGTCTGGTGCCGGCCCCAGTAGATCGCGGCGACCCCGATCGCGGCCGCGACGCCGGTGATCCAGTACTGCCGCCGTTCCAGCGAACCGAGGCCCCAGGTCGCGAGCAGTACGCCGAACACGAAGCCGGTGCGAACGAAGAACAGTTGGGTATCCCCACGATCCGCGAGCAACGACGCCAGCAGTACGGCGGCCCCGAACCCGGCGAGCAGGAACACCACCATCACCTCGCGCCGCTTGATCAACAGCGCGCCGGCGACCGGCATCAGCCACCCGATCACGACCACGGCCCCGATCACCGGAACCGCGGACCCACCGCCCATCCGGTCCGCCAGGCTCTCGAACGTCGCCCCGGGATCGAACCGCACCGTCGAGGCCGCGCCCCGCAGTACGAAGAAGAACGTCAACGCGTACGCCGCGGCAACGCCCACGCCGAGCACCAGCGCGCGCAGGTTCAACCGCCCCGCGCGAACCGTGAGGTAGATCCACGCAACCGCCAGCCCCGTCGCGTACACGGGAAGCGTGGTCGCCTTCGTCAACGCCAGCGCCGCGACCAGCACCCCGGCGGTGACGAACAACCGGAACAGCTGCCCACGCGTCGTACCCGGCCGTCGCCGCAACAGCAACGTCGTCACCGCGATCAACGGCAGCAGCAACACGGTCGAGAAGGCCTGCGGCGGGTTGGTCAGTTGGCCGAGCGAGAACGGCCCGTCGGCGAACACCCGGTCCGTCACCGCCCACGGCCAAGCGACGAGATCGCCCCCGGCCACGACGAGCCCGGCGGCGATCGGTGCCGCCACCGCGCGACCGGTCAGCAGCATCCCGACCGCGGCCGCGCCGAGTACGGTCAGCAGGATCCACAGGAACGGCGCCATCCGGTGCGTCAGTACGTCGAGCGGCACGCTGGTGATCCAGTGCGCGGAGGCGAGGTGCTCGTACGCCGCCCAGTGGCTGGTCAGCCAGCCGCCGTCGGCGTACGGGATCCGCGGCGGGAAGTGGTGGGTGACCTCACCCGCGATCGCGAGGTTGTGCGGAGCGTCCGAGTCCGGCCGCAAGGCCTCGGATCCGTTCAGCGGAATGAGGCGCGCGCCGACGCGGACGAACCAGGCGGCCGCGACCCCGACGGCGAGCATCACGCCGGCCAGCGACCACCACGGCGTCGGTCGTTCCGGGAGCTTGCGGCGCGGCAACGCCCGCCACATCCCGAACGCCAGCGCGGGCATCAGCAGCGCCGCGAACGGCATGCCGAACAGCATCCCGAGCGGGTAGACCAGCGCTTCGACGGCCAGGCCGAACGCGGTACCGAGGACGACGTCCGCGGTCAGCCAGCCGACGCCGCCGGTCAGCCGCCGCCAGAACATCGTGCCCGGTACGACGATCACGACCAGCAGGTAGCCGAGGTACGCGGCCGGCATCCACGGCGGGTGCTCCTGCAGCGCGACGAACCAGGCGATCGGCAGCACGGGCAGACTCACCAGCGCCGCACTCCGCCTCCCACGCCCGGCAGCACGACGCCTTCCCGGTCTGATCACCCGGCACAGTGTAGGAGCCGGACGAGTCCCGTCAGCCGTTTACCCCCGCAGACATTCCGTTTACACTCAGTAATCTCCAGGTCTGGGGAGGTCCGATGCTCGTTCAGCACATCGCCGGCCTGCCGGTCGAGGAGGTCCTGCTGGCGGCGCTGGCCGCCGCCGGCCCGGTGATCGCCCTGACCTGGCTCGAGGTCCGCGCCCGGATCAAACGATTGAAGGACCGGCTACGCGGCCGTGACTGTGACGGAACCGTTGGTGACGGCGGGAGATCCGAGGCTAGGCTTCGGGACTATGAGTTCGGTGGATCGGAGTCGGGTCAGGGAGTTGATGGGTGAGGTGATGACGGCTCAGGGCCGCGCATTGCCGGCCGACGACACAGCGGATCTCCGGGAGATCGGGTTCCGGTCGCTGGACTTCTCCGAGCTGGCCCTCCGGGTGGAGGACGAGCTCGGCGACGAGCTGAACTTCGATGCCCCCGGGCTGCGCCGGATCGCGACGGTCGGCGACGTACTGGACTTCATCGAGCAACTCCAGTCCGCGTGAGTGGCCGGCGCAGCACCGCGCTGATCGGTGACGACAACACCGTCGTCGTCGGCGGTAAGCGGCTGACCTGGCGGACCCTGCACAAGCTGCCGCAGCTGCCGTCGCCCGCGGCCGTGCTGGTCGACAACGGCGGCGACGCGCTCGCGGCCGTCCGGCACCACGCGGTCCACGGCACCGAACTGCTGGTCGCGACCGAGTCCCGCGTCGACGAACTGATGCGCGAGGAACTGGGCGAGTCCGGGTTCGCGATCGTTCTGCCCGATGGGGCAATCACCCCGGCCAAGCTGAAGCGCGTGGAGGAGTCGGGCCGCGCCTGGCTGCTGACCTCAGGCTCGACCGGCCGCCCGAAGCGGATCGGCCACACCCTCGAGTCCCTGACCACGGTCACCGGCGATCAGCCACCACGTACCTGGCTCCTGCCGTACTCGCCTGGGACCTACGCGTGGTGGCAGCTCGTCACGCTCTCGCTGACCCAGCCCGACCAGGGCTTGGTCGTGATCGAGCCGCACGAACTCGAGGACTGGCCGGCGATCGCGACCGAGCACGGCGTCACGGCGGCCTCCGGTACGCCGACCTTCTGGCGGCAGGCGATCTACCGGGACGCCGACGCGCTGGCTGCCGTACCGCTGGAGCAGATCACGCTCGGCGGCGAGCCCGTCGACCAGGCGATCCTCGACCAGCTCCGGGAGCTGTTCCCGAAGGCCCGGATCTCCTGGATCTACGCCTCCTCCGAGGTCGGCGCGTCGATCGTCGTCCACGACGGCAAGGCCGGCTTCCCGAAGTCGTGGCTGGACCGCGACCCGGACCCGGAGCGGCCGGTGCTGAGCGTCGAGCGCGACGAACTGGTGATCCGCTCGCCGCACCACGGCGCGGGCCTGATCGGCGCCGTACACACCGGCGACCGGGTCGAGTACGACGGCGACCGGGTGCTGATCACCGGACGCCTGGACACCGACGAGATCAACGTCGGCGGCTCGAAGGTCTCGGCCGGGGTGGTCCGCAACGTGCTGATGGGCCACCCGGGCGTCTCCTGGGCGCGGGTGTTCGCGCGCAAGGCGCCGCTGGTCGGCCGGATGGTCGCGGCCGAGGTGGTTCCGAACCGGTTGCTCGGCCCGATCACCGACGCGGACCTGGTGCAGTGGTGCTCGAACCGGCTGCCGGACTACGGCGTACCGCGGCGGATCAAGTTCCTCGACGAGATCCCGCAGAAGGAAACCCTGAAGAGCGATGTCTGAAATCGTCCCACCCGCGTCGGTCGTCCTTGTCTCCGGCGGGTCCCGCGGCCTCGGCCTGGCGATCGTCACCGACCTGCTCGCCGCCGGCCTGAAGGTCGCCGCGTTCGCCCGTACGGTCACCCCCGAGCTGACGGCGCTCGGGCAGAAGTACCCCGAACACCTGCACTACGGCTCCGTCGACGTCAACGACGCCGCGGCCGCTCAGGCGTTCGTCCGCGAGGTGGAGACCACGCTCGGGCCGATCGATGCCTTGGTCAACAATGCGGCGATCGGCCAGGACTCGTTGCACGTCCACACGTCCGCGGAGCACCTGGCTGAGATCATCCGGACCAACCTGACGTCGCCGCTGATCCTGACCCGGTTCGTGCTCCGCCGGATGCTGGCGAAGGGCCTCAAGGGCCGGATCGTCAACATCACCTCGATCTGCGCCCAGCGCGGTTACCCGGGCCTGGTCGCGTACTCGGCCACCAAGGGCGGCATGGACGCGGCCACCCGTTCGCTCGCGCGCGAACTGGGCGGCCGCATCCTTGCCAACGCCATCGCTCCCGGGTTCTTCGCGTCCGAGATGTCGGCCGTGCTGGGTCAGACCCAGCTCGACCAGATCACCCGCCGCACCCCGACCGGCCGGCTGACCGAGCCCGAAGACGTCCTTCCCCTCGTCCGGATGCTCCTGCTCGACAACACCAACCTCAACGGCCAGGTCCTGGTCGTCGACGGCGCCGCCTCGATCTAGCGCCGGACCACCACCGTGAAGCTGGTGGCGTCGTCAGACGCGGCTTCCTCCGTGTCGTCGTCCACCATCTCGTCGACCCGGAGGCCGGCGTCCGCGCACAGGCCGCGGAACGAGGCGGGTGTGTGCCAGTGGATGATCCACTCCCGGTCCGCGGTCTCGGTGCCGTCGGCATCGATTCGTTCGTAGCGCGCGGTGGTGATCCGGGTCCGCAGCTTGCGGTCGTAGCTCTCCGACAGCGGGGTGTACCTGAGCTCCACGCCCGCATCGTCTGTCGACCGGCTGACGCCGAGTTCCTCGGCGGGCGTGGGACCGGGGACCCAGAGCGGGATCAACGCCGCGCCGCCGTCGGACAGCGCGGCGCGGATCGCGACCAGCGCCCGCAGCGCGGTTTCGTCGTCGGCCAGCAGGTTGAACGTCGGCCCGGCGAGGTAGATCGACGCGTACCGCCGGTCCAGACTCAGGTCTTCCATGCGTTGCTGGAAGACCTGAGTCGTGAGACCGCGCTTGGCCGCGTTGGCGCGGCACCGTTCGACCATGTCGCCGGACGAGTCGACGCCGTCGACCTCCAGCCCCGCGGCACACAGCTCGAGCAGGGGCTCCCCGTCGCCGCAGCCGATCTCCAGCGCGGGTTCGCCGTGCGCCTTGACGAACTCCAGGTACGGCTCCGGGTCGAAGGTCTCCGACTTCAGCTTCGCGTACGCGTCGACCACGATGCCGGAGTAGAAGTTCGCAGGCTCCATGCCCGGCACCGTTTCACGAATGACCTCCGCCTGCCAGTGGATTACTCAGGCCTCGACCTCCACCGGTTCGGGTGCGGTACGGAACCAGGTCCAGGGGCGGACGGTGATGGTGATCATCACCAGGCTCAGGGCCGCGTAGACCAGGGAGCCGATGAAGGCTGCGTGGACGCCCTCGACCAGGATCTGGCGTGGGACGGTCGCCGTCGAGTTGCGGCTCGCCGTACCGAAGATCGTGACCAGGATGCCCAGGCCGAGCGCGCCGCCGACCTGCTGGACGACGTTCAGCATGCCGGACGCGGCGCCCGAGTCCTCCGGTGCGACGCCCGAGATGGCCCGGCCGACCAGCGGGATGAAGATCATGCCGGCGCCTGCTCCGAACAGGACCAGCGGACCGACCACGTCGGCCAGGTAGGTGCTGTTCGCGTTCAGCTGGGTCAGCCAGATCGTGCCGAGCGTGACCAGCGTCGAGCCGGCCAGCATCAGCTTCGCGCCGTCGATCCGGGCAACCAGCCGCGGCACGATCCGCGACTGGGCGAAGAGCAGACCGGTCAGCGGCAGGAAGGCCAGGCCTGCCGCGAACGGCTTGAGCCCGAGCACACCCTGCAGGTACTGCGTCAGGAAGAAGAACATCCCGAACATCGTCCCGACGATCAGCAGCATGGTCAGGTACGACGCCGAGCGGACCGGCGACCGGAACAGCCGCAGCGGCACGATCGGGTGACTGACCCGGCGCTCGATCAGCACGAACGACGCCAGCAGAACGACACCGGCCGCGAATGCGACCAGCACCTCGGTGGAGGTCCAGCCCTTCTCGGCGACCCGGATGAAGCCGTAGACCAGTGAGGTGATGCCGAGCGTCGAGGTCACCGCGCCGGCCACGTCGAACCGGCCGGTCTCCGGCTCGGTCTCGGTCAGCACCTGCCGGGCCGTGAGGACCAGTGCGATACCGATCGGGACGTTGATGAACAGACCCCAGCGCCATGACGCCCAGTCCGTCAGCATGCCGCCGAGCACCAGGCCGACGCTGCCGCCGCCGGACGAGATCAGGCTGTAGTAGCCGAGCGCCTTCATCCGCTCAGGACCTTCGCGGTACGTGAGCATCAGCAGGGTCAGGGCCGCCGGGGCTGCGATCGCACCGCCGATGCCCTGCAGTACGCGGGCGGCGAGCAGCAGCTCGGCGTTCGGCGCGAGGCCACCGAGCAGCGAGGCGAGGGTGAAGACGCTGACGCCGGTGAGGAACACCCGGCGGCGACCGAGCAGGTCGCCGGCGCGGGCACCGAGCAGGAGCAGACCGCCGAACGCGAGCGCGTAGGCGTTCTGCACCCAGGACAGGCTGGAGGTGCTGAAGTGCAGGGCCTCCCGGATGTGAGGCATCGCGATGTTCACCACGGTCGCGTCGAGGATGACCATCAGCTGGGTGACCAGAATGACTGCGAGAACTACCCCCGGCCGCCGGGCGGCCGGGGCCGAGGCGGCGCCGGCCGGCGCCGCGGATGTTGCCGACATGTTGCTCCTTACCCCTGAGGGTTTACAGTTGAGAGGAAAGCGGAGACTTCCTCCGGATACGATACGGAGGCATCCTCCGCTTTGCAAGCGATATTGTGCTGAAAACCTCGGGAGGAGGCTGATGGCGCCGCAACCCATGCCGTGTACGCGGCCGACCCGTGCGGACGCGGCCCGGAACTACGACCGTCTGGTGACGGCCGCCCGGGAGACGTTCGCCGAGCACGGCACTGACACCTCGCTGGAGGAGATCGCCCGCCGGGCCGGCGTCGGCATCGGTACGCTGTACCGCCGGTTCCCGAACCGGACGGCCCTGCTCGAGGCGGTCTACGTCGACGAGATCCAGTCCGTCGTCGACCGGGCGTACGAGTTCGACAAGGAGCTCGCGCCGTTCGACGCGCTGGCCGCCTGGCTGCGCAGCTTCGTCGGGTTCGGGCTGTCCAAGAAGAGCCTGGCCCACGAGCTGATGCTTGCCATCGGCAAGGAATCGCCGTTCTTCAAGGCCTGCAAGCTGAGCGTCCAGGAAGCCGGGAATCTGCTGCTGGACAAGGCGAAAGCGACCGGCGACGTGCGGCCCGAGCTGGAGCTGGCGGACGTGCTGCGGCTCGTCGGCGGCATCACACACTCACCCGAGACCCCGGAGGAGCAGGCGCATCGCCTGCTCGACATCGTGCTGTGCGGCCTCAGGCCCGGAGCTCCCGCAGCAGCTCAGCCAGCGCAGGGTTAGCCGCGTCCCTCTCGGTGTACTTGAGCGGCAGGTCCGGCCACGCGATCGCCAGCTCCGGGTCGAACAGGTCGACCGCGACCCGCTCCGGCGACCAGTGCTCGTTCACCAGGAAGTTGTACGTCGTGTGCGGTGTCAGCGTGCAGAACGAGTTCCCGACTCCGCGGGGCACGTAGAGCGCGTCGGCCGTACCGAGCTCGAACGTCTCCACCCGACCGAACTCAGGACCCGGGCGCAGGTCGACGAGCGCGGCGAACACCCGGCCCGACGACGGCGACAGGTACTTGTCCCACGGTTCGGCGTGGATCCCGCGGATGATCCCGGGTTCTTCGAAGTACGCGACGTTGTGCTGGACGACGTCCATCCCTAGCTCGGCCAGCTTCGCGCGGTGGAAGTTCTCCTTGAACCACCCGTCGTCGTTGGGCTTGACCTCCAGCTCGATCCGCAGCACGCCGCCGATCGACGTCCGGTGCGGCTTCATCGGCGCACCTGCCGGCGCGCGTCGAGCTGGGCCTGATCCGCGGCGGTCAGCCCGGCGTGCCACCCGGCGCCGTTGGTGATCCGCGTCCGCCGGGTCGTCGTGTTCGGGAACAGTTGCGTGAACAACGCATCCACCTGCTCCTCGCGCTTGGCCAGGACCGGCAACAGGCGTCCCGCGTCTGCTTCGGGGACGGCGGCCTGGGTCGCTGCGGCGGTCTGCTCGAGCCGCTCGCCGATCCGCTGCGCGTACGCCATCAGGAACGACTGCCGGAACGACCGCGTCCGGGACTCGCCACGATGTCCGATGTGCTTGCCAGCAGCAATCATCGCGCGATTCGCCTGGACCAGCAGGGACGTGCTGAGGATCTCGGTGTGCTGCAGGTCGACCTCGGCGCCGACGATCGTGACCACCGGCAGGTCTTCGATCACGACCGTACGGCAACGGTTCGCCGCGGCGACCGCGCCGACCAGCTGCGCCTTGGCCGAGACGTACGGGGTGTCCACCCACAGCCGGCGCCCCGCCGAGTCGTCCGGGAGCTCCTCCTCCGTTGCCTCCAGCAACGCGTGGTCCAGCGAGAACTTGGCCATCAGCTCCTGCGCCTTGCCGGACAGCGCCTCCGCCTCGTCGGGGAACTCGGTCGCCTCGGCCTTCGCCAGCAAGGCACGGATCCGCCCGAGCATCTTCCCGTTGGCCGGTACGACGGGGTGCGTACCGCGGACCGGCGTACCGGGCAGGGGGTACAGACGGGCGAGCACCGGTAGCGACTGGAGGAAACCGGCCAGCGACAGGGCGTGGTGCAAGGTGAGGTAGCGGCCGACCCGCGCGGCGGCGCTCCAGTCCGTCAGGTGCAGCGCCGCGAACGGCTGCGGTACGCCGAGGTCGGTCAGCTGGGCGAGCCAGTTCGGATCGATCGTGGTCGTCTTGTACGCGAGGTGCTCGGCGGAGATCGCGGCCAGCAACAGCGGCTCGACGCCGGAGTCCATGCTGCGGCGCCCGTGCTGCACGACGTCGGCCGGCGCCCACCCTCGCTCCCAGGTGGCGCGGAGCAGCCCGGTGAGGAACACCTGCAGGCAACGGTCCACCTGCGCCTGGTCGCGTTCGTCGTACGCACCGAGGCGCGCCAGTTCGGTGTCCGCCCGATCGTCGCGCAGGGCAACGACCGCTGCCGCGATCGGCAAACGTTCCAGGATCTCCTCGTCACTCACGCCGCCGAGTCTGACACCGGGCGTATTTCCGGCTCAACCGGGACGCTGATCCCTTGTGGATAACCGCGCGGCTCTGAATCCTGACAACAGGAAACCCAGGGGAGGGGAGCTATGTCTCAGCTTGCGGAAATGGGGGTCGACGCGCTGCGCTCGACCGTGGAGGGACCGGTACTGCTACCGGGCGACGAGGGCTACGACGACGCGCGCCGGTTGTGGAACGCCGGAATCGACCGTCGACCGGCTGTGATCGCCAGGTGCCGGAGCGCGGCCGACGTGAGCCTCGCGGTGCTGTTCGCCCGGGACCAAGGACTGGAGATCGCGGTCCGGGGTGGCGCGCACAGTACCGGCGGGAAGAGCGTCGTCGACGACGGGCTGATGATCGACCTCAGCCAGCTCAACCAGGTCACGGTCGATCCGGAGGCGCGCCGCGCGAGGGTCGGCGGCGGCGCCCTGCTCAGCCAGCTCGACGCGGCGGCGCAGGAGTACGGCCTGGCGACGCCGGCCGGGATGGTCAGTCACACCGGTGTCGGCGGGCTCACGCTCGGTGGCGGCATGGGCTGGCTGACGCGCAAGCACGGACTCAGTATCGACAATCTGGTCTCGGTGGAGGTCGTCGTCGCGGACGGCCGGATCCTGCGTGCGTCGGACGACGAGAACCCGGACCTGTTCTGGGCGGTCCGCGGCGGCGGCGGCAACTTCGGAGTGGTGACCGAGTTCGAGTTCCGGCTGCATGAGCAGGCGCCGATCATCCAGTTCGGGCTGGCGTTCTGGGACCTCGACCGCGGCGCGGACGTGCTCCGGCTGGCGCGCGAGGTGATCCCGAAGCTGCCGGACGACGTGAACATCGTGGTCGGTGCGGTGAACGCCCCACCGGCGCCGTTCGTCCCGGCGGAGTACCACTTCCGGCCGGGCTACGCGCTGATCGTGAACGGTTTCGGCGCGGCCGAGGAGCACGCCGCGGTGATGAGCGAGATCACGTCGGCGCTGCCGCCGCTGGTCGAGTTCGCGAGCCCGATGCCGTACGTCGCCCTGCAGCAGCTGCTCGACGAGGCCAACGCCTGGGGCTCTCACGCGTACGACAAGGGCCTGTACATCGACGACTTCAGCGACGAGGTGATCGACGTGATCACCGAGCACGTGCCGCAGAAGACGTCGCCGGGTTCGGTCCTGCTGGCGTACCGGCTCGACGGTGGGTACTCGCGGGTGCCGGACGACGCCACCGCGTTCAGCGGCAGCCGGGCTCCTGGGTACGGGTTGTTCATCGTCGGCCTGGCGCCGACGGCGGAGATGTTCGAGCCGGACCGTTCCTGGGTGCGGGCCTTCTGGGCGGCGATGGTCCCGGTGAGCCGCGGTATCGGCAGCTACGTCAACGCCGAGAGCGAGACCGACGAGGAGCGGATCCGGGCGTCGTACGGTGCCAAGTACGACCGGCTGGCCGCGATCAAGGCGACGTACGACCCGGACAACCTGTTCCACCTCAACGCCAACATCAAGCCAGCGGCAGCTGGTAGTTGACGAACGTCTGGTGGGTCGTGAAGCCGAGGTTCTCGTACAGGCCGAGTGCGCCGGTCGGGTTGTCGGCGTCGACGCCGAGGGCGGCCTGCTGGTAGCCGGCCTCCGCGGCCTTGGCGAGGACCTTGGCGAGCGCCGCCCGGGCCAGGCCGCGCCCGCGGTACGCCCGGCGGGTGCCGACCTGGCCGATGTACAGCTCGCGGACGCCCGTCGCCTCGGTGTCGGCGTCGTACTCGAAGGAGTTCACGTACGCCGCCACGGTGTCGCCGTCCATCACGACGTACGACTGGAGGCCGCGGAACGCCCGCGTGCCGATGCTCCGCGCCCTCCACGTCTCCACGCTGGGCTGTGTCCAGCCCCAGTGGTCCGAGAAGGCCTCGAAGTGCGCCTCGCGCAGCGCCTCCTCGTAGGCGGTGTCGTACGGCTTGAGCCGGAGGCCGTCCGGCAGCTGCGCCGCGGGCACCGGCCGGTCGAGTGGGCGGCGCATGTCGAAGTAGTACCGCACCTCTTCGAAGCCGAAGTCGCGCATCAGGGCGGTCGCGCCGGCGTTGGTGCTGACCGCGCCGGCGCTCGTGTACCCGGGGACGTCCGGGTGCGTGGCGAGATGTAGCTCGCCGGCCCGGCCGATCAGCCAGCGCATCAGCTGGGTACCGAGGCCGCGACGGCGCCACTCGGGGTGCACGGTACCTTCGGCGCGCACCCGGTCAACGTCCACCACGGACTCCCGGGCGTGGGCGATGCCGTAGCCGATCAGCCGGCCGTCCGCCCAGAGGGCGATGCTGTCGCGGGCCAGGTCCAGACCGGGCATCCGCAGTTCCTCGGCGAGATCCTCGGCCTCGAAGTTCTCGCCCTCCTGGTCGACCTCTTCCTTGGCTGCCCACAGCTCCGCGAACGCCTCGGCGTCGTCCAGTGTCAGCGGCCGCGCCGCGATCCCATCCGGCCAGTTCATGCGATCGACGGTACGGCGTGTGCAGGGCGGGAGCACGCCATTAACGGAGTTGTTCCGCGAGCCAGCGGACCGCCAGCGGGTACCGGTACTCGATCCCGCCGTGGGTGCCCTCGAACAGCTCGAAGTGCGTCCGCTCGTCCGGTACGCCGGCCTGCTGCACCGCCCGGTGGAACGCGGTCGCGCCGAGGTCCAGGTAGTACTCGTCCTGGCGGCCCGCGTCGATCCACACCGCCCGCAGCGAGCGGACCGCCTCGGCGTACTGCTCCTGCTTCGCCATCTCCACCGGGTCGCGGGACAGCCAGCGCGACCACACCTCCGGGATGGTCGCGCCGAGGTCGTCGAACGGCAGCAGTACGGTCCCGTCGGGCTCGGCGGAGTACGCCGACGCGTACCCGTACATCTCCAGCAGGTGCAGGTCCTCCATCGTGGTCCGTCCGGTCCGGGTCTCGAGCACTTCGAAGTACTTCTCGAAGCTGCCGTCGTACTTGTCCCGCAGCGTCCGCGCGCGCTCCGGGAACTCCGGCCGGTAGCAGACGTCGAAGAGCGCATCGCCCGCATGCGTCGCGAGCGCACCGAACACGTCGGGCCGCAGCATCGGCGTGACCATCGCGGTGTAGCCGCCGCTCGACTTGCCGGTGACGGCGCGGTGGTCGCGGTCCGGGATCGTCCGGTACGTCGCGTCGATCCACGGCACGATCTCGTCACACAGGTACGACTGGTACTGCCCGGTGCCGGGCGAGTCGAGGCACTGGCTGCCGCCGTACCGCGTCCACGAGTCGACGAACACCACGACCGCCTTCGGCGCACCCTCCTCGGCGAACATCGCGTCCAGGAGCTCCGGGTACGGCTGGCGGAACGGGGCGCGGTTGAACCACATGCCGACGTGGCCGGTGTAGCCCATCGTCACGTAGATCGACGGGTACCGGTCGTTCGAGTCGTCGTACCCGGGTGGCAGGTAGACCAGTACCGGCCGTTCGTGCGGGTCGCCGAGCGGGTTCCCGCGCAGCAGCTCGCTGGTGTACGTCGTCTGGTCCAGGCGTCCCGTGTACTCCGCCGACCACGGCAGCATGCGGTACCTCCTACATCGCGTCAGGGGCCTCGATCCCCAGCAGGCCGAGTCCATCCTGCAACACCTTCCGGGTCGCCGCGCACAGGGCGATCCGGCTTGCTCTGGTCTCGCCTGCACTGCTCAGCACCGGGCACTGCTCGTAGAAGATCGAGAGGGCGGACGCCACGTCGTACAGATAGGTGCAAAGCCTGTGCGGCTGGAGCGTCTCGGCGACCTGCTCGACGGTGGTCGCGAATCCGGTGAGCAGGAGGGCGAGCCGCTGCTCGGCCGGGTCATTGAGCTCGGTTACCTTCCCGCCTGGTGCATCCGCCTTGGTGAGCAGCCGGGTGAGCCGGGCGTGCGCGTACTGCAGGTACGGGCCGGTGTTGCCGGTCATCGCGACCATCCGGTCCAGGTCGAACACGTAGTCGTTGCCCCGGTCGCTGGACAGGTCGGCGTACTTCACCGCGCCGATCCCGACGGCCCGCGCGGTCTCCTCCCGATCCACCCCGTCCCGCCCGGCGAGCAGCGCGTCGGCCCGCGCCACCGCGCTGTTCAGTAGCTCGACGAGCTTGACGGTGCCGCCTTCTCTGGTTTTGAAGGGCTTTCCGTTCGGTCCGAGTACGGTGCCGAACGAGACGTGTTCCGCGGGCACATCGAGCCAGTGGGCCGTTCTTGCGAGGGTGAAGATCATGTCGAAGTGCAGCGCCTGCCGGTGGTCGACGACGTACACGATCCGGTCGGCGTGCAACGTGCTGACCCGATGCCGTACGGCGGCCAGATCCGTTGCGCTGTAGCCGAATCCGCCGTCGGACTTCCGTACGATCACGGGCAGCGGCGTACCGTCCCGGCCGAGGTATCCGGGCAGGAACGCGCACATCGCACCATCGGACTCGGTCAGCAGACCCTGCTGCTCCAGTTCGTCGACGACGTGCGGCAGATCGTCGTTGTAGGCACTCTCGCCGACGACGTCTGCTCTGGTCAGTGCGGACCCGAGCAGGGCGTAAACCTTGTCGAAATCATCGAGCGATACGTCGACCATGTGCTGCCACATCGCCCGTGTCTCCGGATCGCCTGATTGCAGTGCGACCACTCTCAGCCGGGCCTTGTCCGCGAAGTTGCCATCGGCATCGAAGTGCTTCCGGCTCCGCTCGTACAGGTGCTGCAATCCCTCCAGATCAAGGGATTCCGCCTTTGTCCGTTCCTCGAGCAGCTGCTCGATCATCATCCCGTACTGCGTGCCCCAGTCGCCGACGTGGTTCTGGCGGATCACGTCGTACCCGGCGTACGCCAGCACGTTGCACACCGCGTCGCCGATCACCGTGGACCGGAGATGGCCGACGTGCATCTGCTTCGCGACGTTGGGCTGCGAGTAGTCGACGACGACCCGTTGGCCGTTGCTGCTGAACGTCTGCGGCTCGTTGACCGCCTTCGCCAGCGTTTGCGGGAGCAGGGTCAGGTTGATGAATCCTGGTCCGGCGATCTGCGGTCTTTGGCAGAGGTCCTCGAGGTGCATGGCGGCGACGAGGCGTGCGGCAACGTCCCGCGGCGGTTGCTTCAGCTCGTTGCCGATCCGCAGCGCGAGGTTGGTCTGGAAGTGGCCGAACTCGGGTTTGGTGCTCGACCGCAGCTCGGGATCGTACGTACCGAACGCGGCGGCGGCAGCTTGGATTCTTGCGGACAGGACAGACAGCAGTGCGGACATGACAGAGTCCTTCAAGGGGAGACGCGACTGGAACAGGCTGAGGTGTTCAGACAGTGCGTCGTCGTCGCAGGCTGAAGCGCACGCGAAGGGCGTGGGACGGCTTCAGGCTGATCGACATGTCAGCCATTATGCACGAAGTACGGCGACGGTGCCGGGGTCCGATCCGCTAGCGGCACGATCGGCGGTACGTCGGTCTGCCCGAGGAACACCCGCCGGACGACGCGTTCGGCCGCGTGCCCGTCGTCGAACTCGCAGAACTTCTCCCGGAACAGCTGCCGGTGCTTGGCTGCCTCGGGCGCGGCGTACGCACCACTGCGGAGGGTGGCGAACAGCTCGCCGGCGGACCGGGCGACCACGCCCGGGGAGAACTCGGTGACGTCGAAGTACGTGTCCTGCCGGCTGTCGTCGTCGACGTGCAGCACGATCGGCCGGTCCAGGTTCGCGTAGTCGAAGGTGATCGACGAGTAGTCCGAGACCAGCACGTCGGCGGCCAGCATCAGGTCCTCGACCGGTGCCTTCGGCAACAGTGCGTTGGCGTTCGGGCCGGCGGCGAGGGCCAGCTGGGCCGGGTCGAGCCCGTCGCCGGACGTCGGCGCGTACAGGATCAGCAGCTGCGAGTCGTCGTATCCGAGACCGGCCCGGATCGCCCGGACCTCGTCGAGGGTCGCGGTCAGCAGCCGGTCGTTGCGCGGGTACCCGTACTCGAGCTCCTCGAAGTACGCCGGGTACGTCCGCTCCCAGATCTCCGACGAGTACCGGTTCGAGGACAGGTTGAAGTCCCAGCGGTCGACCTCGCGCATCAGCTCCTCGAGGTCCAGCTCGGTGCCCGTGTGGCACAGGTCGACCCCGACGGTCTTCAGCGGCGTACCGTGCTGGGTCTGCAGGTGGATCTGGCCCTCGCGCTTGTCCAGGTCCGCCGGCCAGTTGGTGTTGCTGACGAAGTACGTCGCCTTGCCGAGCAGCTTCTCGTACGCCGGGGAGCCCGCGACGACGTACTCGACGCCTTCCGGGATCGCGGCCAGGTGCTCGTTGCCGACCACCCACACGCCCCGCAGGTGTGGTGCGAGCTCGGCCGCCTTCTCGTAGATCGCCCGCGGGTTGCCGGCGTACTGCGTGAACCCGTACGCGCCGTACGCGACCAGGTTCGGGTCGAGCTTGCCGCGGCGGAGCAGCTTGCCGACGGTCTTGCGCGGGCTCGGGACCTGCAGCATCCGGGCGCTCAGCTTCAGCGTCGAGTACGTCGCGTAGTCGTCGTGGATCAGCAGCCAGCGCTTGAACCCGCGCGCCGTCCGGTCGGTGCTGTAGCCCTCGGGTTTCCAGCGCTTGGCGAAGGCGTGCGCGGCGTGGAAGAACTCGGCCCGGTCGTCGGGATCGATCCGCTCGGGCTTCGCGAGCACGGCGAGGATGTGGTCCAGCGACCGGTCGAACGCGAACCGGTGCCAGCCGGTCAGCTCCGGGTCGGACTGGATGAACGCGTGCACACGGTCGTACTGGTCGAAGATGTCCCACTGCCGGCGGCCGCTGGTGGCGTGGATGTTGCCGCCGGTGCGGTGCTGCCGGTAGTGCACGACGATCCGGTCGAGGGTCGCGATCCGCTCGGCGGTCAGCATCGTCGAGTACGTCCACGGGGCGTCCTCGTAGAACCCGGACGTGAACGCGAACCCGTGCCGGGTGAGGAACTCGTGGCGGTACGCCTTGTTCCAGACCACCTCGAGGAAGGTCAGGAAGATCGGGCGCTCGGCCGCGGTGAACACGCCGGCGCCCTCACGGGCGAACGCGTCGTGCCGCTGGCTGCCCAGCACCCGGCCGTCCCAGAAGATCCGCTCGTAGTCGAACATCACGATGTCCGGCTCGTCGGTGGCGTCGACCCGGGCCGCGATCGCCGCCAGCGAGCCCGGCGTGTAGACGTCGTCGGCGTCCAGGAACAGCACGTACTCCCCGCGGCACTCCTTCAGCCCGGCGTTCCGGGCCGGGCCGAGGCCGACGTTCTCCTCCAGGTGCAGCACCCGCACCCGCGGGTCGGCCGCCGCGTACTCGTCCAGGATCCGGCCGGACCCGTCCGGATCCGCGTCGTCCACCCCGATCACCTCGAAGTCGCCGAACGACTGCCCGAGCACCGAGTCCAGGCACGGCCGCAGCCACGCCCGCGAGGCATGACAGGGAACCACGATGCTGAACTTGGGGGCCATGCCTCGTCATCTTAAGGTCAGGGCATGAGTGTTGATGTGTTCGAGCCACTGGCGGCGCTGGAAGGGGTCGGTTCGGCGGCGCGAGCGGCCCGGGATGCGGTCGACGTACTGCTCCGGGACCGCGGGCTGCGACGGGTCGGTTCGGACATGACCGCGGAGGCGCTGCTGCGGGGCGCGCACGCGTCGGCAGCGCTGGCGGGCAGCACGGCGTCTGCGGAGGACGTACGGCGGGGCGCCGCCGACGGACTGGCCTCCGGCGCGGTCCGGATGACCGGCGAGCTGATGACGCTGGCCGCCCAGGCGGACAAGTCGCCCGTGCAGGTCTGGACCAGACTGCACCAGTTGGCGGCCGCCGATCTGGCCGGGGGAGACCAGTTGGGTCATCTGCGGACCAGTACCGAACCGGTGCCGGACGACATCCCGGGCCTGCCGCCGGCACCGCCCGCCGACGAGATGTGGGAGCGGTTGAGCGCTCTCGCGCAGAACCTCACCCGGCCGACGAAGGCGCCGGGGCTGGTGGTCGCCGCGATCGTGCACGCCGAGCTCGCCGTCCTGCGGCCGTTCCCGATCGCCAACGGACTCGTTGCCCGGGCCGCCGAGCGCTGCCTGTTGGTTGCCCGAGGCATCGACCCGGTCGCGGTGACCGTACCGGAGGGTGGTCACTATCTGTTGCGGGCAACCTATGCGTCGGGCCTCAGCGACTACACAGCGCAAGGTTTGACCGGGGTTCGTGATTGGTTGCTGCGGTCGTGTGAGGTGCTGACAAAAGGTGCCGAGCTCTCGCCGCTGGCCCCGTCCGGCCGGCCGGCCCCGGAACGTGCGAACGGCGCTCTCTGATGAGAACGCCGTCGCTGGCACGTCACCCTGGTTACCATGCGTGCACCGGTTTGCCGCCACAGGACTAGCCTGGGTCGCGCTGCCCCTTTGGGATGGGCTGGTCGCCGCGTGGGTGCCCGGGTTTCGTGCAATCTCTACCGGACCCGAAGGCCCTTTGCTGATTCCTTTGTACTCCTGAAAGCCCTTTCTGTGAAGGGGATGCGGCGCCTTCATGGAGTTGAGAACAATGAAGCTACCTTCAGCTTTCAGCTGCTCCGGGCACGCCGCCGCGACGCCAGCAGGAAGGCTCCCGCGACCACCGCCGCGACCACGCCGACCGCTACGGCCGGTCGTCGTACCGCCGGGAATCCAGTGTGCTCCGCGGGCTCCGCGAACTCCAGGACAGGCCACCCGCGCTCGGCCGCGACCCGGCGCAACGCCTTGTCCGGATTGACCGCGAACGGGTGCCCGACGGCGGCCAGCAGCGGCTCGTCGGTGATCGAGTCCGAGTACCCGTAGGAGGTCGCGAGGTCGTAGCCCTCGGCCGCCGCCAGCGCCTCGATCGCGGTCACCTTGAGCGGACCGTACGCGTACTCGGCGATCTCGCCGGTGTACTTGCCGTCGGCAATGACCATACGGGTGGCGATCACCTTGTCGGCGCCGAGCATCGCGCCGATCGGCTCCACCACCTCGGCGCCGGACGAGGAGACGATCACCACGTCCCGGCCGGCCTGGTGGTGCTGCTCGATCAGGTCCACCGCCTCGGCGTGGATCATCGGCCGGACGATGTGGTCGAGGGTGTCGGCGACGATCGCCTTCACGGTCGCGACGTCCCAGCCGGTGCACATCGCCGAGATGTACTCGCGCATCCGCTCCATCTGGTCGTGGTCGGCGCCGCCGAGCAGGTAGACGAACTGGGCGTAGGCGCTGCGCAGCACGGTCCGCCGGTTGATCAGCCCGCCGGCGTAGAACGGCCGCGAGAACGCGAGCGTGCTGGAGCGCGCCAGAATGGTCTTGTCCAGATCGAAGAAAGCCGCCGATCGAGCCGTCCCGGAGTCCGCCATGCAGTCGAGGATAGGCAGTCGGGAGAAACGCCGGGCGACCCGGGCTTTTGTGTGGGCCGGTCTCCCGTTAGACTGATGATCAGTGTGACAGTGACACTGGCCGCGAGCGTCCGATCGGGCGCGACCGGCACCCGGGTGGCACACCGCCGATCGAAATCTGATCGAGATGTGTGAAATCTGGTCTTGGGGGGTACATACCCCCTGACAGTGGCAGACTGTCGCCTCCTGAACGGCCCCCGGCTCCTCCCCCCGAGCCCGTGGCCGAAGACGGCCCCCGGTCACCCCCCCGCCGGGGGCCGTCGCCTTTCCCGGGACAGCCAGGTATTCGTAAAGATTCTCGCTTTTCTGCCCGTGGGAGCGTTCTCACTTTATGTAGGGTCTTGACAATGTAATTGCCTGGTCACAGGTTGTTAGGCATGAAACCGCCTGCACACCGCCCCCAGGCAGCGGTCGTCATCAGCCTGATCGCCGTAGTCATGGCCTTCCTGGTCCCCGGTTCCGCGTCCGCGGCCACCAACCTCGTCACCAATGCCGGCTTCGAGACCGGCACGCTCTCCGGCTGGAACTGCCCGGCCGGCGGCGTCACCACGTCCGACCCGCACTCCGGCTCGTACGCCCTGTCGGCGACGCCAAGCTCCGGCGACATCGCCCAGTGCGCGCAGACGATTGCGGTCCAGCCCAATACGGCGTACACGCTCTTGGCCTGGGTCAAGGGCTCGAACGTCTACCTCGGGGTGGACGGTGGTCCTTCGACCTGGACGACCAGCTCCGGCTGGAGCCAGCTGACCGTTCCGTTCACCACGGGCAGCACGTCCTCGGTGATGATCTACGTGCACAGCTGGTACGCGCTCCCGGCGTACCAGGCCGATGACGTCGTACTCGACGGACCAGGCGGCGCGCAGGACACCACACCGCCGTCGACGCCGGGCGGCCTGGCCGTCGGCAGTCCGACGTCCAGCTCGCTGCAGCTGACCTGGTCGGCCGCCTCCGACGCGAACGGGATCGACCACTACGACGTCGTACGGGGAACCGGGTCCGCGCAGAGTGTCGGCAACGTCACCACCTGGACTGCCACAGGACTGAGCGCTTCGACGACCTACTCGTTCAAGGTGCGGGCGTGCGACCCGAGCGGTAATTGCTCGCCGTACGGCGCTGCAGTGTCGGGCACCACCTCCGACGGCAGCACCGTCCCGCCGGCTGCTCTGCCCGCCCACGTGCTCACCGGGTACTGGCAGAACTTCAACAACGGCGCGACCGTGCAGAAGATCTCCGACGTACCGGCCGCCTACGACCTGATCGCGGTGGCCTTCGCGGACGCCGACGCGTCCAAGCCGGGCGGCATCACGTTCAACCTGGACAGCGCGGGGCTCGGCGGGTACACGGTCGATCAGTTCAAGGCGGACATCGCGGCGAAGCAGGCAGCCGGGAAGAAGGTCATCCTGTCCGTCGGCGGCCAGAACGGCAGCATCTCGGTCGGCGACTCGACCGCCGCGGCCAACTTCGCCTCGAGTGCGCTGGCCGTTCTGCGGACGTACGGGTTCGACGGGATCGACATCGACCTGGAGAACGGCGTCAACGCTCAGTACATGGGTCAGGCGCTGCGCAGCTTGCAGAGCCAGTTCGGTAGCGGGCTGGTGATCACGATGGCGCCACAGACGATCGACATGCAGAGCACCTCGACGGAGTACTTCAAGCTGGCTCTGGCGATCAAGGACATCCTGACCATCGTCAACGTGCAGTACTACAACTCCGGCTCGATGAACGGCTGCAACGGCCAGGTGTACTCGCAGGGCTCGGTCGACTTCATCACCGCGCAGGCCTGCATCATGCTCCAGGGCGGCCTGCGTCCCGACCAGGTCGGCCTGGGCCTGCCGGCGTCGTCGCGGGCGGCCGGGAGCGGGTACGTCGACCCGTCGGTCGTCAACAACGCGCTGGACTGTCTGACCGCGGGCACCGGCTGCGGCGCGTACCGGCCGAGCTCACCGTGGCCGTCGCTGCGCGGGGCGATGACCTGGTCGACGAACTGGGACGCGACGAACGGCAACCAGTTCGCTTCCCAGGTCGGCGGCCACGTGCACACCCTGCCCTGACCATGCACAGCTATCGACCGGCTCCGGTGCTGGAGGCGCTCGGTGTCTGCTCGGAGGACGAGCAGCTCTACCGGGCGCTCCTGGCCCGCCCGGAGTCCACTGCGACGGATCTGACTTCGTTCGTCGACTGGCCCGCCAACCGGGTCGGCCGGCACCTGCGATCGCTGTTGTCGCTCGGCCTGGCGTCCCGTACGCCAGGCCGTCCGGCCCGGTACGTCCCCGCCGTACCGGAAGCTGCGGTCGAGCTGCTCGCGCTGCGGAAGCAGGCGGCGATCGTGGAGGCCCGACTGGGTGCGGCGACGCTCACCGCGGAGTTCCGGCAACCGGACGCGTTCACAGTGATCCGCGGGAGCGAGGCGATCGCGCAGCGGTTCTACCAGGCGCAGCAGTGCGCGCAGGACGAAGTACTCGTACTCGACCAGTTGCTGCTGTCGAGACGTCCTGGGGTGACCTATCGGACGATCTACGACCTGGCCACGCTGTCATCGCCCGCTGATCTGGTGGCTGCTCGCTCGTCCGGCTGTCGCATCCTGCGCGACATTCCGCTCAAGCTCGTGATCGTAGACCGCCGCACAGCCCTCCTGCCCACTACCGCGGAGGTGGTCGTGGAAGTCGGCCCGTCAAGCCTCTTGGACGCTCTGCTCCGGCTCTTCGACCTCTTGTGGCAGCAGGCCAGCCCGCTGAGCCCAGCAGGTTGCGAAGGCCCGCTGACGTCGGACGACCAGCAGTTACTGTCGCTGGCCGCTGCCGGCCTGACAGACCAAGCCATAGCCCGTCGCCTGGGAGTCGCCCAACGAACCGTTGAGCGCCGGATGCAACGCATCCTGCGCGCCCTGGACGCCACGACGCGCTTCCAAGCGGGTCTGCGCGCAGGACAGCAGGGACTGCTCGTCTAGTCCGTCACATCCGCAACGGTGGCGCCGAGAGCCTTCGTCAGGGCTCCGGCGTCCACCGTGATGCCGACGCCGTGGTCCCCGCCGCCGATGGAGATCGTGCCGGTGATCCGCTCGTCCGCGATCACCGGCCAGTCGTGCGTGCTGCCGAGCGGCGTGATCGTTCCACGGACGTACCCGGTGACGTCGTACGCGGTGTCCTTGTCCGGCATCGAGATCCGGTTCACCCCGAGCAGCGCCCGCAGCTTCGGCCACGCGATCTCCCGGTCACCTGGCACCAGGACGAACCGGTAGTCGTCGTCGGACAGCCGTACGACGATCGTCTTGATCAGCCGGGCCGGTTCGATGCCACGTGCGGCCGCGGCCTCCTCCAACGAGTTCACCCGGCCGTGCCTGGTCACCTCGTAGGTGAGCCCCAACTGGTCAGCCGCTTCGGTCGCATTGGTCACCCGGCTAGTTTTGCACCTTGCTGGGAACGTTCCTGAGCAGCAGTGCGAGGACCAGCGTGACCGCGAACAGTACGGCGGCCTCTCCGGCGACCCCGGTCCACTGCGCCCGGCTCCACGCCGTACCTGCGAGTCCTCCGAACACCGAGGAGCCCAGGTAGAACGAGAACAGGTACATGCTCGATGCCTGTCCTGTCCCGACGCCGCTCGCATGCGCCCGCGCCGGCACCCACCCGCTGGCCACACCGTGCACTGCGAAGAAGCCTGCTGTCATCACAGCCAGCCCTAGGACGATCAGCGGCAGCGGAGCCGCCAGGGTGATCGCCACACCGACCAGAGTGATCAGACAGCCAATAGGAACGACGGCCCGGCGTCCGTAGCGGTCCGCCAACGACCCGGCGGTGGCGGAGCCGGCTGAACCGAGCAGGTAGACGCAGAACACCAGCCCGGCCGCACCAGCGCTCAACTCGTACGGCGAACCCGACAGCCGGAAGACCGCGCCGTTGTAGACGGCTACGAACGCGCCCACGCCGGTCGCCGCAATCCCGTACAGCGCGAGCAATGCCGGATCCCGCAGCACCTTGCCGGAGGACAGCCGTGCCGGGCTGGGGTGGAAGTTCCGTGACGCGGGCAGCAGCAACCAGACGACGGCGGCGCACAGTACGCCGACCAGCGCGATCCCACCGGTCGCGAACCGCCAGCCGCCGACATCGGATAGCCCGCCTGCGATGAGGCGGCCCGCCATGCCGCCAACCGCCGTACCGGCGATGTAGAGGCCGCTGGCTCGAGCATGACTGTCCTGGTGGACCTCCTCGCGCAGGTAGGCCATGGCAACCGCAGGCAGGCCGGCCATCGCGATGCCCTGCAGCCCTCTCAACGCAAGCAGGGTGTGCCAGGTGGGAGCGAACGCGCTGAGCAGTGCGAAGAGGGACGTCGCGGCGACCGACCAGCGCATCAGGTTGGTCCGGCCGAGCACCTCTGACGCCGGACCGGCGACGAGCAGCGCCAGACCCAGCCCGAACGTGGCGAACGACACGCTGAACGCGCTCTGACTGGGGGAGACGTGGAAGGCGTCGACGAGCTGCGGCAGCAGCGGCTGGGTGCTGTAGAGCAGGGCGAACGTCGCGAGCCCGGCCGCGAACAGCGCGACGGACAGCCTGCGGTACTCCGGGTCGCCGGGCAGGTACCCGGTCTGGCGTGCGACGGACTGGTGCATGTCTTCGACGGTCGCACCGTTCGAGCGATACGTAAAATGTCGATCTCAGTGGAATTCGATACGATTTCAGTATGCACGTCGAGGATCTGCGGTGGTTCGTGGTGCTCGCGGAGACCGAGCACCTGACCGAGGCGGCGGCCGCGCTCGGTACCAGCCAGCCGAATCTGACCCGGTCGCTGCAGCGCGTCGAGCGGGCGTTCGGCGTGGCCCTGTTCGAGCGGGAGCGTCGCGGCGTACGGCTCAATCCCTATGGCCGGCTGGTGCTGGAGGCCGCCCGGGCCGGTACTGCCGCGGTCGACACCGCGCAGCGGCGGATCGACGCGCTCCTCGACCCGGAGTCGGGGACGGTGCGGCTGGCGTTCCTGCATTCGGTGGCGACCAGCCTGATGCCGGACCTACTCAAGGCGTTCCGGGCGGCGGCGCCGCAGGTGGAGTTCGAACTCCGGCAGGAGCCGGCGCACGACATCGTCCAGGACCTCGAGAGCGGCGAGGCCGAGATCGCGATCATCGCGCCGCGGCCGGATCCGTCCCGGTTCGGCTGGCATCTGCTGGAACGGCAACGGCTGTGCCTGCACGTGCCGCCCGGTCACCCGCTCGCCACTCGGCGGCGAGTCGAGCTGGAGGCGGCGCGGGACGAGCCGTTCGTCGGGCTGCAGCCGGGGTTCGGGTTCCGGCGGGTCACGGACCGGCTGTGCCGCGAGGCCGGGTTCACGCCGCAGCTCGCGTTCGAGGCGACCGACCTCGCGACGATCGACAGCCTGGTCGGGGCCGGCCTCGGGGTGGCGATCCTGCCGGCCGGGGCGGTCCGCGGGAACGACAGTGGGGCGGTCTCGGTGCCGCTGGCCGGCGTCCGGGCGCAACGGGAGGTCGGGCTGTCGTGGCGGCTGAGTACGCCGCTGTCGCCCGCCGCGGAGCGGTTCCGGGCGTTCGTCCGGTCCCGCCCGGCGACGACCAGTTGACCGTCCAGGCGGCAACTTCCGTAGCGTTCGTCCGATTTTGCCGGTGTCGACTTGCAGTCGGGGGGCTTTGCGCCGCACCCTTGCCTGCGTGAGGAAGCGTCTGGGAGGGTTCCGGCCGAGTCGCCGGCTGCTGTTCGCGGCGGGGACCGCGGCGGCTGCGTCGACGGTCACAGCTGGTGCCGCCAGTGCCGCCGAGGCGACGCCGGGCGTCGCCCGGATCTCCGCCGGGGCCTACGGGTCCGGGGTACTCAGCGCCTGGGAGGGCTTCGCCCGGGCGATCTCGAACGAGGCACAGATCCGCCGGACCCGGGAGACCGACGGGGTCTTCATGTTCGGTGACAGCATCGGCGTCCAGGACGGACCGGCGCTCGCCCAGCAGCTCGCCCAGCTCGGGATCAACATGGCCGTCCACAACTGGGCCGGCCGTCCGGTGACGCCCGCCGTCGACGCACTGGACACCTGGGCGCAGGAGTACGGCCTGCCGCACCGGATCCTGATGTCGGTCGGCTCCAACGACATCTTCGCGCCGCCCGCGGTCGCGGCGCAGATCGACCGGACGATGCAGATCGTCGGCGACGAGCGGACCGTGTACTGGGTGAACGTCCAGGCCGCGCGGACCGGGCTCGGGCCGGACATCAAGGTCGCGGACCAGCGCAACAGCGCCTGGATCAACCTGCAGCTCGCCGATGCGCAGCGCCGCTACGACAACCTGCGGATCGTGCACTGGGCCGAGCACCTGGCCTCCAGCCCGAACCGGCTGGGCCGGCTGCTTCGGGACGGACTGCACCCGTCGATCCCGCTCGGGCGGAACGCCCGCAACGGCCTGATCATCTCGGCGATCAAGTCCGGCTGAGTCCGGCTGAGTACGGCGGTCGCCCGCCGCACCCAGCCGGTGGTTCTCAGAAGCCCGCGGTGATCCGGGTGAAGTCCCAGTCGTTCTGGGCGATCCCGCTGCAGTTCGACACCACACCGCCGCCCGCGCAACCGCGGTCGCGGTTCACCGACCAGAACGCCAGCCGGCCGAGCCCGTTGCTCTTCGCCCAGTTGGTGATGTTCTGCCAGGTCGCGGTCGTGGTCATCTCCTGCTGGTCGGACAGACCGTTCATGCCGGAGATGCCCTGGTGCGCGTAGGCCTGCGCGCTGGTCCAGCCGAAGGTGGACATCAGCTTGTTGTTCAGGCCCTGCTCCGCGGCCACCGTGTCGTTGTAGATGTTCGAGCTGCCGAAGTCGAACGGCATCAGCGTGAACACGTCGATGTTCGAGCCGATCGCCTTCGACTGGTCGATCAGCCGGTTGCCGTAGTACGTCGGGCCGGTCGTCGACGTACCGAACGTGACGATCGTCTCGATGCCCGGGTTGTTCTGCTTGACGATCTTCAGCGCGGTCAGGATCCGGTCCTGCACGGCCTCGTTCTCGAACTCGTCGGAGTTCTCGATGTCGATGTCGATCGCCTTCAGGCCGTAGGCGTCGATCACCTGCTGGTACGCACCGGCGAGTGCTTCCGGCGTACTGCAGTTGGGGCCGAGCTTGTTACCGCTCCAGCCGCCGAACGACGGTACGACGTCGCCGCCGGCCGCGCGGACCGCCGCGATCGCGTTGGCGTCCGCGCTGCCCTGCAGCGGGCGGCTGCCGTCCCAGGCCGGGTTGCAGCCACCGGACGAGAGTACGAACGCCATGGTGAACGCCTTGATGCCGGTCGCGTTCATCACGGTCGCTGGGCTCGGCGGGTCGCCCCAGCCCATGTAGAGGTACGGCGCGGCCTGCGGAGAGCCGGTGTTGGTTCCACCGGTGCCGGTAGTAACGGAGACGCTGCTGCTCTTCGCGCCTTCACCCGCACTGTTGGACGCGCTGACCTGGTAGCTGTACGACGTGTTCGCCGCGAGGCCGGAGTCCGTGTACGACGTACCGGTCGGCGAACCGACCTTCGTACCGTTGCGGTAGACGTTGTAGCTGGTCGCACCGGATACACCGGACCAGCTGAGGTTGACCGACGTACCTGACCCCGTACCGGACAGACCCGTCGGTGCACCGGGGACGGTGCCGCCACCGCCGCCCGAGCAGGATCCGCCGTTCAGGCGGCACGCGGCGAGGCCGGGGAAGTTGCCAGGGCTGCCGTTGAAGCCGAACGAGACGGTCGCGCCAGGGGCGAGCGGGCCGGCCCAGCTCGGCGGGGTGAACGTGTGCGTCTGTCCGCTGCTGGTGTGGTTGGCGTCCCAGGTCGAGGTGACGGTGTAACCGGACGGGAAGTCCAGTGCGACAGACCAGGTGCTGAGAGAGCTTGTGGTGCCGTTCGTGATGGTCACCTTGCCTTCGAAGCCAGTACCCCAGTCCTGCACCTTCGTGAAGCTGGCTGTGACTCCTGCTGCGCTGGCCGCCTGTGCGGTCAGCAGGGCGACAACCACCGCGGTGATGGCTGCTATCGCCAGAGAGATGCGTTTCATGGTGCTCCGATCAGTGGGCGGTTACGTGATCAGACCCGTCCCCAGAGTGCGGGAACGTTCGGCGGCTCCCAGCCGACCTGGGAGGTGTGCCCCTGGATGCATTTGTAGGTGACACCGTCGTACGCCACGAGCGCACCGGTCGCGTACGTCGTGTTCGGCGCCCATGGGGTGGCCGTCGGGGGCGTCGGTGTGGGCGTCGGCGTCGGCGTGGGGGTCGGGGTAGGCGTAGGCGTAGGAGTTGGGGTCGGCGTCGGCGTCGGCGTGGGGGACGGCGTCGGGCCGGAGCAGCCTGCGGTACTGGCGTTGACCGAATCGACCACGTTGTTGAAGAGCGTGACGCCGGTGTCCAGTGCCTCGAGCGAGTACATCATCGCGCCGGCCAGCCCGTTGCAGTGCTGGTAGTCGGCTTTCGCCTTGATCGACTGGGCGTTGTCACCGGACCAGAACGTGCCGTTGCTGTAGAACCAGCTCGACTGCGTCGCGTCGTCGAAGTGCGTGGCCGACGGGTTGTCCACGAAGCCCGTGAGCTCCTTGTAGAACGAGACACCCGGGACGTTTCCACTCAGCGCATGACCGTCAGCCGGACCGGTAGCAGTCTGGTACTTCCCGTTGTCAGTGGCCGGTACTCCCTTCCATCCCCTGTAGTAGAAGGGATATCCGATGCTCAGCTTGTTCGCCGGGAACCCGCCGGGGATGCCGTACGCCGCGTCGCCCGTCGTCCAGGCCTTCACCGCGGCGTCGACCGAGTACTTGCCCTGCCCCGGTGGGATCGGGTTGCTCGGGTCGTTCGGCGCCGTGTACAGCGGGTCCTGGAAGTTCGTCGGCCCGGTGGCCTCCCAGCCGCCGTGCATGTCGTACGTCATCACGTTGTTGTAGTCGAGGTACTGCCCGATCTTGTCGGTCTCGATCGTGGCGATCTTGTCCTGACCGGCTGGGGTCGCCGCGGTCAGGTAGTACTTCTTCCCGGTCTGGCCGCCGTACGCGTCGAGCTGCGCGCGGAACTCGGCCAGCAGCAGGGTGAAGTTCTGCTTGTCGGCGGCGCTGTAGTGGTTGCCGACGTGGCCGTTCGGCGAGCCCGGGTACTCCCAGTCGATGTCGACACCGTCGAAGATGCCGGCCGCGGAGCCAGCACCGCCGAAGCCGTCGATGACCGGCAGGTCGCCCTTCATGAACATGTTCACGCAGGAGCTCACGAAGGCCTTTCGCGACGCGTCGGTCGCCGCGGCGTCGGAGAAGTACTTCGAGTAGGTCCAGCCGCCGATCGAGATCAGGATCTTCAGGTTGGGGTACTTCGCCTTGAGCTTCTTGAGCTGGTTGAAGTTCCCCTGGATCGGCTGGTTCCAGACGTCGCCGACACCGTCGACGCTGATGTCCGCACCGTATGACTTGCCGTAGTCGGCGAACGCGTCACCGGCGCCGTCACCCGCGCTCGGGTTGCTCTCGTCCTGGGACGCGGCCTTGTTGGCCATGAAGCAGGTGTGGCTGGCCGGGTCGATGTTCGCGAAGGCGTAGTTGAGGAAGTCCAGCTTGCCCGCGACGCCGGTGGTGACCAGGTTCTTCGGGTAGAAGCCGTTGGCGTAGATCCCCCATTGGGTGAAGTACGCCGTCTTGACGCCGCCGCTGGTCGCCTGTGGCGCCGCGATGGCTGCGTTGGCCGGGGTGGCGTCCGGGCTTGCCAGCGAGACGCCGGCGGCGGTGATCAGGGCGGTGGCCGCGACGGCGGCGGTGGCTGCGAGCGTGCGTAATCGACTCATCAGAGTTCCTCCGGAGCGATGGGGCGAAGCGGTCCGGTGAAATTTAGTTAAAGACGCTTCGAAAGGAACGGTAACTGTTCCCGCCGGGTTGGTCGCTGGCTCGTCGTGGCGGGTTCCCGCTGCTGACGGAAACCCGACAACCCTTTGTCCACAGGGATCCGATGCCGTGTCCGGAAACCCCCGAACAACGGCATGTTCTAGGTATGGACACGAACTCGCCAACCCCATCGGTGCTGATGGCAACTACCAACGACGCCCTGCTCGACGACTTCCTCCGGCTCGCCGCGGCCGCCGCCGTCACGCCGCACGTCCAGACCGATCTGGGTGGCCTGCGGCGTCGGTGGCAGCTGGCTTCGCTGGTCGTCATCGGCCGCGACCTGGCCGAGCCGCTGGCCCGCCTGCAACCCGTCCATCGTCCGGGCGTCGTCGTGGTCGGCTCGGCCGCCGACGGCGACGACCTCTACCGCGCCGCCTTCGACATCGGCGCGGACCTGGTCTGCCGCCTGCCCACCGACGAACCATTGCTCGCCGGCAAGCTCGTCGACGCCCTCGACGGCGGCACCCGCACCGCCGTCACGCTGGCCTTCGTCGGCGGCTGCGGGGGAGCGGGCTCGACCACCCTCGCGGCCGCGGTGGCCGTGCTCGGCAACCGCCGGGGCTTGCGGACGATGCTGATCGACGGCGATCCGCTCGGCGGCGGCATCGAGCTTGCCCTCGGCATCGAACGCGATCCGGGAGACCGGTGGCCCAAGCTCCTGAACGCCTCCGGCCGGGTCAGCGCCGCCGCGCTCCGTTCCGCGTTGCCGTCGGTCGACGGCCTCGCGGTCCTGTCCTGGGACCAGTCCGACGTCACGGTCCTCCCGCCGGACACGATGAGCTCGGTGATCGGCGCCGCCCAACGCAGTACGGATCTGGTCGTCCTCGATCTGCCCAGACGTGCCGATCCCACGGTCGAGGAAGGATTCGTCCGCGCGACGGCGACACTCCTCGTCGTACCGTGCGACATCCGTTCGGTCGCCGCCGCGAAACGCCTCTGCGGCCCGCTCCGGTCCGTCGCCGGTGACGTCCGGCTCGTCGCCCGCGACTCCCGTCCCGGCCTGGCGCCCGCCGACGTCGCCACCCACCTCTCCTTGCCCTTGGCAACGAGGCTCGGCATCGACCCGAAGGTCCCGTCGGCCATGGACGACGGTCGTTTCACCCCGCACCGGCGAAGTCCGCTGGGCCGCGCCGCCACCGACATCCTCGACCTCTTCGACCCCTTGGAGTCCACATGACTACCGCCGTCGTTCCCACCGACCTGCTCGACCGCGTCCGCGGCACCCTCGCTCTCACCGGCGCCGAGCCGACACCGGTCCACGTCGCCGCGGCGCTCCGCGCCGACGGCACGATCTGCGGCGACGCCATGGTCCTCGCGGTCGTCACCGCTCTGCGTCGCGAAGCCCTCGGCGCCGGTCCGCTGGACAGCCTGCTCGGCGAGCCCGGCGTCACCGACATCCTGGTCAACGGCCCCGACGAGGTCTACATCGACCGCGGCCAGGGCCTCGAGTTCATCGCGATCCGCACCGGCGACGAACAAGCCATCCGGCGTCTCGCGGTCCGCCTCGCCGCCGCGGCGGGCCGCCGACTCGACGACTCCACACCGTACGTCGACGTCCGCCTCTCCGACGGCACCCGTTTCCACGCGGTCCTCGCACCGATCGCCGCGCCCGGCACCTGCCTGTCCCTCCGGGTCCCCTCCCGCAAGGTCTTCACCCTCGACGACCTGATCGCCGCCGGAGCGCTGCCACCGGCTGGTGCCGAGATCCTGCGCAACCTCCTCGATTCCCGCCTGGCCTTCCTGATCAGCGGCGGCACCGGCACCGGCAAGACCACCTTGCTCAACACCCTGCTCTCGTTGACGAATCCCGCCGAACGCCTGGTCCTCGTCGAAGACGCCAACGAACTCCGCCCCGACCATCCGCACGTCGTCCGCCTCGAAGCCCGCCCACCCAACATCGAAGGCGCCGGCGAGATCTCACTTCGCGACCTGGTCCGTCAGGCCCTTCGGATGCGTCCCGACCGCCTCGTCATCGGCGAGGTCCGAGGCCCCGAGGTCGTCGACCTGCTGACCGCTCTGAACACCGGTCACGAAGGAGGCTGCGGCACCATTCACGCCAACTCCGCAGCCGACGTGCCCGCCCGCCTGGAGGCCCTAGGTGCTCTGGCAGGCCTCTCCCAGTCCGCCGTTCACAGCCAAGCCGCATCAGCTCTGCACGCCGTGATCCACCTGACCCGCGGCCCATCGGGCCAACGCCGAGTCGCCGAGATCCGCACCCTGACAAAGCCTCCAGGCGCCCCGCTGACGACCCACCCGGCAGTCACCTTCCACCCCAACAACACCCACACCCTGCACCCCGCCGCCCACCTCTTCACCAGCGCCTCATGACCGCAGCCATGGCAGCCGCCCTCCTGACCCTCCTGGCCACAACCCTCGCCCTACCGCTGTCCCCAGGACTCCACCGACTGACCAATCCCGAATCCACCAAGGGCTTTCGACCAGCTCGCCGAGAGCTGCCGAGCCGCCATCTCCGCCGCCGACTCACCCGAGCCTGGTTCCTCATCCCTCCAATCGCCGTGGCCACAGCGATCCTCGGCACGCAGGTCCTCGTCTCGTTCCTCGCGATCACCGCCGTGCTGGCTCTCGTCGCCACCCAACGAGCCCACCACTCCCGGGAGAAGGCCACCACAGCCCGCCGTACCACCATCATCGAAGCCCTGGACGTACTGGCTGCCGATCTCTCCGCCGGCCGTCCACCGATCTCCGCCCTCGAGGGCGCCGCCTCCATCAGCCCCGACTTCGAAGCAGTCCATGCCGCAGCCAAGCTCGGCGCCGACGTGCCCGCTGCCCTGACCCGTGCCTCCACCACTCCCGGCGCGGCCGGCCTCCGGGCCCTGGCCGCCGCCTGGCGAGTGACCGAACAGTCCGGAACTACCTTCGCCGCCCTCACCGAACGCCTGGCCGACGCGCTGCGAGCCGACGAGTCCATCCACCGCCAAACCGAAGCCAGTCTCGCCGGCGCCCGCTCCACCGCCCGAATCCTGGCCGTCCTCCCCGCCGCCGGCATTGCCCTCGGCTACGCCCTGGGAGCCGACCCACTCACATTCCTGACCGCCACCCCACCCGGCTGGCTCTGCCTGGCCGCGGGCCTGTCCCTGACCGCCGTTGGACTCCACTGGACCACCCGAATCGCAACCCTTCGAACCTGATCCGCATGCCGCACGCACTCATTGCCGCCGCAGCCGTTGCTCTAGGCACCTACCTGGTCCTGCCACCCCGACCCGATCTCCGCCGCCTGACTCCACCTCGGCCACGCACCACACCAAGCCCACCGCGTTCCCACCGCCTGGCCGCAACCGCGATCGCCGTGGCAGCGCTCGTGCTCGTCGGCCTCCCGTGGGGCCTGCTCCCAGCCGCTATCGCGTACTACGCCATTCCCCGAGCCATCTCCCGCCTCGAGCCAACCGCCACCAAACAACGCAACGCCCTGATTGCCCGCGACCTACCTCTGGCCACAGACCTCCTGACCGCCTGCCTCCGAGCCGGCCGCCCACCCCAACACGCTCTTCGGTTGGTAGCCGAAGCTCTACCCGGCCCCTTGGCCGACCTGTTCACCAAGATCGCCCACCACCTGTCCCTGGGCGCCGACCCCACCAAAGCCTGGGCGCTGCTCGACACCGAACCGTCCTGCGTCCCGATGGCCAGAGCCATCTCCCGCTCCCTTCGCTCCGGCGCGCCGCTGACCAACACTCTCGAACACCTGGCCGACGAAACCCGCCGCAACCACCACCACACCGCCGACCAACAAGCCCGAGCCGCAGAATCCCAAGCCACGTTGCCACTGGGGCTCTGTTTCCTCCCCGCCTTCGTCCTTCTCTCCATCGTCCCGACCATCACCGACGCACTGATCCCGTACCTCCCACACCCCTGACCCAAGCCCTCCGTGAACAGGAGCCCCGATGCGCGATACACGAGTCACCGCCACGCCCCGCAAACGCACAACACAACGCGGCGCCATCACTGCCGAGTACGCCATCATGATCGTCGGAGCCTGTGCCCTCGGCGGCGTCCTGGTGGCCCTCCTCAGATCCCCCGCGATGCAGAACGCCCTCAAAGCCATCATCAACTACGGCCTGAAACTCGCCGGCGTAGAAGGCGTCCACCTGTAATACCCGCCCACCCACAATCCGGCGGCCGGCCGCCACCCCCTCCCCGGCCGGCCGCCACTCCAGGGCCGCCACTCCAAGGACGCCAATGCACGAAGACCTCACAATCGCCCCACCCATCCCCAGGTCTCCATCAGCTACCCGGCGCACCACCGCCCTCCGCGCGTCCCGAATCCTGCGGCGGCGAACTGAACGCGGCGCTGTGACGATCGAGATGGCTCTTGCTCTTCCGGTGCTGATCTCTCTTCTGCTGCTGGGGATGTGGTCCATCGGCCTCGTCGTGCTCAATATCCGTTGCATCGACGCCGCCCGCGACGTAGCTCGTGCGGTTGCCCGCGGAGACTCACCCGACCAGGCACAAGCAATCGGTCACCGCACCGTCCCGACCGCCACGATCACCATCACCCGCGATCAGTCGGACATTCACGTGACCGTGACCGCTGCTCCCACTCACAACCCACCGATCCTCAAGCTCATCGCTCCCACCACCCTCAAAGCAACCGCCACCCTGCAAGCCGAACCGGAGACGTCGTGACCCCGACCAAACGTGCTCGATCCGACCGAGGTAGCGCGACCCTCCACGCGGTCTTCGTAGCCATGCTCCTCTTCACCACCCTCACCGTCGCCGTCCTCTGGACCGCAATCTCGACGACCCGCCACAAACTCGCCGCCGCAGCAGACCTGACCGCCCTGAGCGCAGCCCACACCCTGGCCGACGCCGACGTACCAGGCGACGCACCTGCAGCATCCTCCACGCAGCCCGCGCAGCCCGCGCAGCCTGCGTCGCCTGCGCTGCCCGTGCCGTCTGTGCTGCCTGCTCCGCCCGCGTCGTCCGTGCTGCCTGCGCCGTCCGTGCTGCCCGTGCTGCCTGCTCCGCCTGCACCGCCCGTGCCCTCCCGGACTACGTCCCCGTGTTTGACAGCAGCGCGTACGGCGGTGCTCAACGACGTTCAGCTCGTCTCCTGCGAGGTAACTTCCACCGCGGTAACGGTCGAGGTTTCGCTCCAACTCGACCTTCGCGTAGCTCGCCCGACCCTGACCGCGAGCGCCCGAGCCGGCCCGCTGTGAGGCTGCGTCGTCAACCACCTTGCGGGTCGGATACTGGAGTGGTCGCGATCTGGTCGCAATCTGATAGAGATGCCGCGTTGATGTGGACGGCGTCCGCGGCAGCGTTCCATGATCGGGAACCGAGTACTGCTCATCTCCCGGACGTACTTCCCCGGCGCCCGGACGGTTACCTCGGAGGCTCGTTTGCCCGACCCGATTCGGCTGCTGCTGGTCGATGACCAGATTCTCAGTCGAGGCCTGCTTCGCAGCGGTCTGGAGCGTGAGCGCGATCTGCAGATCGTTGCCGAGCTCAACCGATCTGACGACGTCGTCGGTGCCGCCAAACGGCACCGGGCGAACGTCGCGCTGCTGGACGCCGGCGGTCCGGGCAACGACAGCATCACCGTCACCACCGAGCTGCGTACGTCGATACCGGAGTGCCGGGTAGTCATGCTCACGACGTACGGACGTCCCGTACACCTGCGCCGCGGGCTCGACGCCGGAGCGAAGGGGTTCGCGTTGAAAGGAAGTCCGGCACCGCAGTTGGCCGATGCGGTACGGCGGGTGCACCTCGGACTGCGCGTCGTCGACGCCAACCTCGCGGCCGAGAACCTCAGGTACTCCGAGACGCCGCTGAACGAAGACGAAACGGACACCCTCCGCGCCGCGCGGAACGGTGGATCGGTCGCGCTGATGGCGCGGAAGCTCGACGTCTCCGAGCGCGTGATCCGCACCCGCCTGTGGTCAGCCATCGGTAAGACCGGCGCCCGCACCCGCTCCGACGCAGTCCAGATCGCCGAACAAAACGGCTGGCTCCTCGACTGACCGCCGAACCGGTCCTCCAGAGCCTGCACCTCCCCGGCGCACCCCGACGCTGAAATGCGCGACGGCGGTGCCACTCGAGTGGTTGCGTGGGACGGAGGTGCCACTCGAGCGGCTCGCCGGGACGGAGAAGCGGCTCGAGTGGTTCGCCGAGCGGGAGCGTCACTCGGGTGGTTGCGTGGGGAAGGAGGAGACTGGGGCGGTGGATGCCGTGCGTAGTCAAGTGGTTGTGGTCGATGCGGCGAACGTGGTCGGGTCTCGGCCGGACGGGTGGTGGCGTGATCGGGTCGGGGCGGCCCGACGGCTGCTGGTTCGGCTTGCTGCGTTGGCGGAGCGGTTGCCCGACACCGACGTGATCGTGGTCCTGGAAGGCGCCGCCCGTCGAGCCGTCTCGGGGGAGGACGCGCCGGACGCGGGTCAGTTGCGCGTGGTCCTCGCGCCCGGCTCCGGTGACGACACGATCGTGACTGTGACCGGCGAAGTAGTTGCCCAGCCCCACCATCCCGCCGTCACAGTAGTCACCGCGGACCGAGGTCTACGCGAACGACTCAACCCCACCGGCGCCACCACCACCGGCCCCCGCTGGCTCCTCGACCAACTCGACGCCCTACCCCAGCCTCCGACGACCTGATACCCCAGCCTCCGCCCGTCCGCGGACCGCGCCGCCGCCACCTGTCCGCGCTGGCTCCTCGACCAGCTGGACGTCCTGCCGCACGCCCGACCACCTAGTACCTCAGCCCCTGCCTGTCTGCTGGGTCAGCTGCAGGTGGAGAGGAATTGGCCTGTGTGGGTTACCAGGAGGTGGGGGCCTGGAGTGGCGGGAAGGTGGGTTTTGGGGGTGGTGACGGGGTGGTGGGTGCCGTCGGGGGAGATGACGAGGGTGTTGGGGGCGTTGACCGCGACCAGTTCGTCGTCCACGCGGAGCAGAACGGGGGCGTTGTAGGACCAGGAGAGGGCGGTGCGGCCGGCGGCCAGGGCTTCGAGGGTGGCGGTGGGGAGTTCGTCGGGGCCTTCGGCGGAGGCGTCGACGGCGATCCAGGTGGTGGGGGTGCCGGGTGGGGTGATCGAGGTCGGGTTGTGCCAGTCGCTGCCGCCGATCGGGGTGGTGCGTTCGAGGCCCCACGCGTGCCACCACGCGATCGGGCCGCCCCAGGTGTGGTCCAGCCAGGAGGAGTGCCAGATCTCGGCGAGCGGCGGGTGTTCGGGGAGCGGCTGACGCCAGGAGCAGTCACCGCCCAGCGGGTGGTTGATGGAGAGCAGACCGCCACGGTCGGCGACCTCCGTGACCCAGGTGGCCGCTGGACGGCGGAAGTCGATGAAACCGATGTCGCCGAACCCGTTCGCGTGGCCGGTGTCGGTGGTGACTTCCTGGCCCGGGATCAGGCCGATGCCGAAGCGCTTGCCGAGTGCGGGGAGTTCGGCGTGATGAGCGACCGTGTTGTGGTCGGTGACGGCGAGTACGTCGAGACCGGCGGAGACGCCGAGCGCGGCGAGGTTGGCGATCGGGGTGGAACCGTCGGAGTGCAGCGAGTGGGCGTGGAAGTCGCCGGCGATCCACTTCAGTCCCTTGGCGGCGGGGAGGGTACGGCGTGGTGGTCGCTGGGGTACGGCGATCGCGGCTGTTAGGTCTGCGTACTCCTGCAGGCCGGGGATCGTGGCCACCGGGCCGGTGACCGCTTCGACGAGGACCTCAACACCGTCGACGGGTATCCGGTAGAGGCCGAGAACGATCCACCAGGTGCCGGGTTCGAGGGCGCCGGGGAGGTAGCCGGGGGTGGCGGCGTCGGGCGTGATCGCGAACGTACGGCGCGCCCCGCCGGACCAGCCGCGCCAGCCGGCGGCGCCCTCGCATCCGATGTCGATGACGGCGCCGTCGACCGGTGGGACGGTGAGCGTGACGAGGAGTCCGGGGCAGTCTTCCGGGATGTCCACGGGCAGCGAGTGCCAGACGGACTCGGCACGATCATCGAGGGTCCAGCGCCGACGGTAAGACGTGACTGCCATGAGTTAAGTCTCCAGGGTCAGGCGACGGCGGCCGGTTGACGGGCGAGGAGTTCGCCTGAGTCGCGGTCGTAGAGGAGGACTCGTGCGGCGGGGGCCGTGAGGGTTACTGCGACGCCGGGCGCGGGTTCTTCCTCTTCGGGGACTGTAACGCCGACCAGGGTGCCGTCGCAGTCGACCGTCACCAGGGACTGGGTGCCCAAGTTTTCGGCGACTACTACGGTGCCTCGCACGGCCGGGCCGGTTGCGTCGTTGTTGGTGGTGAGGGTCAGGTACTCGGGGCGGATGCCGACCGTCACCTCTGCGCCCGCCGGGGTGGAGAAGGTTGTTGCGGGCAACGATCCGCCGGCGACCGAGACCGCGCCCACCGGACCGGCGCCGTCGAACGATGACGCGCCGTCGAACGATGACGCGCCGGCCTCGCCGGCACCGTCCGGCGAGGTGGTGATCCGGCCCGGCAGCAGGTTCATCGGCGTGGACCCGATGAAGTTGGCCACGAAGGTGTTGGCGGGTCGGGCGAAGACCTCGCGGGGCGACCCCAGTTGGCGGAGCTTGCCCGCCTCCATCACGGCGATCCGGTCGGCAAGCGCCAGCGCCTCCGCCTGGTCGTGGGTGACGAAGACCGTGGTGATTCCCAGGTCGCGTTGCAGCTTCTTGAGGAACGTACGCGCCTCCAAGCGCAGACGCGCGTCGAGGTTCGACAGCGGCTCGTCGAGGAGCAGCACCTTGCCTTCGGAGGCGATCGCGCGGGCCAGGGCGACTCGTTGCTGCTGGCCGCCGGACAGTTGGCCGGGCTTGCGTTCGAGGAGTCCGTCCAAGGAGAGTTCGCCCGCGGTACGAGACGCAACTGAAGCGCGGGTGGCCGCGGCGACCCGCCGTACCTTCAACGGATACGTGATGTTCTCGGAGACACTCATGTGCGGGAAGAGCGCGTAATCCTGGAACACCATCGCGACGCCGCGCTTGCCGGGCTCCGTCCGGGTCACGTCCGCGGCGTCGATCCGGACCGTGCCCTCGGTCGCGGTCTCCAGGCCGGCGATGGTCCGGAGCAGGGTGGTCTTGCCGCAGCCGGACGGGCCGAGCAGGGCGAAGAACTCGCCGTCGGGCACGTGCAGGTCCAGCCCGTCGACGGCGCGGACGCCGTTCGGGTAGACGGTCGCGAGGCCTTCGATGTCGATGCCCGCCATCAGCTCTTGATCCCTCCGTGGAAACGGAACCCGTAACGCGAGTTCACCAGCAGGTACAGCACGACGACCGGGATCGAGAACAGCAGTGAGAACACCGGCAGCACCTGCAGGTTCACACTGCCGCCTTCGTCGGTGAGGGTTTGCATCAACACCGCACCGGGCTGTTTGTCGATCGACCGGATGAGCAGGAAGGGCACCAGGAAGTTGCCCCAGGAGTTGACGAACGCCCAGACCATGATGGTGGCCAGGCCGGGACGCGCGACCGGGAGTACGACGTCGCGCAGGATCTGCAGCGTGGACGCGCCGAACACCCGCGCCGACTCCTCGTACGACTTCGGTACCGCGTCGACGAAGTCCTTCAGGATGAAGATTGCTGCCGGCAACAACCCGCCGGTCATCACCAGCGCCACCCCGAACCGCGAGTCGATCAGCCCGAGCTGGAACATCATCACGAAGATCGGCACCATCGCCGCCGTACCGGTGACGACCGATGACAGCAGCAGCAACCCGTAGAGCAGTGCGTCCCGCCCCGGGATCCGCACCCGCGACAACGCGTACGACGCCAGGGCGGCGAACGCGGTCACGGCGACAGCGGTCGTGATGCAGATCAGCAGGGAGTTGACCATCGAGTGCATCGCATACGGATGTGCGAGCGTCTTCCGGAAGTTCTCCAGCGTCCAGTCCGGCCAGGTCACCCCGAGACCGGGCGAGGCGTCGAACGGGGCCGACGCGATCCACAGCATCGGTACGGCGAAGAACAGCGTGATCGCACAGATCAGGACGTAGAAGCCGATCCGGCGGAGCACAAAGGACGTCATGAGCGCCTCCGGAGCAAGCGCAGATAAACCAATGAGACCAGCAGGTTCGCGATCAGCAGCAGGAACGAGATCGCCGACGAGTACCCGAGCTCACCGCCCTGCAGCGCCACGTTGTAGATGTAGACCGGCACCGTCTCGGACGCGTGGTTCGGCCCGCCCTTGGTGAGCAGGAACGGCGAGAAGTCGTTCGCCGTCCACAGCGAGATCAGCAGCGTGTTCGTCAGTACGTGCCCGCGGATGTGCGGGAACACCACGTCCCGCAGCGTCTGCCAGCCCGACGCGCCTACCATCCGTGCCGACTCCAACTGCGACGGCGGCACTGCCTGCAGCGCGGACGAGTACAGCATCATCGAGAACGCCGTGCCGCGCCACGTGTTGAACACGACGAGACACAGCATCGGGTAGTCGATCAGCCACGCGGTTCCCGGCGTACCCAACAGACTGTTGAGAGTCCCGCCGTCGCGGTCGTAGAACGCGACCCACAGGTACGCCACCACCGTCGACGGCAGGATCCACGCGAGTAGCGTCAGGGCCTCGACGGTACGGCGTACCACCGGACGCGCGCGCCGCAGTACCCAGGCCAGCGTGAAGCCCAGGACGTTCTGCCCGATGATCGCCGAGCCCAGTACGAACAGCAACGTCAGCCACAACGCGTTGTGGAACAGCGCGTCGTTCAGCGCGCGGGTGTAGTTCGACAGGCCGACGACCGACGGCGACACGGCCTCGACGCCGGTCAGCCGGTAGTTGGTGATGCCGATGTAGATGGTCCAGAGCGCGGGGAAGATCAGGAACGCGCCGATCAGCAGCAGCGCGGGCGCGATGAAGCCGAGCGCGCGGCCGACGCCGAGGCCCGCGACGTCGCGCGCGGGTCCCCGGCCGCCGCCCGATCCACGTCCCGGCACCGGTTCGGCGGGCACGGGAGGTGCGGAAGCGGAAGTCATCAGTTACTGGTGACCTTGTCCTTGCCGCCGGCCGCGGCCTCGACGGCCTTCTGGTACGCCGAAGCCGCGGCGTCGGTGCTCTTGCCGGCCACCACGTCCGCGGTCGCCTGCTGCAGCGCCGCCGAGATCTTCGGGTACTCGGCGCGGCCCGGACGGTACTGCGTGACCGGCAGCACCTTGTCGGCGACGAAGCTCAGCATCGGGTCGCTCTTCAGTACCTCGCTGTTCACGTCGGACCGCTGGGTGATCTTCGCGGCACCGGCCAGCGACTCCTTCACCATCTCGGCGGAGTTCATGAACTGCAGGAACTCCCAGGCCTGCTGCGGGTACTTCGTGTTCGGGTTGATCACGGTCACGCCGCCGCCGGACATCGAGACGAAGTCCTGACCCTTCACGCCGGCCCCCGGCGTGCGAGCCGGGATCAGCGCCCAGCCGACCGCGGCGTCCCGGTCGGCCATCTTCGCGACGCCTTCCTTGGGCTCGACCACGCTGCGCCAGAAGTAGTCGCTCTCCAGCAGGATGCCGATCTTGTTCGCGGCGAACTCGGCGAACGACTTGTCCCGGCCCTTGGCCTCCTTCTGCAGCACCGGGTCCCCCAGGCCCGTCGAGTAGACCTGGTGGTAGAAGTCCAGCACCTGGCGCAGCTGCGAGGTGTTGCCCAGCCACTTGCCGTCGGAGTTCACGGTCGCGCCGGTGCCGGCCAGCAGCGGCAGCACGCCCTGCATGGTGGTCGCCTCGCCCATCGCGGTACCGGCGTTGATCTGGATCGGCGTCACGCCGGAGATCTTCTTCAGCGCCTGACCCGCGGAGATGATGTCGTCCCAGGACTTCGGCTGCCAGTCGGCGGGCAGGCCGGCCTGCTGGAAGAGCTTCTTGTTGAAGTACAGGACGCGGCCGTCGGTGCCACCCGGTACGCCGTACCGCTGGCCGTTGTAGCTGCCGAGCGCCTGGACCGACTCCGGGATCTGCTTCCAGCCGTCCCAGCCGTTCACCTTCGCGGCATCGCCGACGGTGTCGGTGAGCGGCTTGATGTAGTTCGCCTGGGCGAACTCGCCGACCCAGATGCCGTCGATCTGGAACAGGTCCGGGCCGGACTTGTTCGACAGGTCGAGGGACAGCTTCTGCTTGTAGACCTCGTCGTCGGAGCCGTCGCCCTGGAACTTGACGGTGACGTCGACGCCCTTGCCCTTCTGCTCGGCGACGAACTTCGGGATCAGTACGTCGGAGATGAAGGTGGCGCCGGCGCTGCTCTTGCCGCCCTTGACCGAGTTCGAACCGAAGGTCAGCTCGACCCTCTTGGCGTCCGCGTTGCGGTTCGCGTCCTGGCCGCCGCTGTCGCCGGACCCGGACGAACCGAGACAGCCGGTGAGCAGGGCGAGGGCCGCGGCGCCGAGTACGCCGGCGGTCGTCAACCGCGAGAGTGATCGCATCAGGGCTCCTTGCAAAGTCGTCCAGCGGGCGTGCCGGTCAAACATTGGCATCATCAGGCGACTATGTGAAGACTTTTTCCCAACCCTGAGTCGAACGTTTGCCAGGGGCTATGGGCAACCAACCGGAACTTGTCAAGCCGGGATCCCACGGGACGGATTGCGGAAGAGTTAAAGGTCGCTCAAGGTTCTGTGGCAACACGTAGTGAAGTAGATACACAGGGTTATCAGCGAGCTACGGTTTTGCCGTTCGCTTCAGGTGATCGGAGGTGAAATGACGTGAGACTTGTCCACGGGCTTGCTTGCCTGGTCGACGACCTGCTGGGTTGCTGGTGCTGGTGGTGACGGCCGGGGCGGCGACGACACCGGGCTCCCGCTGACGCGCAAGCAGCGGGCACTCCGGGCTCATTCCCCGAGCGCCGCCCCCCGAGACAGGAGAAGAAACGGCCGGCCCCGACGATGTCGGGGCCGGCCGTCCTCTCGTTGGCTCGGGGGCCTGTCCTACCTCAGCTCTGCGCCAGCTGCATCATCTGCTTCGGCAGTGTCGTCATCTGCGCCGGGATCGGCAGCTGTGGCCGGAGCAGCGACAACAGGCTGGCGGCCGCGCCGGCGATCGGCAGCGGCAGGGCCAGGCCCAGCGATGCCAGCAGTGCGTTCACCAGGGCCAGTACGGCGCCGAGGATGTCCAGGCTCGGGACCGGGAGTCCGCTCCAGGCCTCGATCGGAGTACTGGCGACGCTCATGCTGCCCGTCGGTTGCGCCTGCTTGGCCTTCCCCTTGCCAAGCAGCGACGTCAGGGCGAGACCACTGGCAGCGTTCACGAACGTGCCGGAGCTCTCGTCGTAGGACCACTTCTGCCCGTCGCCGCTACGGCAGGGCAGGACCAGCAGTGGCGCTGCGGCCGGCACCTTGGCCAGGTCCGCGCCGCTGTCCAGGCAGGCTCCCGTCTTCGCAAGGGCGCCACCGACGCTCTTGCTCATCGCGACCTGCAACTGTCCGGACTCGGTGTAGATCCACTCCTGGGTCTTGCCCTCCTTGCCCGGAGCGCAGGCCATCATGACCGCCATCGGGACCTTGTCGGCCGCGACGAACGTCAGGCAGTAGCGGGTGTCGGAACGGGTGGCGATCTGTTGGGCCACGCCCACCGTCACGCCGGGAGCCTTCGAACCGCTGGGTTCGGGGTTCGCGGCCTGGGCCGGGACGGCCGTGGCGATGGCGACGCTGACCGCGAGCACCACCACGCCGGTGCGGCTGAACAGCTTTCGGATGATCAAGACAACCTCCAGAGGTCGTGCTATCACTCGGCGTCAGGTCGTCGGGACCCCGTGCGAGAGCCGGAAACGCCGGCAGTGACTCAGCGCGACGTTGACGCCACAACAAGTAATGCACAGGTCTGGCGATCGGGGTTATCCCGATCCCGCAAAACTTGATGCCAATGGCAACAAACTGCCAGCCGGATATCGTTGCGCAAGGCATCGATATCCGGCTGGGAGGTTGCTGTTCCGGGGCTGTGAGCTGTTCGAGATGTTACGGCAATCCGCTGGAATTCCAGTAGTCCACTGTGTTGGAAGATGCCGTAGGCAACAGAGTTGTCAGTGCGGTTGTTTGGTGTCCCTGGGGTCCGGCGCGAGCTCCTGCTCGTTCGCCAGACGCTCGTCCGAGGGCGCCTCGGGCGTGGTGTCGGCCGCGTCGGCGGTGGAATCACTCTCCGCGATCTCGCCGCCGACGGTGTTACCTGACGTGACAGCCGCCTGGTTGCGGAGTTCGCGCATCTCCTTGCGGCGGCGCAGGTTCCGCGCGAGGCCCTTCTTCAGCAGCCAGAGCCCGGCGATCAACGCGGCGCCGGTGATCAGGCCGAGGAAGTACACGGTCGGCACCGAGACGCCGAAGTCGACGCCGAACACCTCGAGCTTGGTGGACACGGTCGACGACACCGAGACGCCGAGCCCGAACAGCACCGCCAGTGCGATCAGAACGATTCCGAGAACGGCCATGACGACCCGCCTCTCCGCCGGCTACACCGGCTCACTGCCCAGTAATGCGGTGAGCAGCGCCACGGCGCCGCTCTTGTCGAGTGGGTTGTTCTGGTTCCCACACTTGGGCGACTGTACGCACGAAGGGCATCCATCCGTGCATTCACAGTGTGCAATCGCCTCGCGTGTCGCGGTCAACCACTCGCGCGCCGCGGAGTACCCGTGTTCGGCGAAGCCGGCGCCGCCCGGGTGCCCGTCGTACACGAAGACCGTGAGCCGGCCGGTATCTGCGTGCCGGGCGGTGGAGACGCCGCCGATGTCCCAGCGGTCGCAGGTGGCGAACAGCGGGAGCAGTCCGATCGACGCGTGCTCGGCCGCGTGCGCGGCGCCCGGTACGTCGGCCAGCCCGAGCGACTCGACGACGCCGTCGGGGATCGTCCACCAGACCGCCTTGGTCCGCAGCGTCCGCTCCGGCAGGTCCAGCGGCTGCTCGTCGAGTACGTCGCCGGTCGCGATCAGCTTGCGCTGGTACGAGATCACCTGGCTCGTCACCTGGACCCAGCCGCGGGACAGCTCGGCCGTACCCCAGGTGCACGTCTCCTCGGTCGCGAGGATGCCGATCTCGGTGACGTCCCGGGCGAACGTCGTGTAGTCCGGCGAGGCCTGCTCGACGACCGCGGCGTGCTCCTCGAGGTCCAGCGAGCGCACCAGGTACGACTCGCCGGCGTGCACGTAGACCGCGCCCTCGTGGACCGAGGAGTGCGCCGAGCCGCCGTCGACCGTACCGAGCAGGCGCCCGGTGCGGTCCTCCACGATCTGAACGGTCTTCCCGCCGGCGGAGCGGATGTCGATCGCGTCGACGGCCCGCTCCCGGCGCGTCCAGAACCACCCGTGCGGTCGCTCCCGCAACAGCCCCTGCCGGACCAGTTGGGCGATGACGGACTCCGTGGTGGCGCCGAAGATCTCGTAGTCGTCGGCGGTCAGCGGGAGCTCCTGCGCCGCGGCACACAGCTGGGGACCCAGGACGTACGGGTTCTCCGGGTTGAACACGGTCGCCTCGACAGGCCGTCCGAAGATCGCCGCGGGGTGCCGTACCAGGTAGGTGTCCAGCGGGTCGTCACGCGCGATCAGCAACGCCACGGCATCCCCGCCGGTCCGACCGGCCCGTCCTGCCTGCTGCCAGAGCGATGCGCGCGTGCCGGGCCAGCCAGAGAGCAGTACGGCGTCGAGCCCGGCGATGTCGATGCCCAGCTCGAGAGCGTTCGTCGCGGCCACTCCGGTGAGCTCACCGCTCTGGAGCATCCCCTCGAGCCGTCTGCGCTCCTCAGGAAGGTATCCGGCCCGGTAGGCCGACACCTGGTCCGTCAGCGTGGGGTCGACCTCGGCCAGGTTCTCCCGGGCTGTCATCGCGACTGACTCGGCGCCACGTCGCGACCGTACGAAGGCGACCGTACGGACACCTGAGACGACCAGGTCGCTCAACAGGTCCGCCACCTCGGCCGTTGCGGAACGGCGTACCGGAGCGCCGTTCTCGCCGCGCATGGAGGTCAGCGGCGGCTCCCACAGGCCGAAGGCGATCCCACCGCGCGGAGAGCCGTCTGCGACGACCTCCTCCATCGGCAGGCCTGTCAGACGTTCTCCCGACAGTGCAGGCTCGGCGACAGTCGCGGACGCGCAGACGAAGATCGGATGAGCGCCGTACTGCGCACAGACCCGTCGGAGCCGCCTCAGTACGCCGGCGACGTGAGCGCCGAACACGCCGCGGTAGTGGTGGCACTCGTCGACCACTACGTACTGCAGGCAGCCCAGGAAGCGCGCCCAGCGCTGATGGTTCGGCAGGACCGATCGGTGCAGCATGTCCGGATTGCTCAGCACGTACGTCGCGTAGTCGCGCGCCCAGTCCCGCTCGGTCAGCTCCGAGTCGCCGTCCAGCGTCGTCGCACGCAGCCCCGGCACGGTGTACGACGAGACCGCGCGGAGCTGGTCGTGCGCCAGGGCCTTCGTCGGCGACAGGTAGAGCACCGAGGCTGTCCGGCGGTGCGGTGAAGCGGCCTGCGCGATGCTCAACGTGGCGAACGCGGGCAGCAGGTACCCCAGCGACTTGCCGGACGCCGTACCGGTCGCGACGACCACGTGCTTCCCGCTGTACGCGGCCTCTGCCGTCGCGACCTGGTGAGTCCAGGGGGCCTTGATGCCGGCGTCCTTCAACTGGTCGAGGACCTCGTGCGGGACCCAGCGTGGCCAGTCGCAGGTCTGCCCGAGCCGGGGCGGGACGGACTCGACGTGCGTCAACCGGTCGTCGCGACCGGCGGCCAGGCTCTTCAGAACCGCCGCCGCCTCACCACCTGCACGCATACGGGGAGCCTAGTCGCCGGGACGGACAGCCGGCGGCTGAGCGCCGGCTGAGAATGCACGTTCCGATGCACGCGCTATTTCCGGACGGGAATCGACTTCGCTCGGCCGAGATGAAAGAGTTTTCGGCAACGGGTCTTACTCACGGTCCGTACATGGTTGAATGCAGCAGTTCACGGGATCGGAGGCCGAAGTGGATCTGTCGCTGACCGCGCGCGCCGAGGGCGGGCGGACCGTCATCGAGGTCGCGGGGGAGATCGACGTCTACACCGCACCGAAGCTCAGGGAGAAGATCGCCGCGCTCGTCGACGAAGGGGTCTACGACCTCGTGATCGACCTGGAACGCGTGGAGTTCCTGGACTCCACCGGTCTCGGCGTTCTCGTCGGCGGACTGAAACGGGTGCGTACCCACGACGGATCCCTGTCCCTGGTCTGTACCCAGGAACGGCTGCTGAAGATCTTCCGGATCACCGGCCTGACCAAGGTGTTCGACATCCACCCGGATGTCGCATCCGCTATCTGAGCAAGCGAAAACGTAACTCCGGTACTACTTTGGGTGACCGTTCCGCCCGGGTTGCGGCACGGGTCTTGCCGTTTCGGTCCGGTATGGCGTAGACCACCCTGTCGTCAGGTCTGGTCGGGAACCCGTTAGAGTAACCCACCGCGCCAGTCCCCTGGCGCTGTGTCGTATTTCCCCAACCCTTCGGTTGCGGCAGACGGGGGCCGTCAGACCTACATGGGTTGCCTACAAGGAGGACGGATGTCCGCGCTGCTTGCTGCACAAGCGGTGGATCTTTCGTCGAGCAACACCACACTGGTGATCGTCGTCGGAGTGATCGCGATCCTCGCGGTCGCCATTGCGATGGTCTTCCGGGGCCAGGTGCTTGCCGCGAACGATGGCACCGAGAACATGAAGACGATCGCCGCCGCGGTCCAGGAAGGCGCATCCGCCTACCTGAACCGGCAGTTCCGGACGCTGTCGATCTTCGCCGTTGTCGCGTTCCTGTTGCTGTTCCTGCTGCCGGCGCACACCGACGGCGGCAACGAGACCACGCTGAAGATCTTCCGATCTGTCTTCTTCCTCGTCGGTGCGGGCTTCTCCGCCCTGATCGGCTACCTGGGCATGTGGCTCGCGACGCGCGCCAACGTCCGGGTTGCCGCGGCCGCCCGGGACGAGGGCCGCGACCCGGCGATGCGGGTCGCGTTCCGTACCGGCGGCACCGTGGGTATGGCGACCGTCGGCTTCGGCCTGTTCGGTGCCGCGCTGGTGGTTCTGCTCTTCAAGGGTGACGCTCCGACCGTGCTCGAAGGCTTCGGCTTCGGCGCCGCGATGCTCGCGATGTTCATGCGGGTCGGCGGCGGTATCTTCACCAAGGCCGCCGACGTCGGCGCGGACCTGGTCGGCAAGGTCGAGCAGAACATTCCCGAGGACGACCCGCGGAACGCGGCGACGATCGCCGACAACGTCGGTGACAACGTCGGTGACTGCGCCGGTATGGCGGCCGACCTGTTCGAGTCGTACGCCGTGATGCTGGTGGCCTCGCTGATCCTGGGCAAGGCCGCGTTTGGCGAGCAGGGCCTGATCTTCCCGCTGATCGTGCCGGCCATCGGCGCCGTCACCGCGGTCATCGGTGTCTTCCTGACCCGCCCGCGGACCGGCGAGAACGGTCTGCGCACGATCAACCGCGCGTTCTACATCTCCGCGATCGTCTCCGGCGTGCTCTGTGCGGTGGCGGCGTTCGTCTACCTGCCGAGCAGCTTCAAGGACCTGACCGGCGCGGCCGGGACCCCGATCGCGAACTCCGACGGCGACCCGCGGCTGATCGCGACCGTCTCGGTGATCATCGGCATCGTGCTGGCGGCCATCATCCTGGCGCTGACCGGTTACTTCACCGGCACCGAGGACAAGCCGGTCAAGGACGTCGGCAAGACCTCGCTGACCGGTGCGGCGACCGTCATCCTGTCCGGTATCTCGGTCGGCTTCGAGTCCGCCGTCTACACCGCCGTGGTGATCGCGGCGGCCGTGTACGGCGCCTTCCTGGTCGGCGGCTCCGGCATCGTCGCGCTGTTCGCGATCGCGCTGGCCGGTTGTGGTCTGCTCACCACCGTCGGCGTCATCGTCGCGATGGACACCTTCGGTCCGGTCTCCGACAACGCGCAGGGCATCGCCGAGATGTCCGGTGACGTGGACGGCGAGGCGGCCCAGATCCTCACCGAGCTGGACGCCGTCGGCAACACCACCAAGGCGATCACCAAGGGCATCGCGATCGCGACCGCCGTACTGGCCGCGACCGCGTTGTTCGGCTCCTACACCGACGCGATCCGGACCTCGCTGGCCGCCAACTACGCCAAGTTCGAGGCCGACGCGCTGGTCTTCAACCCGGGCACGCTGGTCGGCATCATCCTCGGTGCCGCGGTCGTGTTCATGTTCTCCGGCCTGGCCATCAACGCGGTCGGCCGCGCCGCCGGTGCGGTCGTCTACGAGGTCCGTCGCCAGTTCCGCGACATCCCCGGGATCATGGAAGGCACCGGCAAGCCGGAGTACGGCAAGGTCGTCGACATCTGCACCCGTGATTCGCTGCGGGAGCTGGCGACCCCGGGTCTGCTGGCGCTGACCGCGCCGATCGCCGTCGGCTTCGGTCTGGGTGCGGCGGCGCTGGCCGGTTATCTGGCCGGTGCGATCGGTGCCGGCACGCTGATGGCGGTCTTCCTGGCGAACTCCGGTGGTGCCTGGGACAACGCCAAGAAGCTGGTCGAGGACGGCAACCACGGCGGTAAGGGTTCGCCTGCCCACGAGGCCACCGTCATCGGTGACACCGTCGGTGACCCGTTCAAGGACACCGCCGGTCCGGCCATCAACCCGCTGATCAAGGTGATGAACCTGGTCTCGGTGCTGATCGCCCCGGCCGTCGTCGGGATGTCCGCGATCGGCGACAACCCCAACACCGCGCTGCGGATCGTCATCGCGGTGGTCGCGCTGGTCATCCTGATCGCCGCGGTCTGGGTCTCCAAGCGCCGTGAGTCGGTCATCGCCGACACCCCGGCGGAGGCCAAGGCAGCCGCCTGAGTTGTACCTCCAGCAACGGCCCGCCGGTTCCGACCGGCGGGCCGTTTCGCATGGACCCGGGGCGCGCCCGCCGTTTACTGTCGTCGTACGACGCAATTGCGGGGAGGTACAGGTGCCTCGACGACTAGGGACCTTGCTACTTCTCGTCCTGGTCGGTGTGCTGGCGACGATGCAGCCGGCGAGTGCGGCGACGCCGCAGCCGGATTCCGCGTACCTGTATGCCGCGCATCAGCTCAACCTGACGATCATCGAGGCCGCGCACGCCGCGACCACCCAGGCGCACACTTCGTGTGTCCGCAAGGCCGCCGCGCAGATCGAGCGGGACCACCGCAAGCTCGCGGCGCAGGAGCTCGACATCGCGACCCGGTTCGGGATCGTGCTGGTCACGGTTCCGTCGCTGGCGCAGCGCAAGCAGCTCGACGCCCTCGCGGCGAAGGGCAAGAAGCGCGGGTACGACGCGGCCTGGCTCGCACTGCAACGGCAGACCCACCAGCAGTACTTGGCGCTCGTTCAGGGCGATCTGCCGAAGAACGCCTCGCCGGCCGTGGAATCGGTCGCGGACGGGGCCAAGCCGGTGATCGAGATGGATCTGCGGATGGTCGCGGGTCCGTGCCGTACTGGAGCCGGCACTCCGGTCGTCGCCACCGGTGACGGCGGGCAGCAGGCCGCCAAGTCCAAGGCGCAGACCCGGGCGGCGCTGATCCTGCTGGGGATCGGGCTGATCCTGCTACTGGTCGGCAAGTCGATCTCGATGAAGCGCCGGCTGATCGGGATCGCGGCGATCGCGGGCGGGCTCGTGATGATGTTCGGCGGCCGGGTCCACAACGCGGGCGAGGTCCCGGATTCGGGAACGGCGGTCGCGGACCGGGAGGCCGCCGTACCTCCCGTGAAGGTGAAGTTGCCCGGCTACCTCGAGGCGACGGTACGGCCGGTGGCGACCAGCGCCGACGGCCAGTTGCAGGTACCGGCGTCGGCCGATGTGGGGTGGTGGGCTGCGGGGGCTGCTCCGGGCGCGGAGGGCGGCACAGTACTGCTCGCGGGGCATGTGGACACCACCCGCGGGCTCGGGGTGTTCGCGCCGCTGTCCGGCGTACCGATCGGGGAGAAGGTCGCGGTGACGGCGGGGGACGGCGACGTGCACTGGTACAAGATCGTGGCGCGTCGGACGTACAAGCAGAGCGCGCTGCCCGCGGACCTGTTCCACGGCGCGGTGAAGCCCCGGCTGGCGCTGGTGACGTGTACGGGCCCGTTCGACCACAAGACCAGGCGCTACAGCGACAACCTGGTGCTGTACGGCGTACCGGTGGACTGACGAGCTTTTGGCAGTAACTTCCGGGTTGATAGCCGGAAGTACCCCGTCCCGTCGACTTTCGACTGATGCGATCGCGCGGTGGATTCGGGGATCGTCGGGGTTGTGGTCAGGGGTTCAACCGATGGCAGCCGCCGTCGTCCGGACGGCAGAATCAACCCACGGGTGGACACACCGGATCCGCCCGGGGTCCGATGCTCTGCACCCGGTGGACCTCGATACTGATCTCATCACGACACGACCCGGACGGCCGGGAACACTTCAACGCCACCGACGAGGAGTACGGCGATGATCGAGGCAAAAGGCCTCACCAAGCGATACGGCGAAACAGTTGCCGTTGACAACCTGTCTTTCGAGGTCAAACCCGGTAAGGTCACCGGCTTCCTCGGCCCGAACGGGGCCGGCAAGTCCACCACCATGCGGATGATCCTCGGCCTGGACACCCCGACGGGCGGCTCGGTCACGATCGACGGCCAGCTGTACCGCGACCTGCACCGGCCGCTGACCAAGGTCGGCGCCCTGCTGGACGCCAAGTGGGTGCACCCGAACCGCTCGGCCCGTTCGCACCTGGCCTGGATGGCGGCGTCCAACAAGCTGCCGAAGAGCCGCGTCGACGAGGTGCTGGCCCTGGTCGGCCTGAGCGACGTGGCCGGCAAGCGGGCCGGCAACTACTCGCTCGGTATGTCCCAGCGGCTCGGCATCGCCGGCGCCCTGCTCGGTGACCCCGAGATCCTGCTCTTCGACGAGCCGGTCAACGGTCTCGACCCCGAGGGCATCGTCTGGATCCGGAACTTCATGCACCGGCTGGCCGACGAGGGCCGGACCGTGCTGGTGTCCAGCCACCTGTTGTCGGAGATGGCACTGACCGCCGAAGAGCTGGTGGTCATCGGTCGCGGCAAGCTGATCGCGCAGAGCAGCACCCAGGAGTTCGTCGACCGCGCCAGCGGCACCACGGTCAAGGTCCGGACGCCGCAGCTCGACCAGTTCGCCACCGTCCTGAGCCAGCAGCAGTACGTGACCCGGATCGAGGACGTCGAGAACGAGGGCAAGGTGCTGTTCGTCGAGGGCGACATCAGCACCGACCAGGTCGGCGAGTTCGCCGCGGAGCACGGCGTCGTACTGCACGAACTGACCCTGCAGCGCGGCTCGCTGGAGCAGGCGTTCATGCAGATGACCGGAGACTCGGTCGAGTACCACGCACAGGAGGACGTCGCCGCGGTGACGCACCTGGATGGGCCGAACGCGGCCGAGTTGGCCGCAGGTCCGAAGGAGGACAACTGACATGTCGGTGATCACTGTCGAGCGGATCAAGCTCTTCTCGACCCGTTCGCCGTGGTGGTGCATGGTGGTCGCCGCGGTACTGACGCTCGGCCTGGCCGCGCTGGCCACTGGCTTCACCAAGGGCACGGTGACCATCGGGCTGACCCAGGGCGGCGCCCAGCTCAGCCAGATGGTGATGATGGTGATGGCGGCGCTCGCGGTCACCACCGAGTACCGGTTCGGCACCATCCGGACGAGCTTCCAGGCCGTTCCGCAGCGGACGTCGCTGCTGCTCGGCAAGACCGCTGTGGTCGCGGCGCTGTCCGCGCTCGTCGGGCTGATCGCCTCGTTCGGCGCCTGGGGGATCGGCAACCTCTTCTCCCACGGCGCGGACCTGTCGATCGACACCGCGGCCGAATGGCGGCTGCTAGCCGGTCAGGGCCTGGTGTTCGCGCTGTCGGCGGTGATCGCGGTGGCGATCGGCATCCTGATCCGGCAGAGCGCCGGCGCGATCGCGATCCTGATCCTCTGGCCGCTGCTGGTGGAGAACCTGTTCAACCTGATCCCGAAGGTCGGCGACGACATGTCCCGCTGGTCGCCGTTCCAGAACGCCGCCTCGTTCCTGAACCAGGGGCAGGACTTCGGCGTCAACGGTCCGCAGGGCGACTCCCAGTACGCGCTCGGCCCGTGGTGGGCGCTGCTGTACTTCGCCGGCTGGGCGGTGCTGCTGATGGCGATCGCGCTGTTCTCCGCGAGCAAGCGCGACGCCTGACCGAAGACAACCCCGGTCGGAGTTGAGGGGCCCTGACCGGGGCGTGGCCCGGCCGGGCTGAGGGGTCCCGGCCGCACCGGCCCGTGGAGCTCCGGTACTCACCGGAACTCCACGGGCCGTTCTGTTGCCGGTTCAGGTAGCCATGGGATGCGGTAGGCGTTTACCCTGCGGCGCATGACGGACTGGGAGCAGGTGCGCGAAACGGGGTTCGCCGTACCGGAAGGACGGCCGCCGGCGGAGTTGATGGCCGAGCTGGCCGAGATGTTGCGGTCGCCGGATCCGGTGGTGCGGGACCGGCAGGCGTACTCGACGTTGGCGACCTGGATCACCCGTGGGGTGCTGTCCGCGGACGAGCTGCGGGCGCTCGGGGACGCGATGGTGCCGCGGTTCGGGGACGCCGAGGTGCAGGCGCGGACGTTCGCGCCGCTGATCCTGGACGCGATCGTCACGGCCGGAGTGTTCGAGCCGGGGTGGGTGCCGCCGTTCGAGCGCTGGTACGTCGCCGAGGGCGACCTGCGCGGGTACGACGACAAGCTCGGCTGGCTGCACGCGGTCGCGCACGGGGCGGACCTGCTGGGCACGCTCGGCCTGCATCCGGCGGTGGAGCCGGTACAGATGCTCCGGCTCGGGATCGGGCGGTTGCTGACGCCCACGCCGTACGTGCTGCGCGACATGGAGGACGACCGGCTCGGCTACGCGCTCGCCGCGACGCTGACTCGTACCGACCTGAGCGCTGCCGACGCCACCGGCTGGCTCGACCCGGCGATCCGGGCGCTGTCGAACCCGCCGGCCGAAGGGATCACGCCCGAGGTGACCAACACGATCCGGACGCTGCGGGTCGTGTACGTCCTCGCGGAGCACGGACTCCGGGTCGGCGATGCGAAGAAACTCACACGGATCCCCGAACGCGAACAGGTCAAGACAAGGCTCGCCGACGTGTTCCGGATCGTCACCCCGTACTATCTCTGATCTTGATGTCGTCGGAGGCAACTACCTTGGGGAGTAGGACGCATCCGACTTTCGTCTGGGATTCCCCTGAATCCTCCCCGAGGAACGGCATGTCGCGGTCCAGGGCGGAGTACAGGTGGTGTCAGGTGGCAGAGGAGACTCGGTCCATGACAAGGTTCTCTGCTGGCATGCCGTGGCCCCCTCCCATGGTGGTGCCAACGCCACTACCCGAGTAGTGCCAACACCATCAGATCTGGTCCCTGCCGACGTTAGCTTTAGTCACAAGAGCCGTTCGGGGGCGCAGTCGAGAGAGGGCGCGTAGAAGTCATGGTTGCGACATACCTGAAGCGTTGGGTCGGCAGCCGGATCCTCAACAGGAGTACCCGCAAGGGTGGTCTCGACCTGTCGAAGATGCGGATGTTCCCCAGCTCGGTCTCGATGCCGCTGCGCCGGCACGGGCTGGACCCGGTGCCGGAACTCGGAGCCGTCCGTGAGACCGAGCCGGTGCACAAGCTGGCCCACCTGTTCGGGCTGAACGTCTGGGTGGTGAGCGGGCATGCCGAGGCCAAGTACGTGCTCTCCAACGAGGAGGACTACAGCCACGACATCCGTCCGCTGGTCGGCTCCGACCCGAACAAGCCGTCCGAGGGGATCGGCGGCCTCGGGTTCACCGACCCGCCGGACCACACCCGGCTGCGGAAGCTGCTGACGCCGGAGTTCACCAAGCGCAAGCTGGCCCGGCTGGAGCCGGCGATCGAGAGGATCGTCAACGACCAGCTGGACCAGATGGAGGCCAAGGGCCCGGTCGCCGACATCGTGTCGGACTTCGCGTTCAACGTGCCGTTCCTGCTGATCGCGGACCTGCTCGGGGTCGAGGAGCAGGACCGCGACCGGTTCCGCGCGCTCGGTCCGGCCCGGTTCGACATGTCCGGTGGTGGGATCGGGCTGTTCGGGTCGGCGTCGGAGTCGCGTGAGTTCCTGTTCGAGATCGTCCGCAAGCAGCGCGCGAACCCAGGCGACGGGCTGATCGGGTCGATCATCCGCGACAAGGGCGACGACATCGACGACGTCGAGCTGGGTGGGCTCGCGGACGGGGTGTTCCTGGGCGGGTACGAGACGTCGGCCAGCATGCTCGCGCTCGGCACGCTGGTGCTGCTGCGCGACCCGGAGAACTTCGAGCGGATCCGGAACGAGCCGGGCGCGGTCGACGTGATCGTCGACGAGCTGCTGCGGTACCTGACCGTGGTGCAGGTGGCGTTCCCGCGGTTCGCGCGGCACGACCACGAGCTGTTCGGGCAGCAGGTGAAGAAGGGCGACCTGGTCGCGGTGTCGCTGTCCGGTGCGGATCGCGACAAGGGCGTCTTCGGGTCGGACGCCGAGGACTTCTACCCCCGTCGTACGGTCTCCTCCGCGCACCTCGCGTTCGGCCACGGCATGCACCGGTGCGTCGGCGCCGAACTCGCCCGGATGGAGCTCCGGGCCGCGTTCACCGCGCTTGCGCACCGCTTCCCGGACCTTGCCCTCGCCGTGACGGAAGACCAACTCCGCTTCCGCGACTTCTCCATCGTGTACGGCGTCGACTCCCTCCCCGTCCGCCTCCACGCCGCCACCGCCGAACAGGCCGCGGGCTGATCCACAACACCTCCCGGGGTCGGCCGACATCGCCCGACCCTGGGAGCCGCAACACGACAGCGCTCCGCCGGCACGGCAAGCGCGTCGGCTGAACGATTCACGCTGCGACGCGCAGTGCGGTGATTGTGGCACCAGGTGGTCGCTGGCTGGATCGGGCCGTGACAGGACGTGGGGTGGGCGGTCACAATGGGCGGTCCGGCCCGAGAGGCGGGTGTCGGATCAGGAAGGGCCGTCGGCGGTATGGGCAATGGCGAGGTGGCGGCGGGCCGGATGAGTGCGGCCCTGACCGGCCGGATCGCCGCCGCGATGACCGCGGCCCAGTCCGGTGGGCACGCGAGTGCGGCGGCCGAGATCGAGGCGATCCGGGCCGAGTTGCGCGGCGTACCGAGCTACACGCTCGCGGCGGCGGAGTACGTGCGGGGTGTGACGGCGCACCACGCCAGCGACGCCGATGAGGCGCTCCGCGCGGTGGATGCCTGTATCGAGGTCGCACGCGCGATCGACGAACCCGGCTGGGAGGCGAACGCGCTCCCGATCCGCATCATCAACCTCGCCCGCAGCGGCCGCGGCGGCGACACCATCAACGACCTGGTCGCGGCCGAGGCGGCCTTGAACCGGACGAAGGACGCCGGCCTGATCGCGTGGGCGCACACCGGCCTCGGGTACGCGTACGACGTACTACGCCTTTTCGAACTGTGCATTCCGCATTACGAGCTCGCGACCCGGCTGGACGAGGACGTGTTCGAGCTGGCCGAATCGCGCGCGATCGACCGCCTGAACCTCGCCGAGACCTATCTCCGCTGGGCGCACGAACTCGAGCGCCTCGGCGATCCCTTGTACACAAGGGAGATCGAGGAACGCTTCGCGTCCGCCGCGTACTGGTCCCGCCAGGCCGAGCGGGTGATCGTCGACGACGAGTCGCAGGAGTTCTGGAAACTCAGCGCCCGGCTCTGGCTCGCCGCGGCCGCGACCGGCGAGGACCCGGCGCAGGCGGTCGCCGACCTGACCGAGATCCGCGACGAGATCAGCAAGCTCGGCGAGACCGAGCGCCTCGCGCTCGCCGGCGCCTACCTGGCCAGGGCGCACCGCGCCAACGGCCAACCGGAGCAGGCGAAGGAGGCCGCGGACCGCGCCGCCGACGACCTGCTTCCGTTGGCCGATCCATCGACCCACATCCTGGTCCTGCAGACCCGTTCGGAGATCGACGCGATCGACGGTACGCCGGGAGCGGTCGCCGGACTGGCCTTCGCGCGTTCGGTCGCCCGCGGCTGGTGGAAGGAGCGCCAGCGCGCGCTGAACGCCGTACGGCATGCGCTTGCCGTTCACGATCTACCGGCCCGGCACGATGCGGAATGGCATGCCGCGCGGCAGGATCCGCTGACCGGCGTGGGAAATCGCCGCGCCATGGACGAACGGCTGACCGCGGCCCGCGACTCGGGCCGTGCGGTCACCCTGCTCGCGATCGACGTCGACGATCTGAAGGTCGTCAACGACACGTTCGGGCACGCCTGTGGTGACGAATTGCTGCAGGTTGTCGCAAATCTCCTGGTAGAACAGGCGCGAGCGACCGATGCCGTGATTCGATCGGGTGGCGACGAGTTCTTCGTGGTACTCGACCAGCCGGACGCCAAGGGCGGTGCACAGCTGGCCGAGCGGATCCGGGTCGCCGTCGAGGCGATCGCGGCGACCACGGACAAACCGTGGCTGGGCCGGCTCGGACTGAGTCTCGGGTACGCGGCGACGGCCGAAGGGCTCGGGGTCGAGCAGCTGATCGCGAAGGCGGACCGGCGGCTGTACGAGGACAAGCAACGCAGGAAGTGAGGGGGGAGGTGCGGTGCGCGAAACGTCGGGGGTGACGGCACGAATTGCGGCGGCGATGACGCGGGCCCAGTCGGGCTACGCGGTCGACGCGATGGCGGAGATCAACGCGCTGCTCGCCGAGCTCGACCCGCGGCCGACCCACGAACGGGCGGCCGCGGAGTACGTCCGGGCCGTCGCGGCGCATCACGCGACCGACGCCGTCGAGGCGCTGGACGCGGTCGACGGCTGTATCCGGGTCGCCCGCGCGATCGACGAGCCGGGCTGGGAGGCGAACGCGATCGCGGTCCGGATCGTCACGCTGATCCGCACCGGCGAGGGCGGTGACTCGGTCACGGACCTGGTCGCCGCCGAGAACGCGCTGTCCCGGACGCGCGACCTCGGCCTGGCCGGCTGGGGACACACCGGCCTCGGGTACGCGTACGACCTGCTCCGGCTGTACGAGCTGTGCATCCCGCACTTCGAGCTCGCCGCCGAGGGCGACCACGACCCGCTCGGCCTGCCGGAGTCGCCCGCCATCACCCGGCTGAACCTGGCCGAGTCGAACCTGCGCTGGGCCCACGAGCTCGAGCGGCTCGGCGACACGTCGTACGACGAGGAGATCCAGGAACGCCGGCGTGCCGCGCACCGCTGGGCCGGCGAGGCGGTCGAGGTGATCGTCAGCGCCGACCTGCTCGGGTACTGGCCGATGGCCGGGCGGATGTGGCTGGCGGCGAGCAACGCCGATGCGGATGCGGCCGAGGCGGCGGTGATCCTGAAGGACTGCCGCGACCAGCTGGCCAAGCTCGGCGACCTCGAGCTGGCGGCGATCGCAGGTACGTACCTGGCGAAGGCCTACCTCACGCTCGGCCGGACCGGTGACGCGCTGGCAGCCGCGGACCGGGCGGCCGGCGACCTGCCGGTGACGTCGGATCCGCCGGTCGAGGCGCTCGTCCGGCACACCGTCGTACAGGTCATCGCCGCGTCGGGTGACGCCGGTGCGGCGACCGGGTTGCAGTACGCGCGCGCGATCAGCCGCGGGTGGTGGGCGGAGCGGTTGCGTGGTCTGTATGCCGTACGCAGCGCGCTCGCGAACCACGAGCTCTCGATCCGGCACGATGCCGAATGGCGGGCCGCCCGCGAGGATCCGCTGACCGGCGTGGGGAATCGGCGCGCGCTCGACGAGCGGATGTCGGTCGCGCGCGACTCCGGCCGCTCGGTCGCGGTGGTGGCGATCGATGTCGACAACCTCAAGGTGATCAACGACAGTTTCGGGCACGCCAGCGGCGACGAGGTGCTGCGCCGCGTCGGGGCGCTGTTGACGGAGCAGTGCCGCGCGGAGGACGTCGTGGCGCGCGCGGGCGGGGACGAGTTCGTCGTCGTACTGGACAACCCGGACGAGCGCGGTGCGCCGGAGCTGGTCGAGCGGATCAAGCTCGCGGCGGACCGGGAGGCGGCGCGGGCCGAGGAGCCGTGGTTCGCGATGCTGCGGTTGAGCGTTGGCCAGGCCAGCAGTACGGACGGTACGCCGGTGGCGGATCTGCTCACCGAGGCGGACCGCCGGATGTACGCCGAGAAGCGCCGGCGCCGGGGCGCTCAGTAGTCCAGGAATCCTTCTACGACAAGGTTTCTGACCTGTGGGAGGTAGTCGGAGAGTACGTCGACCACCGGGCGGTCGGTGAGGTCGGCAAGGGCCGCGAGGATCTGGCCGGTGGTGAGTTCGCCGTCGCAGGCGCCGACGAAGCCGGCCATGATCGTGTCGACCTGCTCGGCCCGGCGCATCCCGCGTTGTCTTCTGAGCACGATCGTCGCGGGATCGTCGGCGCCCGGTCGGCCGGTGGTCTCCTGGATGACGTCGTCGGCGACGCGCAGGTGCAGGGCGGTCAGATCTGTTGGCAACCCTTCCCGGCGTTCGAACCGGTGCAGGACGTGCGGGCCGATCGGGCGCTCGATCTCGTACGGCCAGGACTCGGCGTCGAGCGATCCGTCGACGTTGTGCAGGGTGATCCAGCCCATGCCGATCGCCTCCACGTTCTGCTGGTCGAGGTAACGCATCCATTCGTCGTACCTGGTGGTGTACTGCGGCGTGCCGTGCAGCCCGGCGTCGCGCAGCCAGAGCTCGACGTACTCCGTGGTGTCGAGCTGCTCGCGCTGCACGGCCCAGGCCGCGCGGTCTGCCGTCCACCCGGCGATACGGTCCTGCCAGTCTTCGCCGCGTACGCAGGTCCAGTTGGCCAGCAGCTGACACCAACCGCCCTCGGTCAGGTGGTCCGGCGCTTGCCTTACGAGCTGCTCGACGACGGCGTCACCGATGAACCCGGTCTCGCGGTACGTGAGGTCACCTCCGGGCGGGGCGATCACGTACGGCGGATTGCTGACGATCAGGTCGAACCGCTCGTTCTTCACAGGCTCGTACAGGCTGCCGTCGCGAAGGTCGAGGTCGACATGGTTGAGCGCCGCCGTGGCTCTGGCGAGCTCCAGCGCCCGCGGGTTCACGTCAGTGGCCGTGATCCGGCCGACCTGACCCGCGAGATGCAACGACTGCACCCCACACCCGGTCCCGATGTCGAGCGCCCGCTCGGCTTTGATCGGCACCGTCAGCTGAACCAGACTGAGACTCGCCGGCGCGATCCCCAACACGTAATCGGACCGCATAACCTCCCGCCGCCCGTCCAACCCCGGCGTCAGATCCGCAACCACCCACCACTCCCGCTCCTCATCCGCAAACGGCCGGATGTCGAGAAGCGCCTTCACCTCACCACCGCTACGCCCAACGATGCCAAGGGCAACCAGATCGACGGCCGGAAACGCCTTACGTACCGCACTTTCCGGAACATTTCGCTGCAACAGGAACAGCCGAATCATCGTGTCGAGCGCATCCCCCGACGCCGTACGCAGGGCGGCCGGCGCGGTCTCGTTCCGCGCCAGGGCTCCATTCGCCTGACCGCCGAGCCGCTCGGCGACCCCGTCGACGGTGTACCCGGCGCCGGCGAAGGCCGTACGCAAACTCTCGACCGCGCTCCCCGTCAGTTCTTGCATGCGAGCATCCTCCCACCCCACCACCTCGCCCACCGAGCTGGAGGGTGTGCCACCCCGGCCCGGGCCGGGGTGGGGGGTTGGGGAGGATTTCCCGCCCGGATCGGCACGAAATCCTCCCCAAGTCGGACGATCTTCCTTACGGGTTGCAGGTGAGTTTGGCTTCGGCCCAGTCGGCGTGGTCGCTGGTTATGCCGTCGCCGCCGTCGGTTACCTGGAGGGTGAGGGTTTGGGCGTTGGTAACGTCGACCGTGGTGGTGGCGGTGGGGGAGGTGCCGGTTAGTTGGTCGGACGTGTAGCGCGCGGTGCCGTCGGTCAGGACCTTGAAGGTGACTTTGCCGCGGTCTTCTACTTCGTCGTCCACGCCTAGTTTGCTGGTGAAGGTTTTGCAGTTGCCTGCCAGGCGGACAGAGATCGACGAGGGGGCGTGGGTTCCCAGGCCCTTGGCGTACTGGATGCCGTCGAGCGTGATCGGGCCGCCGTCGCCTGCGGCGTCCTCGCCGTTGCTGTGGTCGCGTTCGACCGGGCCCCAGCCGTTGGTGGAGTCGAGGAACTCCAGGTCGCTGACCCAGTTGTCGCCGGTCGGTGCCGGGGGCAACGGTTTGTCGGCGATCGTGGCGGCGAAGAAGCCGAGTCCGCCGCCGGGGAGTTTGATCGCCTTGACGGTTTTCCCGGGATCGAGCGGTACGGCGGTGTAGAAGACCCGGTAGTCGGTCGTCGTGTTGCTCAGGCCGGCTGCCGTGTAGCGGCCCTTGACCGACACCGCGAGTTTGGCGCCGCCGGTGGTTGGGTCCTGGCAGCACCAGTTCGGTAGCTGGAACGTGCCTTCGGAGGTCGTGCCGTCGGTGTAGATGATCGTCACCGTTCCGCGGGCGTTCAGGCTTGCTCCGGAGCCCAGGAGCGCGAGATGCGATCCGGTTCCGGAGACGAGGATCGGTGCTGACTGGTTCTTGACGACGTTCGGTGTGCCGGGCGCGCCGGTCGGCCAGGTGAAGTTCGCGCCCTGGACGGAAACCGTTGCACCTGGCGTGTACCCGGCCGCGGCCAGTGCCTCGCCGTTGAAGCTGTCGCCGGATCCGTCGAAGTTGCCTTGTTTGTACGTCGACGCGTTGCTGATCCCGACCACGTTCGCCGCCTGCGACAATGTTGCGTACGGCAACTGCGCCGTGCCGCTGGCGGTGTTCGCATAACTCATGCCTTGGGCAACGTACGACGACCTCAGCGTCAACGTGAAGCTCGCCGGTTTCACGTCCGCGCCGGGCGTGACCTGCAGTTTCGTCGTGACGCTTTGGCCAGGGGCAACTTCGGCGAACGTGTTCTGGCCGCTGACGGACCAGCCGGCCGGGACCTGTACGTCGAGCCGGACGTTGCGGACCGTCGTACCGGTGCCGTTGCGGAAGGAGGCGGTGACCTCGGTGGGCCGACCGGGGGCGTTCCAGAGCGACGGTGTCGTGAGCTCAGGAGTGCCGAAGGTGTTCGTCACGTCTGGGCCGCCCACCGCGGAGGTGCCGTTCAGCAGTACGACTGCGGACTTCGAGGTCGGAATCGATCCGGTCTGGATCCTGGTGATTCCGTTCGAGTACGACCATTCGACCGCCTTCCCGTCCACGAAGACGTTGTGCGGGGCGGCGCCGGTGTGGAGGGTCAGGTCGTACGGACGCGCGGCCGGCTTGCCGTCGTACGTGCCGATGCTGGGCCCGATGTCGACCGTGACGTCGCCGCGGCCTGCTACCGGGGCGACGACGGTGAAGGTCTGCGTCGCGGACTGGGGCGAGCGCGTCACCCGGTCGTCCTCGTACATGGCGAACGACGACTTGCCCGACGGGTAGATGTCCACGCTGACGGCATCGCCGGGCTTCTGTTCGGCGGCGTTGTTGATACCGGACTTCCACATCGGTACGACCGCACCCGCCTTCACGAAGAGCGGCAGCGTGTCGAGCGGTGCGTGGTACCCGTTGACGGTCGTCGGGCCTTGGTACACGCGGCCCGTCCAGTAGTCGATCCACCGGCCGGCAGGCAGGTAGATGCCGTTCTTCACCTCGTCGGCGCCGTACATCGGCGCGACCAGGAACTCCTTGCCGGCCAGGAACTCGTACTTCGTCGTGTCGTCCCACGTGCGAGGGTCGTCCGGGTACTCGAGCACGAGCGACCGGTTCAGCGGTGCGCCGGTCCGGTGCGCCTCGGCGGCGTACGTGTAGAAGTACGGCAGGAGCCGCTCGCGGAGCTTCAGGTACTTGCGGTTGATCGACGTGTACGGATCGCCGTACGCCCAGGGCTGCTTGTACGCCGGGGTCGACCAGCCTGACATGCTCATGAACGCCGGGTTGAACACCTTCCACTGCAGATCCCGTACGTACGACGTCGCGCTGCCGCCGAAGATACCGTCGACATCGCCCGCGCTGTAGGCGATCCCGGAGTTGCCGGAGCCGGTGATCGCGGGGATCTGCCACTTGATCGCGTCGAGCGAACCGCTGTGGTCGCCGGTCCACTGCACCGCGCACCGTTGTGCACCGGCCCAGCCCTCCACCATCCACGCGAAGCCGCGGGCGTTGCTGTACTGCTCGATGCCGTTGTGGGCGGTGTCGCAGGCGCTCAGCGCGTACCGGTATCCCGGGCCGACCCACGCGACGTCGAGCTTCCGGACCCGCACTCCGGCATCACCGATCTCGGCCGGCTGGCGATCCAGCGAAGACTGGGTCCACAGACCCATCTGGATGTTGCGGGCGCGCAGTTCGTCGCCGGTCTGCTTGAGAGCGGGAATGTCGCGCTTGCCCCACCAGGTGCCGTCGACCAGCTCGGAATCGGTGTTGGCGGAGTACCCGCAGCCGTAGTCGTCGTTGACGAGCATCCAGCCGCCAGGCATGTCCTCGTCCTTGAAGCGTTGCGCGACCTTGACCGCGTCGAGCGTGGTCACCTTGTCCGGGTTGACCTTCCAGTCGTTGCTGGGGTCCGGGTCCGTCCCGTAGTGGCCGCGGTTGTAGCAGTCCGAGTCGCCGTACTCGAGCCCGTAGATCGGCGGCATGAACGGCCGGCCGGTGAGCTCGGTGTAGCGGTCGAGCGAGGTCTTCAGGTCGCCGACGAAGTAGTACGCGTCGAAACGCTTCTCGTCGTGCGTCGTGACGACAGGGTTGGTGAAGGTGTAGCTGCCTGGGCTGAACGTGTCGCGGAGTACGCCGTACCCGGCGGTGCTCATGTAGTACGGCGAGGCGTTCGGGTTGCCGCCGTCCTCCCAGTTGAAGTCCCTGGAGATTTTGATCGTCTGGTCGCGGTGCGAGAAGCGTCCGTTCTGCATCCCGCCGCCGAAGAACTGCTCGTTGGCGCCGCGGTCGAGGGTCTGCGTGGTCGAGGTGTCGGTCCACGAAAGCGGTGCGGCCTCGGACCAGACGAGCTGGCCGTTGGAGCGGTAGACGGAGAACTTCAGCGGCTGCTTCTGGGCTCGTACTTCGATCTTGCCGGTGCTGAGGGAGTAGTACGTGCCCTGATCGCGCCAGGTCGTCCGTGGGGTGCCGTAGTCGGTCTTGGTGACGATGTTCGACCCGTCGCCGGTGTTGGCGGGGTCGGTGAAGTTGCCGTCGGGTGCCATCCAGAGGCGGAACACGTCGTCCTTGAGGAAGACGACGCGGACCTTCGCGGGGCCGGCGGTAAGGGTGTAGGTCGCCTGCTCGGCGGAGAACGAGGTGACGTCACCGAGAGTGGTGCCGGCGGCCCGGGCGGGACCGGCGGTGTACACGAGTGCACCGGCGAGTAATGCCAGGGCGACTACTGAACGTTTCATGCGGACAAAGATGCTCATCACTGCCTCACTTCACGCATCAATGAACAATGGTGCGCACATTGAAGCTCACCGACCGTGAATTGTCATCAGGTCAGCTTCATCAAGTTGAGACGGTGTCGCCATCACAGGGTGAAACAGCGCGATGACGATGAGTCGCATGGCGAACTCGCGTCCCACCAGCCCCAACAGTCACGGACTCACCAGGCGTCACCTTCTGATGGGCAGCCTGGCGGCGGGCATCGTGGCGGCCACCCCAGGTCTGGCGGACGCGTCACCGTTCGACCCGACCACCCCTCGTGCGCAGGGCGATCCGGACTTTCATCCCGTGCGGTTCAGGTTGCCTGCGCCGAGTGGGCGGAAGGCGATTGGGACGACCGTCGTCCATCTGGTGGACAAGGGGCGGCCGGATCCGAGTATGCCCAGTGGGCAGCGGGAGCTGATGGTCAGTTTCTGGTATCCGGCAGGCACAGACACGTCGGCGCCGTTCGCGAAGTACATGCCGGCGCGGACCGCCGTCGAGGTCGACGACGCGTGGACGGGCGACTACGGGCTGGCGCTGCCGACCGGGTCGTTCGACTTCGGGAACACCGTGACGCACGCGCGGATCGATGTACCGGTCCAGCGCCTGAGGCATCCGGTCGTACTGTTCTCGCCCGGCTATCAGTACAGCCGATTCGTGAACACCGCGCAGGTGGAAGACCTGGCCAGCCGCGGGTACGTCGTCGTCACGATGGACCACCCGCACGAGACCCCGATCGAGTACCCGGGCGGCCGTTTCCTCCCCGGAGCTCCCCAGCAGGAACCGCCGAAGCCGTCCGACATCCGCGCCGCCGTCGACACCCGCAGCAAGGACGCGCGGTTCGTCCTCGACCAGCTCGAACGGATCGCCGACGGCGACACCGTCGATGCCGAAGGCAAGGATCTTCCGGACGGGCTGGCCGAGGGGCTGGACCTGCGCAGGATCGGGATGTTCGGCTTCGGGCTGGGCGGCTACACGACCGGCGACACGATGCTCGCGGACGAGCGGATCCTGGCCGGCGCGGACCTCGACGGCACGCTTCAGGACGACCGCCTGAAGGGCCCGCTCGGCGACGTCGCCGTCCACGGGCTCGACCGCCCGTTCCTGCTGTTCGCGTCCAGCGAGACCCAGCGGACCGCGCCCGGCAAGGAGTACTACGACAAGTCCTGGGCCGCGTTCTGGAAGGCGCAGCGCGGCGGCCGGCTCAACCTGGCGCTGGCCCGGACCAAGCAGAAGGCGTTCACCGACTACCAGTTCATCTTCTCCCAGCTGTTCCACGACATCTACGGCGAGGACCCGATCGTCTCGTCGGTGATCAAGGCGCTCGTCGGCGGCGCGAAGCCGGCCCGCAGCGTGCTCGCCCAGCGCGAGTACCTGGCCGCGTACTTCGACCTCACGCTCCGTCGCCGCCCGGCGCTGCTGCTCCGCGGCGACTCCCAGAAATTTCCTGAGGTACGGTTCGTCCGCTGAGACGGCGTACGCTCGTCGAAGTCGCCCGGGGCACACTGTGGTGGGGTCGCGACGCGCCGTGACGGTGGGGCGTTCACCACTTTCTGGCACCCTCGGAGGAATAGCGGGGCCGTCAGCGGTTACCGTGCGTTGAGAAAAGGCATTGCCGTCGGCCGTACCCTGTCTCCGGGCAGGGTCGGTTTGTGCTCGGGGGAACAGACGTCTGACGAGAGGCGTTGTCGGCAGGACGAGAGTAGGGAGCGCAGTGGCAGGGGCAGCAGGGACGAAGACAGCCGCAGGGACCCGTCTGGTGATTGTCGAGTCGCCGAAGAAGGCGCGGATGATCGCCGGCTTCTTGGGGTCCGGGTACGTGGTGGAGTCCAGCTTCGGCCACATCCGCGACCTGCCGAGCGGGGCGGACGAGATCCCGGCGAAGTACAAGGGCCTGCCGTGGGCCCGACTGGGCGTCAACGTCGACGACCACTTCGACCCGCTGTACGTCGTACCGGCCGACAAGAAGGCACAGATCCGCAAGCTCAAGGACCTGCTCAAGGGCGCCGACGAGCTCTTCCTGGCCACAGACGAGGACCGCGAGGGCGAGGCGATCGCCTGGCACCTGCTCGAGGAGCTGAAGCCGACGGTCCCGGTCAAGCGGATGGTCTTCCACGAGATCACGCCGAAGGCGATCCAGGACGCGGTCGGCAACGCCCGGGACATCGACGAGGACCTGGTCGACGCCCAGGAGGCGCGCCGGATCCTCGACCGGTTGTACGGGTACGAGGTCTCGCCGGTGCTGTGGAAGAAGGTCATGCCGCGGCTGTCGGCGGGCCGGGTGCAGTCGGTCGCGATCCGGATGGTGGTCGACCGGGAGCGCGAGCGGATCGCGTTCCGCAGCGCGTCGTACTGGGACCTGGACGCCACGCTGGACGCCGGCGAGAGCCGCAACCCGCAGTACTTCCCCTCCCGCCTGGTCTCGGTGGACAGCAAGCGGGTGGCGCAGGGCCGTGACTTCAGTTCGACCGGTGAGCTCAAGGGCGCGAACACGGTCCACCTGAACGAGCAGACCGCGACCGCGCTGGCCGCCGCGCTGCGGGAGTCGCAGTTCACGGTCCGGTCGATCGAGTCCAAGCCGTACACCCGCAAGCCGTACGCGCCGTTCCGGACCACCACGCTGCAGCAGGAGGCCGGCCGCAAGCTCGGCATGTCCGCGTCGCAGACCATGCAGGTCGCCCAGCGGCTGTACGAGAACGGCAACATCACCTATATGCGTACCGACAGTGTCACGCTGTCGGACACCGCGATCACCGCCGCCCGGGCGCAGGTCCGGGAGCTGTACGGCGCGTCGTACCTGCCGGACAAGCCGCGCGTCTACACCTCCAAGGTGAAGAACGCCCAGGAGGCGCACGAGGCGATCCGGCCGGCCGGTGAGACGTTCCAGACTCCGGCGCAGACCGGTCTGAGCGGCGCCGAGTTCCGGCTGTACGAGCTGATCTGGATGCGCACGATCGCGTCCCAGATGAAGGACGCGGTCGGGAACAGCGTCTCGATCAAGATCGACGCGACCGCGGCGACCGGCGAGCAGTGCGAGTTCACCTCGTCCGGCCGGGTGATCACGTTCCACGGATTCCTCAAGGCGTACGTCGAGGGCGCGGACGACCCGTCCGCCGGGACGGACGACCAGGAGACCCGGCTGCCGGACGTGGTCGAGGGCGACGTACTGCCGGCGTCCGAGGTGATCGCGTCCGGGCACGAGACCAAGCCGCCGGCGCGGTACACCGAGGCCACGCTGATCCGCGAGATGGAAGAGCGGGAGATCGGGCGGCCGTCGACGTACGCGACGATCCTCGGCACCAACGTGGCCCGCGGGTATATCTACAAGAAGGGTCAGGCGCTGGTTCCGGCCTGGCTGGCGTTCGCGGTGGTGCGGCTGCTCGAGGAACACTTCACCCGGCTGGTGGACTACGCGTTCACCGCGACGATGGAGGACGTGCTCGACGAGGTCGCCTCCGGTGACCTGCAGCGCGAGGGCGTACTGTCCCGGTTCTACTTCGGCGACGACCAGCTCGAGGGCCTGAAGTCGATGGTCACCGACCTCGGCGACATCGACGCCCGGCAGATGTCGACGTTCCCGGTCGGCGGTGACGACTCCGGGATCGTGCTCCGCGTCGGCCGGTACGGGCCGTATGTCGAGGACAAGGACGAGCGGCGCGCGAACGTACCGGAGGACCTGCCGCCGGACGAGCTGACCGTCGACAAGGCGAAGGAGCTGCTGGAGCAGCCGTCGGGCGTCGAGCACGAGCTCGGTACGGCGCCGGACACCGGCCTGAAGGTCGTCGCGAAGGCCGGCCGCTTCGGTCCGTACGTGACCGAGGTACTGCCGGAGGACGCGCCGAAGAGCGCGAAGCCGCGGACCGGGTCGCTGCTGAAGTCGATGACGCTGGACTCGATCGGCCTCGACGACGCGATGAAGCTGCTGTCGCTGCCGCGGGTGGTCGGCAAGGACCCGGAGTCCGGGGACGAGATCACCGCGCAGAACGGTCGCTACGGGCCGTACCTGAAGAAGGGTACGGACTCGCGGTCGCTGTCGACCGAGGAGCAGATGTTCGACATTACGCTGGAGGAGGCGCTTCGCATTTATGCGGAGCCCAAGCAGCGTGGTCGGCGGGCCGCCGCGCCGCCGCTGAAGGAGCTGGGCGAGGACCCGGAGTCCAAGAAGCCGGTGGTGGTGAAGGAGGGTCGCTTCGGTCCGTACGTGACCGACGGGGAGACGAACGCGACGCTCCGCAAGGACGACTCGGTCGAGACCATCTCGCTGCTCCGCGCCGCCGAACTGCTGGCGGAGAAGCGCGCCCGCGGGCCGGTGAAGAAGACCGCGAAGAAGACCGCGGCCAAGAAGACGACCGCCGCGAAGAAGGCAACGGCCACCAAGAAGACAGCGACGAAGAAGGCCGCGACCAAGAAGACCGCTGCCAAGAAGACGACCGCGAAGAAGGCTCCGGCGAAGAAGTCCTGAACGTACATTGGAGTCAGTACCGGCGGATTTGCGAGGAGCGCGGATGACGAGTGCGGTCGAGGTCAGCGCGCAACGGTTGCGGGAGCGCGGTGAGCGGGTGACGCCGGCGCGGCTCGCGGTGGTCGAGGTGCTGGCCGGCACCGAGGAGCACCTGAGCGCGGAACAGATCGGCGAACGCGCCGAGCAGCTGCGGCCGGGCATCCACCGCGCGACTGTGTACCGCGCTCTGGACGCCCTCGGCGAGTTCGGGCTGGTCACGCACGTGCACCTGGGCCGGGCGGGTACGACGTACCACCTGGCCGGCGATCTCGCGCCGCGGCACCTGCACCTGCGCTGCTCGGAGTGCGGGACCGTGTACGACGCTCCAGGCGACATCCTGGAGTCCGCCCGCAAGAAGGTCGCCCGCGAGCTCGGTTTCCACCTGGCACCGGAGCAGGTAGCTCTCGTCGGGGTTTGCCGGAACTGCGCGCAGAGCAACTGAGCCGAGCCCTGGGCGGGCTGTCCTGGCGGGCTTAGGCTGACGGCGGACTGTGTCACGGCCCAGGCCATTCCCTGTGGCGAACACTCCGCTTGCCCCTGACCTGGGCCGCGCGGAGAGGAGTCCGTCATGCATTCTCTGCGACGATGTCTGGTCCTGGCCGCTGCCCTCGCGTTCAGCGCGATCGCGGTTCCGGCCGCCCATTCCGCACCGGCTGCCGACGCGTTGGTGAGCTCCGGCAGCCTAGCCACAACCCACCCGCAGAACGCGCAGAACGAGCCGTCGATGGCGGTCAGTGCGATCCGTCCGGACGTCCTCGCGGCGGGCGCGAACGACCTGGTGGACATGCAGCCGTGCTCGCAGGACGCGGCCGTCAAGCACGGTGCCTGTTCGTACCCACTCGGCACGTTCAACCTGGGCGTCGGGCTCAGCGGTGTGTACTTCTCGTTCGACCGCGGCCACAACTGGATCCAACCGACGTACTCCGGGTTGACCGCGGCCGACTGCAGCCCGACCGTCGAACCCTGTACTCCGCACCCCGGGCCGATCCACACGGTGCCGAACTACTTCGAGAACGGCCTGCGTTCCCGCAGCGACACCGGCGTGACGTTCGGACCGGCGCCCGGCCCGAACGGGTTCTCCTGGGCCAACGGTGACCGGCTGTACTTCTCCAGCCTGTCCACCAACCTCACCGACACCGTGATGCGGAACACCGGCTCGAGCCAGAACGGCACCTTCGGCGTGAACGTGTCGCACATCGACAACGTGACCCGGGCCAGGATCGCCGATCAGTCCAACTGGTCGAAGCCGTACTTCGCGGCACCGCACGCGGCCTTCAGTTCCGGACTCGACAAGGAGCAGGTCTGGGCGGACAACGCCGAGTCCAGCCCGTTCTTCGGCAACGTGTACGTCTGCTACTCCGACTTCCACAGCCTCAGCAACGGCGACGCGTTCCCGCTGAAGCCGATGGTGTCGACGTCTCGTGACGGCGGTGTCACCTGGAAGCAGCACCAGGTTGCGCCGGCCATCGCCAACGGCCGGCAGGGGTCGTACGACGGCTGCACGGTGCGGACCGACAGCCACGGTGTCGTCTACGTGTTCTTCACGCACTTCGGTGGGACCGGCCTGGCGGGATTCCACAGCGTGATCAAGTCGCTGGACGGCGGCCAGACCTGGCGGGCTCCGGAGGACGTCGTGGCGATCACCGATCCGTGCTTCCACCACGACCCGATCACCGGGCGGTGCATCATCGACGGCATCGCCGGCGCCCGGACCGACCTGGCCGCGATGCCGAGCGTGGACATCGCCAACGGCTCGCCCACTGGCGTGGGCGCGACGAACGAGATCGTCGACGCGTGGGTCGACGGGCGCGACGGCTCGAACCACGAGCTGGCGTTCCTCGCCTACTCGACGAACGGTGCGGCCTCGTTCAGCACACCGTCCCCGATCCCGCCACCCCTGAGCTCACCCACCGACATCGCGTCGTACGCCGCCCCGGCGATCAGCCCGGATGGCAAGCGGGTGTATGTGACGTCGCAGTCGTTCACGCAGCCGTTCCAGACGACCACTGCCAACCCGCGGCCGGAACACGGGGTGCTGCAGAGTGCCGCGATCGGGGCGGGTGGTGCGCCCGGCCTCTGGACGACGGAGTACTCCGGGCCGACCGGTGACGCCCGCGGTACGAGCCAGGGCCGGATCCTCTACAACGAGTTCCTCGGCGACTACGTGTACGCGATTGCGACCGTCGACTACGGGGCCGGGGTCTGGACGGACACCCGTGGTACGACGGAGTGCCCGGCCTTCGACACCTGGCGGCAGCAGTCGGCGGCGGCGGGTCACCTCGTACTGCCCGGTGCGCCGTGGCCGCTCGGGGTCTGCCCGGAGACCTTCGGTAACAACGACATCTACAGCGCCACCACCGGATAGGAGGCTCGCGGACAGCCCTGACCTGATCAGGTCAGGGCTGTCCATATCTGTTGATCGGTGTGGAGTTGTGAACAATTAGGCCTTAGGGTCGACTTTCGTGACTGATTACGTCGAGGACTTTGCTTCCGGGGAGAACGTGCTCCCTCCGCGTTCGTGGCTGGACGACGACTCCGGGCGGCTGCCGCTCAGCGGGGACTGGAGCTTCCGGCTGTCCCCGACCGTGGCGGACGCGCCGGACGACCTCAAGGACCCGGACACCAGCAGCTGGGACACCATCGCGGTCCCGGGCCACTGGCAGTTGAGCGGGTACGGCAAGCCGGCGTACACGAACGTCGTCTACCCGTTCCCGCTCGAGCCGCCGTACGTACCGACCGACAACCCGACCGGTGACTACGTCCGCACCGTGACGGTGCCGGCCGGTTTCGCGGGCGCGAAGGTCGTGCTCCGGTTCGAGGGGGCCGACTCGCGGTTCGCGGTGTACGTGAACGGGTCGTACGTCGGGTGGTCGTCGGGGTCCCGGCTGGCGTCGGAGTTCGACGTCACCGAGCTGGTTGCCCCCGGCAAGGATGCGCAGATCGCCGTCCGGGTGCACCAGTGGTCGACCGGCAGCTACGTCGAGGACCAGGACATGTGGTGGCTGTCCGGGATCTTCCGTGAGGTCAACCTGCTCGCGCTGCGCCCCGACGCGCCGACGGACGTGTTCGTGAAGGCCGCGTGGGACCACATCGACGGCGCGGGCACGCTGCTCGTCGAGTCCGACGTACCGGGCACTGTTTCCGTGGCCGAGTTGGGCCTCGAGGTGCCGACCGGTGAGCATGTACGGGTCGAGGGCGTACAGCCCTGGAGCGCCGAGGTGCCTCGGTTGTACGACGCCGTACTGCGGACCGCGGGCGGCGACGTACGGTTGCGGATCGGGTTCCGGACCGTCGCGATCGTCGACGGGATCTTCACCGTCAACGGCAACCGGGTGCTGTTCAACGGCGTGAACCGGCACGAGTTCCACCCGGACCGCGGCCGGACGCTGACCGAGCAGGACATGCTCGACGACGTACTGATCATGAAGCGGGCCGGTATCAACGCGGTCCGCACCAGCCACTACCCGCCGCACCCGCACTTCCTCTCGCTCTGCGACGAGTACGGGCTGTACGTGATCGACGAGTGCGACCTCGAGACGCACGGGTTCGGGTACGAGCCGCAGCCGCCGAACCTGCCGAACCCGGTGATGGACCCGCGGTTCCGCGACGACCTGGTGCTGCGCATGCAGCGGACGGTGCACCGGGACAAGAACCACCCGTCGATCGTGATCTGGTCGCTCGGCAACGAGTGCGGGATGGGTTCGAACCTGAAGGACATGTACGACGCGGCGAAGGTGCTCGATCCGTCGCGGCCGGTGCACTACGAGCGCGACACCGAGGCCGAGTTCGTCGACATCTACTCGCGGATGTACACGTCGCCGGAGGGGTGCGCGGAGATCGGCGCCGACACGTCGTTGTACCGGAACCTGCCGTTCATCCTGTGCGAGTACGGGCACGCGATGGGGAACGGGCCGGGCGGTCTGCTCGACTACCGCGAGGTGTTCGACAAGTACCCGCGCTGCCAGGGCGGGTTCATCTGGGAGTTCATCGACCACGGTCTGCGGACGACGATCGACGGGCGCGAGGTGTACGCGTACGGCGGTGACTTCGGCGAGACGATCCACGACGGGAACTTCGTCTGCGACGGGCTGCTGTTCCCGGACCGGACGCCGTCGCCCGGCATGCACGAGTACACGAAGGTGATCGAGCCGCTCCGGATCGTTGCTGACGGCAACCGCGTGTCGATCACCAACCGGTACGAGGTGCTGGACACCGGCCATCTGAGGTTCACGCTGCGGACCGAGGCCGAGGGTGAGGTCATCGGCGACGGCAACCTGCCGGTGCCGGTGATCGCACCGGGCGAGACCGTGTCGGTCGAGCTGCCGCCGGGGATCGAGAAGCAGCGCGCCGACGGCCGGCCGGAGACCTGGCTGACGGTCACCGCCGAGCTCGCCGAGTCGACGCCGTGGGCCGACGCCGGACACCGGATCGCCTGGGGTCAGATCCGCCTGGACGAGCCGGCTGCGGCCGCGCCGGTGGTCGCTGGTACGCCGGCTGAAGGTACCGCTGGTCTCGACGGGATCACCGTCGGTGGCGTGCGGAACGTGCGGCTGGACGTCTGGCGGGCGCCGATCGACAACGACGCGATTCCGGGTGTCGCGGCCGAGTGGCGTGAGGAAGGGCTGCACCGGGTGCAGCACCGGATCGTGTCTCAGGGTGAGCGCGACGGCGCGTGGGAGGTCGTCACGCGAACGGCGCCGCCGCAGTTGCAGTGGGGTCTGCGTAGTACGTGGCGCTGGACTGCTGTCGACGGGGTGGTCGTGCTGCAGCTGAACGTCGTACCGGAAGGCCAGTTCCCGGAGGTGCTGCCGCGGCTCGGCATCACGCTCGAACTGCCGAAGGCGGAACGGGTCGAGTGGTTCGGCACCGGCCCGAACGAGGCGTACGTCGACACGCGCGAAGCCGCCGCGGTCGGGAAGTACTCCGCCACGGTCGCCGAACTGCAGACGCCGTACGTCCGCCCGCAGGAGAACGGCCAGCGCATCGACACCCGCTGGGCCGCGATCGACGGCCTGCGCATCGAGGCCCTCGACCAGCTCTTCGGCCTCACGGTCCGCGACTGGACCACCCACGACCTGGAAACCGCCCAGCACACCGCGGACCTGGTCCCAGGGGACACCACCTACGTCACCCTCGACCTCGCCCAAACCGGCGTAGGCACCGCAGCCTGCGGCCCCGCCCTCCCCGACCGCGACAAGCTGAAGACGACCCCCGCCACCCTCACCCTCCGCTTCACCACCCGATAACCCGGACCGCCAGGCCACCACAATCGCTCCCACGGCACCCGCGCCCCGCAGGACGACCACCGCGAACACCATTTGTGATGGTCTGGCGATCCGCCACAACCTCACCCCGCCGCGCCGCCCACCCCTCCACCCGGGCCGATGCGGCGGGGTGACAGTTCAGGCGGACGTGAGCCACTCACCAACCCAGTCGACCGGCAGACCCGCACGCTCGGCGCATCCATCAACACCAACGTCCAGCCTGATTGGTGAGTGCTGCAGGTCCGCTCCCCTCCACCACGTGCAGACGTGTCAGAGACGCTCTTCGCGGAGGTCGGAGATCGTGCTCGTCGAGTCCGTCGCCATCTCGGCCTGGTCGGCGGGGAGGACAAGTGGTGTCGGGTCGCTCGCCGGGATCAAGCGCCCGCGACGGATGAGGTCGGCACGAACGCGCGTGCTCCTGTCTCCGTCGACCGGGGTGGTGTCCATGGGGTCACCGTAGAACACCAAGCGACCGACTCAGATGGCGATGGTTGGGCGGGGGTGGGTTGGGGTGGGGGGTGGGTGGTAGGCGTGCCAGGCCTTGGTCAGGCGGTGGACGGCTTCGGTCAGGTCTGTGGGGTGGGCTCGGAAGTGTAGGCGGATGTAGGGCCGGCTGTTGCCGGTGATGTCGAGGCCGGCGCCGGGGAGGATGGCCAGGCCGTTTCTCAGGGCTGTTTGGGCGAAGGATGTGCCGTCGCCGTGGGGGAGGCAGGCCCAGAGGCATTGGCCGCCGGTTACCAGTGGGACCTTCCACGTGGGGAGGTGCTGGGTCAGCAGGGTGTGTAGATGGTCGTGGCGGGCTTTGAGTGTTTCGTGCAGCTCTGGGTCGTCCAGGAGCGGTAGTAGGTGCACCGCAGCAAGCTGGGTGGGGATGTTGCCGCCTAGGTCGTGTACTGCACGCAGCCTGGCCAAACGGTTGATCAGGGGCGGCGCAGCGCGGACCCAGCCGATCCTCAGACCGCCCCAGATGCTCTTGCTGAGTGAGCCGATGGAGATCACCGTGTCGCCGTACGCCGCTATCGGCGTGACCACAGGCTCGCCCGGGAAGGCAAGATCAGCAGGGACCTCGTCCTCGATCAACGGCACACCCGCGCCGGCCAGGCGCTGACGCGCCAACGGGGACAGCACCGCACCCGTGGGGTTGTGGTACGTCGGGATCACGTACGCCAGCGCCGGACGACGTTCCCGTACGGCCGTCTCGAAGCCCTCAAGTCCTACGGGCAGCCCGCGCAGTACTGCGCCCTCCTCCCGGAACGCCTCGAGCGCTCCCGGGTACGTAGGCGCCTCCACGATCACCTGATCGCCAGGAGACACCAGGGCGTGCGCCAGCAGTGAGAGCGCCTGTTGACCGCCGTTCGTCACCAGCACCTGCTCCATGCGTGTAGGCACGCCACGGGCGGTGTAGCGATCCGCCAGGGCCCGCCGCAGCGCCGGCAGGCCGTACGGGTAGTAGCCGATGTCGTCAGCGATCTTCCCGAGCTCGGGCGCGATCCTCGCGAACGCCTCCGCCAGTTGCGGCGGCGGATCACCCGGCGCTGCACAGATCGCCAGCAGTACGTCGTCGTCCCGGGCCTCCAGTGAGTCCAGGAAGATCGGGTCCACCGGAGCCTCTTCGACCTGCGCATCGGTGGGTACCCCGGCCACGCGTGTACCGCTGCCCTGGCGCCGGGCGATCCGCCCTTCGGCCTGGAGCAGGTCGTACGCCGCGACCACCGTCGTACGGCCGACCGCCAGCGCACCGGCGAGCGCGCGGTCCGGCGGTAGGAGCGCGCCGGGCGGGAGCTCGCCGTCGTCGATCAGCCGGCGCAGGCGGGACGCGAGCAGCACATAAAGCGGGCCGCGGCCGGACGACCAGCGGCCCAATCGGTCAACCACCTCGATTGGTCTCATTCGCGAACCAATTCTGCCGGATTGGCTCTGCCTCCGCGAGGGCTGCCGCAGAACCATTAACGGTATGCCGAACTTTCCGCGTCACCCGATCATGTCCCTGACCGCCGAACAACCCCGGTACGAGCTGGGCGAGAGCTACGGGCCGGACCTCCGTCTCGCGGACCTGCTGACGCCGGAGCTGGCGGAGCTGGAGCTCGGCTACGGTACGGCGGCCGGGGACGCGCGGCTGCGGAGCGCGATCGCCGAGCGGCACGGCGTACGGGCCGACCAGGTCGTCGTCACGGTCGGCGGGATGCACGGGATCTTCCTGCTCGCCTATCTGCTCGCGGGCGAGGTGGTGACGACAGCGCCGGAGTTCCCGATGACTCGGAGTGCGTTCGAGACGGTGGGTGCGTCGGTTCGCGTTGTGCCGTTGGGGTTCGACGACGGGTACCAGCTGACCGCCGAGGCAGTGCGCGCGCAGCTGACGCCGGGTACGAGGCTGGTCAGCCTGGCGACGCCGCAGAACCCGTCCGGGGTCGCCGTACCGCTTCCCGTGCTGCGCGAGATTGTCGCGGCGATGCAGCAGATCTGCCCGGACGCGTACTTGATGGTCGACGAGACGTATCGCGTTGCGTCGTACGGCGAGGAGCCGGTCGCGGAGACGGCGGTGGGTCTCGGACCGCGGGTGGTGGTCGTGGCCTCGTTGTCGAAGTGCCACGGTGCGGCGGGGCTGCGGATCGGGTGGGTGGTCAGCACGGACGACGAGCTGATCGAGCGACTGGTGCCGGCGAAGTTCGGCACGGTGGTGTCCGCCTCGCCCGTCTGCGAGGCGCTGGCGGTCGAGATCTTCGCGCAGGAGCAACCCATCCTCGCCGGCCGAAGGACTTGGCTCGAGGAGAACCTTCTGATTACCCAGGACTGGGTCAACGCCAACAGTCAGCTTGTGGAGTGGGTCCGGCCGGATGCCGGCGCGTTGTGTGTCGTGCGCTTGCGGGCGGGAGTCGATCTCGGGCGGTTCAAGCGGGCGGCGGCGGAGATCGGCGTACGGCTCGCGGACGGGGACTGGTTCGGGGACGATGCCCGGGTGTTCCGTCTCGGGTTCGGTTACCTGCCGGCCGCCGACCTGAAGGTGGCGCTGGATGCGCTGCGCGAGGCTGTCCATGCGTCCCACTAGGCTTGCGGTGTGCCGGAGGCCTATGACCCGTTGACCGATCCTGCACCGGCGCACGACGTGCGGGCGGTGTTGCGGATCCGGGCGTTCCGGCGGTTGTGGATCGCGTTCGGGCTGTCGAGTCTGGGCGACTGGATCGGGCTGCTGGCGCTGACCGCGATGGCGAAGTCGTTCGCCGGCGACAACTACCAGCTGGCGAACTTCGCGATCGGCGGCGTGCTGTTCCTGCGGGTGCTGCCGGCGCTGGTGATGGGGCCGGTGGCGGGCTGGATCGCGGACCGGCTGGACCGGCGCTGGACGATGATCCTCGGCGACCTGGTCCGGGCCGCGTTCTTCGTCACGATCCCGATCGTCAACACGCTGACCTGGCTGCTGGTCGCGACCGTGCTGATAGAGATCGTCAGCCTGATCTGGGGCCCGGCCAAGGACGCCAGCGTGCCGAACCTGGTGCCCCGGCACCGGCTCGAGGCGGCGAACCAGCTCAGCCTGATCACGACGTACGGCTCGGCCCTCCCGGCCGCGGCGCTGTTCACCGCGATCACGCTGGTGACCCGCTGGGCCGGCGACTTCTCCATCCAGCTGGCCGTGTACGTGAACGCCGCGACGTTCGCGATCTCCGCGTTCGCGATCGTGTCGGTCGCCGAGATCGGCCGCGCGGTGCACGACCACGAGGATCACCCGACGCTGTGGCGGACGATGGTCGAGGGCTGGTCGTACGTGACCGGTACGCCGGTGGTCCGCGGCCTGGTGGTCGGGATCTCCGGGGCGTTCGCGGCGGGCGCGGTCGTGGTCGGCCTCGGCCGGACGTACGTCGAGGACCTCGGCGCCGGCGACCCCGGGTACGGCCTGCTCTTCGGCGCGGTGTTCGGCGGTCTCGCGCTCGGTATGGGGTTCGGGCCGCGGATCTTCTCCGGGCTGTCCCGGCGCCGGCTGTTCGCGGCCGGGCTGGTCGGTTCCGGGATCTGCCTGGCCGGGCTGGCGCTGATCCAGCAGATCGAGATCGCCACGATGATCGCGATCCTGCTCGGGTTCTGCGCGGGCGGCTCGTGGGTGTCGGGGTACACGCTGCTCGGGCTCGAGGTACCGGACGCGGTCCGCGGGCGGACGTTCGCGTTCGTGCAGTCCGCGGTGCGTACCGTGCTCGCGATCACGCTGGCGATCGCGCCGTTCGCCGCCGGTGCGATCGGCCGGCACACCTGGACGATCGCCGGCCACTCGGCGACGTACAACGGCGCCTCGATGACGATGGTGATCGCCGCGGTGGTGGCGGGCGTGATCGGCCTGCTCGCCTGGCGGCAGATGGACGACCGCCCGGGCGTGCCGTTCTGGCGGGACGTCCGGCGCAGCTTTGGCAAGACCCGCGGTGACTATCCGGTCACCGGCCTGTTCATCGCGCTCGAGGGCGGCGAGGGCGCCGGCAAGTCGACGCAGTCCGCGCTGCTGGTGAAGTGGCTGGAGGAGCAGGGCCAGCAGGTGCTGCTGACCCGCGAGCCCGGCGCTACCGAGCTCGGCAAGACGCTGCGCCAGATCGTCCTCGACCCGGCGACCGGCGACATCTCGCACCGCGCCGAGGCCCTGCTGTACGCCGCGGACAAGGCCGAGCACGTCGACTCGGTGATCAAGCCGGCGCTGAAGGCGGGCGCGGTGGTGATCACCGACCGGTACGTCGACTCCGCGCTGGCCTACCAGGGATCCGGCCGCGACCTCGACGTGTCCGATGTCGAGCGGGTGAACCGTTGGGCCACCAACGATCTGCGGCCGAACCTGACGATCCTGCTCGACCTGCCGCCGAAGAGCGGGCTCGGCCGGTTCACCGAACGGGACCGGATCGAGGCCCAGGGCGACGCGTTCCACGAGCGGGTCCGGCACGCGTTCCTCGAACTGGCCGCCGCCGAACCACAGCACTACCTGGTCGTGGACGCGTCCCAGGACCGCGAGGACATCGCCCGCCAGATCCGCGCGCGGCTGCAACCAATGCTCCCGAAGGTGGACCTATGAGTGTCTGGGACGACCTGGTCGGGCAGGAGCCCGCTGTTGCCGTACTGCGGAAGGCGGTCGGCGGAGCGTCTGCCGTACTGCGTGGTGAACGCGGCGCGGCCGTCGCCGGGATGACGCACGCGTGGCTGATCACCGGGCCGCCGGGATCCGGCCGGTCGAACGCGGGGCGTGCGTTCGCGGCGGCGTTGCAGTGCGCGGACGACGGCTGCGGCGAGTGCAACCAGTGCCGTACAACGATGACCGGCGCCCATCCGGACGTGTCGCTGATCCGGACCGAGCTGCTGTCGATCCGGGTCAGCGAGGTCCGCGAGCTGGTCCGGCGGGCCGCGATGAGCCCGACGCAGGGCCGCTGGCAGGTGATGGTGATCGAGGACGCGGACCGGCTGACCGAGCAGGCCGCGGACGCGTTGCTGAAGAGCATCGAGGAGCCTTCGCCGCGGACCGTCTGGGTGCTGTGCGCACCGACCGTCGAGGACGTCGTACCGACGATTCGTTCACGTTGCCGCCTGCTGGTGCTGCGGACGCCGCCGGTGGCGTCGGTCGCGGAGATGCTGAGCGCCAAGCTGGGTGTGGACGCGGACCTGGCGTGGTTCGCGGCGCGGGCGGCGCAGGGGCACATCGGCCGGGCGCGGGCGCTGGCCCGGGACCCCGAAGTACGCGACCGGCGGAACCGGGTGCTGGAGGTGCCGTTCGCGCTGCGTGACCTCGGCGCCTGCCTGAAGGCGGCGCAGCAGCTGGTCGACGCCGCCAAGGAGGAGGCGAAGGCCAGCGCGGAGAAGGTCGACGAGAAGGAACGCGCCGCGCTCGAACAGGCGCTCGGCGTGGGGACGAAGGGCGCCAAGCCGCGCGAGGCGAACGCGGCGCTGAAGGAGCTCGAGGACCAGCAGAAGGCCCGCGCGAAACGCTGGGAGCGCGACGTCCTGGACCGTTCGCTGGTCGACCTGATGGCGCTGTACCGCGACGTGCTCGTGGTGCAGACCCGGTCCGGCACCGACCTGATCAACGCGGAGCTGCAGCGCAACATCGAGCAGCTGGGCGCGCGGACGACGCCTGAGCAGACGGTACGGCGGATCGACGCGATCGCGATGTGCCGCGAGGCGATCGAGGCGAACGTGGCGCCGTTGGTCGCGCTCGAGGCGATGACGGTGTCGCTGTTCGAGGGGCGTGGTGACGGATTCAACATTCCGCGCCGGGTGCTGCGCTGAGGCGTGATTCACGTCCGATAACTGGGCGGTCGGTGTAACACCGAGACCAGCGGGTCCGATGACTGGGTGGACCGGGCGATGTGCCCGGCGCTTCCCGAACGGACCCAGATGAACCAGCCGCCCTCCCCGATCCAGCCTGCGCGGCAGTCGTTGCCGCCGGCTGAGTCCTGGCTGGAGGGCGTCCCGGACCCGCTGCGGCAACGGCAGGACGGGTACGCGATCGCGGCGTTCGCGGTCAGCCTGCCCGGGCTGGTGCCGTTCGCGGTCCTGCTGGCGGGGATCGCGCTGCGCCGGATCAAGCGCCTCGGCGGGCACGGGAAGCGGCTCGCGCACGCCGCGTTGCTGGTGTCGCTGTGCTGGGTGCTGGCGATCGGTACCGCGGTCACACTCAACCTGATCGCCGAACACCGTCGCGGGATCGGCCGCACCGTGTCGATCTCCCGGGTCGAGGTCGGCCGGTGTTTCGACGCGGACCTGGAGTCGGACGCGTTGCGCGTCGTACGGATCGCGGACTGCGCGCAGCCGCACACCGGTGAGGCGTACGCGAAGGTCCAGGCGGCGCTGGTCGGGCTGACCGCGGCGCAGACCGGCGCGGCGGCGACCGACCAGTGCGCGGGCGCGTTCGTCGACTTCGTGGGGAAGCCCTACGAGCACTCCGAGCTCGACATGTACTACGTGGTGCTGGAGAACCGCGAGGTTGCTAACGGCAACGTCCTGTGCCTGTTGGGGATGCCGGGAACCCACTTGACCGGTACGATGCGCGGAGCGCAACGTTAGGTCCTGTCTGATGTTCCAGCGCCTACTGCGGGGCACTCGGCACGGCACCTCGCCGCACGGGTGCAAAGGCCACGATGCTCCGCATCGAGTCCTTCGCCCCCGCACGCCGATGCACCGCACCGAGCACCTCCTCGCTACGGCGCTGGAACATCAGACAGGACCTGGCGCTCTCTGGGGATTGTGGGGGAAATCGTGACTCAGCCGCCTTTTGAACCACCGCCGCCGGACCCATCGCGGGACGCGGACCGGCCGCAGGACACCTCGCACGATGCGACTCGCCCGTTTCCGACGTACGGGCGGTCCGGGGAGCCTGGGTCGGCTGGGCAGGAGTCCGGTACGTCCTGGGCGGCGCCGGGGCAGTCGACGTACGGCCAGACCTCGTACGGGCAGGCGACGGCCGGGCAGCCGCAGTACGGCCCGCACGGGCCGGGGGCTGACGGACCGCCGCCGCCCTACGGGCAGACGCCGTACGGGCAGACGCCGTACGGGAACGGGTACGGGCCGGGGCAGTATCCGCCGGCCTACGGGCAACCGCCGGCAGCGTACGGGTACGGGTACTCGGGTGGTTCCGGTGATCAGAACGTGCTGGCGGTCGCGGCTCTCGTGTGTGCTCTCGGCGGGATCTTCATCGGCGTGTCCGCGCCGGTTGCCGTCGTACTGGGCATCGTGGCGTTGGTCCAGCTCAGCCGCCGCCCGCAGTCCGGCAAGGGTATGGCGATCGCAGGTGTGGTGATCGGCTCGCTGGTGACGATCGGGTACGTCGTGGTGATCGGGCTGGTGATCGCCTTCGGGTCGTCCAGCACCGACGACTCCGGCGCACCGGACCCCGGGACGGACAGCGCCTACATCGACGAGCTGGTGGTCGGCGAGTGCTTCGACGACATCGGCAGCAGCGAGGACGACGAGGTGCAGCGTCAGCCCTGCCCGCAGGCGCACGACGCCGAACTGGTCGCGATCGTCGCCCTGCCCGCCGGCACCTACCCGGGCGACAAGGCCATCGACAAGGTCGCCGACCAGGCCTGTACGCCGCCGTTCGGTACGTACGTCGGCAAGTCCCGGGACGAATCCGAGCTCTACCTGACCTGGCTGACGCCGGACAAGTACACCTGGAACTCCGGCGACCGGCGCGTCTTCTGCGTCGCGTACGGGCCCGGCGACGAGAAACTCACCGGCACCGTCAAGAACAGCCACCGCTGACGCACTTGCCGAGGGCAACCCTCTCGAACCGGTACGATGCGCGAAACACAGCACATGGGAGCAGCGTGACTCAGCCACCGCACGGCGCGGACCCGAACCGACCCCAGGACAACCTCCCAGTCCAGCCCCAGCAACCGTGGACCGCCCCGAGCCAGGAGCAGCCAACCTACGGACAGGGCACCTACGCCCAGCCGCAGTACGGCCAAACGCAGCCGCAGTACGGCCAGCAGCCTGGCTACGGCCAGCCGGCCCAGCCGCAGTACGGCCAGCAGCCCGGCTACGGACAACAGCAATACGGCCAAGCCCCCTACACGCCGAGCGTGTACGGCGGCTACGGCTACAGCGGCTCGCCCGGTACGAACGGCCTGGCCACCGCCTCCCTGGTCTGTTCCCTCGGCGGCCTCCTGATCGGCCTCTCCGCCCCGGTCGGCATCGTCCTGGGCCTCATCGCCCTCTCCCAGATCAAGAAGACCAACCAGGACGGCAAGGGCATGGCGCTGGCCGGCGTCATCGTCGGCTCCGTCCTGACGCTCGGCACCATCCTCGTCTTCGTCTTCCTGATCGTCCTGGGCTTCGCCAGCAGCAGCTGACCGCAACCCAACCACGGCAGGTGCAAGTAGGCTGGCGGGGTGGGCATGGTGATGGCGGTGTCGTTCGAGCGGTACGGGCGGCTTTACTACCTTGATCCGGGGGAGTTCCGGCCTCGGGTGGGGGACAAGGTGCTGGTGCCTACCGACGACGGGCCTGAGGTTGCGGAGTGTGTTTGGGCGCCGCAGTACGTGACCGAGGAGGTCGGCGGACTGCCCTTGTGTGCCGGGATCGCGAGCAGCAGCGACCTTGAGCGGGACGAGCAGAATCGGCAGCGGCGGGCGGACGCCCGGGTGATCGCGAAGCGGACGATCCGGCAGCACGGGTTGCCGATGAAGGTGGTCGGGATCGATTTCGTCGATCGGCGGGCGGATATCGACCAGCTGGTGATCGTGTACTTCTCGGCGCCGCACCGGGTGGATTTCCGCGAGCTGGTGCGGGATCTGGCGCGGGCGCTGCGGGCGCGGATCGAGTTGCGGCAGGTGGGGGCGCGGGACGAGGCGCGGTTGCAGGGCGGGATCGGGCCGTGCGGGCGGGACCTGTGCTGTGCGACGTTCCTGAAGGACTTCGAGCCGGTCAGCGTGCGGATGGCGAAGGACCAGGACCTGCCGCTGAACCCGTTGAAGATCTCCGGCGCCTGCGGGCGGCTGATGTGCTGCCTGAAGTACGAGCACCCGCTGTACCAGGAGTTCAACGCGAAGGCCCCGGCGGTCGGAAGCGCGGTGGAGACCCCCGCGGGTGATGGAGTGGTGGTCGGGCACAACGTCCCGAGCGACACGGTCGTCGTACGGCTGGCGGCCTCGGGCCGGCGTTGTGCGTGCAGCCGGGCGGACGTGTGTTCGCCGCGGCAGCAGTACGAGGCCTCGAGTACGACGACCCCGGACGCACCGCCCGTAGTCCCCGAAGAAGAACCGCCAGTACCCGAAGAAGCACCGCCGGCCCAGGAAGAGCGCCGGACGAGGAAGCCGCGCCGGCGTCGCCGGTTGCACCATGACGACGAGGGAGAAGCCCCGCAGTGAGATTCCGCAGGTCGACCGTACTGGTGGCAGCTCTTGCGGTCCTGGCGAGCGGATGTGGGGTGGCGAGTCGCGCGCAGGGCTCCGGTGACGGGACGGGTCCGACGGTCGGAAGCAACCCGCCGAGCGGGCCGGTGGGGCCGATCCCGGCGGGGCTGGAGAAGTTCTACCAGCAGAAGCCGGACTGGGAACGCTGCGGTTCGAACCAGCAGTGCGCGACGATCCTCGTACCGCTGGACTACACGAAGCCCGCCGGCCAGACGATCGAGCTGCGGGCGCGCAAGGTGCTCGCGAAGGACCGTGGCGGCCGGATCGGCACCCTGTTCATCAACCCGGGCGGGCCGGGCGCCTCCGGGCAGGACTTCGCGGCGCAGACGCCGATGTTGTTCGGGGCGTCGCTGCTGCGGAAGTTCGACATCATCGGCTGGGATCCGCGCGGTGTGGGCGAGTCGACGCCGGTGAAGTGCCTGGACACGGCGCAGCTGGACGCGATGATCGCCGCGGACGGCAGCCCGGACACCCCGGCCGAGGTCGCGGATCTGGACCAGCAAGCGAAGACGTTCGCGGCCGGCTGCGAGAAGCGGTCCGGCGCGCTGCTGCCGCACGTGAACACGAAGGACGCGGCCCGCGACATCGACGTACTGCGCGGGATCGTCGGCGACCCGCAGCTGTACTACCTCGGCATGTCGTACGGCACGTACCTCGGCGCGACGTACGCCGAGGAGTTCCCGAAGAACGTCGGCCGGATGGTGCTGGACGGCGCCGTCGACCCGGCGATCACGTCGGCGCAGATGGGGCTCGCGCAGGCGAAGGGTTTCGACAAGGCGCTGGACGCGTTCGCGGAGGACTGCGCGCAGCGGTCCTGCAAGCTCGGCAGCAGCAAGAACGAGGTACTGGCGAAGATCGACCAGCTGATCAAGGACAGCGACGCGAACCCGCTGCCCGGTGACGGGAAGCGTGAGGTCACGCAGGCGCTGGTCGTCCTCGGCATCGTCTACCCGCTGTACCTGAAGGAATTCTGGCCGCGTCTCGAGGACGCGGTCGCCGACGGCCTCACCGGGAACGGCGCGCGCCTGCTCGCGCTCGCCGACGAGTACACCGACCGCAAGCCGGACGGATACGCCGACAACTCGAACGAGGTGCAGATCGCGGTCAACTGCAGCGACCGCCCGGACGCCACGTCGATCGCGCAGATTCAGGCGGGCCTGCCGGCGTTCAAGGCGGCGTCCCCGCGGTTCGGCGAGTTCATGGCCTGGTCGTCGACCGCGTGCCTGAACTGGCCGGTGAAGCCGACGGACAAGCCGCACCCGATCAAGGCGGCCGGTTCGAAGCCGATCATGGTGCTCGGTACGACGCGCGACCCGGCGACGCCGTACGAGTGGGCCGTCGGTCTGGCGCACGAGCTGGAGAACGGCATCCTGGTCACCCGCGACGGCGACGGTCACACCGCGTACCTGTCCGGCAACGCCTGTGTGAAGAACGTCGTCGAGAGCTACCTGGTGCAGGGCAACACGCCCGCTGCCGACATCAAGTGCTAGTTGGGGCGGTTGTCCCCGGGGTTGACCGGCACCTTGAGCGTGTCGATCGCGTGCTGGAGGACGGCGCGCAGGCCGGCCTCGTCCTGGGGGCGGCCGCCGACGGTGATCTCGACGGCTGAGGTCTTGCCGTCGTCGAGCGAGATCCAGCGCGACAGGCCCATCCGCGGCCCGCGGGTCTTGTCGACGTACGTGTAGACGAGCAGGCCGTTGTCGCGGCTGATCACCTGCAGGTTCTTCTCGTCGATGCTGCGCTCGCGGTCCTTCACCAGCTGGTCCGGCGTCTGCTTGCTGCCGCGGGTGTCGAACCGGAGCTGCCAGACACCGGTCGGGTCGAGGAACTTCGGCCGGGTGCCGCTTTGCGCGCTCTTCCAGCCGGCCGGGACCTCGGCGGAGACCGGGTCGTTGTCGGTGCCGAAGTTCTGTACGACGTACTGCAGGCTGTCGGCCTGGAGCCCGTCACCGTGGCTCGGCGTGCTGGACGGGGTCGGGCTGACGATGCTCACCGGCGTGTCGTGCGCTGTGAACGGGTTGCCGCCGTTGACGGCGACGACCGTGCCGAAGGCCACTACCCCGACGGTCATTCCCGCCAGCGTCATCAGCAGCGCCTGGTGCCTGGGCGTGAGCATCCCGACCTCGCTTCCTCTCTCCCGGGCGATTATCCCCGACGAGAGGGGCGTCACCGCAAACCGCCGCGTACGCTGGCTGGTCGTGGAGATGTCCGACACCGCTTTCCGGCAGGCCCTGCAGCGTTACGACGACGGTACGGCGGAACGCGCCGACCTGAAGCTGCTCACCAAGGAACTGCTGAACCGCCTGGTCGCGAAGGCGCCAGGTCACGCGGTGGAGGTGCGGATCCCGCCGTACGGCGCGGTGCAGTGCATCGAAGGCCCGCGGCACACCCGCGGTACGCCTGGCGCCGTGATCGAGATGCCGCCGGAACTGTGGATCGACGTCGCGCGCGGCCGCTTGACCTGGGCGGACGCCCGGATGACCGGCAAACTCCGGGCCAGCGGCGAACGCACCGACCTGACCGCGCTCCTGCCCCTGGCATGACTGAGCCGCGGCACTCCCCTGCAGTGCCGCGGCCCGAGTCCGATCAGTGTGCGGAAGTCGACCAGATCGCGGTCCGGCCGTACACGATGACCAGACGCCCGTCGTTCCGCATCTGCAGCACTGCGCCGTGGCGGACGGTCCTGCTGGACCACAGCGGCCGCTTGGCCGCGCTGTAGACGACCAGGTTGCCGTCGGTCTGCATGACGACGTACGCGCCCTTGCTGATCGTCTTGGTCGACCAGACCGGGGTCTTGCCGTACTTCACCATGACGAAGTTGCCGTCGGTCTGCATCTGCATCCGGTAGACCCGGCTCGGCGAGACCAGCAGGTCGTAGGCCTTCATGACCCGGCCGGAGCCGAGCGTGCCGATGATCATGTGCCGGTACCAGACCGGCTTGTTGCGGATGTTGTAGATCACCAGGTTGGAGTCGTTCTGCACGGCCAGGAACGCGCCGGTGTTACCCGCGGTGTTGCTGGCCCAGACGACGGTCCGTCCGGAGACGACGACCAGGTTGCCGTCGCGCTGCATGATCAGGCTCGAGGCCTTGCGGTTCGTCACCGAGGCCCACAGCGGGGTGCGGCCCTTGTACAGGACCGCGTTGCCGTCGGTCTGCATGATGAGCGTGTAGAGACCGTTCGCCGAGCGCCGGTACTGGCCCGGCTTCAGGTACTGGCCGGACTTGAGCACGTCCGAAACCGCGGTCGTGGCGGTGTTCGCCGTACCCGCGGCGTGGGCCGTGGACGGAACAAGCAGGGTGGCACCGGCGGCCGCGCCCACGGCGAGCGTGGCGAGCAGCCGGGTGCCGGCCGACTTGATCGAGATCATGCGGTTGTTCTCCGATTCCCGAGATTCGGCCGGGGGGTCCGGCCTCCGAGATTGACGCCAAGGGCAACCAATCGGTGGTCACGTTAGGACGGTCCCGGGTCGCTGCCGGATCCTTTCGATCCTGGTGGAAAGGCCGGCCGGTAAACAGGTTCGTCCCGAGCAGTCGGACCTGTCACCATGTTGCGGTGGCAGCAAGTCTTCGTACGCGGCTGGCCCGGTTGCGTGTCGATCTGACCCCGTGGCGTGGTTCCCGCGACTTCCGCATCCTGCTGGTCGCCGGCTCGGTGTTCTTCCTCGGCGGCATGGTCGGGTACGTCGCCCTGCCGTACCAGCTGTACCAACTCACCGGCTCGAACTTCGCGGTCGGCGCGATGGGCCTGGTGACGATCGTCCCGCTGATCGTGTTCGGCCTGTACGGCGGTGCGCTCGCGGACCACGTGGAACGCCGGAAACTGCTGGTCGGGACCGGGATCGCCCAGGTGCTGATCTCCGCGCTGATGGTCGCGAACACGCTGCTCGCGCACCCACAGGTCTGGCTGATCTACGTCTGCGGCGCGCTGAACGCGGTCGCGTCCTCGCTGCAGCGGCCGTCGCGGGAAGCGCTTCTCCCGCGGGTCGTGAAGCACGAGGAGATCCCGGCCGCGGTCGCGCTGAGCTCGCTGACCTCCCAGGTCGGGCAGCTCGCCGGCCCCGCGCTGGGCGGCGTACTCGTCGGCTCGGTGGGCGTGACCTGGGCATTCTCGGTCGAGCTGGCCGGGATCGTGTTCGCCACGCTGCTGTATGCCCGGCTCGGGTCGTACCGGTCCCGCGAGCACACCACGGCGCCCAGCCTGCGCGCGATCGGCGGCGGGGTCGTGTACGCGTTCCGCCGCAAGGACCTGCTGGCGACGTACCTGGTCGACATCGTCGGGATGTTCCTGGCGATGCCGATCGTGCTGTTCCCGGCGTTCGCGACCGACATCCTGAAGGAGCCCAAGCTGCTCGGGCTGCTGTACAGCGCCGAGGCGATCGGGGCGATGTTCGCCTCGCTGACGAGCGGCTGGGCCAAACACGTGCACCACCAGGGCCGGGCCGTCGTACTGGCAACGATCGGCTGGGGTGCCGCGGTCGGGATCGCTGGGCTGGCGCCGAACATCTGGTTCGCGATCGGGTTCTTCGCCCTCGCCGGTGCCTGCGACATGGTCTCGGTGCTGTTCCGCTCGGTGATCTGGAACCAGACCATCCCGGACGAGATGCGCGGCCGGCTGGCCGGGATCGAGATGCTCGGGTACTCGCTCGGCCCGCTCGGTGGCCAGGCCCGTTCCGGCCTGGTCGCCGACCTGACGACGGTCCGGACCGCGATCGTCAGCGGCGGGATCCTGTGCGTCGCCGGCGTGGTCGCGACGTCGGTCTGGCTGCGCGAGTTCTGGCGGTACGACGCCCGCACCGACGAACACGCCGTACGGGAAAGGGAGCTCCGCGCCGCCGGTTAGGCTGCCTGATCATGCGTACCCTGATCGCCGCCGGGCTGGCCGTCGTACTGCTTGCGGGCTGTGGTGGTCACGGGCAGGAGACCGCGCCGAACGTGCCGCCGCTGGTGTCGGTGAGCTCGCTGGACACCCCGTCGGCGACGCCCTCCGATACGCCGACGCCGACCGCGTCGGCGACGCCCGCGGCGACGGTGTGCCAGAAGCTGGACCAGGAACTGGTCCGGACCACGCTCGGCGTACCCGCGGTGGACATCCAGACGAAGGCGACGCCCACCGATTTCGGGATCCCGACGTACGACGTGTGCCAGTTGACGCTCAGCAACTTCCCGAACGGTCCGGTGCTGAACGTCGAGACCTCGGTGCTCCCGGCAACAGCGGCGACGCTGGCCGCGACGCAGAAGGCGTACAAGGGCGAGCCGGTGAAGCCGGCGGCAGTCGGTGAAGGCGGCTACGGGGCGAGCACGTTCGTGGTGTTCCGGCAGGGCGGTCGGCTGTACAAGGTCGCCGGGCCGAAGGCGACGCTCGCGAAGTACGTCGTCCTCGCGCAGGAGGTCGCGCGGCAGGCGGAAACCGTGCCGACGGCGGACCCGCTGGTCACACTTCCGGAGTGCGACCGCGGGTCGTCCGCGGCCGAGAAGGTGCTGGGCGACCAGCCGACGGCCCGCCGCGACAGCACGTCGGCGTCCGGCGACCCGAGCTGCGGCTGGCTGACCGCGACCAGCGTGCTGACCACCTCGGTACGGCACACCCCGCAGGCGAAGGCGTTGATCGCCCCGCTCCGCAAGGCTTCGACCTCGCAGTCGATCCCGTTCGGCGACGAGGGGTACGTCGACACCGCGACCGGTCGCACCACGATCCGGGTCGGTGACGACAAGCTGGTCGACTTCGTCCCGCTCCCGGCCCGCGCGATCAACCCGGACGTGATGACCCAGTTCGCACTCGCTATGGCCTCGACCTACACGCACTGAGCGTCGCGATCGCTTCGGTGATCTCGGACGGGGTACGGGCCGCGTACCCGAGGACCAGACCGGGTGCGTGCGGGAGCTGGCAGTGCCAGGAGAGCGGGTGGCACTTCACACCGGCCTCCAGTGCGGCGGCAGCCAAGGTGGTGTCGTCGCCGTCGTCGAACGTGATGGTCAGGTGCAGACCGGCTGCGGCGCCGTGGATGGTTGCGTCCGGCAAGTGGTTGCGGATCGCGGTCACCATCGCGTCCCGGCGAGTACGGTGCCGGCGGCGGAGGAAACGTAGTTGGCGTTCGAGTTCGCCGGATTCCATCAGGTGCGCGAGGGTGAGCTGCGGGAGTGCGGCGTTGCCGAGATCCGCCAGGCGTTTGCGGCCGATCAGCTCGTCCTTGTACCGCGGCGGCGCCAGCATCCAGCCGATCCGGAGCGCGGGCGCGAGCAGCTTGGAGACGCTGCCGACGTAGATCACCTGGTCCGGGAGCAGCGCGCGGAGGGCGGGGACCGGCGGGCGGTCGTAGCGGTGCTCGGCGTCGTAGTCGTCCTCGATCACCAGTCCGCCGTCGGTGGCCCACTGGACGAGTTCGCGGCGGCGTTCGCCGTCGAGGACCGCGCCGGTGGGAAAGTGGTGTGCCGGGGTCGCCATCACCACGGCCGCGGAGGACTTCCGCAGTACGTCCACCTGCAGGCCGCGGTCGTCGACCGGGACCGGCGGCGTCCGCATGCCCCAGCCCTGCAGGTGCTGGCGGGATCCGAGCGATCCGGGATCCTCGACGGCGATCTCGTGGATGCCGCGCCGGTCGAGCAGCTGCGCGACCATCGCGATCGCCTGGGCGACCCCGGCGACGATGATCAGGTCGTCCGGGTCGGCCGCGATCCCGCGGTACCGCGCCAGCCAGCCGGCCACCGCCCGCCGCAGCGCCGGGGTGCCGGCGGGATCGCCGTACCCGAACTCGGCGGCCTCCAGGTTCGTCAGCACCGCCCGCTCGGCGCGCAACCAGGCCGTCCGGGGAAACGCGGCCAGGTCCGGCACGCCCGGTGTCAGGTCGATCCGGGCCGGGGCGGCCCGCAGGCTGTCGAAGATCTCGAGGCCCTCGGCGGGACGACAGGAGGTGTCCGCGATTTCGGCCGGTGCGGCGGCTGCTCCAGGCGGGCGGGGCCGTGTACGTAGACGACTACCTCCTGTCGAGCGGTCGGCGAGCGGGACCGCGACCACGATCGTGCCGCGCCTACCTCGTCCGCTGACCTGGCCGTCCTCGGTGAGGCGTTGGTACGACTCGGTGACGACGCCGCGGGAGATGCCCAGGTCCGCGGCCAGCGTGCGGGTCGACGGCAGCCGGGCGCCGACCGGGAGGTGGCCGTCGGCGATCGCGGTCCGCAGGCGGTCGGTCAGCCAGTCCGCGAGCCCACCGGCCGGCGCGTCGGCCGGGTCGAGCTGCAGGAAGTCCGATCCTTTGGACCGGCTACTTACCCCTGAATTGGACCTGTTCACAGGACCATTGTGGCGCGACCGTTGAGGTATGGGAACCGACTACGTCCACGGCTACACCCCGGCGGAGACCCGCCGCCTGACCGACCAGGCCGGCACGCTCGCCGACCTGCTGCACGGCGGTACCACGTACCCGGCCGGCAGCCGAGTCCTCGAGGCCGGCTGCGGGGTCGGTGCGCAGACCGTTCAGCTCGTCACCCGCAGCCCGGGGATCGAGCTCGTGTCGATCGACATCTCGGAGGAGTCGCTGGCTCAGGCGAAGGCTCGCGTCGCCGAGCATGCGCCGTACGCGAGCGTCGACTGGCGGCACACGGACCTGTACGACCTGCCGGACGAGAGGTTCGACCACGTCTTCGTCTGCTTCGTCCTCGAACACCTCGCCGATCCGGCGGCGGCCCTGGTCCGGCTGCGCGGTCTGCTGAATCCCGGCGGCACGATCACCGTCATCGAGGGCGACCACGGGTCCGCGTTCTTCCATCCGCGCAGTCCGCGGGCGCAGGCCGTCATCGACTGCCTCGTCGACCTGCAGGCCGCCGCGGGCGGTGACTCGCTGATCGGCCGCCGGCTCCAGCCGCTGCTCGAGCAGGCCGGGTACGTCGACGTACAGGCCGGACCGCGGACCGTGTACGCCGACCAGAACCTGCCCGAGCTCGTCGACGGGTTCACCCGGAAGACCTTCATCGCGATGGTCGAGTCGGTCCGCGAACGCGCGCTCGCCGCCGGGCTGGTGACACCCGCCGAATGGGCCGCGGGCATCCGTGACCTGTCCCGATCCGCCGAGCCCGGCGGCACCTTCCACTACACGTTCTTCAAGGGAGTTGGACGGACATGATTGCCTTCCTGATCCTGATCGCCGCGATCTGCGCTGCCCTGAACCGGAACCGGCGCCGCCAGCTCCGGTCCACGATCGGCGCCCCGGCCGACCGCGATCTGCAACGATTGATCGACGATCTCAGGGCGCGTTCATGAACGCCTGGTAAACAAGGAACCATGAGCCCTACCGAGCAGCTCGAGATCGAGACGAAGTACGACGTCGACGACAGCGTGATCCTGCCCGCGCTGCACGAGCTGCCCGGGGTCGCGAGCGTCGCGCAACCGGTCGAGCTCGACCTCGAGGCGGTGTACTACGACACCCCCGACCTCGACCTCGCCGGGCGCAAGGTGACGCTGCGCCGGCGTACCGGTGGCGAGGACGACGGGTGGCACGTGAAGTTGCCGGTGTCGTCGGGCGAGCGGCTCGAGGTCCACCATCCGCTCGGCCGCTCCGCCCGCAGCGTGCCGATCGCGGTCGTCCGTACGGTCCGGGTGCATGTCCGCGACCATCCGCTGCTGCCGGTCGTGACGCTTCGGACCAGGCGGATCGTCCACCGGCTGCTCGACGAGAACGGCGGCGTCCTCGCGGAGGTCGCCGACGACAGCGTGACCGCGACGGTCGAGGGCGGCGAGCCGGAGAGCTGGCGCGAGTGGGAGGTCGAGCTCGCCGGCGGCGACAAGTCGCTGCTCTCCGCCGCGGGTGAGCTGCTGATCGAGGCGGGCGCCCGGCCGGCGAGTGGCCCGAGCAAGCTGGCGCGGGCGCTCGGCGATCGCGTACCGGCGTACGACGACGACTGGACGCTGCCGAAGAAGCCGCGGATGTCGGACGTGTTCCGCGCGTACGCCGGTGCGCAGGTGCAGGCGATCCGGGAGCGGGATCCCGAGGTACGGCGGGACGTGCCGGACTCGATCCACAAGTTCCGGGTCGCGACCAGACGGCTCCGCTCGGCGCTGGCGACGTACCGCCCGGTCGTCGACCGCGCCGCCGGGGACGAGCTCCGCGACGAACTGAAGTGGCTGGCCGGCGAACTCGGCGCCGCCCGGGACGCCGAGGTGCAGCGTGAACACTTCGCCGCCGAGGTCGCGGAACAACCTGCCGAGCTCGTGATGGGCCGGGTCGGCGGCCGCATCGACGACCACCTCCGCGGCGTCTACCGCGAGGGTCGCGCGGGCGCCCTGGCCGCCCTGGAGAGCCCGCGCTACTTCCGCCTCCTCGACGCGCTGGACGAGCTGATCGCCAAACCCCCGCTCACCGGCGACGACCGCAAGGCAGGCAAGCAGATCGGGGAGCTTCTCACCCACGACTACAAGCGGATGCGGAAGGCGGTACGCCGGTCGCAGCAGGCCGAGACCGCCGCGGAACAAGACCACGAACTCCACGAGGTACGAAAGGCCTCTAAGCGGCTGCGCTACGCCGCCGAGTCCGCCGTACCGGTGCTGGGCGACGAAGCCGCCAAGCTCGCCGCACAGGCCGAGGAAGTCCAGGAGATCCTCGGCGAACACCAGGACTCGGTCGTCTCCCGTGAACTCCTCCACCGCCTGGCCCTGGAGGTCTTCGCCGAAGGCGGCAACCCCTTCACCTACGGCCGCCTGCACGCCGCCGAGGAGACCCGCGGCAACACCTCCCGCGAAGCCTTCTACGAACTCTGGCCCACGCTCAAATTCCAGCTCTGACAAACGAGAGACGGACCCGGGCGGGAGGGTGCCGGGTCCGTCTCTGGGGCGGGGGTGGGGCTGTCAGGCAGGTTCGCGTCGATTCAGCAGGGCCTGCCTGACAGGTCTCAGTGGGTGACCGCCTTCTCGGCGCCCGCGCCGGTGAGGGAGCGGACCTCCATCTCGGCGAACTTGTCGACGTCGACCGGCTCCTTGCTGGTGATCGTGCCGAGCCAGCCGAGCAGGAACGCCAGCGGGATCGAGACGATGCCCGGGTTGTCCAGCTGGAACCAGTGGAAGTCGACGCCGGTGTCGGTGATCATCGACAGGCTCTTGCCGGTCTTGGCGTCGACCTTGCCGGAGACGACCGGGCTGAAGACGATCAGGATGATCGTCGAGGCCAGGCCGCCGTAGATGCTCCACAATGCGCCGCGGGTGTTGAATCGCCGCCAGAACAGTGAGTACAGGATCGTCGGCAGGTTCGCGCTGGCCGCGACCGCGAACGCCAGTGCGACCAGGAACGCGATGTTCTGCCCGTTCGCGAAGATGCCGCCGACGATCGCGACGATGCCGATCACGACCGCCGTGTACCGGGCTACCCGGACCTCGCCGTCGCCGCTGATCTGGCCTTTCTTGATGATCTGGCCGTAGATGTCGTGCGCGAACGACGTACTCGCGGTGATCGTCAGCCCGGCCACCACGGCGAGGATGGTCGCGAACGCGACCGCCGAGATGACGCCGAGCAGTACCTCACCACCGAGTTCGTAGGCGAGCAGCGGGGCGGCGGAGTTCGCCTTGCCGGGGGCCGCCTTGATCCGGTCCGGTCCGACGATCGCGGCAGCTCCGTACCCGAGCACCAGCGTGAACAGGTAGAAGATGCCGATGATCCAGATCGCCCAGCTGACGCTGCGCCGCGCTTCCTTCGAGTCCGGCACGGTGTAGAACCGCATCAGTACGTGCGGCAGGCCGGCGGTGCCGAGCACCAGCGCGAGCGCGAGCGAGATGAAGTCGAGCTTGGTGACACCGGTGTGGCCGTACTGCAGACCCGGGCTGAGCAGCTTCTCGCCGGCCGCCGGGCTCTTGTCGACCGCGGCGCCCAGCAGGCCGGACAGGTTGAAGGTGTACTTCGCCAGCACCCAGAGCGTCATGATGCCGGCGCCGATGACCAGCAGCACGGCCTTGACGATCTGCACCCAGGTGGTGCCCTTCATGCCGCCGACGAGCACGTACGTGATCATCAGGATGCCGACCACGGCGATCACGAGGCTCTGACCGGTCTTGCTGTCGACGCCGAGCAGGAGGGCGACGAGACCCCCGGCGCCTGCCATCTGCGCCAGCAGGTAGAAGAAGCAGACGCCGAGGGTCGAGATCGCGGCCGCCATCCGGACCGGCCGCTGCTTGAGGCGGAACGACAGTACGTCGGCCATCGTGAACCGGCCGGTGTTCCGCAGGAGTTCCGCGACCAGGAGCAGTGCGACCAGCCACGCGACGAGGAAGCCGATCGAGTACAGGAAGCCGTCGTACCCGTTCAGCGCGATCGCGCCGGCGATGCCGAGGAACGAGGCGGCGGACAGGTAGTCGCCGGAGATCGCGATGCCGTTCTGCGGGCCGGTGAAGTTCCGGCCGCCGGCGTAGAAGTCCGCCGCGGTCTTGTTGTTCCGCGATGCCCGGAACACGATCGCGAGCGTGGCCAGCACGAACAGCCCGAAGATCAGGATGTTCACGGTCGGGTTACCTACTGTTGCCAGCGGCAACATCAGCGGGGCGGTCACTGTGGTGCTCCCTCGATCTGGTGGCGCAGCTTCTCGGCGTCCGGGTCGAGCTTGCGGTCCGCCCAGCGGACGTAGATCAGCGTGATCGCGAACGTCGACACGAACTGGGCGAGGCCGAACAGCAGCGCGACGGTGATGTTCCCGCCGACCTTGTGCGACATGAAGCCGTGCGCGTAGTCGGCGAGCAGGACGTAGACGAAGTACCAGACCAGGAACAACGCGGTCATCGGGAAGACGAAGCGGCGGAACCGGCGGCGCAGCTCGGAGAAGTCCGGTGACAACTGGACATCCCGGTACGTCGTCAGGTCCGGATCGCGCGTATCACTCATCGCGGGCCTCCAACGGGGATCACGCCGGGCGGTTCGGACCCGGCTTGTCCGTACTGTGGCGCGCGTCACGCCCCGGCCGACAGTACGGACGCGCTTCGAGCGCTCAGCGGAGCACACCAGTCGTTCGATGGATCACTAACCTGCGATGAACGGTAGGAATCACACGACGAACGGTCAGCGCGACGGGAGGCCACGATCGACGTCGACGGCTTCCGGGGTGTGCAGGCGGACCATGCTGCGGGCGGTGCCGGCCGGGATCCGGTCCGGGGTGAGCTTCGAGACGACGATGACGGCAAGGAACGCGAGCGGCATCGTCCACGCGGCGGGCTGGCCGACGAGCGCGCGCGGCCAACCGCCCTGCGGGGCGCCGGACACGTTCACCAGCGCCGCCGCGCTGGCCGCGATCCCGCCGACGACCAGCCCGGCCGCGGCGCCGGTCGTCGACATCCGGCGCCACCAGATGCCGAGTACGAGCAACGGGCAGAACGTTGACGCGGCCAGCGCGAACGCGAGCCCGACGGTGTCCGCGAGACTCAACGCACCGGTCACCGTGAACGCGAGGTACGGCACGACCATCGCGAACAGCGCCGCGATCCGGAAGCTGTTGACCGCGACGTAGTCCCCGCCCGTCCAGCGATGCAGCCGGCTCCGCAACAGGTCCTGGTCGATCACGCCGGCGATCGCGACGGTCAGCCCGGACGACGTCGAGAGGAACGCCGCGAACGCCCCGGCCGCGACGAGTGCCCCGAGCAGATCCCCTGCTGTACCAGGGAAAACGCGCCCGGGCAGCTCGAGTACGACGGTGTCCCCGCCGGTGCTCACCAGATCGGGCGCGAACGTCCGGCCGAGTACGGCGTACATCGGCGGGAAGAGGTAGAACAGGCCGAGCAACGCCAGGACGACGACGGTGGTACGACGAGCCGCGCGGCCGTCGGGGTTGGTGTAGAAGCGGACCAGGACGTGCGGGAGGCCCATCGTTCCGAAACAAAGGGCCAACAGCAACGAATAGGTCGCGTACAACGGGTGGTCCCGGCCGCCCGCGCGGGACAGCGGCTCGGCCCACTCGGCCGCGGCGCCGTGCAGCGAATCGAGCACGCCGGTCGGCTGGTGCCAGAGGAGCAGGATGACGAAGATCGGTGCGGCCAGCGCGGTCAGCTTGAGCCAGTACTGGAACGCCTGGACGAACGTGATCGACCGCATCCCGCCCGCGGCCACGTTGATCACCACGATCACCGCGACCACTGCGGCTCCGACCTGTGGTGGTGCGCCCGTGACTGTCTGGACCGCCAGCCCGGCGCCTTGCAGTTGTGGGAGTAGGTAGAGCGTCCCGATACCGACCACCAGGCCGGCACAGATCCGTCGTACGGCGGCTGACTCGAAGCGGGTCTCTGCGAAGTCCGGCAATGTGTACGCACCAGACCGTCGGAGTGGAGCGGCTACGAGAACCAGAAGCATCAGGTAGCCGACGGTGTAGCCGACAGAGAACCACAGCATGTCCGCGCCGTTGACCAGTACGAGTCCAGCGACGCCCAGGAATGACGCAGCGGACAGGTACTCGCCGCTGATCGCTGACGCGTTCCAGCGGGGTGAGACCGCGCGGCTGGCGACGTAGAAGTCGCTGGTGGTGCGAGAGATCCGCAGACCGAACAGCCCGATCCCGATCGTCGCCAGCACCACCAGGCCGATCGCAGCCACGCTGATCGCGGAGGACATCGCTACTGCCGTCCCACGAACTCGGTGAACTCCGCCTCGATCCGCTCCGCGTTGCGGACGTAGATGCGCGCGGCGACGTACACCACTGGGTACACCAGGATGCCCAGGATCACCCAGGGGAGTGGGAGACCCAGCACGGACAGGGTGCGCGTCGGAGGGACCAGCCAGAACAGGAGGGGGATGCTGCCGAGGACAAGTAGTACGCCGCCGATGACGGCCAGCGTGAGCCGCAGCTGCGACTGGACCAGCGACTGCATGTAGACCTGGCCGAGCCGGGTCTGCTCGTCGATCTCACGCGTACCTGCAGGCGTCAGCGGACGGCGGGCGGCGCCGGCTCGCGGGCTGGTGACGCGTACCCGGCGCGGTCCGTCCGGCGTGCTCATCGGAGTGAGGTCGGACGGACGAGGAGGTCGCGGAGCTCGCGGGTGTGCCGTCGGCTGACCGGGAGCCAGTCGTCACCGACCCGGACCGAGCAGCGGCCGCCGTCCACCCGCATCTCGTCGACGTGTTGCAGAGCGACCAGTGTGCTGCGGTGGATCCGCGTGAAGCCCGCGTCGCGCCAGCGTTCCTCCAGCGTGCTCAACGGGATGCGTACGAGATGAGAGTTCTGGCCGGTGTGCAGGCGCGCGTAGTCGCCCTGAGCTTCGACGTACCGCACTGTGGAGCGCTGGACGAACCTGGTGACGCCCGCGAGCTCTACCGGGATGACCTCGTCCTCCGTCTCGTCCGGTGACTGCAGCGCGGTCGGAGCGCCCTGCGTGACCACCCGACGTACCGCCTCGGCCAGCCGCTCCTGCCGGACCGGCTTCATCACGTAGTCGGTGGCCTCCAGGTCGAACGCCGCCACCGCGTGCTCGTCGTACGCCGTCACGAACACGATCTGCGGCCGGCTCGCGAACTTCGACAGCACCCGGGCCAGGTCGATGCCGTCGAGTCCGGGCATCTTGATGTCGCAGAACACCACGTCCAGGTCGGTCGCCTGCAGGATCTTGAGCGCGTCCGGGCCGTTCGACGCCGTCCGGATCTCGCCGATCCGGGGGTCCTGGCCCAGCAGGTACACCAGTTCGGCCAGGGCAGGCTCCTCGTCGTCCGCAACGAGCACGCGCAGGGGAGTGTCGGCCATAGGGCGACTCTAAGGGGACGCATGCACCCCTGAGGAGTATTTGGGGATCCGGAACGTCACCTTGGTCCCGGCGTCCACCGCGGTCTCCACCACCAGGCCGTACGCGTCGCCGTACACCTGGCGAAGCCGTGCGTCGACGTTGCCGAGGCCGACGGAGTCGCTGCTGGAAGCGCCGGACAGGGCCGCCCGGATCACCTCCGGGTCGCTGCCGGCGCCGTCGTCCTCGACGCTGATCTCGGCCTCGTTGATCCGGTCCCGGGCGCGGATGGTGATCGACCCGGCCCCGGACTCGAGGCCGTGCCGTACCGCGTTCTCCACGAGTGGCTGCACGACCAGGAACGGGATGACCACCGGCAGCACTTCAGGGGCGATCTGCAACGACACCTTGAGCCTCTCGCCGAAGCGGGCCTGCTCCAGGACCAGGTACCGCTCTACGTTGCGCAGCTCGTCCGCCAGGGTCGTGAACTCGCCGCCACGCCGCAGTGCGTACCGGGAGAAGTCAGCGAACTCCAGGAGCAGTTCACGCGCCCGCTCGGGGTCTGTGCGGACGAACGACGCTATGGCGGCCAGAGCGTTGTAGATGAAGTGCGGGCTGATCTGAGCGCGTAGAGCGCGCAGTTCCGCCTCCATTGCCCGCGTCCGCTCTTTGTTGAGCTCTGCCAGCTCTACCTGGCCGGAGACCCAGCGGGCTACCTCTTCGGTGGCTCTGACCAGTGCGGCCGAGGTGCTGTTGCTGTACGCGACCAGCACGGCAACGACTCGTTCTTCAGTGACGATTGGCGCGACCACCGCAGTACGGATGGGGCACTGCGGGTCCCCGCAGGCTACGTCGTGTGCGCCCAGTACTGCGGTACGGCCCGAGCGGAGCGTCGGCGCGGCCAGGTCCTTGGCGTCGCGGCGGTGGTTGCTCTCGTACGGTCCACCGATGCCGTCCCAGGCCAGTACGCCGGACGAGTCGCAGATCGCGATGGCCGCCGTACCCAGGAGGTCTCGCAGGTGGCGGCTGGCCTTGCCCGCCGCAGCCGGGGTCAGGCCTTCGCGCAGGTGCGGGCTGGCCAACGAGGCGGTATGCAGGGTCGCATACGTGGCCTTGTCGGCCGGAGTCCCGAAATGCTTCCGCCGGCGCGCGAACACTCCTTGACGGTAACCGCTCAGCCCTCCGCGCGCGGTCTGAACGCCTCCAGCGCCTCCGTGTCGGAGTACGTGTGCAGCAGGTACTCCGCTACCCACTCCTCGCGTCCCGGGTACGTCGACTCGCTGACGATCCGGTCCGCTGCCGCCTTGGCGTCCAGCGCGGACCGACGCAGCTGTACGCCGTCTACTGTCAGGAGCGCCCAGCTGGGACCAGGTGCGCCGTACGGCATGCCGACGCTGCCTGCGTTCACCACGAGCCGTCGATCGACCTGACGGGCGAACGGCATGTGCGTGTGGCCGCAGACGACCGTCCTTACTCCCTCGGGCAGTCCGGTGAACACCTCAGCCCACCGGGAGATCGGACTGTCCACCAACACCATCTCGATGTCGTCGCGAGGGGTGGCATGGCAGAACAGGATATCCCCGATGGTCACGGTCGTCGGCAGCTGAGCCAGCAACTCGACCTGGTTGTCCCGCAACTGGTTGGCGGCCCACGGACTCACCGCATCCGGCGGTTCGCCGACGAACGTCCCGCGCACCATCTCCACCAGCTCACGATCCGCGTTCCCACGCACCCACACCGCCCGATCACCCAACGCCTCGAGCAGATCCAACGTCTCCACCGGCTGCGGCCCACTGGCAATGTCCCCGGCCAGCACGACGGCATCCGCCGCCTGCACGTCCGGCTCAGCCAGAACAGCTTCCAACGCGGGCAAAACCCCATGAATGTCAGCGAGTACTGCAATCGTCATGCCCGCAGTCTCCTGCAAAACACCTGCAAACACAGGCCAATCTGCTCCCGGCAGATCACGCGCCGATCAGCAGGTTGCCCTTGCCCGGCGGAGTCGCCAGCTCACAGGCGCCGGTGGAGATGGTGCAGCGGACGATCGACGCCGGCGTACCTTCACCGTCGTCAGCGAGCAGCAGCAGGTGCTGGTCGTCCTCAGGGACCGCCTGCCGGAAGACGCCGGACCACACGTGCAGCAGGGTCCCGTTCTTGGCGTCCAGTGCGGCCGTGATGCCGTCGCCGTACCCGTCCTGGTACTTGGAGCCCGCGATGACAGTCGACCCGTCCAGCGTGAAGCCCGTGATCATGTAGTCGCAGGTCCGCCACAGGCGTTTGCCGGTGGGGACTGTCAGCAGGCTGCTGCAGCTGCTCTGGTTGGCAAGAGTGGTCAGTGAAGCAGCCGTGCCGATGCTGGACACCGCGAGCGGCCTTGGAACGGCCTTCAGCATCACGGGCTTCGACTCGCCCGGCGTCCACTCGTACAGGGCAGTGGCGCCGTTCCGCGTTGTCGATCCGTCGAAGTAGACCTTGCCATCGACGTACGCGTGCAGCGTGGTGTTCCAGATGTCGGGGAGGGTGACCTTCTGGACGCTTTGGGACGCGGCCTGTTCGGCGTAGACGGTGACGCCGGGCAGTTGCTCGCCGGTGTCGTTCAGCTTGGTACCGGCGTACGCCGCGGCTCCGCCGTCGTCGGTGGTGACGAGCTGGGTGACGTCGGGCGTGTGGCGGGTGATCTGGCCGGTGCTGTCCAGCGTGAGCAGCTCGTTGCCGAAGCCCTTGGTGACCACGGCGAGCGACGAGGCACCGAGCCGGGCGACCGCCTGGATGTCGGTGGTACCGGGGACGGTGACGTCCTCGCCGGCGCCGCCGCGGATGGTGCGGCCGCTGAGGTAGGTGATCTGCGGTGCGCGGCCGGTGGTCAGCTTCTTGAGGTCGAGCTTCGTCTTCACGGGACCGGCCGGGGTGGCAGAAGGGGAGGGCGTCGGCATCTGCTTCGGCGTCGCGGGCGTCGTGGGCGTCGTGGGCCGCGTAGGAGTCGCCGACGGGGATGCCGAGAGCGGGGCGGCGGCGGCGCCTTCCGCGTTGGCCTGCGGGCCCTGGCGGTAGGCGAGTGCCCCACCGCCCGCGACGGCGGCGACGGCGACGGCTGCGACGAGGGCGGCCAGGAGGCCGTTCTGCCTTCGCATCGGCGATCTCCTCGGAACGTTCGTGGTCGGGGCACGGTCGGTACGGGACCGTGCGGCGGACCACGGCCGGCGCGGGCGCCCGGCCACCCGCTTCGGGGACTGTGACGCCCGGAAATGCCGCTTTGTTCACTCCAGCGATCGAGTCGCAGGACGGATCGAGCATAATTGCGCCATGGACCAGCCATCCCGGATCGGCAGGTACTCCCTGGTCCGCCGGGTGGGTGCCGGGGGTTTCGCGACTGTCTGGCTGGCGCGCGACGACCAGCTGGACGCCGAGGTCGCGGTCAAGATTCTGTCCGAGAACTGGGTCGAGGACGAGGATGTCCGGCGCCGGTTCCTGGCCGAGGGGCGGTTCCTGCGCAAGGTCGACTCGCTGTACGTCGTCGGGGTGCACGACATCGGCGAGGCCGACGACGGCCGCCCGTTCATGGTGCTGACGTACGCCGACGGCGGCACGCTCGCGGACCGGATCAAGGCCGGCCCGCTCGAGTTCGGCGAAGCGGTCCGGATCATCACCCAGGTCGGCCGCGGCCTGAAGCACCTGCACGCCCGCGGCGTCCTGCACCGGGATGTGAAGCCGGCCAACGTGCTGTTTCGCACCGACCCGAACGGCGACCGCGCGATGCTGTCCGACCTCGGCCTGGGCAAGTCGCTGGCCGAGGTCTCGCGGATCACCATGCCCGGCGGCACCCCGGCGTACGTCGCCCCCGAACAGGTGATGGGCGAACGTCTCGACCACCGCGCCGACCTGTACTCGCTCGGCGCCGTCGCGTACGCCGCCTTCACCGGCCAGGCGCCGCACGGTGTGGCCACACTCGGCGCAGTGATGCAGATCGAGAAGCCACCGCCTTCGATGACCACGCTGCGCGCGGACATCCCGGACGCGATCGATGTCGTCGTACGGCGTGCACTCGAGCCGGACCGCGACCAGCGCTGGCCGGACCTCGACAGCTTCCTCAATGCCCTGCGTGAGGCACACACCACCGGCAAGGTCCCTGCGCGCCTGGTACCGGCCGCAGAGATGCCCGCGCCGACAGGAACGAGCGCACCGGTCGACCAGGCAACCGCACTGGCCAGCACCAACGAGCCAACAGTCGCCAGCAAGCCCAAGCGCTCCCGCCGAGCAGGCGTCTTCACAGCACTGGCTGCAGTAGTCCTGGCCGCAGCAGGCGGCTACGGCGGCTACCAGTACGTCCTGACCCGCCCGGTCGAGGTGAAGAACGACAAGCTGGCCGTGGATGTCCCGCGTGCTTGGGGGCAGAAGGCTGTTACCGACGGGCAGTCGCTTCTGGTCAGTACCAGCACGACGAAGTGGCAGACCGACGCCGCGACCGAGGGCGTCTTCCTCGGCGTCGTGAACGCGGCAGCCGTGCCGAGAACTGTCACGCCGCCGTCCGGCTGCACGGTGAGCAACGCGGACGTGCAGAGCGCCGCCGCGACGTTCCAGCTCGGCTGTGGGGCAGGCCCGGGCATCGTCGAGCAGTACCGCCTCGTAGGCAACAACACCCTGCTGCACGTTCAGGTCCGGGCCGACGACGCGAAGACCCGGACCTCGGTGCTGAACTCCGCGACGTACAAGCCGTAAGGCACCGGCGTCGGGCCTGCGAACGGACGCCGTACCGTAGGCCTCATGACTGACCTGTCTGCGGCCATCGACCGCGTTCTGCCCAGTGTCCGTGCCGACCTCGAGGACCTCATCCGGATCCCGTCGGTCAGTTACGAACCGGCCCGCGCGGCCGACGTCCAGCGCTCCGCCGAGGCGACCGCGGCGCTGTTCGAGGCCGAAGGGTTCACGGTGCAGATCGTCCGCGCCGGCGACGGTGCGCCGGCCGTGATCGCGAAGAAGCCGGCCCCGGCCGGGAAGCCGACTGTGCTGCTGTACGCGCACCACGACGTCCAGCCGACCGGACCGGTCGAGCAGTGGACCTCGGACCCGTTCGAGCCGACCGAGCGGGACGACCGGCTGTACGGGCGGGGCGCCGCCGACGACAAGGCCGGGATCGCCGCGCACCTCGCCGCCGTACGGGCCTTCGGCAACGATCTGCCGGTGGGCGTGACGGTCTTCGTCGAGGGCGAGGAGGAGATCGGCTCGCCGACCCTGCTGCAGCTGCTCGACGAGTACTCGGACGAGCTGGCCGCGGACGCGATCGTGATCGCCGACTCCGGCAACTGGGAGGTCGGGCGACCCGCGCTCACGGTGTCGCTGCGCGGCCTGGTCGAGTCGTACGTCGAGGTTCGAACGCTTGACCACGCCGTCCACTCCGGCCTCTTCGGCGGCCCGATCCCGGACGCGCTGTCCGCGCTGTGCCGGCTGCTCGCGACTCTGCACGACGACAAGGGCGACGTCGCGGTCGACGGTCTGCACGCGTCCCGCGCTGCCGACGTCGTGTACCCGGAGGATCGGCTGCGCGCCGAGTCGTCCGTACTGGACTCCGTCCGGCTGACCGGTTCCGGCTCGCTCGTCGACCGGCTCTGGACCCGCCCGGCCGTCTCCGTCGTCGGCATCGACGCGCCGTCGGTGGCCGAGGCCAGCAACACGCTGGTACCGGTCGCGCGGGCCAAGGTCAGCCTGCGGGTCGCGCCCGGCGACGACGCGATCAAGGCGAGCGCGGCCCTCAAGGAGCACCTGGAGAACCACGCGCCGTGGGGTGCGCAGGTCACCGTGACCGAGGGCCAGACCGGCCAGCCGTGCAGCGTGAACGCCCGCGGCGCCGGGTACGAAGCGGCCCGTTCGGCCTTCCAGGAAGCGTGGGGCGTCGAGCCTGTCGACATGGGGATGGGCGGCTCGATCCCGTTCATCGCCGAGTTCCAGCAGGCCTTCCCGCAGGCGACCATCCTGGTCACCGGCGTCGAGGATCCGGACACCCGCGCGCACGGGATCGACGAGGGTCTGCACCTCGCCGAGTTCCGCAAGGTCTGCCTGGCCGAGGCTCTGCTTCTTCAGAACCTGGCCAACCAGGCCAGGTGACTCGTGATGACGCTCACTCGGCACCGGCGACGCCCAGGCACGCACCTCGCTGCGTTGGAGGAGCATCCACGATGAAACCCGCATCGAGGACGCTCCTCCGCCTTGCGATGCACGCACCTGGACGCCGCCGGCACTCGAGCGAACATCATCACGAGTCACCCATCGGGCTTTCCGGCGACCCAGTGTTTGGCATAGGTTTCGGCGAGTGAAGATCGCAGTCGTACGGGAGACCAGACCGGCCGAGCGCCGGGTCGCGCTGGTGCCGGAACATGTCGCGAAACTGATCGAGCTCGGGTACGAGGTCGCGGTCGAGCCGGCCGCCGGTGAACGCGCGCTGTTCTCCGACGACCAGTACCGCGAGGCCGGCGCCGAGGTTGCCTGGGGCGCCGATCACGCCGCCACCATCGTGGCCTCGGTGCAACCGCTGGAACGCGAACGCCTGCAGCGGTTGCACGCCGGTACGGCGCTGATGTCGTTCCTGCCGACCAACCCGCCGGATGTGGTACGGACCGCCACCCGGGCCAAGCTGACCGCGTTCGCGATGGAGCTGATCCCGCGGATCTCCCGGGCCCAGTCGATGGACGCGCTGTCCTCGCAGGCCCTGGTCGCCGGGTACCGGGCCGCGATCGTCGCCGCCGAACGGCTGCCCCGGTTCTTCCCGCTGAACATGACCGCGGCCGGTACCGTCCCGCCGGCCCAGGTGCTCGTCCTCGGCGCGGGTGTGGCCGGCCTGCAGGCGATCGCCACCTGCAAGCGCCTCGGCGCGGTCGTCAAGGCGTACGACGTCCGCACCGCCGCTGCGGAGGAGATCGCGTCGATGGGCGCCGTACCGATCGAGCTCGAGCTCGGCACCCTCGACGGACCGGGCGGATACGCCCGCGAGATGACCCCGGAACGCTCGCAGCTCCAGCGTGAACTGCTCGCGCCGTACGTTGCCGCCGCGGACGCCCTGATCACGACGGCCGCCGTACCGGGCCGGACCGCGCCTCTTCTGGTCACCCGTTCGATGGTCGAGCAGATGAAGCCCGGGTCGGTCGTCGTCGACCTGGCCTCCGAGCAGGGCGGCAACGTCGAGGGCTCGGTCGCCGGTACCGAACTGACCATCGGCGACGCACTGGTCTGGGGCGGCGCGAACGTGCCGTCCCAGATGGCCGGCCCGGCGTCCCGGCTGTACGGCCAGAACATCGCGAACCTGATCCGGCTGATGACCCGGGACGCCGCCTTCGACCCGGACTTCGACGACGAAATCGTCCGCGGCTGCTGCGTCACCCACGACGGCAGCATCCTGCACGAGCCGACCCGCGCTCTTCTGGAAGGACCGCAGACATGAGTCAATCGATCGCGCTGCTGACGATCTTCGTCCTCGCGGCCTTCGTCGGCGTCGAGGTGATCAGCAAGGTCTCCTCGACCCTGCACACCCCGCTGATGTCCGGGGCGAACGCCATCCACGGCGTCATCCTGGTCGGCGCCATCATCGTCACCGGCGCCACCGACTCGGTGATCGTGATGATCGTCGGGCTGCTCGCCGTCGTCCTGGCGACGGTGAACATGGTCGGTGGGTTCGTGGTCACCGACCGGATGCTCGAGATGTTCAAAGGTCCAGGGGCCCGCAAGAAGGAGCTGCAGAAGTGATCCCCACCTGGGCCCAGATCGGGTATCTGGTCTCCGCGGTCTGCTTCATCGTCGCGCTGAAGGCACTGTCGTCACCGCGGAGCGCGCGGTCCGGCAACCTGATCGGTGCGGCCGGTGCCGTACTCGCGGTGCTGATCACGTTCGCCGCCTACAAGCCGAATCACCTGGCGCCGATCCTGATCGCGCTGATCATCGGCACGATCGGCGGTGTGATCGGCTCGCGGCGCGTGCAGATGACGCAGATGCCGCAGCTCGTTGCCTTGTTCAACGGTGTTGGTGGTGGCGCGGCCGCACTGGTCGCGCTGCTCGAACTCGGCGAGGTCCCGGCGGACGCCACCGTGGCGGCGACCGCTACCGCGTTCACGATTCTCGTCGGTGCGATCAGCTTCGCCGGCTCGGTGGTGACGTTCGCGAAGCTGCAGGAGTTGATGACGACGCGGCCGGTGACGTTCCCCGGTCTGCCGGTGCTGTTCGTCGCGTCGGTACTCGGTGGGATCGCGCTCGGGGCGTGGCTGGTGTCGGACCCGCGCGTGTGGGTCGGCGTACTGCTCTGCCTCGTCGGTCTCGCGATCGGCGTGATGCTGGTGCTGCCGGTCGGCGGTGCCGACGTACCGATCGTCATCTCGTTGCTGAACGCCTTCACCGGGTTGACGGTCGCGGCCGGCGGTTACGTGCTCGGCAACACGCTGCTCCTGGTCGCGGGCACGCTGGTCGGTGCGGCCGGTACGTTGCTGACGAAGCTGATGGCGGACGCGATGGGGCGGTCCGTGTTCAACATCCTGTTCGGCGCCGTACGTGGTGGATCGACGTTGGGTGCCGGTACCGCGTCCGATCGGCCGGTGATCTCGGGTGGTCCGGAGGATGTCGCGATCCTGCTCGGGTACGCGAACAAGGTCATCGTCGTGCCCGGGTACGGACTCGCCGTCGCCCAGGCGCAGCACACGCTGCGCGACCTGGTCGAGGAACTGCAGTCCCGCGGCGTGAAGGTGGACTACGCCATCCACCCCGTCGCCGGCCGGATGCCCGGCCACATGAACGTACTGCTGGCCGAGGCCCAGGTCCCGTACGAACAACTTCGCGAGATGGACGACATCAACGGCGATTTCAAGACGACCGACGTGGTCCTGGTAGTCGGCGCCAACGACGTGGTCAACCCGGCCGCCCGCAACACCCCGTCGGCCCCCATCTACGGCATGCCGATCCTGAACGCCGACGAGGCCCAACGAGTCATCTTCCTCAAACGCTCCATGCGCCCCGGCTTCGCCGGCATCGAAAACGAACTCCTCTACGACCCCCGAACCACCCTCCTCTTCGGCGACGCCCGAGACTCCCTAACCAAACTCCTCGCCGCGTTGAAGACCGTCTAACCCCACCCACACTCGGCTGGCGCGCCGCCGCCCGAGCTGTTTGTGGTAACTAATCGGCGCCTGGTGCCGAAAAGCTTCCACAAACCCGCCGCTGCCGGCCCAGCCCATCACGGGAGCCTGCCCCATCCACGGGAACCCGGGCGCCTGTATGGGCGCCTCAGCCCCTGCACGGGCCCGGCCCCGGCGGGAGCCCCGTGCATCTACAGACCCCTGGGCCTTGGCCGCCCCCGGCCAACGACCTCCCCCGGCCAGGCGGATCTGTTGTTGCCCCAATCGCACATCTGTTTGACTTCCATCAGCGGGAACTTCGGGCGGCGCACCCATTCCTCTCGCGCCCACCAACCGAAGGAGTCACATTGCGCCGCCCACACAACCCCATTACCCGAGCCTGGGACTGGGGCTAACTACTCAACCCACCCCCGCTGCGCCGCCCGAACCCCCAACTCGAACCGCCCCGAAGCCCCCACCTGCTCACTCAACTTAGCCGCAATCCGCCGCACAGTCCGCAGCGAAACCCCAAGCTTCCGCGCCACCTGCTCATCAGTAGCCCCGTGCACCAGAAGCCGAAGAAACTCCCGCTCCTGAGCGCCGATCCCACCATCCCGAGCCCACTGCTCCTCCGCAAACGGCTCGGCCGCCCTGTCCCAGTAGCTCAGATGGAGTTCCGTTGCCAACCGCACGACAGCACGGCTGTGGTGCACGACGGCGCCGACAGTGGTGTCATCGGGATTGATCCCGATCACCGCAGACTCGTTGTCGAAGATGATCATTCGGAACGGAACCGACGGCGAGATACGAACCTTGCCGCCGAGGCTGACTATGAATTCCAGAATCTCGCGCGACCCCGGTCGTTTGCGTGTTGCTTCTGGGATGAGATAGCGCAACTCCACTCCGCGTTCGAGATGTGGCCGGTCGGGGAAGGTCTCAGGATCCCAGTTGCCGATGCTTGCATCTTGCAGGAATGCCCACATCGACCTCTTCGGCTCGAAGCGCTGCATTCTCTGGTTGGCGAGTTCGAGGCCGTCAAGGATCTCGACATCGTGGGCAGTTCGCTGAGTCAGGAAATTCGCAAGGCCTGCCGTGAATCTGTCCGCAGCGAGCTTGTCTGACCGGAGTTCTTCGCTCAGTGCGTCAATTTGCCGGCTGCCGGCTGTCGGCAAGTCGGCCGAATGCGAAGTGCTGGATCGAGCGGGTACTCCACGCCCTCGAACCAGCTGGGTACCACGAAACCCATCTCGCGTAGCTGCTGCAGGTCTCGGGATGTTTGGTCCGTCGTACGGCCGATCTCTGCGGCGAGTTCGTCGAGCCGTGTTGCCCTACCGAGGTCCGGCCGCTGCAGTAGGACCCGGTATGCATTGAGCAGGTCCTCCGTCAGGCCCGACGAGTCGAACAACGCAGTCAGACCCAGCCGCGCTTGGCTGCGGCTACTCCGAGTTCGAAGCGGCTGGCGGCGTCTAGGCGTTCGGAGAGGTTGGCGGTGATGCGGCGGGCGGTGCGGAGGGAGATGCCGAGTAGACGGGCGACCTGCTCGTCCTTGGCGCCGCCTGCCAGGAGACGCAGTACTTCGGACTCGTGGGGGGTCAGCGGGGTCTCGTCGTCGCGGTCGTCGGGGTCGAACATCTCGGTGGCGCGGGACCAATAGGCGTCGAAGAGCGCCAAGGCGACGGAGACGACAGCCGGGGTTCGATGGATCACTGCGCCGGCGGTCGGGTTCTCCGGGTCCATCGGCATGATCGCGATCTCCTGGTCGAAGAGGATCAGGCGCATCGGCAATGTCGGCGTTACCCGGATCTCGCCGCCGAGCCGGTGCATCGTCTCGGCGTACTCCATGGCCTGCTTCGACGCGGTCATGCTCTGCAGATACACCGTTCGCATCCGGACACCTCGGTCGAGGAGCTCTACGTCCGGTGACCGCAGGGTCTTCGGAACCGACTCGTCGAAGTGTGCCGGAACCAGGCCCCAGGACGTGTCCTTCGTCTTCAACGCGAGCTCCTCGATCCGACGCGATGCGTTGGCGCGTCCTTTGAGGATCTCGACGTCTCCACTGGTCCGCGATGTCAGCAGCTCGTTGTACTGCTCGGCGATGACCTCGGCGGACGCCTCAGCCTCTTTCAGCTCGCCGAGTGCCCTGTTCAACTCGGTGCGCCGTCGTTCCGCAAGGCCGGTAAGCCCGACTCGGGGATGAACCGCGTGTTCACCGTCCGGGTTGGTCCAGGTCGGGACCAGAAGTTCGAGCCGCCTGAGCTTGTCCATCAGCTCCTGGACGTCGCTTGTCGAGCGGTCTACTAGCGCTGCAATCTGCTCGGGCGTACTGTCTGGATGGCTGAGAAGGGCGCGATAGACCGCGAAAGTGGCTTCGTCCACCCCCAGCGGCTCGAGCACTGTCCTTCTCCTCCAGATCTATGTCGGAACTGACCATATACAGAGTGCGTCGACATTTGAGCACCCATGGTGGGTTCGGATTATTTCTGAAGGGACGATACGTGATCAAGAAGGTGCTGACAGTAGTCGGTCTCGCCCTGATTCTCTTCGCAGGTACCCCCGCGGAGTCGTTCGTGGCGTCCGGCGCCGAGCCCGGCTGCATTGGCCACGTCTGCTGGTAGACGCTGGTCGGTGGTGTCCGGGGAGTCCCGTAGACTGCTCGTGTGGCTCGTGGCGATGGTCGGCTTACTCATGAACTCGACCCGCAGGATCTGGGTCCGCAGGACGCTTGTGGCGTCTTCGGGGTCTGGGCGCCGGGTGAAGAGGTTGCCAAACTGACGTACTTCGGGCTCTACGCCTTGCAGCACCGGGGGCAGGAGTCGGCGGGGATCGCGGTCAGTAACGGGAGCCAGATACTCGTCTACAAAGACATGGGGCTGGTCAGCCAGGCCTTCGACGAGGCGACGCTGGCGTCGTTGCGGGGGCATATCGCGATCGGTCACTGCCGGTACTCGACGACCGGGTCCAGCGTCTGGGCGAACGCGCAGCCGACGTTCCGGTCCACGGCGACCGGGTCGATCGCGCTCGGGCACAACGGGAACCTGACCAACACCAGCGAGCTCGCCGCGAGTCTGAACGGCGAGGGTGATCTGGATCTCGGTCTGGACGCCGAGGTCGACCACGCGAAGGCGAACGCCAAGCACGGCGCCTCGAGCGACACCGACATCCTCACCTCGATGCTGGCCGGGTACCCGGAACTCACCATCGAGCAGGCGGCCGCGAAGATCCTCCCGAAGGTCAAGGGTGCCTACAGCCTGATCTTCATGGACGAGAACACCCTGTACGCAGCCCGCGACCCGCAGGGCATCCGCCCGCTGGTGCTCGGCCGGCTGGAGCGCGGCTGGGTGATCGCCAGCGAGACCGCCGCCCTCGACATCTGCGGTGCGAGTTTCATCCGCGAGGTCGAGCCGGGCGAGATCGTCGCCGTCGACGCCGAGGGGCTGCGGTCGACGAAGTTCGCCGAGCCGGACCCGAAGGGCTGCCTGTTCGAGTTCGTGTACCTGGCCCGTCCGGACACCCAGATCTCCGGACAGCGGATCTACTCGACCCGGGTCGAGATCGGCCGCAAGCTCGCCCAGGAGCACCCGGCCGAGGCCGACCTGGTGATCGCGACGCCCGAGTCCGGTACGCCGGGCGCGATCGGGTACGCCGAGGAGTCCGGGATCCCGTACGGCTCCGGCCTGGTGAAGAACGCGTACGTCGGCCGGACGTTCATCCAGCCGAGCCAGACGATCCGTCAGCTCGGCATCCGGCTGAAGCTGAACCCGCTCCGCGAGGTGATCGAGGGCAAACGCCTGGTGGTCGTCGACGACACGATCGTCCGCGGCAACACCCAGCGCGCCGTGATCCGGATGCTGCGCGAGGCCGGCGCGAAGGAGATCCACGTCCGGATCACCGCGCCGCCGGTGAAGTGGCCCTGTTTCTACGGGATCGACTTCGCCAGCCGCGCCGAGCTGATCGCGAACGGGCTGAACACCGAGGAGATCTGCCGTTCGCTCGGCGCCGACTCGCTCGGGTACATCAGCCTGGACGGCCTGGTCGAGGCGACCACCGTCCCGATGGACCGGCTCTGCCGGGCGTGCTTCGACGGGGTGTACCCGGTCGCGCTGCCGGATCCCGAGCAGCTCGGCAAGCACCTGCTGGAGGACCCGGTGCGGACCGACGCCGACGGACTCGCGACGGTGGCCGGTGGAGCCGGTGCCGCCGACGCCCTCAGCCGCCCGTAGTACAAGAGCCGCACCAGGGAGAGAAGAACAGTGAGCGAAGGCGCGAGCTACGCCGCCGCCGGGGTCGACATCGAGGCCGGTGACCGGGCCGTCGAGCTGATGAAGGAGTGGGTGGCGAAGGCGACCCGCCCGGAGGTGGTCGGCGGGCTCGGCGGGTTCGCCGGGCTGTTCGACGCGACCGCGCTGACGTCGTACCGGCGGCCGCTGCTGGCGACGTCGACCGACGGGATCGGGACCAAGGTCGCGATCGCGCAGAAGCTCGGCAAGCACGACACGATCGGGTTCGACCTGGTCGGGATGGTCGTCGACGACCTGGTGGTGTGCGGCGCGGAGCCGCTGTTCATGACCGACTACATCTGCACCGGCAAGGTGGTGCCGGAGACGATCGCGCAGATCGTGAGGGGCATCGCCGAGGCGTGTGTCGAGGCCGGTACGGCGCTGGTCGGCGGCGAGACCGCGGAGCACCCGGGCCTGCTGGAGCCGGACGAGTACGACGTGGCCGGCGCGGCGACCGGTGTGGTCGAGGCGGACGAGGTGCTCGGCGCGGAGCGGGTGCGTGCAGGTGACGTCGTACTGGCGATGGCGTCGTCGGGGCTGCACTCGAACGGGTACAGCCTGGTGCGGCACGTGTTCTTCGACCGGGCCAAGTGGACGCTGGACCGGATGGTGCCGGAGCTTGGTACGTCGCTCGGCGAGGTGCTGCTGACGCCGACGCGGGTGTACGCGAAGCACTGTCTGGAGCTGATCGAGGAGCTGAACGGCGGCGACGACCGGCCGCTGCACGCGATGTCGCACATCACCGGCGGTGGGTTCGCGGCGAACCTGGCGCGGGTGATCCCGGACCAGCTGTCGGTCCGGATCGACCGGTCGACGTGGACGCCGGCGCCGATCTTCGGGCTGGTCGGGCTGCTCGGCGACGTCGCACTGCCGGAGCTCGAGAAGACGCTGAACATGGGCGCCGGAATGGTCGCCGTACTGGACCCGTCCGCAGCCGACGCCGCGATCCAGGCGCTGGGCGCGCGGGACATCCCCGCGTGGGTCTGCGGCGAAGTCACCGCGACTCCTGGCGGCACGGTGACCCTCGAAGGCACGTACGCAAAGTAGCGCCCAGGCGCAGCACTCGTCAGTGTGAGAGCGCCGACCACAAGGAAACCAGCGACGACGAGCTGCCAGCACGCTCCGCCGGGCAGCAATGCTCGGCGGAGTGCACGGGATCCTCAGTCGCCCCCTGACGGCGGATCCCGATCGAGCGGCCCGACGCCTCGGGCTGTTCGATCCGCTGATCCGCCACAGCAGGTGCTGATGTGATGGAACACGTCGGGCGCACGGTGAACTGCTCAGGCACCTGAGAGGCGCTTGAGCAGCTCAGCCGGGCTGATGATGCTTACCGACGGGGGTGGTAGTCGTCGGCGTCGTAGTCGTCGCCGTCGTTGTCGCCGTTCGCAGAACTGTTCCCACCCTGCTCACCGGACAGCTCTCGCTTGAGCTGGTCCAAGTCGGTGTCCCAGGTGCGGTACTTCAGGTCGCGTGCGACCTTCGTCTGCTTGGCCTTTGCACGGCCGCGCCCCATAGCGTCGACCCCCTCGCACAAGTCAACCGGGTACGCTGCGTGGCGCCCACGGATCAGTCGTCAGTAATCGTGGTTCAAGGATACCCGGAGCTGAGGATCGACACACGCACCGCCCCCGGGCCGGGCCTTCCAGAGGTCCGATCACAGCATCGGTGGGGCGGGCCGATCCCCTCGAACCGGCCCGTCCCACCGCGTCAGATCCCCCGCTACTTGACCTCGCGACGTGAGCTTGCCCACAGTCCGACGATGGTCGGCAGGACGATCCAGACCCCCACCGCGGTGAGCGTCTCCGGCACCATCCCGTGCAGGTCACGCTCCGCGATCCGCCCGAGCGCGCCGAACACGTCCAGCCAGTTCGCGTTGTCCTTGAACAGTGCCGGGCCGGCCAGCGACCAGGCGGTCGGCGCGATGAAGAACGCCAGGATCGCGACCGCGGTCTGCGGGATCACCGCACCGAACGCGGCGCCCATGACGACGTTCAGCGCGACGGTCAGGTACGCCCCGACCAGCTGCCCGCCGAGGCCGGCGTACGACATCGTGCGGTCGGTCAGCGCCCCGGTCAGGGCCGTGGTGGCGAGCGCCACCGCGACGACCCCGGTCATCACGACCACGCTCAGCACGACCGCCGAGACGAACTTCGCCAGCTGTACCCGGACCCGGCGCGGCGACAGCGTGAACGTGGTCAGCGCGGTCCGCTGGGTCCACTCCGACGTCATCGCCATCACGCCGATCACCGGCAGCAACAGCATCACCCCGGTGGACGCGGCGCCGAGGAACCCGTCGAAGCCGGCTCCCCGCGTAGGCAGGTGGGTCGCCTGCCAGGTCAGCGCGGCGATCGCGACCAGCAGGATCGCGGCGATCAGCACCCGGCCGCTGCGGGTGTTGACGGACTTGCGGAGCTCGATCGTGACGAGCTTCAGAAAGGACTGACCGCGGGCGGGCGGCAGGCTGGTCGCCACCTCGCTGCGGTGCTTGGCGTTCGTCACGGGCGCGACGTCGGTCACGGTGGTCATCAAAGTCTCCAGGAAGAAGGTGGGTGATCAGGCGGCGGCAGGCGTGGCGGTGAGCTGGAAGAACAGGTCCTCCAGGCCGGCACCGTCGCTCTGGCGGAGTTCGAGCAGGATCTGACCGGCAGCGGCGGCGGCGCGCCCGACCTGCTCGGCGGTGGCGTCGACGCGCAGCGCGCCGTCCTGGGCCGGCTCGGCCTGCAGGCCGGCGGTGGTCAGCGCCGCGCGCAGACCGGCCGGGTCGAGACCGCGGACGAGCGTGCCGGAACCGGCGAGCAGCTCGTCCAGCGAGCCGTTGGCGACGATCCGGCCGCCGCCGATCACGACCAGCCGGTCGACGGTCGCCTGGACCTCACCGAGCAGGTGGCTGGACAGGATCACGGTGCCACCGCGGGCGGCGAAGTCCTGCAGCAGTCCACGCATCCACCGGATGCCCTCGGGGTCCATACCGTTGGCAGGCTCGTCGAGGATCAGTACGGCCGGGTCGCCGAGCAGGGCGCTGGCGATACCGAGCCGCTGCCGCATACCGAGCGAGTACTGACCGACGCGGCGCTTCGCGGCGTGGCTGAGGCCGACCGCCTCGAGCATCTCGTCGGCGCGCGTCTTCGGCACCCCGAGGAGGCTGGCGTTCAGCAGCAGAGTCTCGCGGCCGGTCCGGCCTGGGTGCTGCGCGGCGGCGTCCAGCATGACCCCGACGACCCGGCCCGGGTTCGGCAGGTCGGCGTACCGCTTGCCGGTGATGGTGGCGGTGCCCGAGCTCGGCGGCGTCAGCCCGGTGAGCATCCGCAGCGTGGTGGACTTGCCGGCGCCGTTCGGCCCGAGGAAGCCGGTGATGCTCCCCGGCTGGACGGTGAACGACACGTCCTGGACAGCCGTGGTGCTGCCGTAGCGCTTGGTCAGGTTCTCGACGGTGATCATGACATCGAGTCAACCGTCCGGACCCCCTGCCGCACATCGGACGACCGACTGCAGCTACCCCCTACGAAAGTCGTCCGGGACGGCCCTGGAACCCACCCGGAAGGGGGACGTGATCGCGTCGTCGGTCGAACTACAGTGACGGAATGCGACGGTTGCGCGAGTGGTATGCCTGGTGGATCAGGCATGCCCCGCGGCTGCGCGACATCCTGTACGTCTGCTTCAGCCTGCTGACCATCGTCGCGCAGGCCGCGTCCGGCGGAGGCGGCTGGAGCCCCAAGGACTGGTACGTGCTGGGCGCCGGCATTGTTGCCTCGATCGCCCTGTTGTGGCGCCGCCGGTTCCCGGTGACCGTCACCGCGATCGCCGTCCTCGCAATGCTCACCGGGGGAATCTTCGTCCCGATGGGCCTCGCCCTGCTGACGTTGGCGATCCGCCGCCGCGACCTCGCGCTGGCCGTCCTCGGTCTGGCCGCGTACGCCGCGTACGTCCTCTACGGGCTGGGCAACCGGAACCAGGTCTGGGTGTCGGTCTTCACCGGGCCCTTCCTGGTCGGCACCTGGATCGCCATCGGTGCGTACGTCGGTGCGCGCCGCGACCTGATGGCGTCGCTGCGGGACCGCGCCGAGCGGGCCGAGGCCGAGCGCGAGCTGCGCAGTGAGCAGGCCCGGCTGGGCGAGCGGGCCCGGATCGCCCAGGAGATGCACGACGTACTGGCCCATAAGGTCTCGCTGATCGCGCTGCACGCCGGCGGCCTCGAGGTGAACCCGACGGTCGGCCCGGACCGGGTCGAGGGTTCCGCCCGGCTGATCCGCGAGACGGCCCGGCAGGCGATGGAGGACCTTCGCGAGGTCCTCGGCGTACTGCGGACCGACGTCAGCGTGGCCGGTGCCGACCTGGCCCCGGTCCCGAAGGCGGCCGACCTGGAGCGGCTGATCGCCGCGTCGCGGGACGCCGGCGTGACCGTGGGGTACGACGGTGCGCTGCCGGACGACGTACCGGTCCTGGTCGGGCGCACGGTCTACCGGATCGTCCAGGAGTCGCTGACGAACGTCCACAAGCACGCCCGCGGCGCGGCGACCGATGTCGAGGTGCACGGCGCCCGCGGTGACGGCGTGACGGTGAGGGTGACGAACGTACGGCCGGTGGCGGCTGGTTCACTGCTGCCTGGTGCCGGCGCCGGGCTGGTCGGTCTCCGCGAGCGGGTGCAGCTGACCGGTGGCCGGCTGTCCACAGGGCCGACGCCGGACGGCGGCTGGCGGGTCGAGGCCTGGATACCGTGGGACGACCATCGGCAGGACAGCGAGCCAGTGCTCGTGGACGAAGGAGAACGATGACACGGCTGCTGATCGTCGACGACGAGGCGCTGGTGCGGGCCGGGCTGAAGATGATCCTCGAGTCCGATCCCGAGCTCGAGGTGGTCGCCGAGGCCGAGGACGGCGCGGACGCCGCCTCGATGGTGAAGGAGCACCGGCCGGACGTCGTCCTGATGGACATCCGGATGCCGCGGCTGGACGGACTGGCCGCGACGCGGGAGGTACAGGCGCTGCCGGACCCGCCGAAGATCGTCGTACTGACCACGTTCGACCTGGACGACTACGTGTTCCGGGCGTTGCAGGCCGGGGCGAGCGGGTTCCTGCTGAAGGACACGCCGCCGCGGGAGCTCGTACAGGCGATCAAGGTGGTCGCGGCCGGCGAGGCGATGCTGTCGCCGGCGGTGACCCGGCGGCTGATCGGGCACTTCGCCGGGGACCCGCGGGCCGACCGGAAGCGGGCCGCCCAGGAGCGGATCGCCAAGCTCACCGAACGCGAGCGAGAGGTGCTGGTCGAGGTCGGCCGCGGCCTGCAGAACGCCGACATCGGCCGGAAGCTGTTCATGAGCGAGGCCACCGTGAAGGCCCACGTTTCCAGGGCCCTGGTGAAGCTGGACGCGACGAACCGCGTCCAGGTGGCGATCCTGGCGTACGAAGCGGGCCTGCTCGACGATTAGGGCACGTCTCCTAATCGCGCGAGAAGACGTACACGGCAGTGAGGGCCCCGGTGAAGACGGTGAGCCCGATCAGCACCGGGTAGTACCACGCCGGGGCGCCGTGCCAGACGAAGAACTCCTGCCCGGAGAACAGCACCCGCCAGAACGGCTTCCCGGTCGCGTCCGCCTTGGCCGACATCGCATGCATGGTGCCGTAGCTCTCCAACGCCACCGCGGCGATCCAGAACCCCACGGTCAGGCGCTTCACGCCGGTCAGTCTAGGCAGCGGCGATGAACGAACAGGAAACCGGCCCGGCCGTCGGAGGGGTGGGGGATCGACGGCTCGGACCGGTTTCGGAGTCAGCGTGCCTGGGGGAGAGGACGCTGACGACCGGCCGGCGCCCACTTGGGGGAAGGGTGCCGGCCGGTCAGGACTCAGACGCGCCCGAAGGCGATGCTGCTGGTCCAGATCTTCGCCTTGGCGACCGGACGTCCCGGCCGCGACGAGTGCCACAGCATGTTCGAGCCCGCGTAGATGCCGACGTGGTACACGCCGCCGCCACCGTTGCGGAAGAACACCAGGTCGCCCGGCTTCGCGGCGCTGCGGCTGATGTGCTTGGTCGCGGCGTACTGCTGACGCGCCGTACGCGGCAGCTTCTTGCCGGCGTACTTGTACACGAAGCCGGTGTAGCCGGAGCAGTCGAAGCCGCGGGTGGTCGTGCCGCCGTAGCGGTACGGCGTGCCCTTGAGCTTGGCGGCCTCGCGGAGCACCTTGGCCCGGAAGGTCGTCGTACCGGTCGAGACGCCGTGGTTGCCGTACAGCACCTTGTGCTTCGCGGCCCAGGTCAGCCGGCCCCACGTCTTCTTGTCGGTGTAACCGGTGGCCTTCAGGCCCCACGACGTCTGGAACTTCTTCAGGATCCGGACGGTGCTGCTGCCGAAGTAGCCGTCCGGACCCAGGTGCAGGGCCTTCTGGACGTACTTGACGGTCGGGCCGGAGTCGCCGAGCCGGAGGAGGGGCCGGCTCGGGATGCTGGTGTGACCGCGCTGCTGGGCAGCGGTCATGGCGGTCGTCGACGCGGACGCCGGGGCCGCGGTGGTGGTGACGCTGAGGGCGGCTCCACCGCCGACAGCGAGGCCGACCGAGAGGACGGCGGCTGCGGCCCGGGGGGTCCCCGGACGGGAGGAACGGCGGTGCTTCGCCAGGGTCCGGCCGGTGGGCCGGTCAGTACTGGACTCAGCGTTGACGGCGCGCGAAAGCGACGTCCGTCGGGCAGTGACGGGCATGGTTGTCTCCCGACGCCTGTGAAGTTAGCTGTCGGGTTCGGGCTGGGATTGATAGCCCGGTCCGCTCCCGCGGACTTCACCCCAGGGTTTCGACCACTCACGGTCGAGACCCAACTTCCTGGGTCCCCCACCTCCGCCATTGGTATTCGAGGGGAGCACACGAGCCTGGCGGAGCTCGGCGTTGACTCGTGTGCAATTCGTGTTGGTTACCGAACCGCCGACGACTGTATAACAGAACGATCACGACGCAAACCCTCAGATCCACAATGTCGTTCTCAAAAGGCCCTGAAAGGGCCTCTGACGGCTCAGCAAGTGTGGGTGAACACCAGGTGTCCTGAGCGCGTCTGAGCGGGGCGGAGGCGGCAATTCAAGGTTTTGGTGTGACCTCGGTCACATTCGCTGGTGGCTTTCTGTGACAACGAGCACAGAGGGTGGTCAGGGCACCCTAAAGTCCTTTCGCGTTCAGCTAGTTCCGAGCAGCTCCCGGAAGCGTTCCAGACCCACGTTTCCGCCGGAGAGCACCACTCCGACGCGCTCCGGCAGGCCGTGGATCCGCCCGGCCAGCAACGCGGCCAGCGCACTCGCTCCGCTCGGCTCCAGAACGATCTTCAGCCGCTCGAACGCGAACGCCATCGCGGCCACGATCTCCGCGTCGCTGACCAGCTCGAACGACTCGACCAGCTTCCGGTTCACCGCGAACGTCAGCTCGCCCGGCGTCGCGATCGCCTGCCCGTCCGCGATCGTCCGCGGTACGGCGATCTGCTGCCGCTCACCCGCCGCCAGCGACCGGGCGTGGTCGTCGCCCGCCTCCGGCTCGACCCCGATCATCCGGATCCCCGGCGACAGCATCGTCGCCGCGGTCGCACAGCCGGCCATCAGCCCACCACCGCCGACCGGGACGAGCAGTGCCCCGAGGTGCCCGACCTCCTCGATCAGCTCGAGCGCGACGGTGCCCTGCCCAGCCATCACGTCGTAGTGGTCGTACGGCGGGATGAGCGTCCGCCCACGCTCCGCGGCCAGCTCCTGCGCCAGGGCGGTTCGGTCCTGCGTGTACCGGTCGTACGTCACCACCTCCGCCCCGTACCCGCGGGTCGCGGCCAGCTTCGTCGGCGGGGCGTCCTCCGGCATCAGGATCACCGCCGGCGTACCGGCCAGCCGCGCCGCCAGCGCGACCGCCTGCGCGTGGTTCCCGGACGAGTACGCCGCCACGCCCGCCGCGAGCTGCTCCGGACCGAGCCGGCTGATCGCGTTGTACGCGCCGCGGAACTTGAACGCGCCGATCCGCTGGAAGTTCTCCGCCTTGAGGAACACCTGCGCCCCGACCCGTTCGTCGAGCGTCCGCGAGGTGAGTACCGGCGTACGGTGCGCCACCCCGGCGAGCCGGTCCGCGGCGGCCTGGACATCTGTGAGACTCAGCCCGGTCATAGAGAGACGCTAGAGCATGTCAAGACGCGCCGGCCCGCTCCGTACTGATGGATGAAGGCGCCCGATCGGCGGGAGCCGGGTCCGAAGGAGACATCGTGAAGTACCTACTGATCCTCAACATCAACACCGAGGTGCTCGAGGCCCTGCCGGAGGAGGAGCAGCAGGCCATCGGTGCCGGGCACCAGAAGTTCATGGACACGATCAAGGCGTCCGGGGAGTTCGCCGGCACGCTGGCACTGACACAGCCCGCGGAGTCCGCGGTCGTGAAGGTGCGCAACGGCGTACCGGCGGTGACCGACGGGCCGTTCGTGGAGTCGAAGGAGTTCCTCGGCGGCTTCTACCTGATCGACGTCGCGTCCCGCGAGCGGGCGGCCGAGCTGGCGGCGATGATCCCGGACGCGTCCATCGAGGGGCTCGGGGTGGAGATCCGCGGCGTGGTGTTCGCCGACGGGATCTGAAACCGAAGGGGTTCTCCACCCGCGGTGGAGAACCCCTTGTTTTCTTGAGGTTTCAGTCGGTCTGGTCGTCGACGTTCGCCTCGGCGGCGTTCCGCTTGATCGAGTCGATCCCGTTCAGCGCTGAGGCCTTGGTCTGGTAGCTCTCGCTGCTGGTTGCGATCACTTCGCCGTTCCCGGCCTTCAAGCGGAACCGGAACTCGCCGGACTTGTCCTTGTACAGCTCGAACTTCCCCGCCATTCGATGTACCTCCATAGAGAGTGGTATCGCTCAGTTTCGGAGCGTAGTCCTCTCGGGCGGGTTCGTGCGGCTCAGACACCCGTTCTCAGTGTCGGCTGATCGAGAAGGCCGCGGATGCCGGCCACGACCAGGTCGACGCCGATCGTGTAGTACCGGTCGCGGGACGACGGGCAGATCAGCGAGCCGGCCGCGGCGGTGATCAGCGGGTACTGCGTGGGCGAGAGCGCGCCGAGCGAGGCCCGCTTGCGGCGCAGCGACGCCTCCCGGGCCTCGGGGTCGCTCACCTCGCGGGCGATCGGGTCCGTGGTGACGAGCGAGATCAGCGAGCAGATCGACTGCCGGCCGACCTCGGCCGCGTCGTCGACCGAGAAGCCGCCCTCGACCAGCAGGGCCAGCGCCCGTTCAGCAAGCGCGAGACCGGGCTCGGCGACCAGGATCCGGACCAAGGTGAGGTCAGCCAGCCGCGGGTGACCGCGGAGCGCGTCGACGAACGCGGTCAGCAGCGCGTGCAGCTGCTGGTCCCACGGCTCGTCGGTCGGCTCGGGCAGTACGACGTCCGCGAGCAGCCGGTCGCCCAGCGCCGCGAGCAGGTCGTCCTTGTCCTTGAAGTGCCGGTACATCGCCATCGGGGTGACGTCGTGCTCGGCGGCCAGCTTCCGGAACGAGACAGCGGCCGGCCCTTCGTCGTCGGCGATGGCCAGCGCGGTGTCCACGACCCGCTCCGGATCGAGCCGGCGGGCGGTCTCCTTGGTGATCACGTTGACAAGTCTACACCGTAGACCTAGTGTCTACTACGTAAGCTTACGCCGTATACATACGGTGTAGACCTGACTCTGAGTAATGAGGTACGGCGATGCGACGCAGTCCTTGGGCCACCCTGGCGGTGCTGGCTCTCGCACAGTTCATCGTGGTGCTCGACGTGACGATCGTGAACGTCGCGCTGCCCCACATCCAGGCGGACCTGCACTTCTCCGCCGACTCCCTGCAGTGGGTGATCAACGCGTACACCCTGCTCTTCGGCGGCTTCCTGCTGCTCGGCGGCCGGATGGCCGACCTGCTCGGCCCACGCCGCGTCTTCAGCGCGGGCCTCCTGCTCTTCGGCGCCACCTCGCTGATCGCGGGGTTGTCCAACTCACCCGAGTTCCTGATCGGTGCCCGGGCGGTCCAAGGCCTCGGCGGCGCTCTGCTGTCCCCGGCGGCACTCGCCATCCTGACGACGACGTTCGCGCACGGCCGGGAACGGAACATCGCGATGGGTGTCTGGGGCGGCCTGGCCGGCCTCGGTGGCACGCTCGGTGTTGTCGCCGGCGGCGTACTCGTCGACTCCCTGAGCTGGCAGTGGGTCTTCTTCGTCAACGTACCGATCGTGCTCGCACTGGTCGCCCTGATCCCCGTCTTCGTGCCGGACAAGCGGCACACGACGGGCCGTAGAACCTTCGACACCCTGGGCGCTGTTCTCGGTACTGCTGGGCTGATGGCTGTCGTCTACGGTGTCGTGCGTTCGGAGCCCGCTGGGTGGGGTTCTTTCGAGGTAATCGGCGTACTGACAGCAGGCGTGATTTTGCTGGCTGCCTTTGTCTTCGTCGAATCCCGGTCGGCTGCGCCGCTGGTGCCGCTGCGGCTGTTCCGGTCGCGGGCGCTGAGTGTCTCGGGCGCCTCGCTGGCGTTGAACGGCGCGGGGTTCCTGTCGATGTTCTTCCTGACCGCGATCTACCTGCAGCAGGTCCGTGGCGACAGTGCGCTCGAGGCCGGCGTGCACTTCCTCCCGATGGGTGGCGCGGCGATTGTCGGTGCCGTACTCGCATCACAGCTCGTACAGCGGCTTGGTACTCGCACTGTGCAACTGGGCGGCGCGGTCCTGAGTCTCGGTGGTCTCCTGCTGCTCTCGCAGGCCGACGCGACCGGGAGCTACGCGAGTCAGTTGCTTCCGGGGCTGATCGTCTTCGGGTTCGGCATCATCGGAGTCGGCGTACCGGGGCAGATCAACGCGGTCTCCGAAGTACGTCCGGTCGAGGCCGGTGCGGCGTCCGGGGTGGTGAACGCCATGTACCAGGTCGGCGCTGCGCTCGGTCTGGCGATCGTCACCACCCTCTCCATCGCCCACACCACCCACGAACTGACCCATGGCGCCACCCAACTGCAGGCCCTGCAGTCCGGGTACGAACGAGGCCTGCTGGCAGCCGCCGCCTTCGCCGTGGCCAACGTCCTCCTCACCCTCGCCACCCCCCAACTGCAGCCCACCCAAGAACAACTCACCGAAGCCGCTGCCGCCGCATAACTTGCCCAAGGCAACCACTGTCGAACCTAGGCTGGTTGCCGTGCGCAAACTCAACTGGCCGAACTGCAGCAACGCCAGAGACCTCGCCGGCCTACCAACGCCGACCGGCGAGGTCCTGCCGGGCAGACTGATCCGCAGCGACAACCTTGATCAACTGATTGCCGAAGGCCTCGCAGCTGTCGAGGCCGCCGGCATCACCAGATTCGTCGACCTGCGCAGCGCGTGGGAATGCGCGACCTTCCCGTCCCCGTACGCGACCGACCCCCGCTGGCACAACGTCCCGCTCTGGGACCCGGCAGACGAGGACGTCTCCGGCTTCGACCTGTACGAGCAGTACCGCGTCCTCGTCGACGACTACGCCGGCCGCGTCGCGTCCGCCGTCGCCGCGATCGCCGAGGCTCCACCCGGCTGCGTGGTGGTCAACTGCCACGCCGGCAAGGACCGGACAGGCGTCGTCATTGCCCTGACCCTGGACCTGCTCGGCGTACCGCACGACAGGATTGCGGCCGACTACGGCGACCCGTCCGAGACCATCTTGCGGCTGCTGGCCCACGTACGGCAGCGGCACGGCGGGGCGTACGGCTACCTGTTGCGGGCGGGTGTGACTGATGGACAAGTGGGTGGTTTGCGCAGTCGGCTTACGGGGTGATCCCTGATGTTTTGCTCGGCGGCCGCCTGCTCCCGGCGCGGCTGCTGCACGAGATGAAGCAGCCGGGCATCGAAGGCGGTACGTACGGGCTCGGGCTGTCCTGGCACACGACCGCGTGTGGCGTCGAGGTGTACGGCAACGACGGCGACGCGCTCGCGTACCAGGCGATCTGCCGCGGAAACCGGTCACTCGATGTGACATTATCCGCTCGGCGGTTTGGTGATCCGGCGAAACGGCGAGACTGGTATGGATGCACACGCTGTCCATCTCCCGAAGGGGTCCGGGACCTTGGAACTCGCCATGCTCGGCGCCGATGACTGGCCGATCGCCCGGGAGGTTCGCCTCCGCGCGCTGAAGGACTCGCCGACGGCGTACCTCGCCGACTACGAGGACGAGGTGACCGTCGGTGAAGCCGGCTGGCGGGAACGGTTCACCCGGATGCACTGGGTCGTCGCCCGGGACGCGGCCCGGATCGTCGGGCTGGCGAGCTCGGTCCGGGTGGCCGGCCGGCCGGCGTGCGAGCGGCACATCGAGTCGGTCTGGGTCGACCCGCGGTACCGCCGCAACGGCGTACTGCGGGCGCTCCTCGGCCGGCTCGCCGCCGAGGAACCAGCCGTCACCGAATGGCGCGTCTGGGTGCTGGACACCAACACGGTCGCACGCGAGGTGTACGACCGCCTCGGCTTCAGTCCCACCGGCGAACGCCAGCTGCTAGCAGACGGCTCCGGCCGGCGCGAGATCCGCCTGCGAGCGGGTCGGTAGTCCGTAGCCGCAGGAGATCCAGTTCGACAGCTGCAGCTCGGTCAGTGCGTCCTGCTCGTTCAAGTTGCTCGGAAGGTGGCCGTACATCTTCTGCCAGCGCTTCTCGTCCTGCTGCCAGCTCTCGATGAAGTCGGCGCACAGGTCCGGAGAGATTTGGGTGGCAACGTCCTTCGCGGTCAGCAGCGAGTTCCACATCCGGTCGTACTCGCCGTGCTCGAGCCGGTGCTCCACCTGTTCGAGTCGCGTGATCGTCTGCTCGATCGTGTCGAGCCGGACGTCCTTGTACTCCTTCCAGTGGCCCGGGCTCATCGCCGTCATCAGGTGCTCGTCGAAACCCTGCGGTCCGCTCTCGAGGGCCGCGTACAGACCTTCGGCCAGCAGGTCCCCGAACTCCTCCCGGGCGGCGCGCATCGGATCGGCGAACGGGTCGTACTGCAACTGGCTGACCTCGCCGATCTTCGGCAGCGTCCGCTCCGCGGCGTGCCGGGCGAAGAAGAACCAGTCCTCGTTGTACACGTCGGCGAAGAACGACAGATCCGGAGCCCGCAGGTTGACGCCGAGGGTGGCGCCGCTGACGAACACGTCCTGCCGGAACCCGACCCGCCGGCGAGCGTGGCAGACCACCGAGTTGTCCGGGAACTCCCGGCTCACCATCGATGCGACGGGATGCCGGTCGAGGTGTCCGGCCAGTCGCCTGACGTCCCACGACTTGAGCGCGCGGATGTCGTCGTCGATGAACATGATCTTGTTCCATCCGCGCAGCCGGCCCAGCAGCAGCCCGATGTTCCGCTTCGCGCTGAGGTCGCTCGAACGGTTCGCCGAGGCCTCGCGGAACCGCTCGGCCGAGGTCAGCGGCGGCGCGCACGGAGGCCGGTAGTCCTCGGGTACGTCGATGACGAGGGCCTGGGCGCCGAACGTCTTCTTCACCCGCCGGACGACCTGCTCGATCTGCGCCTGCCGGCTGCAGAGGATGACCAGCGGTACGTCGAGCCGTGCCGCGAGCGAGATGACTGTCTGCAGCTCGGACGCCGGGCGCGCGGCGGGGACGACGATCGCGTCGGGAGCGGCGCTGGCGGATGCGGGCAGCGCGGCAGAGCCGTCGCAGAGGAGACCCGCGTGCGACGACTGGATTTGTCTGGACCGGCGGCTCATTCGTCCCCGTCCTCCGGAGACCATTCGAACAGCCGGTTCTCCTCGATCTCCAGGTCCGGCGTGACCGCCTCGCCGTTGACCACCGGAACGCGCATCAGCAGGCCGAAGACGCCGCCCGGGAACCTATTGGCCAGGTAGGCCTCGTTCCGCTCACGCACCGAGTCGTCGGTCAATGTGCGGACCGCGCCGAGGACGCCGCGGCTGTAGACGCCGTTGCAGATGGTGATCGTCCTGCTGTGGTTGAACGGGTTGGGGAGGCGCGCGAACAGCGCAACGTCCTCGACCAGCTCGCGAGGAGTGCTGCCGCGCCAGGCGTCCTGGGCCTGGTCCGCCTCGATCTCGTCCTTCGACGGCGTGTCGTCCTCGGGCGGGATGTCCTTGCGTTCTTCCCAGATCGGCCGGTACTCGCGACCGTCCCGGGACCGGAAGATCTCACCGTCGGCCAGGTCCGGTACCGACAGCTGCCGGATCGGCAGGTTGTCCAGGACCCGCAGCAGGCGGCTGGTCACGCGGTTCCAGGCGATGCCGCCGATGAGGATCAGATGGCCGGACAGGTGATCGGCGCTGACCTCCGACGGCAGCCGGTGCCGAGTCCTGAGCTCGGGGTTGGAGGCGCGGACATGTCCCCACATCTCGATCAGCGCGTCGAGATCGGCGTACTTGTACAGCTTGGTGAAGTTCGGGTTGGTCGCTTCGGCCAGGTGCGAGCGGCCTTCTTCCGGCACCTCCGGGCAGATGAGCGTGATCCGGCCGGACTCGAAGTCGAAGGTGTACGAACTGCTGGACTGCGGTCTGCCGGTCTGGTGTTGCCGGATCTCGTCCCGCAGGCTGACCAGCTCACGGTGCAGCATGCTGAAGCGCTCGCGCTGCGCCGGCGCCAGCTCCTGCTCGCGCGGCACGCGTTTCGGTGCTGGAGAGACGGCGAAGAGGAGCGCGTACGAACGCAGCCGCTCCTCGGGTGGCAGTTTCGGGTTGGACTGCGACTCCCACGAGCTGATCGTCGCCACCGCGACGCGGCTGTCACCGCCGACGCTCAGGGCGTTCGACAAGTCCTTCTGCGTGAGTCGCTCGGACTCTCGCAGGTCGCGCAGCCGCCTGGCGAGTCGTACGGCCTCTGGAGAGGGCGCCACTGTCACTCCTGAAATGGTCAACCAAGTGCGGGTGTGCCGGACCGGCCGATCCAACACCCTGCTCTACCCGACTTCACCGAGCCCTGCTGTACTGCTTCACCGAGTCCTGCAGTACTGCGCGCCTCCGGGGGTCACCCGGCGCCTTCCCGTCTGCGACGGCTGGGCCCTGCTGCGCGGTTCCCTCGCCCCATTGCTCCTGACAAACTGGCGATAGACCGTAGTACACCGTAGCTCTACCGTAGTACCGAACTCGACCTGAAGCCAACTGAAGCCACACGACTCGCTGGCAAACTCCCCAAAATCCGGGCCCGCGCACCGATTTCTCAGGCAGTTGTCAGGTGGCACGTTTGCCTTCGCCCCTTACTGCAACTGAGGTAACATCCAAGCGGGGGCAGGGCAGATACCGCCGCGGATATGGGCTCGCGGTTCGTAGCATGCCGACGGGTTGAGCACGGGGAGTTTGGGGGGAACGGTATCCGGTCGAGTGACCGGTGACGTTTGAGTGGCGCAGCAAGGGGGCTGCTCCGCGCGACGCGCTCGCGACTTCGCTGTCCGATGCGCGCGTCCGACGTCATCGTGCCGATCGACGGGGGCCGCCCCTGCGTGTTTGGGGCCGGGGAGCGTAGATGGCGAAGAGCCGAGACCGTGAGTCGGTGATGAACCGCGTCGATGGCGCCCGCGTGGTGGCGCCTCGGGTGGACGGCAGGGCCGCGCTCTACAACGTACAAGGCCTGCGTGGCATCGCCGCATTGATCGTGGTCGTTGCCCATGTCTTGGGTCCGGGCGGGTTCGAGGAGCGGGTCTTCGGGTCGCGGTGGATCTCGTGGGTGGATCTGCCGGCCAACACCGGCGTGGACCTGTTCTTCGTCATCAGCGGCGTCATCATGGTCGTCACGACCTGGCGTACTTTCGACCGGCCCGGCTCGGCACGGCGCTTCCTGCTCCGGAGAGTCGTGCGCATCTACCCGCTGTACTGGATCGTGAGCTCCACCATCATCTTCCTGTATGCGGTGAGCCCTGGCAGTGTGCGGTTCCAGGTCGGCCAGAGCCCCAACATCCTGCAGTCCTATCTGTTGCTGCCCCACGAAGGACGACTCCCCCTGCTCGTCGCGTGGTCCCTCGTCTTCTTGATGTACTTCTATCTGGTGTTCGCCTTCGCCCTGCTGCTCGGCAGGGCGAGGTTTCCGTGGGTCATGATCGGCTGGGTCGCCGTGACACTGACGCTGTATGCGACGGTCGGGCACACGAGGAACCCGTACCTGGCGATCGTGGCCAGCCCGCTGAGCCTCGAGTTCGTGCTCGGTGCGTTCGTCGGCCTCGCCGCAGTCCACGGACGGCTGTTGCGGCCGTACGTCGTGCTGGCTCTCGGCATCTTGACGTTCTCCGCGTGCCTGGTGTTTCTCGGTATGTCGGGCTGGCACCGGTTCCCTTCGGACGGCGTACGCGTCCTGCTCGTCGCGGTCCCCGCAGGCCTGGTCGTCTACGGTGCCGTCGGCGTCGAGACGAGGTACGGCCGCATAGTCCCGCCGTTCCAGCGACACTTGGGCGACGCCTCGTACTCGCTGTACCTGACGCACGTACCGGCCCTCACCCTCCTGGTGACCGTATGGACCAGGCGACTGCCGACCGGCCCGGTAGTGCACGCCCTCATGCTGCCGGCCGCTCTTCTCTACGTGGTCGTCGGAGCACTGCTGTGCTACGCCTTCATAGAGCGCCCATTGCAGAACGCCACAGCCCGCCTCCTACGCCGACCACCACGCCCCACCGCGCCGAACCCCGAGCGCCACACGTCAGAGGTGCGCTGAACGACCGCCGGCCACAGGCGACATCTCCAAGGCGGGTCAGCCAAGGTGCCGGGCGAAGAACCGGAGCGTGCTGTCTACCTCGAAAGCCGGAACCTCACCATGCATGCCAGGGTTGGCGTGCAGCGTCTTCTCGGTCGAGGCGAACGCGTCGAACAGTGCCAGGCTCTGGGCCCGCGGCACCCGTTCATCCTCCCACTGCACGAGAAACTCCACCGGAACGGTAATCCGAGCGGCGGTCTCGAGTGAGACCTCCGCACCGCCCAGGCCCAGCACCGCCGCCCGAACCCGAGGCTCGGCGGCAACAAGCGGAACACCAATCACGCAGCCCAGCGACACACCCCAGTAGCCAACTGGGCCAACGCCAACATGATCGAGGTCCTGGACCTCGTTGAGTACTCTCTGCCATTCCGGCACGATCTGGCGCACAACGAGCGCCTGGAAACGGGCGATCAGCGGGCCCAGTCCCTCACCGCCGTCAAGCCGGGCCTCGTACTCCGTCGCGATCCGGGCGAACTCCTCATGTTCCGGCCGATCACCATGGCTGGGCGCATCGACCGCCACCACAGCGAAACCACACTCGACCACGAAACGGCGCGCACGCTCCACAATGTCAGAGCTCTTCTTGTCCTGACCACCGCCATGCCCCATCGCAATCAGGGGCCGGCTACCGCCGGGACCTCGTGGAGTCCACAGCACACCAGGAATGTCCCCGACGAGAAAGACCTGTTCGAAGACCCCGCCGGACGACGTCTCAGACGTAAGGCGCATACCGTTCCGGGCCTTTCGGCGTGCCTACGGCGGTGCTTTCGAGCGTGTTGCGCCGTTGGTCCTCCATAGATTCCCCTTTGTCGACCATCGAGGGGATTCAACATATCGACCCATTGGACACCTAGGCCCCTTGTCGGGCGCGTGCAACATCCGCGCAACTACGCTGAAGCGAGCCACGGGGACTGGCGGGTGGGCCGACATGGTTCAGTTCACGCTCGGACATGGTGTTCAGGGGGGCGGTCGTCGGGGCGCGACCGCTAGAGCGGAGGCCGAGCAGAGTCCATGTCGGCCCGGTGTTCTCGGAACTGACGGAGGCGGTCATCTAGCCACTCATCAGTGATGAAGAACGCATTCTGTCCATGCCGCTCGTCATTCGTCCACCGGTACAGGCGTTGTCGGCCCTGCGGATCGGTGGCAGGGCGCGCATGTAGGAGGTGGTTGCGATCCGCTGAAGCTTCCTTGAGCGCCTTGCCTGCGATCGTCAGGTACGACCTGACCCTTGCATCGGAGACCTTCGGGAGCGAGTCATTGATGCGCCCTGCGATCTGCCCCATAGGTAGTCCGGCCAGTTCCGCGGTTGTCAACCTCGCGGGCAAATGCCTGCTTAGCCGCGTCAGATCACCCAGGATGAGCCATTCAAGCCATGCGACCTCGTACGCCAGTTCGCCGATCTTCTGAAGATACTGCGGCTCCGGACCCGCCATTTCAACTCCTTCGATAGATACGGACGACGGGCGCCGTCTCCGTCGACACCGTTCCACACGAGGCAACTTAGGCGTAGTTCAGGCGACATCGCAGGCGCCTGCATGGTGAGGTCTCTCTATGGTTGGCAATATTCCGGAACGCGCTGAACCATTTCTTCGCGACAACCGGCGTCCCGGAGATCCTCGAAAGAAGTCCGGGAGGCGGTGCCGGATCGGGGCAGAACAGTAGGCTTGATCGTGTTGACCCGGCCCTACGAGGATTGCCATGGGCACCGCATCGAAGTTCATCACCGGAGTCGCCGGCATCGCCGCCGTGGTGCTGCTGTTCGCGGGCCAGTTCGTCGGCGCGATCGGTTCCCGCACCGAGCCGGCGTTCGACAGCTCGACGCAGGAGATCGTGGCGTTCCTCCAGTCGCTGCGCAGCGGTCCGCAGACCGCCGGCACGGTGATCGTCCTCGCGGGCATGGTGGCGTTTCTGACCTTTGCCGCCGGGCTGCGTGATGTGCTGGCGCCCACCGGTGAGGGCGTGCCGGTACTGGCGGTGCGGGCGGCCCAGCTCTGCACGGTGGCTCTGGTCGTCGCCGTGACGGTCGGCGGGTGGGAGCTTGCCGTGCTGCGGGCCAGCGACCTCGACCCGCAGATCGCCCGGCTGATCTACGACCAGGGCAGCCTCACATTCGCGAACTCGTGGGTGCTCCTCGGAGGCTTCGCCGCTGGCGCCGGCGTGGCTGTGCTCACCGGCCGGGCCGTACCCGCCTGGTTGGGCTGGTGGGCGCTGGTCGCCGCCGCGGGGTTCGTGGTCGCCCGGGCGCTGTGGCTCAGCACGTTCTGGCTCCTGCCTTACCTCCTGCTGTGGCTGTGGATCGTGATAGTCAGCATCCTGCTCCTCGTCCGCGCCCACCGGCCAAAAGGTGCAGCGAGCAGCCGATCGGTGGGCGCGTAGTTGACGGTCAGCACCCGGGCGTAACTCCGCCACGATCCGTTGCCGAGCTCTCGACGGCATGCGTCGTCCGTGCGTTGGCCGCCGTCCCAGGTGATCGCCAGGCTTCTAGTCTGTCGCGAATCAGTTGGCAGACATGTCGTACCTAATGTATCGGGATCTACGGGGAGATTCCATGGGAGCCTTGCTACGCCAAACAGGCGATGACCACTCATGGGCCCGATCTTCAGGGGCGTGCATCGTCCGTGCAACTACGGATGGTCGCTGAGGGGGTTCCCCGGGACTGGCGGGTGGGCCGAGGTGGCCCGGTGCACGCTCGGAGATGGTGGTGAGGGGCGGTCTGAACCGCCGACCTTCCGCTTTTCGTTCGACTGAGGTGGGGCCGGGTGCAACGAGGCAGGGACGCCTAGCGGCTCGGCTCTTGTCTGCCGGCGGTCCCTGAGGCCAGCCGTTGCTGGACCTGTCGCTGGACCTCCTCGCCTGGGACGCTGCGGTTATCCACAGCGGTGCGTATCCCACTTGTGACAGGCATCGGCTGTGGGGGACTCTGAATTGTGCCTGGGTGAGGTCGTGGGCGATGGGCTGGCCACGACTACGAGTTGGCGGAGCGACACCATCGGACCGACACCACTACGGCCATATACCACGATCCGCCGCACAACGTACCGCCACACGCCCGCGAGCCAGCAGGCCAGTCCGGGCTCCGGAGCCGTAGGGTGGTCACCATGTCCGGCAACGAGCAGAGGATTCGCAACAGTGACCGCGGACTCTAAGCCCGGCCTTATTACTGCACTGGAGCAACTCGACTATGCCGGTGACGAGGGGCTCGTCACCGAGTCGACTCATCGACTCCCAGGGCCGCGTGACTATGTGTGGCAAGACCTGCACACGAAGGTCGGGCTTGAGGCAGCTTTCTTCCGCGATGGGGTTCCTCTGGTCGGTTTTACGGCTGAGACTAACGCGAGCAACTTGGCAGGTATTCGACGCAGACTGTGGAACTTCGGAAAAGTTCCATTGCTTCTGAATGTCGGGTCTGAAGGAATTACCGCTTACAACGCCGTAACGAATCCGCACAGGCCAGAGGACGGTACTCTCGCTACCGAGAGACGGGCTGATACCGCACACGGCCTACTTGAGGCATACAAGCGGAATCAGGTTACGGCCGGGAGTTTCGCGCGTCAGCATGCAGCAGCGTACAGAGGCTCCGCGCGAGTCGATCGGGCGCTTCTTTTTAACCTCGACTATTTGCGCCAAAGGGCGGCTGGCAACGACTTAAGCCACAGGTCGGCACTCGATGCGGTGACCGTGGGCCTGTTTGTAGCGAGTTATCTAGCTGATAGAGGAATCCTTACCACCGGCCACCTTGAAAGTCTAGCAGGCGTGCCGTCGCTGCAAAGTGCGCTCGAAGGCGGGCGCCGTTCGGTGCGGCGACTTTTCGAGGGCCTCGCGGAGCATTTCAATGGCGATGTCTTTGGCCCCATACCAGGCGCTCTTTCCAGCATTGACGATCAAGACCTGCTGGGTCTTGCCGCGCTTCTTCAGGGTGACGATCTGCCATCAGGCCAACAATCGCTTTGGCCATATGACTTCTCGGTCCTGCCTGCCGACTTGGTCGGAAGTATCTATGAGCAACTCCTCCAGGAGAGCCGCCGGGTCGAAAGCACTTACTACACGCCGCGCTTTCTGGTTGACATGCTTCTTGACGAGGTTCTGCCGTGGGACTCCACTCAGCGAACCCTGGTCGACCTCGCGTCTGGAAGCGGGGCCTTCATGACTGAAGCCTTCAGACGAATGGTCTACGCAGAAGGTTCGAGGTTAGGTCGGAAGCCGACCTATGCAGAGCTTGAGAGCATTCTGAAGAGCCGCATCTTCGGCGTAGAGCTAAATCCAGACGCAGCGAGGATTGCCACCTTCGGGCTGTACCTTGCGCTGTTGGAGCAACTTGATCCTCCGACTGTTTGGGAGACGGCGGTACTGCCAAAGCTCCTCGACACAAACGTGGTGGTGTCAGACGCCTTCGGCGACCACTCCCTCAGGGACAAGAAGTTTGATGCCGTTGTCAGCAATCCGCCATGGCGCAGCAGGTTGACGCCGGAAGCTGCCCGATTTATTCGTAGAACCAAGCTGCCAGTCTCGGATAGGCAACAAGCGCAAGCCTTTCTATGGCTCGGAAGCGAGATGCTCTCACCCGAGGGAGCGATTGGCCTTGTCATGCCAGCTAGGCCCTTACTCCACAACAGAAGCGCGCCTGCGCAGTCATTCCGCACTGAGCTATTCACGCGCCTCAACGTAAGGGCAGTTGTAGACCTGTCGGCGATCCGGCGCGACATCTTCTCATCCGCGGTTGCCCCTGCCGCGCTTCTGGTAGCAGACAGGAGGCGAGTTTCTGATGACGACAGCGGCGTCCTCGATGAGCGCGAAGAGGTGCTTCACGTTGCGCCGCACATTCGCCTTCTTAATTCAGCCATCGACGCACTTACGATCGCGCCGGAGGAGGTCCGGTCGGTGAGTATTCGCCAGGCGATTACTCGGCCTGACATCTGGAAGGTCATGCTGTGGGGCGGCCCACGCGATCTTCAATTGATAGACCGGATCAGGTCGTCATTTCCGACCGTCGCAGAGTTTGCGGCGAAGTTCGACTGGACGACCGGTCGCGGCTATCAAGTGGCCGGCGGCGATGAGAACGATGCGTCGGAGCTGCAGGGACTTCCTGACGTGCCTACGTTGGCCGTAGACCCCTTCTACATCGATCACGCAAACCTATCAACCTTCAACCGGGATTTCTTGCACCGAGTTCGCGATGTAAGTCTGTTCGCTGGTCCGCATGTCCTGATTCGTCGGACAGTGTCGCGCGATGGACTTGCTGCAGTCCTCGTGGAGGACGATGTCGTGTTTAAGGATGGAGTGATCGGCGTCGCGGCGCCCAGCGGCGATCGCCCATTGCTCGCAATGCTTGCTGCGACCATTGTGTCTTCTCTTGGCCACTATTACCACTTCATGACCAGCTCGTCTTGGGGTGTAGAACGGGACTTGGTTGAGGCTAACGAGCACCTCAGCCTGCCACTTGCCATGCCTACAGACGAGCAACTCAGCATCATCGAGAGTGTTATGGAGCACGCCAGTTCCGGGTTGACTGCGGAGCTTCGCGGTGAGCTAGATGATGTCGTTTTTGATGCCTACGGCCTGACCCCCGTTGAACGGTCGCGCGTTCTCGAGGGTGTTCGAGCTGGGCTCGATAGATTCCGCAACCCCAAGGCTTCTACAATCCCAATCTCCGACGCGGAGCTCGAACGATACGGCGAGCGGGTGCGATCAGTGCTAGCGACGACGCTGCCACGACTTGAAGTTCATTCTCAGATCTACTTTAGGGGGGACTTCCGCGCTGTGGCGATTACATTCAATCAGCCAAATATGCCAGTTGCGACTGGGGGACGTGAAGTCGACATCGAGTCGATACTTCGAAACGTGAATCGCGAGGTCGCTTCAAGCATTGGCGTTATTGCACAACCCGCCGGATTTTTCGTAGACCAGGACACTATCTACGTGGTCAAAACCTCGGACCCGGACCGCTGGTCTATGGATGCAGCCTTAAATGACGCGGACCGCATGCTCGCCGCTATAGCGTTCGGACAGTAACGTGCTGGAACAATTCAGTTCCGCCGTTCGCGGCCATCTTGCTTTGGAACTTCAGAGATACGTTGCAGAGCAAGCGGTCGATCTGCTCAAGCAATTGCTAATAGAGGCGGCAGACCTCTGGCGCGCGGAAAGTTACAGCCGATATGGCGATGATGAGCTGTCTTGTACTGTGCGAATATTCGACTGTGCCGATCGAGTTTTGCGAGCAGAGGCGCACAGATGGCCTCTCGTTCGAGTGCAGTATGATGGAACCCAGCCAACCCGGGAAATGCGAGCAGGCTTGGCCAACCCTAAGAGGGCACCTCGTCCGGACATCAACGTATTCATTGGGTCGGAACTCATTAATGTCGAAGCAAAGGTTCTCAAGTCGACATCTCCATATCCGCGGAACTACGTAGTGGAGGGGATGCATCGGTTTGTTACTGGTTACTACGGCATTGGCCAATCTGGCATCGGTGCCATGCTGGGCTACGTCGTCAATGGCACAACGGCGAGTATCGCCAGGTCGATCAATAAGGTGATTGAGAGAGAGGCCGACTTCGGGGCCTCAGCCACGATGTTGGAGGTCGGCCGGCCATCCGCGGGAGTCGTTATCTTCAGGAGCGAGCATGGGAAGGTCTCGCTGCACCACCAGGCGATCGAAGTAGCGGAGCCCGAGGATCCGCTGCACCCGGAGTAGGGCGTCTTGACCGCGGCTCGGTTCGACCCGGTCGGTCAGGCGGCGTCGGTCACTCACATGCTCAGATGAGCTTCCAGTGGGCTGAGAACCCCATTCGAAAGGAAGTCGTCCGCTACCTGGCCTCCCATCCCGGATTCGAGCGGCTTAAGGCAAGTGATCGAGCCGTCGTGTGGGTCGGAGACGCACACACCCGCGTACAGGAGGACTGCGAGCGATGCGAGGCAAGCGGGATGACCCGCCAGGTCTGCCTTGGCGAATGCGACCGCGACAGTTGGGGTGCGCGATCCGAGAGCGGCGCAGGGGATCGTTAGCGGCAGGTGTTGGCGTTGCCGTTGGCCCAGGCGTTGAGAGTGTTGAACGTGGTCGGGACCACGGCCATAGCGTCGGCCCGGAGACGCGGCTCCACTCAGTGCCGGAGCCAGACGAGACCCACCATCGAGACTGAGAGCGCCGACACGGCTCCTAAGGACGTTGCTGAGAGGTTCCCGCAGGTCACGCCGTCTGTAGACCCGTCCGCCCGTGGGCTGGCTGGGCAGGCTCCCCCGGATTACCCGGCGCCAGGGCATCTCCCCGGCTATCGAGGCGAGCACGGAGACCGCCGCCGAGGCCGAGCACGAGATGCGCCCGGTTCCGTCGTGGCCAGTACTGCTGATGGCGCTGCCCGCGTTCGTCGCGCTCTGGTCCGGCTAGGTCGGACTCGGTGAGCTGACTGGGTTCGGCGTTGTGGACCCGCTGCCGGGGATCGCGGACGGCTTCGCGATCAACTCTGCGATCAGGCTCCCAATCGGTGTCGAGAACTACGCCGCGTTCGAGCTGCAGGTGTCGCCGTGCGGCCGTGTCCCTGCCAAGGCGCGCCTGTTCGCGAAGGTGTCCGCTCTGGCACCGCCCGCACTCGTTGCGCTGGGTCAGCTCGCATACCACCTCCTAGACGCGTCAGGCGTCATGGCCGCCCCCTGGCCGATCACCACCGCCGTTGCCTGCCCGTTGCCGTGCTCGGCATGGGCTCCGCGCTGGCCCATCTGATCCACACCCGCCCCACCGACGACGGGGAGAACTGACATGTTCGAGAAGATGCGTTTGCACGATCTGCGGCACTCGTGTGTGACCTTGCTCCTACGGCCAAGGTGCGCCCGCACATAGTACAGGCGATCGTTGGGCATGCCGACGTGCAGGTGACCATGGCGGTCTACGCTCACGCGTCGCTAGAGGACCAGCGGAAGGCGCTGGAACAGCTTGAGGAGCTGGTTGCCGGATAGGCGTCGCGGTATCTGTTGCGGTACTAGCGGGAGGAACGGCGGTTCTCACATCGAGAAACCGCAGGTGGAGATGGTGGTCAGGGGCGGTCTCGAACCGCCGACCTTCCGCTTTTCAGGCGGACGCTCTACCAGCTGAGCTACCTGACCGGGGAGAAAGTTCGGCGGCGGTGTTTGGACACCGCCGCCTTCTCCTGGCGACCCAGACGGGACTCGAACCCGCGACCTCCGCCGTGACAGGGCGGCACGCTAACCAACTGCGCCACTGGGCCTTGCGACTCGATGATCTTACAGCATCCTCGAGCTAGGTTTTGCAACGGCCTTCGGCCGTATCCCCAACGGGATTCGAACCCGCGTTACCGCCTTGAAAGGGCAGCGTCCTAGGCCACTAGACGATGGGGACTCGGACCCGCGGGAGCCGAAGCTCCAGGGACAGCCGTAAGCATAGAGGAGACCGCGCCAGCTTCCAAAACGAGTTCCCTGGCACGCGAACGAGGGCGCCGCAGGTGGTCGGTGCGCGGCGCCCTGGGATCAGTTCGTCGCGTCAGGTGCGGTCAGCCGTGGGTACTGCGCTGGTTCGGGGCGGCGTGCTGGCGGACCGTTAGGGGTGGTGTGGGTCACTACGCTGGCAGCGTGATCGAGATGAGTCGGGGCGACTTCGAGGGGCTGGTCGCGCAGGCGCTGGATGAGGTGCCGGAGGAGCTCGCGGCGCTGGTCGACAACGTGGCGGTGTTTGTGGAGGACGAGCCGCCGGCGGGTGATCGGGAGCTGCTCGGGATCTACGAGGGCATTCCGTTGACCGAGCGCGGGCACTACTACGGTGGCGTACTGCCGGACCGGATCACGATCTACCGCAATCCGACGCTGCGGATCTGCGAGACCGTCGACGACGTGGTGGACGAGGTGAACATCACCGTCGTACACGAGATCGCCCATCACTTCGGTATCGGCGACGCCCGGCTGCACGAGCTCGGGTACGGCTGACCGTAGGCCGATCGCTGTCGGGTGAGGTAGCCTCGGGCGGCCGGTTTCGGGCACCGGTCCAGCCCGATATTTGAACGATCGAGCCGTGAGCGATCCCCAGCCGCCCTGGAACCCGCAGCAGAACCCGTACGGCGCCCCGCCACCGCAGCCGTACGGCGCTCCGCCGCAGCACCAGGCTCCCCCCAGAACCACGCCCCGCTGCCGCAGTACGCCCCGCAGTCTCCGCAGACTCCGCAGTACGACGGTCCGCAGTACGCGAACCGTCCGCCGTACGGCCCGCAGCGACACGGGAACGAGCAGCCGCCGAACAGGCCGGCCAAAGGTCCGTGGCTCGCGGTCGGCGCGGCCGCTGTCGTACTCCTCCTGGTCGCCGGCATCGTCGTGTTCGTGACCACGCGCGGCGGGGAGGACGCCGCCGGCGCCGAAATCCCGACCGCGACCTACACCGACGGCCTGACATCGAGCGAACCCTCGACCCCGATCGGCACGCAGTCCTTCACGCCGCCACCGACCACCCCGTCAGCGATCCCGACGCCCGCTCCGGAGCGGCGCAGAACGTTGAAGGACATCGACGAAGGTCTGCACGTGTACGACGACGTGTACGTGAAGGCGCTGAGAGGGTGGTCCCGGCGGATGCGGGAGAAGACCTCGGTGCTGCTCGTTGCTCCGAGTAAGGGCGGCGCGCTCTTCGTAGGGGTCGATCCGGTCGGCTATTCACCCGCCGTGGCGGCGTCGAACGTTGCCGACGGTCTCATCAAGGGTTCACGTCTGACCGGCGTGCAGAAGAAGCCGGCCAGGGCGCTTCGTCCGGTGAACTCGAACGTCAGCGCCCAGGCGGAACTCTCGTTCTCAGGCCGTTACCGGCTGAACGGCGTCGTCGTGTCCCTGGTCGGTCGGTGTACCGCGATGACCGGCGTCGAGTCGGTCCACAACGTGACGGTGATCGTCTGCGTCGAGGCGCGCCAAGACGCTCGGTCCACCGTCTTCCGCGATGGTGCCCGAATGCTGGCTTCGGTGGCCCGGTCGATCTAGGAGCGGCCGAAGAGGAGTTTCCAGGGCATCAAGGCCGACTCGAGTTGGACCTTGAGGGACATCTTGGAGACGCCTTCGGTGCGTTCCTCGAAGTGGATCGGGGTTTCGGCGATCTTCAGGCCGCGTTTGACCGTGCGGTAGTTCATCTCGACCTGGAACGAGTAGCCGTTGCTGGCGATCGAGGCGACGTCGATCCAGCGGAGGGTGTCCGCCTTCCAGGCCTTGAACCCGGCGGTGGCGTCCTTCACGTGCAGTCGCAGGATCGCGTTCACGTAGAAGTTCGCCCACGCCGACAGTGCCCGTCGGTGCCAGCCCCACTCCTCGGCGGCCGAGCCACCGGGGACGTACCGGGAGCCGATCACGACGCCGGCGTCGGTGGTCCGCAGGATGTCGACCATGGTGGGGATGACCGAGGCCGGATGCGACAGGTCGGCGTCCATCTGGATCACGATGTCGGCGCCCTCGTCGAGCGCGCGGGTGATCCCGGCGACGTACGCGCGGCCGAGGCCGTCCTTGACGGTCCGGTGCAGTACGCCGACCTTCTCCGGCGACTCCTTCGCCAGTTCGTCGGCGACGTCGCCCGTACCGTCGGGAGAGTTGTCGTCGACAACCAGAAGCTCCAGGCCGGGCAGGTTCAGGTCGGACAGCAGCCCGGCCAGCACGGGCAGGTTCTCCCGCTCGTTGTAGGTCGGTACGACGACCACGATCTTCGCTAGCTCACCCATGACTTTCCTTCGTCGGAGACACCGGAGGCTACCGCACCAGGTAGGCCCACCGGTTCAACGACCTCAGAAGTCAGCGAGTGCCTCGGCTGCTGTGCCGTAGATCCGGAACTGTCCGCCGAGACCGGTGACGGTGAGTGGGCGGTCGACCGGGCGGCCGACGCCGACCAGGGCGAGGGTGATGTTGTGCCGGCCGGCCAGGTTGCGGGCCTCGACCAGGTTGCCGAGGCCGGCGGAGCTGCAGAAGGTGACGGCGGAGAGGTCGATCAGTACGAGCCGGGCCGGCGGCGCGACCGCGGCGCGGATCGCCTCGGCGGCGAACTCGGTGCTGGCGATGTCGATCTCGCCGGACATCCGGACAAGCAGTACGCCGGGCTGGAGCTCGTCGGTGACCGCGTCGAACGTGGTCTTGATCATGTCGCCGTCCCGTGGATCTGGGTGGCTTGTCACGCGGGTGTATCCCCCCGGGGTAGCGCCACGAACGCGGGTCCTGGCGAAAACGGAACTGCCCTGCCCCCACACCGTATGCCTGATCGCTCAGGCGTCACAACGGTTCTGTGGACGATAGGTCCCGGAGCGTGACCTCGCGGGTGTAAGCGCTGTCAGAGTCAAGCAAACTGATGATAGACAAGGCGGTATGGGCGTCCTCGACGGTAAGGCAGCACTCGTCACCGGCGGCTCGCGGGGGATCGGCGCGGCGATCGTACGGCGGCTCGCCGCGGACGGCGCCGTGGTCACGTTCACGTACGCGAACAGCGGATCGGCCGCGGACCAGGTGGTCGCCGACGTCAAGGCGGCCGGTGGTGAGGCGATCGCCGTACGAGCCGATCAGGCCGACCTGTCCGCGATCGACGGGCTGTTCGAGCGGGCCGCCGAACCGACCGGCACGCTGGACATCTTCGTCTGCAACGCCGCGCAGGCGATGGTGAAGCCGATGGCCGACGTCACCGTCGACGACTACGACGCGTTGTTCGCGACCAACGTCAAAGGTCCGTACTTCGCGATCAAACGGGCCGGCCAGGTGCTGCCGGACGGCGGCCGGATCGTCGCGCTGTCGACGCTGAACACGGTGGTGCCCGGCCCGGGGATCTCGTTGTACGCCGCGAGCAAGGCCGCGGTCGAGCAGTTCGTGAAGGTCGCGGCCCGGGAGTACGGACCGCGCGCGATCACGGTCAACATCGTGTCGCCGGGCGCGACCGACACCGACATGTTCCACGACCACAACCCGCCCGAGGCGGAGAGCACACTGGCCAGAATCACCGCGCTCGGGCGGATGGGTGAGCCGGCCGAGGTCGCGGACGTGGTCGCGTTCCTGGCCGGCCCCGACTCCCGCTGGATCACCGGGCAGAACCTCCGTGCCACCGGAGGGATGCTGATCTGAGTACGGAGCAACTGCTCGCCGACGTCGACGCGGCCGCCGACCCGGCGACGGCGGAGATCCTCGCGCGCTACTTCAAGCTCGGCCCCGGCGGGTACGGTCACGGCGACCGGATGATCGGCGTGAAGCTGTCCACGATCCGCGGCATCCTCAAGCCGTACCTGCGGGCCAACCTCCCGCTCGACGAGCTCGAGCAGGCCCTGCGCAGCCCGATCCACGAGCACCGCCTGACGATCCTGTGCCTGCTCGCCGATCGCGCGACGCACGCGCTCAAGCCTCGTACGGCGAACCCGGCGGAGCTGCAGGCGCTGTACGAGATCTACCTGCGCAGTACGGCGTACATCAACAACTGGGACCTCGTCGACTGCAGCGCTCCACAGGTCGTCGGCGGGTACCTGCTCGACAAGCCGCGCGACCCGCTGTACGTCCTCGTCCGCTCGGCGTCGCTCTGGGAACGCCGGATCGCACTGGTCGCGACGCAGTACCTGATCAACCAGGGCCAGACCGCCGACACCTACAAGTTGTCCGCCGAAGTGCTCGGTGACCGGGAGGACCTGATCCACAAGGCGTCCGGGTGGATGCTCCGCGAGGCCGGCAAGCGCGTCGACGAGGGCGAGCTCCGTACGTTCCTCGACGAGTACGCCGGCCGGATGCCGCGGACCATGCTCCGCTACGCGATCGAGCGGCTCGACCCGGACAGCCGGAAGTACTACCTGGCTGTGCCGCGCGGATAAGTCGACAAATCAGCTCTTGCTGTCCGCGTACGGCGGGGCCTCGAGCGCGCAGTGCGGGTGGTGGTGCACCAGGTGCGCCCGTCCCGGCGTACCCAGAGTGAACCAGGCGATCGCGGCACCGGCCACGGCCAGCACCGCGGAGATGATCAGCGCCTTGCCGAATCCGTTGTGGAAGGCAACGGGATTGCGGTACGAGTCGCCGGTGATGCCGGCCGCCATCGGGATCGCCGCGACCGCCATCAGCTGCGCCGACCGGGCGACCGCGTTGTTCACCCCGGACGCGATCCCGGCGTGGTGGTCCTCGACCGACGACAGTACGGTCGCCGTCAGCGGCGCCACCGTCGCGACCAGTCCCAGCCCGAGGAGTACGACGGCAGGCAGCACGGCGGTGAAGTAGCTCGAGTCGGCGTCGATCCGCAGCATCAGCAGGAACCCGCCGGCCATCAGCACCGGGCCGACCGTCATCGGGATCCGCGCGCCGATCCGATCGGCCAGGCCGCCGGCGTACCCGGACAGGAAGAACATCAGGAACGTCATCGGGAGCAGCGACGCGCCCGCCCAGAGCGCCGAGTAGTGCAGTGCCGTCTGCAGGTAGACCACGACCAGGAAGGTCGCGGTACCGAGTGCGCCGTACACGACGACCGTGACCAGGTTCGCGCCGGTGAAGCGGCGGTTGGCGAAGATGTTCAGCGGCAGCATCGGGTGCGAGCCGCGGCGCTCGGCCTCGACGAAGGCCGCGAACGCGACCACGCCGATCACCAGGCTGGTCAGGACCACCGGGTCGCCGAAGCCGTGGTCGCCGGCGCTGATCAGGCCGTACGTGAGTCCGGCGAGACCGACCGTCGCGAGGATCGCGCCGGTGAAGTCGAGCTTGCCGCCGGCTTCCTCGTCGCGGGTCTCGGGGACGTGCCGCAGCGTGACGAGGACGGTGACGAGCGCGATCGGTGCGTTGATCAGGAAGATCAGCTGCCAGTACCCGCTGTCGACCAGCGTGCCGCCGACGAACGGCCCGACGGCCGCGGCGACCGAGGTGAGACCGGACCAGGTGCCGACCGCCTTGCCGCGATCGGAGTGCTGGAACGTCGTCTGCAGGATCGCCAGGCTTCCCGGCGTCAGCAGCGCACCACCGATGCCCTGCAGGACGCGGCCCGCGATCATCACCTCGAGGTTCGGAGCGAAGGCGCAGACGACCGACGCGGCCGCGAACCACACCACGCCGATGACGAACGTCCGCCGGCGTCCGAGCCGGTCGCCGAGCGAACCGCTGAGCAGCACCAGTGAGGCGAGCATCAGCATGTAGCCGTTCACGATCCACTGCAGACCGGCCATGTCCGCATTCAGGTCCTTGCCCATCACCGGCAGTGCGACGTTGACGACCGTCCCGTCGAGGAACGCCATCCCCGAGCCCAGAGCCGTCGCCGCCAGCACCCACCGGCCGCGGGCAGTGCCCAGCGCAATCCGTTCTTCACCCATGAGGGTCAGCGTGGCAGATCGAGCTGCAGTACCACGAGTGCCTTGGCAGCCGGGATGCCCGGCAGGATGCCCAGGTGGGGCGGATCGCCGACTGCGCAGCGCGGTTCGCTCAGCAACGGACAGATCGCGTTGAGCAGTCCGGTCGTGACGGTGATGTCGGTCGGCAGCGAGCCGTCGGCGCTCGCGGTCAGCGGCCGGATCGCCGCGCCGGCGCGGGTCGTCCTCGACGGGGACGCGAACACCGACGAGCCGGACAGCCGGTACGTGAGCTGCAGCTTGGACGCCGCGACGGTCAACGGGACCAGGTCGGCGCCGGGCACGGTGGCGGTCTGCAGCGGTACGGCCTGGCCGTCGGCGAGGATCTTCAGGTTCGTCACCCGCGGCTTCGTGGGCGACATCATGCCGGGCAGCTGGTCGCCGGTCGCGGGCAACTGCAGCTGGAGCATGTCGGTTGACCGCGGCAGCAGGACGTTCTCGGTGATGTCGAACGAGCCGTCGCGGCGCGGTACGACGGTGAGATGCACGCCGGGTCTGGTCTGCGCGTTCGTAGTGGTCTCGGATGCCGGCGCCGTCGGCCGCGCACTGCCCAGCCCGGGGCTCGGTGCGGTCGGTCCGGCCGAATCTCCGGAACAGGCCACGGTCGCGCTGTACCCCAGCACCAGCGCGACCGTGGCCAGGTATCGGGCCCGCTCGTGCACCCCCGATGTCACCTCCACGTAGCCGGACCCGGGCCGCCGATTTACAAGACTCGTGCGTCCCCTGGCGGCCGGGTCGAACAGCTGTTTACGATACGCCCAAATTCATGGGGACGGGCAATTCCTGCACTTTTTTCCGGGGCTCCAAGAGGGGGAGACAAATGCGGAGACGGAGTGTGGCCGGGCAATCCCGGGCGGTATTCAGGAATGTTTCGAGAATTCCTGGTTCGGTAATTCGAAGAGTGCTGCTGCTGTTACTCGCGGCAATGGTCGCGGCGGCTCCGGTGGTGCTCACCGTACCCGCCGAGGCGGCCGCGGGCGCCAACCTGTACTTCGTCCAGGGGCTGCCCGGGAAGACCTTGGACATCAGCGTCGACGGGCGTCAGATCGCCACCGGGGTGGCCGGTGGCAAGCTGGTCGGGCCGTTCGCGGTAGCGGCCGGGAAGCGGATGGTCACCGCCAAGCAGGGCGGCACGACGGTGATCCAGCGGGAGGTGACGGCCGGGGCCGGTGCCAGCCTGGACGTGGTCATTCATCAGCCGGTGTCGCCGAGTGGTGCGCCATTGCTGACGACGTACCCGAACAAACTCACCGCGGTACCGAAGGACAAGGCCGGACTGCGGGTCGCGCATGACGCGGCGGTGGGTCCGGCTGACATTCGGGTGAACGGAAACGTACTTTTCCGGAACGTTGCGAACGGGGAATCACTCGACGTGGTCGTTCCGGCCGCGACGTACAAGGTGGAGATCGTGCCGACCGGTGCGACGTCGCCGGTGGTGCTCGGTCCGCTCGACCTGCCGGTGAAAGCCGGCTACCTGACCCGGGTGTTCGCGATCGGTGCGCCGAGCCAGAAGACGATGACGGTCGCGCTCGGCACGATCAAGGTGCCGGCGTCGGGGTCGGACAAGCCACATGTGGTGAACACCGGAACCGGTGGACAGGCGGCAGGGCTCAACCAGGTGCAGAGCCCCGCCGGTCAGTCCGGACTGTGGATCCTGGCGTTCCTCGCACTTCTCGGGATCGCGGTGGTGACCGGCCGGAAGGTGGTCCGTCGCTGAAGCGGCTGCTGACAGGTACGGCGCTGTGCTGCCTCGCCCTGACCGGGTGTGCGGCCGGGGCGGGCAGTGCTGCGCCCGTACCCACCTCAACCTTCACCTTCAACACCACAGGTGTACCGACCCAGCCGCCGGCCCCGACCGCCTCGATATCCGCACCGCCAGGACGGATCGGTACGCCGGCGCCGAGTCAACGGATCCGGTTCGTCCCGCAACAGGTCGTACTGCCCGGTGGGGCGAACGCATCGGTGCTTACGGCAACCACCGTCGACGGTCTGCTCCAGGTCCCGGCGAAGGCGCAGAACGTCGGCTGGTGGGACGGCGGCGCCGAGGCCGGTGACCCGTACGGTTCGGTCGTCCTGGCCGGCCACGTCGACACGAAGACCGAGGGCCTCGGGTTCTTCGCCCGGTTGCTCGACGTACGGCGCGGTGAGGTCGTCGTACTGCGCGGCGCCGGGCACGTGGCGTCGTACCGGGTCACCTCGATCGCGTCGGTCCGGAAGGACGCCCTGGCAACGAAGAGCGGTGCGTTCGACCAAACGGTTGATCATCGGCTGGTCCTCATCACCTGCACAGGCGCCTATCACCCATCTCAAGGCGGCTACGAGGACAACCTGGTGGTGACCGCCGTACCGATCGGTCTGGCGCGTTAAGCAGTAGGCTCGGCGGTCATGGCCAGGTATTTCGACATCCATCCGGAGAACCCGCAGCGGCGGTCGATCGGGCAGGTGGTGGAGCTGCTCCGCGCGGACGGGTTGATCGCGTACCCGACCGACTCCTGTTACGCGCTCGGTTGCCAGCTGGGGAACCGGGACGGGATCGACCGGATGCGGACGATCCGGCAGCTGGACGACCGGCACCACTTCACGCTGGTGTGCGAGAACTTCGCGCAGCTCGGCCAGTTCGTGCACATCAGCAACGCCGTGTTCCGGTCGATCAAGGCGGCCACGCCGGGCAGCTACACGTTCATCCTTCCCGCCACCAAGGAAGTCCCACGGCGGCTGCTGCACCCGAAGAAGAAGACCGTCGGGGTGCGCATCCCGGACCACGTCGTCACACAGGCGCTGGTCGCCGAACTGGGTGAGCCGCTGGTCTCCAGCACGCTGCTCCTCCCCGGCCACGAGGAGCCGATGACGCAGGGCTGGGAGATCAAGGAAGAGCTCGACAACCAGATCGACGCCGTCATCGAGGGTGAGGCCGGCATCGAACCCACCACCGTCGTCGACTTCTCCGACGACGTCGCCGAGGTCGTCCGCGTCGGCGCCGGAGATCCTTCTCCGTTCGAGTGAGAGCATGCGTGGGTGACTTACACACTCGACCTGAACCCCGACGAGCTGCTGACGACGACCCGTACGGTCCGTAAGCGGCTCGACCTCGAGCGGCCGGTGCCGATGGAGCTGATCCGGGAGTGCATCGAGATCGCGCTGCAGGCTCCGTCGGGGAGCAACCGGCAGACGTGGCACTGGCTGGTGATCACAGACGCCGAGAAGCGTGCTGCGGTCGGCGAGTACTACCGGCGTGCCGTAGAGCAGTACCTGGCCGGTCCTGGCGCGGCAGGCAAGCTCCACGCGGACGACCCCGAGCGGGGACCCGTACAGCGCCGCGTGGGTGACAGTGTGGCCTACCTGGGCGAGCGGATGGGGCAGGTGCCCGTGCTGGTCATCCCGTGCCTGCAAGCTCGAACGCTGCCGCCAGGCAACCAGTCAGGTCTGTGGGGCTCTATCTTGCCGTCTGCGTGGAGCTACATGCTCGCAGCGCGTGCCCGTGGTCTCGGTACGGCCTGGACGACTCTGCACCTCACGTACGAGCAGGAGGTCCAAGAGCTGCTCGGTCTGCCCGCGGACATCAGGCAGACGGCGCTGATTCCGACGGCGTACTCGATCGGGACCAGCTTCAAGCCCGCCCCGCGTCAGCCGCTGGACGACGTACTGCACATCGACGGCTGGTGAGCCGGCCGGGTTGAGCCCTACGTTGTCAAAGGCAACGTCCGGTCTACCTGCGGCTCAGCTCAGGAGGCGGCCATCTCTTCTATGGTCAGACCACTCAGCACCGAGCGCGGCTCGGTGACGGTCAGGTCGAGCTCCGGATCGGCGTCCGCGTCCTTCACCTTGACCAGCAGCCAGTCGCCGTTGGTCCGGGTGAACGCCCAGGCGCCGTTCAGCTTGACGCCGTGTAGTTGCACCTTCAAGTGTCCGCGCTCGATCGCCTCCGCCGGATCGACGAGTTGCTGCCGGTCGTCGCGGGTCAGGTTCGTGTAGACGCCCGCGTCCCAGACGATCACCGCACCGCTGCCGTACTGCGCGTCGCGGTGCACGCCCTCGTACGACGCGTACTCGAGATCGTGGTCCGTGGTGAACACCGCCAGCCGCTTCACGATCGGATCCAGCGACGGCCCGCGCGGTACCGCCCACGACTTGAGCACCCCGTCCACCTCCAGCCGTACGTCGTAATGCAAGCGCCTCGCATCGTGAAGTTGCACCACGAAGATGGGCCGGGTCGCTGCAGACATGAGGCTCCGTACGATTTCGAGTTACAGCTAACGGTCGGTCAGGTTCCGGTTGTAGTCTTGCGTCTGGTTGGGAAACCAGCCCCTCAAACCCTCCTCCATCATCATCCGCCCCTGTCCCGAAGCAGGTGCCATGCCCGTAGCCCCTTCACCGGCGCGGCCGATCGCCGTCCAGATCCTGATCGGCGGACGCTGGATCGCCGGCCAGGAGCTGGGCCGCCGGACCGGGACGGCCGGGACCGACGAGATTCTCGTCAGTCACCACGGCCATCTCGTCTGGGTCGACCACAGCTCGGTCCGCTCCTCCTGACGCTGAAAGCCCTTACCGCAAAGGCTTATCAGCAAAGAGCTTTCGCAACCAGGTTGCCGATCTCGACCGCCGACGCCGAACCCGCCGGGTCGAACAGCGTCCTGGTCAGCGCGAACGAGACGCCTGCGCGGGTGTCCGCCCAGGCGACACTCCCGCCCATGCCCGGCCAGCCGAACGACGCCGGGCTCTCCTCTGCCGTCGACCCCAGCCGCCCGATCGCGTAGCCGAGCGCCATCGTCGCGTCGTTGCCGTGCAGTTCGTCCTTCGTGACCAATGCGGGTCCGGTGATCACCGGTACGGACTCGGGCCGAACGAGCCGTACTCCGTCGACCTCGCCGATCAGGCCGGCGTACAGCTTGGCGATCCCGCGGGCGTTCAGTACGCCGCTGGACGGGTCTTCGACGCCCAAGTTGTCCGGCTGGTTCAGGACGGCAGCGCGCGGCATCATCGCGAGCGGCGTGACCTTGCCGAACATCTCGGCCAGCATCCCGAACGTCTGCTCGGCGCCCGCGGGTTCGACCAACGGAACGTACCGGTGCCGTTGATCCGCGGGCAGCGCGAAGAACACGTCGTCCTCGATGCCGAGCGGGGCCGCGATCTCCCGCAGTACCTCGGAGATCGACCTGCCGGTCGCGCGCCGGACGATCTCGCCGGTCAGTAGGCCGAACGTCTCCGCGTGGTACGTCATCTTCGTGCCCGGTTCCCACCACGGCTCCGCGGCGGCGAGGGACTCTGCCTTGCTCTCGAGCGTCTCGCGGGTGGTGTCCGGCGGCAGCGCGGGCAGGCCGACCGAGTGCGTCAGTACGTGCCGCAGAGTCGCCTTGTCCTTCCCGTGCGCGCCGAACTCGGGCCAGCTGTCCACGATCGGCCGGTCGTAGTCGAGGATGCCGCGATCGACCAGGACGTTCGCGACCGTCGCGGACGCGCCCTTGCCGGTGGAGGCGGCGTAGTACAAGGAGTCCGAGGTCACGCCGTCGCCGGCCACCGCGTCCACGATCAGCTCGCCGTGCCGGTAGACCGCCACCTGCAGGCCGAGCTCGGTCTCCACGAGTTCGTCGATCCGCTGCTGCACCACGTTCTGAAGGTTCATACAGGTACGTCGTAGCCGACGCCGGCGGTTTTACACGTTGTCGAAGGTCTCCGGCGGGCCCTGACAGCTCCGCCGGAGACCGGGGGTGTTGATTACTCAACAAGCACCGGATCGTACGGCGGAAATCGCGTTCCGAGGAGGGCCCGTCTCATAATCCATCCGAGGGGTGTTTGATGCCTCCCGGTGAACAGTTGCTGACGGTGCGGGATTAAAGTTGGTAGTTGCAACCAAATATCGGGCTGGGTGAGGGATCCCAAGTCAGCCGTTTCCGCCCCGGGACAGCGCGTACCGCGCTGCCTCGGTCGACGCGTCCCGCCGTACGAAACGGAAGCTGATGTCTGCCACCCAGACCACGCATTACCGCTCCAGGTTCGCCGAGCCGGAGGAGCCCGCACCGGCCGCTCCACCCACCGGGCCTGGCCGACCCACCGGGCCTACCGGGTCGGCCGGCAGCCCCGAGCTCTCGCATCGGGAGATCCTGGAGATCCTCGCCGGGCTGCTCGCGGCGCTGTTCACCGCGGTGCTCAGTTCGACGATCGTCAGCAACGCGCTGCCGACGATCATCGCGGACCTCAAAGGCTCGCAGACGCAGTACACCTGGGTGGTCACCGCCAGCCTGCTCGCGATGACCGTGTCCACGCCGGTGTGGGGCAAGCTGTCCGACCTGATCAGCAAGAAGCTGCTCGTGCAGCTCGCGATCGTCCTGTTCGTGATCGGCTCGATGCTCGCCGGCGCCTCGCAGAACGTACCGTTCCTGATCGGCGCCCGGGTCCTGCAGGGCCTCGCGATGGGCGGGCTGATGGCGCTCGCCCAGGCGATCATCGGCGCGGCGATCCCGCCCCGGTCCCGCGGCCGGTACTCCGGATACATGGGCGCCGTGATGGCGCTCGCCACGGTCAGCGGCCCGCTCGTCGGTGGCGTCATCGTCGACACCTCGTGGCTGGGGTGGCGCTGGTGCTTCTACGTGTGCGTACCGCTCGCCGTCGTGTCGCTGATCGTGCTGCAGAAGTTCCTGCACCTGCCGGTGGTGAAACGCCGCGTCCGGATGGACTACCTCGGCGCTGTTCTGATCGCGGGCGCCGCCAGCTTGCCGCTGATCTGGGTGTCGTTCGCGGGCGAGCACTTCCCGTGGTGGTCGTGGCAGACCGGGGCGTACCTCGGCGGTACGGCGGTCCTCGCGATCCTGGCCGTCGTCGTCGAGACACACGCGACCGAGCCACTGGTGCCGGTGCGGGTGGTGCGCGAGCGGACGACGGCGCTGGCGATCCTCGCGAGCCTCTCGGTGGGGATCGCGATGTTCGGCAGCGCGGTGTTCCTCGGGCAGTACTTCCAGGTCGCCCGCGGGTACAGCGCCACCGAGGCGGGGTTGCTGACGATCCCGATGATGTTCGGGTCGTTCCTCGGGTCGGTCGGGTCCGGGCAGCTGATCACCCGGTTCGGCAAGTGGAAGCGGTACCTGGTGATCGGCGGGCTGTTCCTCACCGCAGGGCTCGGTGTACTCGGCACGATCGACCACGAGTCGCCGTACTGGTACGTCGGCCTCGGGATGCTCGGGATGGGCATCGGCATGGGCATGATGATGCAGAACCTCGTCCTCGCCGTGCAGAACACCGTCGACGTCAGCGAGGTCGGGGCTGCTTCAGCGACCGTGACGTTCTTCCGCAGCCTGGGTGGCGCGGTCGGGGTTTCGGTGCTCGGCGCGATCCTGGCGACGCGGGTGACGGACCTGATCACCGAACATCTCCGTGCCCTCGGCCCGGCCGCGGCAGCCGCTGCCCAGGGCGGGTCGGGGAGCGTGCTCGACGTGAACGCGCTGCCGGGGCCGGTGCAGGAGATCGTGCGGCACGCGTACGGCGACGCCACCGGGCGGATCTTCGTCATCGCCGCCGGCGCGGCCGTGGTGAGCTTGCTGGCGGTGCTGTTCATCCGGGAGGTACCGCTCCGCCGCACGGTCGCGATGGGTGCCGCGGAGGAAGCCCCGCCGGCGGAGCCCGTGACCGTTCCGGATGATCCGGCCGAGCGCGCCGCGATGGTCGCGCTGGACGTGATCACTTCGGCGGAGCTGACGGCGCGGGAGCGTGAGCGGGAGGCCAGCGAGCGGGTACAGGCGGCGGCGAACACGATCCGGCAGATGCGGACCGACGTCGCGGACCTGTTCACCCGGGTGGACCAGCAGATCGCGGAGCTCGAGAACACCCTCCCCGACGCGGACATCCCGCAACCGGCGGCCACGATCCTCGACTCCCAGCGCCCTGCCGGTGAACTGGTCGACGAACTCCGCCGGTACGAGCTGAGCGTCCTCAGCGCCAGCCAACGTACGGCCGACCACCTCCGCGAAACCGCCCGCACCGACGCCGAGTCCGTACGTACGACCGCCCGCGCCGAAGCGGACACCCTCCGCACCGCCGCCCAGGCCGAGGCCGACCAACTCCTCGCCGAGGCCCGCGCCGAGGAACAGGAGATCCGCACCCGCATCACCGAACTCGAAGCCGTCGAACAACGCCTCCTCACCACCATCCGCGACAACCTCTCCCAGACCACCCGCCCACCCGCCGCCCCCACCCACCCGGCCTCACCCACAACCTCCAGCCACCCGGTCGGCCCGGCCTCACACACAACTCCCCCGCACGCCGCCGGCCCGGCCTCGCACACAACTCCCACGCACGACGTCGGCCCGGCCTCGCACACAACCTCCACCCACGCGGGCGGCCCGACCACGACCCCCGCCCAGGGCAACGGCTACCCCGAGGAAGCCCACCACCGCCAGCCCTTCGGCTAACACGAACCACCTCCCGCGATCCGCCCGGGTCGCCTCACCCGGCCTCCCGCGGCCATCGGGGCGGCCCCATCGGGGCGGCCCACCGGGGCGGACCATCGCGGCCCACCCGGGCGGACCATCGTGGCCGCCCACCCCGCCCACCCCGAGCGCCCACCCGAGCAAGCCACCCCGACCACGCGACCGAGCCACCAACGTCAGCCACCTCACCCGACCGGCGCAACTCGGCCAATCCACCCGCGGCACCCCGCTCCCGGGCTGGCTCGGTCGTCGAGTCGTGCGGAATGGTTCGGGGTCCATTCGTCGAGTCGTGAGATGTGGTGCTCCGGCGCGACCGTCGTTCACGACTCGGCGGCCGGGGGTGGCTGGGTGGTCTCATCCGCCGGGCTCGCGTGCCCGGTACCCGGCCTCCTGGCCGGGCCGCTCTCCGGGTCGGCCTGATCGTCGAGTCGTGGGGGATGGTTCGGGGTTCGTTTGTCGAGTCGTGAGATGTGGTGCTCCGGCGCGACCGTTGTTCACGACTCGGCGGCAGGGGGCGGCTGGGTGAGTGGCGGGGGTGGGGGTGTCGGGGGTGGGTGGGAGGATTTGGGGTACGGCGTGACGTGAGGAGTGGTGTGGGGTTGTGGGACGTGGAACAGGTGCTGGGGCTGGCGTCTGATCCTGCGTCCGCGAAGGCCGCCCAAGGGCTGGCCCGCCCGGAGAAGTGGTCCGGCACCGGCGCCACCGAGCGCGCCATCTGGGGCCTGTGCCAGGGCAGCGGCAAACACCCGTACCAAACAGCCGTCCACCTGCCCCACTCAGCAACACCCGCCGCCCCCGCCGATCACGCCGACCCCGCCGGGCTTGCAGGAGCCGGCGGCCCCGCTCATCACGCCGGGCTCGCTGATCACGCCGGGCTCGCTGATCACGCCGGGCTCGCTGATCACGCCGGGCTCGCCGATCACGCCGGGCTTCCTGGGTCCGCCGATCCCGCTGGCGGCGCCGGGCTCGCCGACCATGCCGATCACGCCGACCATGCCGATCACGCCGACCATGCCGATCACGCCGATCACGCCGATCACGCCGATCACGCCGATCACGCCGATCACGCCGATCACGCCGACCGCGCTGCGCTCGCTGGGTCCGCCGATCGCGCCAGTCACGCCGGCCCCGCCTCGCTCGCTGTGGGTGGGGGTGGGTTGGCGTACAGGTGTTCTTGTCCTTCGCGGAAGGTTCCGTGTAAGCACGTGTTGGGGTTGATGGTGTTGTGGGCGCGGGGTGGGGTGACGGCGGCGGAGGAGCCGGAGTGGGTGCGGGGGTGGATTGAGCAGCGGGCTGTGCGGTCGGAGCGGAAGCCGGGGGAGGTGGCTGATCCGGTGGCGGCGCAGGAGCGGGCTGCGCGGCGGGCGGATCGGGTGTCTGCGGGGCTGGCGGAGTTGGCGGGGTGGTTGGACGATCAGGTGCGGCAGGGGCTCGGCGGGTTCGACCAGCGCGCGTACGGCGAACTGAACCGGCTCGCCGCGCGCATGGTCGACGCGCAGGCCCCGGGCGTGGCCGGCGCCGTACGTCGCGCGGCGAACGTCGTCGGACGCGGCCACGGCTGGCCGGGTGAGCTGCTCGAGGAGCTCTCGCTCATCCACCTCATCGTCGCGGCCCACGCGCACCTCCCCGACCTCCCGCCGTCCCTCGCCGACACCGTGCAGACCCGGATCGGCTGGCCGACCGAGACCGCCCGCGTACTCGCGGACGGCGAGAAGCTGCACGACGACTGGCTGATGCTCGGCCGCGTCGTCGAACCCGACGACCGCCTCACGGTACGGCGGGTCTGGTTGCGCGGGGCAACTACCGGGCGGCTCGGACTGATCCTCACGTTTGCCGCCGCCGGCCGTCCGCTGGACCCGCTGCCGGCGCGCCCTGGCGAGTACGTCCCCGGCGACCTCTCGTACTACCCCGGCGCTCTCCCGATGCGCGCGATCCTGACCCAGACGGATCCGCGTACCCCGGCCCCACGCCCCGCCGGGCTCACGGTCCGCCAGGCATTGGCGTCGTACGTCGAAGCGCTCACCGCGGACCCGTGGAACGAACGCTGGCCGCTCGTTCTGCAGGACGTCCGGCCCGCCCGCTACGGCGACGGGTGGGCGCTGGTGGACGAGGCCGGCGACGGACTGGAACTCCAAGCCGGCTGGGATCCTCTGAAGCTGCTCGCGGTCTCGGCCGGTGACCCGGTCACTGTCGCCGCCGAATGGAACCGCGCCGGCCTCCGCCCGATGACCTGCTGGCACAACGACCGCCCGGTGACGCTGTGAAGGGCTGGGACGGGCTGGTCAGCTCGATGCTGCTCGGCACTGACCGACGTCCGGCGGACTTCGACGAGCTACCGGACGACGTCCGGGAGCGGCTCGGGGACGGCGGGCTGCTCGACGCGGCGGCGCTCGCGACGCTGTACAAGCGGGCCGGCCGGAAGCCGCTGCGCGACCTCACGCCGCTGGAGCCTGCCGGTGGAGAGGACCGCCCGTTGCCACGGTCCGGAGCGGTACGGCGGTTGGCGGCGATGCTCGGTGGATTCCAGACGGCGGCGTTGGGCGAGTGGTTACGGGCGGCCGATGCGTACGGGTGGGGCGTGCCGCCTGAGCACCTGCCGGCGCTGGCCGACTATGCACGCAACAGGTCTGAGTACCGGCCGCTGGTCATCGCGGCGGCCGGGCGGCGGGCGCGGTGGTTGGCGGAGCTCAACCCCGAGTGGCGGTTCCTGTACGCGGCGGATGCCGAGAGCAACGATCCCGAGTTGTGGACGCACGGCAACGCGGTCCAGCGCCGTACGTGGTTGCGCGCCTTCCGCCGGCAGGATCCGGCGGCTGCGCGCGACGAGCTCGCCGAGGTTTGGCCGAACGAGGCGGCGTTGACGCGGACCGAGTTCCTCGGGTTGTTTGCGGAGGGACTTTCGTTTGCGGACGAGGAGTTCCTGGAGGCGGCGCTCGACGATCGTTCGAGAGAGGTACGCCGGGTCGCGGCGCGGCTGCTCGCCCGGTTGCCGGGGTCGCAGTACGGCGTACGCATGACTGCTCGTTTGCACGCGCATCTCACGCCGACGCAGGGTGTGCTGGCGGTCGACCTTCCGCGCAGCCTGACGGCGTCGATGGAGCGCGACGGCATCGACTCCCAGAACCCGGAAGGCATTGGTAAACGCGCCTGGTGGTTCTACCAGATCGTCGCCAACACACCCCTCGAAGCGATGGACCTGGTCTGGCTCCACACCCCGGTCGAGGGCTGCGCCCCCGAGATCCTGCAGTCAGCCTGGACCGAAGCCACAGTCCGAGAAGGCGCCAACCCGCCAACCGCCGCACCCCCGGAACTCCCGGCGGGCGGGGCCAGCGGCGCGGGCGCGGCATCCTCGGCAGGCGGTGTGCTTCCGGCGGGTGGGGCGAATGCCGTGGGTGCGGCTCCCTCGGCAGGCGGTGCGGTCCCGGCGGGTGGGGCGGGTGCCGCGGGTGGTGCGGGCGGTGGGTTGGCGAGTCGGTGGGCTCGGGAGTTGTTGTTCGTGAACGCGAATACCGGTAGTCGGAATCCGGCTGAACTGTTGCGGTTGTTGCCGTCTGACGAGTGGGCTCAAGCGGTCAACTCACTGCGGAACACCGTGGATGTTGCGGAGCTGGTTGGTGGGTTGCCGGTGCCGTGGCCCGCGACGCTCGGGAGCATGGTGCTCGACCAGTTGGCGAAGGTCGGGACCAACCGGGCCTGGGCGCGGCTGGCGAGCATTGCGGCTCGAGCCGTACCGCCCGACGTACTCGACCATCCGATCACCCGCGAACCCACCGGCGACGAGGACACCTGGCGTCGCCGCCTTGTGGAGACTTTGACCTTCCGCCGTGAAATGTACGAGGAGCTGAAATGACCGAGGTACTTCGTCCGCACGCGGAAGTCGAGTACGCCGACGAGCTGCGGGCCCTGCGCGCGCACGACGACAAACTCCGTCCGCCGGCCTGGAACCTGTCGCCGAGTGCGGTTGTCACGTACCTGCTCGGCGGGAAGGCCGGCGACACCGAGATCTCGCCGAAGTACGTCGGTCCGCGTCGCCTAGTCGAGGTCGCCGTCGCCACCCTCGCGACCGACCGCGCGCTGCTGCTCCTCGGCGTACCCGGTACCGCGAAGACCTGGGTCAGCGAACACCTCGCGGCCGCGATCAGCGGCGACTCCACCCTGCTGGTCCAGGGAACCGCCGGCACCGCCGAGGAAGCGATCCGCTACGGCTGGAACTACGCCCAGTTGATTGCCCAAGGCCCCAGTGAGGCGGCGCTCGTACCGAGCCCGGTGCAGCGCGCGATGACCGAAGCGAAGATCGCCCGGATCGAGGAACTGACCCGGATGCCGTCCGACGTCCAGGACGCGCTGATCACGATCCTGTCCGAGAAGACGTTGCCGATCGCCGAGCTGGCCACCGAGGTCCAGGCCCGTAAGGGATTCAACGTCATTGCCACCGCCAATGATCGGGACAAGGGCATCAACGAACTGTCCAGCGCACTGCGGCGCCGGTTCAACACCGTCGTACTGCCGCTGCCCGACTCCGCCGAGGACGAGGTGGAGATCGTGTCCCGCCGGGTCGCGCAGCTCGGTTCCGCGCTGGAGTTGCCGCAGCCCGACGACGCGCTCGACGAGATCCGCCGGGTGGTGACGATCTTCCGCGAGCTCCGGTCCGGCCGTACCGAGGACGGTCGTACGGCGGTCAAGTCGCCGTCCGGCACGCTCTCCACCGCGGAGGCGATCAGTGTCGTCACCGGAGGTCTCGCCCTCGCCGCGCATTTCGGCGACGGCGTACTGCGTCCGACGGACGTTGCCGGAGGCATCCTCGGAGCGGTCGTCAAGGACCCGTCGGCGGACCGGGTCGTGTGGTCGGAGTACCTCGAGACCGTCGTCCGCGAACGCGACGACTGGGCCCCGTTCTACCGAGCCTGCCGAGAGATTTCCGGATGACCCTTCATTTGCTGGGGATTCGGCATCACGGGCCGGGGTCGGCGCGGGCGGTGGCGGCTGCGCTGGCGGAGCTCGCGCCGGACATCGTCCTGATCGAGGGGCCGCCGGAGGCCGACAAGCTCGTCGAACTGGCGGCGTCGGAGGAGATGGAGCCGCCCGTCGCGCTGCTGGCGTATGCGGTGGACGATTCCACGCGGGCCGCGTTCTGGCCGTTCGCGGTGTTCAGTCCGGAGTGGCAGGCGATCAGGTACGGGTTGGCCGCCGGAGTTCCGGTGCGGTTCTGCGACCTGCCCGCGGCGCAGCAGTTCGCCTCGGCGGGCGGGCGTGGTCGGTCGATGTCGATGGATCCGTTGGCGACGCTGGCCGCTGCCGGTGGGTACGACGACCCGGAACGCTGGTGGGACGACGTGATCGAGTCCCGCCGCGACGGCGCCGAACCGTTCACGGTGATCGCCGACGCGATGCGCGAACTCCGCCACGGCGAGGAGGCGGCAGGCCGCGAGGCTCAGCGCGAGGCGTACATGCGTACGGTGATCCGCAAGGCGCAACGCGAAGGATTCGAACGCATCGCCGTCGTCTGCGGCGCCTGGCACGTCCCCGCCCTCGAGCTACCGTTGCCCCCGGCAACACACGATCAGCGGATCCTGAAAGGCCTGCCCAAGCGTAAGATCGCCTGCACCTGGGTCCCGTGGACGCACGGCCGGCTGGCTGCGACAAGTGGGTACGGCGCCGGTATCACTTCACCTGGTTGGTACCACCATCTGTTCACGGCACCCGACCAGATCACCACGCGCTGGCTCGCGAAGGTTGCCCAGGTACTGCGTGACGAGGACCTGCCCGTCTCCAGCGCGCACGTGATCGAAGCCGTCCGGCTCGCCGACACGTTGGCCGCCATGCGTGAACGCCCGCTCGCGGGCCTGAGTGAAGTCACCGAGGCCACGCGGGCAGTCCTCTGCGGCGGGAACGACGTACTCCTCGATCTCGTCACGCGCGAAGCGGTCGTCGGTGAACTGCTCGGGTCGGTTCCCGGTGCGACGCCGCAGGCACCGGTCGCGGCGGACTTCGCGACGCACGCCCGCCGGTTGCGAATGAAACGGGACGCAACCGAGCGGGTGATCGAGCTCGACCTGCGGAAACCGAACGACCTGGACAAGTCCAGACTCCTGCACCGGTTGCGGATCCTCGGCGTGGACTGGGGCGTACCGGCCACGGACGAACGGCGCGCGCAGGGCACGTTCCGCGAGATGTGGAGACTCGCGTGGGACCCCGGCCTGGAGGTCGAGCTCGTCGCCGCCGGCGCCCACGGTACGACGGTGCTCGGCGCCGCGACGGCTGTGATGCTCAAGGCCGCCGACTCGACCACGCTGGCCGACGTCACCGCCGCGCTGGAGAAGTCGCTGCTCGCGGAACTCACCGACGCGCTACCACCGTTGCTGCAAGGTATCGACACCCGCGCTGCGGCCGACGCCGACGTCGGGCACCTGATGGCGGCGCTTCCGTCGCTGGCCCGGGCTTCGCGGTACGGCGACGTACGGGGAACCGATACCGCCGGACTCGCCTCGGTCGCGGGCCGGATGGTGTCGCGGGTGTGCGCGGGCCTCGCGCGGACGGTCCACGGACTCGATCCGGACGCCGCTGCCGCCGTACAGGAACTGATCGACGGCGTCCAGGATGCGACCGCGCTGCTTGCCGAGGACGTACGGACCGAGTGGCTGAACACCCTGCAGGGGTTGAGTGATCGGACCTCGGTACCGCCGATGATCCGCGGACGGTTGACCCGGTTGATGCTGGACACGTCGCGGTTGCCGGACCGTGAGGTCGAGCTGCGGCTCGGACGGTCGTTGTCGCCCGGTACGCCGACGGCGGACGCGGCCGGGTATGTCGAAGGGTTCCTCGCGGGTGGCGGGTTGTTGCTGGTGCACGATGAGCGCCTGCTCGCGTTGGTGGACGCGTGGCTGGGCGGGATTCCGGACGACGCGTTCGTCGAGGTGCTGCCGTTGTTGCGGCGTACGTTCGGGACCTTCGCGGCGCCCGAACGGCGGTCGATCGGGTCGCGGGCGCGGGTGCTTGCCGATCCTGCTTCGGCTGTTGTTGCTGATGACAACGATCTCGACGCCGAGCTCGCGGCGACCGCATTGCCGGTGGTGGCGCGTTTGCTGGGGGTCTCATGAACGACGAACGTCTTCGCCGCTGGCGGCTCGTGCTCGGCTCGGAAGCGGAGGAGGAGACCGGTACGACGCTGTCCAAAGCCGACCAGTCCGTCGACGCCGCGTTGGCCGCGCTGTACGACGCCGGCGAATCGTCCGGTACGCAACGCGCGTCCGGGCTCGGCTCGTCGGCGCCGCGGGTGGCGCGGTGGCTGGGCGACATCCGGCAGTACTTCCCGAGCACCGTCGTTCAGGTCATGCAGCGGGATGCCGTCGAGCGGCTCGGGATCACCCGGATGCTGATGGAGCCGGAGCTGCTCGGCGCGGTCGAACCCGACGTCCATCTGGTCACCACGTTGCTCGCATTGAACGAGGTGATGCCGGAGGAGACCAAGCAGACCGCGCGCGAGGTCGTCGGCCGGGTCGTCGCCGAACTGGAGGCGCGGCTGGCCGAGCGGACCCGGGCGGCCGTCACCGGTGCGCTCGATCGGGCCGGGCGGACGGCGCGGCCGCGGCATTCGGACATCGACTGGGACCGGACGATCCGGGCCAACCTCAAGCACTTCTCGCCGGCGCTCGGGACGATCGTGCCGGACCGCCTGGTCGGCTACGCGCGCCGGAACCACAGTGTGCAGCGGGACATCGTGCTCGCGATCGACCAGTCGGGGTCGATGGCGGAGTCGGTCGTGTACGCGTCCCTGTTCGGCGCGGTGCTCGGGTCGATCCGGACGCTGCGTACGTCGCTGGTCGTGTTTGACACGGCGGTCGTGGATCTGACCGACCAGTTGGAGGATCCCGTCGACGTGCTGTTCGGCACGCAGCTCGGCGGCGGTACGGACATCAACCGGGCGCTCGCGTACTGCGAGGACCTGATCACGAAGCCCGCGGACACGGTTCTCGTACTGATCTCCGACCTGTACGAGGGTGGCGTCCGGGAGGAGATGCTGCGGCGGACGCGCTCCCTGGTGGAGTCCGGCGTACAGGTGATCGCGCTGCTGGCGCTCGCGGACTCGGGTTCCCCGTCGTACGACGCCGAGAACGCGGCCGCGCTGGCAGCGCTCGGCGTACCTGCGTTCGCCTGTACGCCGGACAAGTTCCCCGACCTGATGGCGGCCGCCATCCGCCACGAGGACATCGCCGGCTGGGCGGCCACCAACCTGACGTAATCGGCCTGACAACCGGGCGCAGGGGTGCGACCGTGAGCGGCATGGAGATCAGCGAGATCCGCCCCGACGAGTACGACCGGGCCGCCGAGCTGTGGGAGGCGTCGGTGCGGGCGACGCACACGTTCGTCACCGAGGCGGACCTGGACGTCTTCCGGCCGCTCGTCCGGGCGTCGTTCGGCGAGATCGCGCAGCTGGCCGGGCTGCGGGACGGCGGGCGGCTGATCGGGTTCATCGGGGTCGAGGACGGGAACGTCGAGATGCTGTTCCTCGACCCGGAGTACCGCGGTCGCGGTGGCGGCAGCCTGCTGCTGCGGCACGCGTTCACGTCGTTCGCGGCAACCTCGGTCGACGTCAACGAGCAGAACCCGCAGGCCATCGGCTTCTACGAACACCACGGGTTCCGCGTCGTGTCACGGAGCACCCACGACTCGACCGGCAAGCCGTACCCGATCCTGCACCTGAAGCTCTAGCCGGCGATCTCCAAGATGTCGATCGGGGTGTACGGGTCGGCCTCGGCGAAGCGCAGCGCCCAGCGGACGGCCTCCTCCTTGGAGTCGACGCGGATGATCGAGACCCCTGCGACCAGTTCCTTGGTCTCCGCGAACGGCCCGTCGATCACCCGCGGCTGACCCGGTACCGGGAACGTCACCCGCGCGCCTCGGGAACTTGGCATCAACCCTTCGCCGAGCACCAGGACCCCGGCCTGACGCATCTCCTCGAGCACCGCGTCCGCGCGCTCCAGGATCTCCGGATCCGGCGGGTTCCCGGCCTCCAGGTTGTCGTTGGTCTTGTGCAGCAGCATGTACCTCATAGCGCTGACCTTAATGCGGTCCAGAACGCTTGCGGGATCTCGAACGCGTGCCACGCCGCCGCGTCCGCGATCTCCCGCGGGCTGCGCGCGCCCACGAGGACGGCCGGTACGGCGGAATGCCTCAGTGGGAACTGCAGCGCAGCGGCCGGCAGCGGTACGTCGTACGTCCGGCAGAGCTCACGCAGTACGTCGATGCGCCGCAGCACCTCCTGCGGGACCCGCGCGTATCCGTGGGGCGTGCCGTTCGCCGTGTCCGTGAGTACGCCGCCGTGGAACACCCCGGCCGCCAGCACGGCGACGCCGTACTTCTCGCACAACGGCAGGACTTCGTCGGCGCCGGACTGGTCCAGCAGCGAGTAGCGCCCGGCGAGCAGGACCAGATCCGGGCCGCCGTCGGTCTCCTGGAGGAACCGTGCGGCGACGTCGGCGTGGTCGACGCCGAGCGAGATCGCCCGGATCGTGCCGCGGCCGCGGAGCTCGTACAGCGCGCGGAAGGTCTCGGCCGAGGCGCCGAGTTCGGGGTCGTCGACGTGCAGCACGTCGACCCGGTCGATCCCCATCCGCTCCAGACTCGCCTCGAACGAGCGGATCGTCGCGGCGTACGAATAGTCGAGCCGCGGCCCGATCCCGGCTGGAGGATCCGCCCAGATCGGCTGCAGATCCGGGCCGCCCGGCTCGATCAGCCGGCCGACCTTCGTACCCAGCACGAACTCGTCCCGCGGCCGCCCGCGCAACGCCAGCCCGGCCCGCTGCTCGGACCGGCCGTACCCGTACACCGGCGCGGTGTCGAAGAGCCGTACCCCCAGCTCCCAGGCCCGGTCGATCGTCGCCACCGCCTGCTGCTGCGGGACCGCCGCGAACATCCCCCCGACGGACGCGAGCCCCAGCCCCAGCTCACTGCCCCGCAACCCCGTCCGCCCCAACTCGACCGTCCGCATAACCCGGACGCTAGACGGCGGCACCGACAATGTCGGCCAGAACGACAGGAGGTGTCTGCGTGTCTGCGCTCACCGGACGCCTGACCAGGGGAGAAGGATCCCGCCACGACCCACTACCTCCTGTTCTTACGGCCCTCAGACGGGCACCATGCCTGCATGGGTGAGATCGCGGAGCGGTATCGCCGGCGGGCCGACGCCTTCGAGCGGAAGGTCGCGGCGGTCCGGGCGGACCAGTGGGGGAACCGGTCGCCGTACGCCAAGTGGACGGCGCGGGACGTGGTCGAGCACGTCGTCACGATGCACGGCGCGATGCTGGCGCCGGTCGCCCGCAAGCTGGAGCCCGCGGACGACCCGCTGACCGCTTTCCAGGAGGCGCGGGCCGCGATCGAGGACGTTCTCGACGACCCGGTGGCCGCGCTGACCGAGACCCGCACCGCGACCGGCCCGATGACGACCGAGCGGCACATCGACAAGGCGGTCTCCGACGACCTCGTCCTGCACGGCTGGGACCTGGCCCGCGCCACCGGTCAGGACGAGCTGATGGACCCGCTCGACGTCGAACGCCTCTGGGCCACCGCTCTTGCGATCCCAAGGGAGCGCATGGAGCCCGGCGAGGGCATCGAGGTGTACGGCCCTGAGGTACCCGTACCGGCTGACGCGCCGCTCCAGGACCGTCTACTCGGGCTGCTGGGCCGTGAGCCGTGAGAGGTCGCTAGGGGCGTAGTAGCTGCTCGGGTCGTCGCAGAGTGGCGCCTGGGTGAGCTGCGCGGGGTCCTGCATCAGCAGGGCGTGTCCCTTGGCGATGGCAGGCTCCAGGTACTCGTGACCAGGCAGGTCTGCTACCGCAGTACGGCAGCCGAGTGCCATGCCCTCGAAGAGCGCCGTGGTCGAGACGCCGACCTGGTACGTCGCTGTCGCCAGCAGGTCGAGCGTGCTGCCTCCGGTGGACAGCTGGACGTTGTCGGGGATCGTGTAGTCCTCGGGGCGTTCGCTCGGGTGCAGGCGGTACAGGACCTCGAGGTCCGGGTGTTCCTTGGCAACTGCGGCTGCCGTTCGGACGAGCTCGGCGCCGATCGTTCCCTGGGAGAGGAACATGGCCTGGTTCTTCTTCGGGCCCGGCTTCGGCAGGAACGGGGCGCCCATCACCTCGGTACGCATGCCCGCGGGGAGGTCCGCGACGTCGGTCCAGTACGAACCGAAGCACCACAGCTCGTCCGGCTGATCCGCGACCACCGGGCGGCCCGGGTAGCTGTACCCGAGGTGGAACGGGCTGATCGCGCCGTGCTGCAGCTCGACCACGCGGATCCCGAGATCGCGGGCGGCACCAACGATGTGCTGGTGGAAGTACGCGACGACCAGGTAGACGGTCCTGATCCGGTGCTTCTTGAGGAGCGCGCGGTACAGGGACCGCAGCCGCAGGTGCTTCGGTACCTCGCGGGCGAGCAGCGCGCCGATCGGGACGCGGACACCGGTCAGTTTCTCCAGCGCGTCGGGGATGCCGCGGTCGTCGACCGTACGGCGATGCAGCGCGCCGGCCGCCGAGGTGAAGAAGTCGAGGTTCTTGCTGCCTTTGAGCGGTACGCCGTTGATGCCGGAGTCCAGGATCAGGGCGTTGTTCCCGAGGATCGTGCGGAGTTCGTCGGTGTAGATCTCGACACCGTTCGGTTTCCGCGGGTGCGGTACGACCAGGGCGTCGTACCGGCCGGGGAACGGGCTGCGCGTGACGACTCCGCTGACGTGCTTCGCGACCAGGACGGCCTTGTCGTACGGCGTACGCCGTACCGGATGGGGCGCGCCGTGGATGCCGCTGCGGCGGGTCAGCTCATGAAAGACGCGCATCCGGATGATCGGCCAGGGATGCATCCCCTTGATCTGCCACGTCAGCAGCTCCAGGTCGTGCTCCACCGTCCAGATCGCCCGGCACAGCTCCGCCACCGTCGGCGGGGTGCTCGGCACCGTGCCGTTCCCGGTACTCGTCATGGTTGATCCCAACTATCCCGGCGAGACTACCGACGCCCGAGAAGAACCGGCGGACTGCCTTCAGCAGGTGCGTCTTCCGGCCGAGCAGCAGCCCGGCGAGGGCGAGCCCGAACGCCGAGATCACCCGGGCCGAAGCATAGGCCAGGACGAGTACGTAGCTGACCGCGCCTGGGCGGATCAGCAACCGGCTGATCGTGTCGCCGCTGCCGGAGCGGAAAGCCCGCCGTACCAGCCAGCGCAGCGTCGTCCGCCCCTCCGGGACCTCCTCGGCGATCCACGCCTCCTCGCACCAGACGATCCGGAACCCGGCGCGGTGCACGCGGAGGAAGAAGTGCAGGTCGCTGGAGCCGGTGTACCGGAACGCGGGGTGGAAGCCGGGCGTGACGGCGTGGTACACCCGGCGGCTGACCAGCGTGTTGTTCGTGTACGCCTTCCGCAGTTCCTCGCCGGTGGTGTGCCGGCCGGTCGAGTCGTGCACGTCGCTGTGCGCGTTCCACTGCGGGGCGCCCGGCGGCAGGTTGCCCTTCACCGGGCCGGTCACGACGTCGGCGCCGGTCGTCTCCCACGCCTGGAGCAGCGTCCGCAACCAGCCGGGCGGCGCAACCTCGTCGTCGTCCACGAAGATCAGCGCGTCATCGTTCCAGCACAGCTCGACGGACCGCTCCCGGGCGAAGGGGATCCCCGGTTCCGGTTCCACCACCGACTGGATCGGGTACGGCGTGCCCTCCCCGAACTCCTCCAGCACCTTCGCCGCCGACCCGTCGGCGTCGTTGTCCACCACGACGATCCGGATCGAGTAGTCCGAGTCCGCGTCCAGCTCCTGCGCCTGCAAACTCGTCAACAACCCCCGCAACAGAGCAGGTCGCCTGAAGGTAATCACCGCAATGGCGACGCAGGTGCTCATGCCGCCCGAGACTATCGGTCCCCACCAGCAACCGCCCATCCACCAGGTGTGACATCCCTCCAAGCTTGTGATTCTGCGACCCGAGCGTGGCACCAAGCCACCCGCCCGGGCCTATCGCCGTGAAGATGTAACGCCGGTGGCACTTCCGACGATTTAGGGCCTGGGCCGAATGTGGCTCGTCCGCCCGATCGAGGTCTTGGGGGTTGTGGTGTTGCGTTCTGTCCGTTTGCTGCGGCTGGCGGTGCCTGCTGCGCTGGTCGCGGGCTCGGTGGTCGTGCTCACCGGCTCGTCCGGCTCCGCGGCCGAGCCGAAGCCGTATCGGCCGGCGTTCGCCACTGGGCACCACGGTGCCAAGGCGGCGTTCGAGCCGAACACGGTGCTGGTCAAGTTCAAGCCGAAGGCGACGACCTCGGCGCGGAAGGCCGCGGTGTCGAAGTACGGCGCGACCGCCGAGGACCCGGTCGCCTCGAAGGTCGTGAAGCTCAAGAGCGACGTGCCGGCGCCCGAGCTGCTCAAGAAGGTCAAGGCCGACCCGACGGTCGAGCTCGCCTCGCTGAACTACAAGCGCTACATCTCGGCCGTTCCGAACGACGAGTACTACGCCACGGACCAGAAGACGTACCTCAACACCGTCCGCATGCCGCAGGCGTGGGACCTGTCGAAGTCGACCGGCAGCCAGATCGTCGCGGTCCTCGACACCGGCGTCGACGCCGGTCATCCCGACCTCGTCGGCCACCTCGTCCCCGGGTACAACGCCGTCTCCAGCACCCGGCCGACCCCGGTCGACGACAACGGCCACGGCACGATGACGCTCGGCATCATCGCCGCCGGCGCGAACAACGGCGTCGGCGTCGCGGGCGTCGGCTGGAACGTGAAGGCGATGCCGGTCAAGGTCCTCGACGCGAACGGTGAGGGCTACGACGCAGACATCGCCGAGGGCCTCGATTGGGCCGTCGCCCACGGCGCCAAGGTCGTCAACATGTCGCTCGGAGGACCGGACGACGACCCGATCCTGCACCAGGCGATCTCTGATGCGGTCATCAACAAGGGCGTGACCGTCGTGGCGGCCGCAGGCAACGACGGCAGCGACGACTTTCAGTACCCAGCCTCCTATACGGAGGTGATCGCGGTCGCGGCGACCGACGCGGGTGGTTCGCTGACCGACTTCAGCTCGTTCGGCAACTGGGTCGACATCGCGGCGCCCGGCGTGGACATCCTGAGCACTGGTCCGCGGAACCTGACTCCGCCCGACTACGAGCCGTACTGGTACTGCACCGGTACCTCCTGCTCGGCGCCGATCGTCACGGGTGTCGCCGCGCTGGTGAAGAACAAGTGGCCGTCGCTCACCCCGGTCCAGGTCGAGCAGCGCCTCGAAGGGCTCTCCCGGGACGCCGGGCCGCGCGGCACCGACCGATTTTACGGCGCCGGCATCCTGGACGCGTACGCCGCCCTCGGTGGCCGCTTCGCCCCGGACTTCCCGACGGCGGTTGCGGATGGCGACGACCAGCCGATCCGCGCGAAGAAGCTGACCGGGTTCGGCTCGGCCACCGGCGCGATCGACTCCGAGGGTGACGTCGACTGGTACTCGATCGACCTCGCGGCAGCCCAGGACGTGCACGTCGCGGCCACCGGTCCCAGCTACGACGAGCGCACCACGTACTCGAACGCCGGTCCGGTCGTCGATGTCTACGACACGGACCTGAAGTTCCTCGGCCACGCCGAGAACGAGTTCCCGGTCGTCGACCCGGTCAAGGGTCCGCTCTGGGGTCCGCTGACCGCAGCGGTTGACGTCAAGGCGGGAGCGGGTGCGACGTACGTTGCTGTACGCAACTACAACGGTTCGAAGGTCACCCGGCCGTACACGCTGACGCTGTCGAGCAGCACGTCGGGGGTGACCGGCAGCGGGACTGCGTACCAGCTCCGGGACGTGTTCCCGGCGAACCTGGCGTCCGGTGTGCCGGCGTCGGTGGTGCCGACGCTGACGTTCGCGCGAGACGTGGTTGCGGACTCCGTGCACACCGCCAACGTGCTGCTGCGCGACGGCAAGACGGACTTGCAGCTCGACGCGGTGACCACGTACGACGCTGCGACGCGGACGGCCACCATCACGCCGGCCAACCCGCTCCTCGACAACCATCCGTACAAGATCGAAGCCTGGGGCGTGCTGGACTCGGACCACACGCAGATGCCTGGGTTCCAGACGGTCTTCAGTACGGCCGACCTGGCGCCGAAGGCCCTGACCACGTTCACCGGCAGCGGCTCGTACCTGGCCGCGAACCTAGGCTGGAAGATCCCGCCGACCAACGATCTCGACCAGGTGATCGTACGGCGGAACGTCGGGAGCAAGGCGCCGACGCCGACGACCGGGACTCTCGTGTACGCGGGCACCGGTACCGCCGTGAAGAACACGGGCCTGGCCCAGAACACGACGTACACCTACGCCGCCTGGGTCGTCGACCGCACCGGGCACTACAGCCCGATCGCGATCAAGCAACTGCTCGGGATGAAGTCGGGGATCGCTGTGACGTCGACGCTGATCAGCTACGGCGGGGCGATCACGATCAAGGGCAGCACCTTGCGGATCGACAACCTGGCGTACGCCGGGTTGCCGGTGAACGTCTACGTGCGGCCGAAGACGTCGTCGAAGTTCACGCTGCTGGCGGCGCTGAAGACATCGTCCACCGGAACGCTGTCGGTCACGACCAAGCCGACCGTGTCGTCGGTCTACATGCTGACGTTCCCCGGTAACGCGGACCTGATGGGCACCCGCACCGCGGACGTCACCGTGCAGGTCAAGCCGACGATCTCGGCCACGCTGTCGCCGACGGCGATCCGCCTCGGCAGCGCGACGGTGTTCAGCGGGTACGTCGCTCCCGCTCACGCCGGGAAGCTCGTCTACCTGCAGCAGTACGGCAACAAGGTGTGGAAGTCGATCGCGTCGGTGAAGCTCACCACCTCCGGCAAGTACGCCTTCGGCATCAAGCCGGCGGTCCGCGGCAAGATCGCCTACCGAGTCTGGTTCCCGGCCGACGCCGACCACGCGACCGCGTACACAGTGAACAAGATCGTCACCGTCAGCTGACCACAGCCAACCGCCCTCTCGCTGTACCTCTGGGTACAGTGAGGGGGTGGAGACGGTTGAGCGGTTGATTCGTAGTACTCAGGAACTGTTGTGGGAGCGGGGGTACGTCGGTACCTCGCCGAAGGCTATTCAGCGGGAGGCTGGGGCCGGGCAGGGGAGTATGTATCACCACTTCGCCGGGAAGGCGGAGTTGGCGAAGGTGGCGATCGAGCGGTCGGCGGAGGAACTGCGGGCGGCGGCCGAGGAGCAGTTCGGCGGTCCCGGGTCGGCGGCGGAGCGGATCGACGGGTATCTGGGCCGTGAGCGGGACGTGCTGAAGGGGTGCCGGGTCGGGCGGTTGACGGCGGATCCGGAGGTGGTCGCGGATCCGGAACTTCGCAGACCGTTGGCGGAAACGTTTGCCTGGTTGCGGAAACGGCTGGCGGAAGTGGTTGCTGAGGGCAAGCGCAATGGCGAGTACCCGGAGTCCCTCGATCCGGAACGGACCGCCGCGACGATCGCCGCCGTGCTGCAGGGTGGGTACGTACTCGCCCGCGCGGAAGGATCCACCGAACCGTACGACCTCGCGGTCAACGGGCTGATCGACCTGCTGGAGGCGAGGTGAAGATCGGCGCGGTGTTCCCGCAGCTCGAGATCGGGGCGGATCCGGCCGTCGTGCGGGAGTGGACGACGACGGTCGAGGCGGCCGGGTACAACCATGTGGTCGCCTACGACCACGTCCTCGGCGCGGACCCGGCGAACCGGCCGGGCTGGACCGGGTATACCGACAAGTCCTTGTTCCACGAGGTCTTCGTACTGTTCGGGTACATGGCCGCGATCACGACCACGCTCGAGCTCGTCACCGGCGTGCTCGTCCTCCCGCAGCGGCAGACCGCGCTGGTCGCGAAGCAGGCGGCCGAGGTCGACGTACTGAGCGGCGGCCGGCTGCGGCTCGGCGTCGGCATCGGCTGGAACCAGGTCGAGTACGACGCCCTGGGCGTACCGTTCGAGAAACGCGGTGCCAGGCTCACCGAACAGGTCGAGCTGCTGCGCAAGCTCTGGGCGGACCCGGTGATCTCGTACGACGGTACGTTCGACCACGTCGACGAGGCCGGCCTGAACCCGCTCCCCGGCCGCGAGATCCCGATCTGGTTCGGCGGCAACGCGGACGCCGTACTACGCCGTACCGGCCGGATCGGTGACGGCTGGATGCCCCAGTCAGCTCCTGACGACAACGCCCGCCGACAGCTCGCGTTGATCCGTCAGGCTGCCGAGGACGCCGGACGCGACCCGGCCGCCATCGGCATCGAGGCCCGCCTGACCCTGGGCGCCGTACCGGAGCAGGACTGGCGCGCCTTCGCGGACGGCTGGCGTGAGCTCGGCGCGACCCACCTCTGCGTCAACACGATGAACCTGGGGCTCCGCCGACCGGAGGACCACGCCCGCCTCCTCCGAGACGTCCTGCCGAAGCTGGCGCCGGGTGCATTACCGTGACGTATACCGAATGGCGAATAGAGAAGTCGCAGTTCTGAGTGAAGGAGTCCTCACGTGTCAGTCGACGTCACCGGCCCGATGCACGATCGGTACGACGAGATCCTCAGTGAGCGCGCGCTCGGGCTGATCGAGACACTGCATCGTGCCTACGACGCGCGCCGGCGTGAGCTGCTCGAGCGTCGGGCGGAGCGGATCGCGGCGATCACGGCCGGGACGGAGCTGGGGTTCCTGCCCGAGACGAAGGACGTGCGGGACGACCCGGAGTGGCGGGTCGCGCCGCCCGCGCCGGGGCTGGTCGACCGGCGGGTGGAGATCACCGGGCCGACCGACCGGAAGATGACGATCAACGCGCTGAACTCGGGCGCCAAGGTGTGGCTGGCCGACCAGGAGGACGCGAACACGCCGACCTGGGAAAACGTTGTCGGCGGTCAGCTGAACCTGCTGGACGCGATCACCCGGAAGATCGACTTCAGCACCGACGCGAAGAGCTACGAGCTGAAGTCGGACGAGGAGCTCGCGACGATCGTGGTCCGGCCGCGCGGCTGGCACCTGCCGGAGAAGCACATCCTGGTGGACGGCCAGGAGACGTCCGGTTCGCTCGTCGACTTCGCGTTGTACTTCGTGGCCTGCGCGCAGCTGCAGCTCGACCGCGGCCAGGGACCGTACTTCTACCTGCCGAAGATGGAGTCGCACCTCGAGGCACGGCTGTGGAACGAGGTTTTCCTGACCGCCCAGGAAGCGCTCGGGATCCCGCGCGGAACGATCCGGGCGACGGTCCTGATCGAGACGTACCCGGCGGCGTTCGAGATGGAGGAGATCCTGTACGAGCTCCGCGAGCACTCGGCCGGCCTGAACGCCGGCCGCTGGGACTACATGTTCAGCGTGATCAAGACGCATCGCGCCAGCGGCAAGGCGTTCCAGCTGCCGGACCGGAACAGCGTGACGATGACCGTACCGTTCATGCGCGCGTACACCGAGCTCCTGGTCCGGACCTGCCACAAGCGCGGCGCGCACGCGATCGGCGGCATGGCGGCGTTCATCCCGAGCAAGGACCCGGCGGTGAACGAGGTCGCGTTCGCGAAGGTCAAGGCCGACAAGACCCGGGAGGCCGGCGACGGCTTCGACGGTTCGTGGGTCGCGCACCCGGGCATGGTCGAGACCGCCCGCGAGGTGTTCGACTCGGTTCTCGGTGACCGCCCGAACCAGATAGACCGGCTCCGCGAGGACGTCTCGGTGACGGCCGAGCAGTTGCTGGACGTGGCTGCCACGCCGGGTGCGGTGACCGAGGAAGGCCTGCGCAACAACGTCAGCGTCGCGGTCCAGTACCTGGCCGCCTGGCTCGAAGGCACCGGCGCGGTCGGCATCTTCAACCTGATGGAGGACGCCGCGACAGCCGAGATCTCGCGCTCGCAGATCTGGCAGTGGCGCCGCAACGAGGTCGTCCTCGACACCGGTGACACGGTCACGACCGAACTGGTCGAGCGGATCGCTGACGAGGAGATCGCCAAGCTCAGTACGCCGGAACGGTACGCGGCGGCCCGGTCGCTGTTCCTCGAGGTCGCGCTGGCCGACGAGTACGTCGACTTCCTGACCCAACCGGCGTACGAACGCTTCAACTGACGGGCACACTGGTCGTCGTGCATACGCCGACGCCGCAGGAGATTGCGCTCGCGTTCGATCTGGGTGCGCCTCGGGGGGGGGGGGAGTTGGTGCATGTTCGGCGTGGGGACAACGATGCCTGGCGACTGGACGCGGCAAGCGGAAGCTACTTCGTCAAGGGGTACTTTCCGGCCACGGGTGGGCAGTTTCACGGTGCGGGACTGACGGACCAGTTGACGGTCGCGATGGCGTTCGAACGGCGGGCGCTCGAGGCCGGGGTGGACATGCCGGAGCCGGTCGATTCGGGCTCGGGGTGGCTGGTGCGGATCGAGGGTCGGTTGTTCCGGGCGCACCGGTGGGTCGAGCACGCGGAGCCGGTTGCGGATGTCTCGGGCTGGCTTGGGCGGACAATGCTGCAGGTCCACGAGTTGCAGCCGCTCGGTCTCGGTGAGTTGCCTGCCTGGTGGCGGGATTCGGTCCGCACACCGGAAACTTGGGCGGGCTGGTTCGCTGCGGGCAGGAAGCGTGGTGCGGCGTGGGCTGCACAGTACGAGGAGCGCGTCGTCCTGGACGTTGCCGAGCGCATCGTCTCGTTGTGTGCCGAGGTCCCGGATCTGGTGACGACGCACGGCGACTTCAAACCGCACAATATCGTTGGCGGTCCCTACGGTCCCGTGCTGGTGGACTGGGACAGCGTCCGTATCGACAGCGCGGCCCTGGAGGCGGCGCGGGTCGCGTACATCTTCGGCGCCGGCGATCCTGAGCGGATCGACGGCATCCTCGCGGCGTACGTCGAGGCGGGTTGCGACCTCAGTTGGGCCGGCGCCGATCTGTTCCTCAGCGTTCTCCGGAATCAGTTGCAAGTCCTCGGCGAACACATCCAGGTCTCCCTCGGCGAATCCGAACCCGCTCGCTGGATGGGCGACAGTCTCTCGATTGACGTTGCTATCGGCAACAGCCTCCGAGACCTCCCTGGCCGGATCGAAGAGCTGCGGGGTCTGGCGTAGCTCTCGGCCGCTGAGGTGTGGGCTGGTGTGGGCCCACAAATTGTCAACAAAACAAGGGGATTCTGGTTCGGAAACTGTCGGTGGGGTCGTCTATGGTCATTGCTATGGAACTCCTGGGCGAACGGCCGGTGTGGTCGATGAGTGGCGGCGAACTGCTGTCCACTCTCGACGCGCTGGAGGCTAGGATCGCGCAACTGGAGTCCTACCGCGTCCACGTAGTCGCCTCGATCGACTCCACCGGCTACGCCGCCGACCTCGGTGCCCGCGACACCGCAGAACTCCTCCGCTTCCGCTACAACCAGGACGCCTCCACCGCCCGCGCCACCCTCCGCCTGGCCCAGGCCCTCCCGAAGTACCCGTCTGTCTCCGCCGCCCTCGACGCCACCGCCACAGACCCTGACGGTCACACAGAGGATGGTGGTGTGGGTAGTGGATGGTTGTTGCGGCCCGCGCAGGCGGAGGCGATTGTGTCGTCGCTGGAGCGGGTCCCGGCGCACGTGCCGATCGAGGATCGCGATGCGGCCGAGCGAGAGCTGGTGGGGCTGGCCGCCCATCTGTCGCCCCTGGAGTTGCGCCAGGCCGGGAAACAAATGCGCGACGTACTGGACACCGACGGCCCCGAACCGGAAGAGGCCAAAGCGTATGCCCGGGAGTCGCTGACGCTGAGCGCGGCCGATCGTGGAGTGAAGTTCCGCGGCTACCTCGCCAACGAGAACGCCGAACTCCTCCGTGCCGTGATCCACGCCGGCGCCCGCCCCCACAAAACCATCGACGGCGAACACGACCCCCGCCCCCGCGACAAACGCCAGGCCGACGCCCTGTCGACAGCCCTGTCCATAGCCGCCACAGCCACCGACGCCGGCAGCCTACCGACAACCCACCAGCCGCACCCCACCCACAACCACGCAGAAACCGCACCTTCCGACACCGCCGACACTTCAACCTCCAGCACCACACCCACCACACCGCGAGCGACCGCAGACGCAGCCCGGCCCGCGTCGACAGACGCCGTACTGCCCGAGACCGCGGCGCCCGCGCCATCCGGTATGGCAGATGGGTCACCGCCCGCGGCGGCAGGTGCCGTATCGTCCGGGACCGCGGACGTCGTGCTGCCCGCGTCGGCAGGCGCCGTACCTTTCGGGACCGTCGGCTCGGCGCTGTCCGAGGGTGTGAACGCTGGACCGTCGGCGACGGGCAGCGGCGTTTCGTCTGGGACCGCGGATGTTCTGCCGTTCGCGACGACGGCCGACGTCGCAGCGGGGCGCGCGGGGGATGTGGTGCCGGGGTTTGGGGCCAAGGCGCAGTTGACGGTGACGATCGACTTTCACGATCTGAAGGCGGCGACCGCGGATGCGTGCGGGCAGCTGGTGTACGGCGACGGACTGTCGGCTGCGACCGTACGACGTCTGGCCTGTGACGCGAAGATCATCCCGCTCGTGCTCGGTACGAAGTCCGAACCGCTTGACGTCGGCCGCAGCAAACGCCTCGTCACACGGGACATACGCCGCGCACTGAACGCCCGCGACAAGGGCTGCGTGGTGTGTGGTGCTCCGCCGATCATGTGCGAGGCACATCACCTGATCAGCTGGATCGACGGCGGGGTTACCGCGGTCGACAACCTCGGGCTGCTCTGCCGTCGTCACCACGTCGACGTACACGCAGGCCAGTGGTCCATCACCATCACCAACGGCCAGGTACACGTCGCCCGCCCGACCTGGGCACAATCACCCCCCATCCACCTCCACCCCACCGTTCTCCTCCGACCCGACCAGCCAACCAACACCCCACCCGACAACACGTCCCCGAACCCGGCACCACACGCACCGCACCCCACACCCGCACCCACACCCGCACCCCACACCCGCACCCCACACCCGCGCCGCACCGACGACCGCGCCCAACTCCCCCACATCC